>CAZUJL010000022.1:0-72711 GCA_964620045.1 uncultured Nitrospirales bacterium
TCGGCCGTGCGCATCCCGTTGCCGGTGCCCACGAGCAGGGCCCGCTGACGGACGACGTCGAGGTCGACCTCGGTCGCGGTGAGCCGGGGCCGGCCGCGCGCGACGTGGGTGTCCCAGGCTTCGTCGTCGGACGCGCGCGCATCGAAGGCGAGGTCGTCGACGGTCACGACGTCGTCGTCGAGGTCGTCGAGGTCGCCCAGTTCGTCGAGGTCGCCGGGGTCGAGCCCGTCGCGGTCGTCGGGGGTCACCCGGCCTCCACTCCCAGCACCGCCGGATCCACGGTCACGTCGAACACGTGCACCACCGGGCCGCCGAGGCGGAGGGTGTCACCCACCTCGACCGTCAGCTCGCCGCCCGGCACGCCCTGCGCGTCCTCCTGGACCGAAGACTGGATCGCGGCCGTCGAGGCGCGCGAGCAAGCGATGGACCGCCGCATCTGCGGCGCACGCACGATTGGCGGGAAGCCATGCCCGCAGGCCGCTGACCATCCGTCCGGTCGATGCCGGCACCACGGTGGGTTCGCGCTGACCGGGGCGCCGGCGGGCAACCGCAACGCCGTGATCCACGGACTGTATTCGCGGCGACTCGCGATTGTGGGTTCGCACAACCCCGGCTGGCAGAGCGACCCGACGGGCGGCGGCGCGCCGGACCAGGGCCGCGGCGTCGTGCAGCTTGCGAATGCGGACCGCGCGATTTGTCCGTTCGAGTTGGCGGAGTACAACGCGCTCGTCACGGACCTGATGCAGCGCACCTGCGCGGGCGGCAACAACCCGATGGGCCTGCACCTCGCGCACCAGGTCGCGCTACTGACGGTGATGGTGGGCCGCGCGACGCGCGCGCTCGCGCAGTCTTCGCTGACGCAAAAGATGGAGCAATCCGCCGAGGACTACTACATGGCGGTCGAGAAACCCAGCGCGGCGCTGATGGCGTTTGAGAAATTGTCCGCGGAACTCCGCCGTTGGATGCAGCACATCGAGAAGCACTACCCACTCAGCGCCGAGGTCTCCGCCGAGACGCAACTCGAATGCGATCTCCGCCGCGCATCCGACACCCGCACCGACCCCGACGGCCTCGCCGATCTAAACGCCGCGCACACCATCGCCGACGAACGCTACGCCGAGCAGCGCGCCAACGATCGCGCCAGCGCCGACGCGCGCAAAGCCCTAGCCCGCGCCGAAGCCGAAAACGCCACGCACTGGGACCTCAAACACTTCCACCAACGCACCGGCACTGCGCCGACGCCCCTCTCCACCACCGACCTCCTAACCAAACTCCTAAACCACACCGCCCACCCACCCGGTTAACCACAGAGACACAGAGGAACACAGAGAAGGTCAAGAATAATTGGCCACGGATGAACACCGATAAACACGGATAACTTCAAAAACAGAATTCAATGATCTTGACCTTACAACAAACTCTCTTTGCTCTTGACCCTATCTGTGTCCATCTGTGTTCATCTGTGGCAAAAAAAGAATTTTCCCTTGACCTCTCTGCGTTCCTCTGTGCCTCTGTGGTTAAAAGGCCTGTCCTTGGAGTAGGCCTCACCGTTCCCCTACAATCCCCGCATGCGGATGTTCTCCACCGACCACAAAACCGTCGGCATTCAATACGCCCTCGCCGCGGCGTTTTTCCTGCTCGCCGGCCTCACCATCATCCTCCTCATCCGCTGGCAGCTCGCGTACTCCGGCGAGGCGGTGCCCGTGCTCGGCCGGTTCATCAGCGCCGACAACCCGCACATGCCCGAAGGCAAGATGACGTCGACCTTCTACAACTCGCTCGGCGCGATGCACGGCACGATCATGGTCTTCCTCGCCGTGGTGCCGATGCTGACCGGCGCGTTCGGCATCTACCTCGTGCCGCTGCAGATCGGCGCGCCGGGCATGGCGTTCCCGCGGCTGACGCTGCTCGGCTTCTGGGCGTATCTGCTCGGCGGGCTCACGATCCTCGCGAGCTTCTTCCTGCCCGATGGCCCCGCGTACTCCGGCTGGACCTCGTATCCGCCGCTGTCCGTCATCGCGCCGGACGGGCAGACCGCGTGGCTCGTCGGAATGCTGTTCGTGATCGCGGCGTCCACCTTCGGCGCGGTGAACATGATCGCCACGATCATCCAACTCCGCGCGCCGGGACTTTCGTTCATGCGCCTGCCGCTGTTCGTGTGGGCGCAGTTCGTCGCGGCGTTCCTGCTGCTCACGGCCTTCCCCTCGCTCGAGGCCGCGAGCCTGCTCCAGCTCTCCGACCGCCTGCTGGACACCAGCTTCTTCATGCCGAGCGGACTCGTCGTGAGCGGCGAGCAACTCGAATACACCGGCGGCGGGAGTCCGCTGCTGTGGCAGCACCTCTTCTGGTTCCTCGCGCACCCGGAGGTGTACGTGCTCGTGCTGCCCGCGATCGGCATCGTGGGCGAAGTGATCAGCAACAACACGCGCCGGCCGATCTGGAGCTATCGTGCGGCGGTCGCCTCCGTGCTCGCCGTTGGGTTCATGTCCTTCCTCGTGTGGGCGCACCATATGTTCCTCACGGGTATGGGCACGACGATGAACGCGTTTTTCGAGCTCACCACGATGATCGTGTCCGTGCCGTCGGTCGTGCTGCTCACCGTCATGGTGGCCTCGCTCTGGGGCGGCGCCATCCGGTTCACCACGCCGATGCTGTACGCGCTCGCCTTCCTGCCGATGTTCGGCCTGGGCGGACTCACGGGACTGCCGCTCGGCCTCGCGATGTCGGATATTTACCTGCACGACACCTACTACGTCGTCGGTCACTTCCACTACATCGTCGCGCCGGGCACGATATTTGCCATCTTCGCAGGCGTGTATCACTGGTTCCCGAAGATCACGGGACGGAAAATGAGCCACCTGCTGGGGCACCTGCACTTCTGGCCGACGCTGCTGTGCATGAACGCGATCTTTTTCCCGATGCTGCTGCAGGGTTTCCACGGCGTGTCGCGGCGCTTGTATGACGGCGGGCTGAACTACGCGCACGCGCAAGACGTGCTGATCCTGAACAAGATCATGTCGCACTCGGCCTTCCTGCTCGCGGCTGTGCAGCTCGTGTTCCTCGCGAACCTCGCGTGGAGCTTCTTCTTCGGGAAGCGCGTCGAGCACAACCCGTGGGACGCGACGACGCTGGAGTGGACCGCGCCCTCGCCGCCGGTGCGCAGCGGCAACTTCGAGACCGCGCCGGCGGTGTACCGCGGGCCGTATGAATACAGCGTGCCCGGCGCGGCGCGGGACTTCAGCCCGCAGGCGCAGACCGACGGAGGCGCGCCGGCATGAGGGACCTGCTCGGCTTCCCGCTGGTCGCCTCAGAACACGGCGGCGCGATGACCAACTTCATCCTCGGCGTGCACGCGATCATGCTGGTCGTGTTTTTCGCCTGGGGCCTATGGTTCGTCACCGCGCTCATCCGCTTCCGCGCGACGCGCAACCCGCACGCCGATCATCGCGGCCTGCGCACGCGCCTGCCCTACGCCGCTGCCGCTGCGCTCGCGCTCACCGAAGCCGCGCTGCTCTTCGGCGTGTCGCTGCCGTTCTGGCACAAGACGATCGCGGCCGCGCCGGACCCCGCCCGCGAGGATGTATACGTCGTGCGCGTGATCGGCCAGCAGTTCCAGTGGAACGTGCACTATCCCGGCGCGGACGGCGTCTTCGGGCGCACGAGTCCGGCGCTGGTCGACGACGTGCTAAACCCGCTCGGTCTCGACAACGACGACCCCGCCTCGGCCGACGACATCACGACGCTGAACCAGTTGCACCTGCCGATCGGCAAGATCGCGCTGATTTATCTCGGCTCGAAGGACGTGATCCATAGCTTCTTTCTGCCGGAATTCCGCGTGAAGCAGGACGCAATCCCCGGCATGCGCGTGCCGGTGTACTTCACGCCGACGATGACCAGCGAGGAGTTCCGCGCGAAGATTGGAAATCCCGCGCGCGAGTTTGAGATCGCGTGCGCGCAGCTCTGCGGCATCAACCACTACACGATGCGCGGGTTCGTGACCATTGAGACGCAGGAGCAGCTTGATGCGTGGTACGCCGCGCAGCTCGAGCAGAAGAAGGAGTACGCTGCGGACGACTGGTGGGTCGAGGCCGCGCCGGAAACTCTGCCACCGACGCCGGCGCCCGCCCCGGAACCGCAGCAACCCTGAGCCCACAAGCAAGCGGGGCCGGGAATCCCATCGGATGCCCGGCCCCGTTCGCTACGTTTATGTCTGCTGGGTTGGACCGTAGTCCCGCCCTCAGTGCGGTTCAGTTTCCGTTGGCTGCGCCTTCGGCTGGCTTCGCTTCGGTGGTCGCGGCCGGCTTGGCGACGAAGCCTTCGACTTCGAAAGGCGCGCTCCACTGCGTCTCGCCCCACACGAGGCGCACGATGCCGCCGTTGGCGGTTTGCTCCAGCTCAACCTTGAAGGTTTCCGCCGGTTCGGCAGGCTTGCCGGTTTCAAGCGCGACCTCGGCGGCGTCGGCTTCGGGGTTGTGCATCGTGCCCCACACGTCCGACTCGCTATTGAAGATCAGGTTCCAGCCGGTGGCGGTCTTGCGCATCCAGAGGCTGTACACGCCGGGGTAGTCCGGCGCGACGTTTTCCTTCTTCACGACGCCCTGCGCGAACTTCATGTCCACGTCGGTCATCAGCTTCGTCGCGCGGCCGCCGACGAATTCGAACACTTCGCCTTCCTTCACTTCGCTCAGGCGCTTATAGTCTTCGTCGGCCGTCGCGAGCGGATGAAAGTTGACGCTTACTTTGTCGTCGCCGAAGCGCAGGCGTGCGGAGTTGGCGGCCATGCGACGATTGCGGCTGCGCGTCTCGCGGATTTCCGCGTCTTCACCGGCGGCAACCACGGCCGTGAACGGCGCGCTGAACAGGCCGCTGTCTTCGGCGAAGGTGCCTTCGAGGCCTTCGGCCGACGGCGTAGCCGTCACCGTGACCTGAAATTCCTGCTGCCCGAACTTCAGCGGATACTTGAGCACCATGTTGCCGCGCTCGTCGATCGAGACGTCTTCGATGGCCGTCGGCTCGGGCAACTGCGCCGAATCGATCGTGGCGCCGACTTTGCCTTCGAGATCGACGACAATCATGTTGAAATTCATCTGACGTCCCATCATGTCGATGGTGACCGCCCAGTTACTGAGGAAATCCCGGGCTTCCGACGAATCGAGCTTCGTCGGCACCGGATCTTCGGCGACCACGGCGGGCGAAACCGCCGCCATCATCGCCATCGCGCACACTGCCACCCATTGCCACCCTTGAAATCCCGCGCGCATGCTCAGACACCCTCTTTGCGTTCGCCGCTGCGGGCGAACCCAGTCTGCAAGCCAAGGCCCGGCGCAGCGCCGGGCACGTACCCTTAAAGATTATCGGGAGGGACCCGGTTTATGGCCGAATCCCTCCCCGGAACGCAACTATACGTCACCGGTTCAGTCGCCGGGGAACTGCACATCCTTCTTCGGCGCGACGGTCATCCAGGCAAGGTCCATTTCGTCGGTGGTCGGACCGCCGAAACGAATCGCTTCGCTGGAGTCGAAGCCCGCGGCCGCGCCGCGTTCGTCGGAGTTGTCGTACCAGAATTCCATTTCGACGCGCGTACCGGCCGGCAGAATCTTGTGCTCGGCGTAGTCGTAGCCCGTCTGCCAGTTAAAGTCCCACGCCGGAACGTGCAGAAGCTGTTCCGAGGTGCCATCCGGATAGAACGCGGTGTACTTCGCTTCGGTACCGCGCAGGTGCATGTGCGGCAGCATCGAGAGCACGATCGTGTCTTCGTCGAAGGTGTGCGACGCGCCAACTTTCCAGTGCTTCGCGTGCGGCGGAATTTCAAACGAGCCGTGGGCGACCGGGAAGATATTGACCGGGTGCGTGACTTTCGCGCCCTCGGGGTGGAACTGGAGACCGATCTGCGAGCTGTCCCACTTGCCCGTGCCCGGGCCGGCTTCCTTGTGATAGTGCATCGCGAAGGTGATCGCGGAGCCCTTCTTGAGCTCGATGCCGTAGCCTTCCGGCCACTGCGACTGGTCCGCGCCCGGCGCGTTGCCGCCCAGCATGCCGCGGCTGGTTTCGCCGGCATGTTCCTTGGAGTTCGCGTGACCGATGATATGGTGCACCACGTCGCTACCCGGCTTGAATTCAATGCTGCGAATCCAGCGATCGTTCGGAAGCTGCTCTTCGGTGAGCTGCGTGGTGATGTTTTCGTAAAGGTCCTGCACCTCGTCCTTCACGAAGAAGGGCTTCGGGAAATCGACGACGAGGTCCGGCTGACCGAAGTTCCAACCCGTCTCCGAGAACTTAATCGGGGCGGGGGCATCCTGCGGATTGCCGCGCTTGGCACCCTGCTGGACCCAGTCGGTCAAGGTCTTGATCTGTTCGGCGGATAGCGTGCGCTCGTTGCTGAACACGCCGTGGTATTCCTCGGACGCGTCCCACGGCGGCATCACCTTTTCGTTCACCGCCTTCACCATTGCCTTTGCCCACGGACGAACTTCCTCGTAGGTCATCAGCGACATCGGCGCGACCATGCCCGAGAGATTGATGCCCGAGGGGCGGTGGCAGGTCTGACATTTTTCCTGCAGGATCGGCAGCACGTCCTTGGTGAACGTGATTTCCGCCTGCGCGGCGCCCGCGAACGATGCGCCGACCAGCGCAGCGCCCAGAGCGACTTTCTTCGTGAGGTAGTGCATGTAAAATCTCCCGGTGTTCCCACCGCGTTTGCGCCATCCGCAGCGCATCATGCCCGTATAAACCAAAAGCGCGATCAGTATTCGCTGATCACGCTCATTCGAATCACGTTAGCGCCCTTGGCCGTGTACTTGAGTCCTTGGACGGTGACCTTCTTGCCGACATATTCCGCGACGAACTTATTTGCCAATTCCAAATGGGAGGCCGGCGCGTTGTTGCGGTAGACGGCGATCCAGACTATGCCGGTCTCGTCTTCGAGAATGCCGACGGGGAATCCTTCCTCGATGCGCGCCTTGTGCGCGGCCACGAGCTCGGGCGTGTAGCCCTGCATCGCGTAGGTACCAAGTTCGATAACGTCTCCGACGATGATGCCCTTCTCACCTTTTGGTGCCGCATCCTGCGCGAACACCCATGCACCCGCGGTGAGAGCCATCGCCGCACAAACGAACACAATCGCGTACTTGCGCTTCATGCCTTCCTCCAGTTACCGGGCCGACCGCCCGGAGTCGCTCCGCGCTCTTCCGGTCATTCCCGCGCGGATATCTGATAATACGTAAACGCGGGCCTGGCCGTCCACCCCCGGCGGCTGCCGCGAGACTCCGTAACTCGAACCTTTCAAAAGACTTACGGAATCGACTGCTTTCGCCGCGGGATTCGGCTTCGATGAGTGAAAACACCACCCAAAGCGTCCGGGTTCCAGCAAAACCCCAGCCTACGGCTGTTTTTTCACCGGAAACAGTGCTTTTATTTCCCGCACATTCCCGGCCAATTCGTCGAATCCTGCCTGCACCCGCGGCGCGTCTGCCGTGTCGCCTGCGCGGTCGATTTTGTTGACCGTCCGGTTCACGGTGCCCAGCATGTATTTCAGCCGGCCTTTCTGCCGCGGATCGACGCCCGTTGTTTCCGGTTTCGAGAGCGCCGCGACCAGATCGGCGATATCGAGCGCCGGCTGATAGAGCGTGTACCAATCCTTGGCCGCGATGCGCGCGCGCAGGTCTTCTTGTTTAAGATCGATTAGCGCAAGAATTTCCGGCGCCGTGGCGGGAATTAGCAGCGGCGGGCGGAAGTGGCTGTGCGTCGGCGGCACCCCCGGAGCACCGGGGACGCCCGGCGTCGCCATGCCGGGCATTCCGGGCATGGCCGACGCGGACGGCGCACCGCCGGTGTCGACCGTGACCTGATCGAACTCAAAGTCGAAGCGTTTGTCGACACCGCCGAGTTTGACGAGCGCATACAAGGTCGACGGCATCTGCGGCGGCACGACGGCCATCAAGTAGTCCGCGCCGGGCCGGATCAACTGGAGTTCGTAGACGTCTTCCGTGACTTCGCCGGTCTTCTCGTTCAGATGTTCGATGCGCGCAGTGCCGGTGAAGTTGCGCGGATCGATCGGACGGCGGAAGTCGTCGTAGAAATACACGCGGAACTCACCGGGGCTCGGCATGGTGCCTTCCACGTGGTGGAAGAGATTGTCCGCCATGTGGAATTGACCGCCGTGGATTGGATTGTGGTTCATGTGCGCGACGGCGGTGTTCAGCGCGATCGCGGGATCGATCGTCACCGCGTCGAAGTTGAACGTGAAGGCTTCGCGCTTGCCGCCGATCCACACGCCGGCCTTCACTTCGAGTGGCGTCGCCGGAGAAACATACGCCACCAGACTTTCGGGCGATTGTGTGTCCCGACTCATCGGCAGCTTCTTGCCGTCCAGTTCAATTTCCGCCGCGAACAGACCGGGATCAACGGGATGTTTCCACGCGTCGTAGAAATACAGGCGAAGTTCGCCCGGATGCGGCAAGGCGGCTTCGACGTAATGGAAACCGTCGGCGGAGGGATAGATTTCAGGACTGCCGTGCGGGCCGAGGACGATGGCCTGTTTCGGGGTTGCGTCGGTGGCCGGGTCCCACGGTTCTTCGCTGATTTCGTCAAACTCGAACTCGATCGACTGCTTCCCCGTGCCGATGGCGAGTGTGACACGCGTCTTCATCGGCAATTCAGGATTCACTTTCGCGGCGAGGTACTCCGCGCGCGGCGACGGCACTACGAGGGCGATCGGCGTTCCCGCGGATGACTGCGGGCTGCCGCCGAGCACTTCGGCCTGCGCCGTGAAACCACGCGGATCGATCGGTTGCAAGTTGGGACCGTAAAAATACAACCGCAGATCGCCGGGCGCCGGCAACGCGGCTTCGACGCGATACTCGGTGCCTTCGATCGCTTCGAGCCAACCACCGTGCGGCGGTTCGGTGAAACCCTGCTTGGCGGCCGGGTCTTGTGACGCCGCGGGCGGCGTAGGCCCGTTGAACGTGAAGTCGAAGGCTTCTTCCTCGCCGCCGAGCAAGACCTTGGCGGTAAGCGTTTGCGGAAACACGGGATCCAGCCAGGCGGAAAGGTGATCGTCGCCGGGCAGGAACTGCGTCAACGGCACACTGCGCGCGCCGCCGTCCACCAGAAGTTCCGCTTTGAAATTGCGCGGATCGATTGGCGCCATACGGTCGTCATAGATGTACAGCGAGAACGCGCCGGGCCGCGGCATTGTGCCTTGCACTTGGTGGTAGCCATTCTTCGCGATGCGGATACGCTCCGGCTCCTGCGGCACGTCGATGGTCTCGGCGACCGCCTTGGTGGTTTCCGCGACCGTGCGGCCACCGCCCAGTGCGTCGACGATTTCACCGCCGATGCCGCCCAGCATGCCGCCGCCTTGTTGCGGCTCCTTGGTCACGACGACGGGCGTGAGCTTGAGGTGATCGTCGAGCGTGTAGTGGAAGTACATGTACAGCCGCTCGTCGAGATAACCCGGACCGGTCTTCACATCTTTTGGCGGACTGTTCGGATTCGACTCGTTCGCCTCGGTGTTGTCGAGGTAGCTCGTCAGCACGAGCCGCGCGCCCTGCGGGGCGGCGACCGGCTCTGCGAAGCGATAACTCGTCGCCCACCGTTGCTGGTATCTCGGCACCCACGCGAGCGTGCGTTCGATGCCGTCGGGATAGAAGATTTCGATCTTAAGCTGCGTCGCCACGGGCCCCGCATGCGGCTCGATGGCGAGCAGGTGCGTGTTCTCGGTGAACACATACTCCACTTTCTTCTGCACTTTCTCGCCCACCTTCACCGCAAACGCGGGCGCTTCGGCGAGACGCGATTCGACCATCAAATCGAACTCTTCGTTGGGCGCGGCGAGGAACAGGCCGAGGCGCGTGTTGTCGCGGATTTCCTGCGACCAATCGGCCCACTCGGGGCGGACGTATTCGACACGCAGTTCGATGCTCGAGCCTTTGTACAGCTTGCGGCCGGCGGTTTGCGGATACATCACCGGGCCATCGCCCTTCACCCACTGGCCGAGGAAATGCGGACCGGCGGGCATGGGACGCATGCGCGTGATCTCGCGTTCTTTTTCGGTCGCGTAGGGATCGTAGGCGCCCTTGACCTCCATCTCGATCGCGGGCGGCTGGAAACCTTCGGGATCGTGGAGCCACGCGGTGACGCGGGCGACGTTTTGCGGATTGCCGACCAGAAATTCGTAGCCGGTGATGTAGGTATCCGCGGGAACATCGACGGCGATGAGGGCTTCGGCCGAATCGTAGACCTTGTCTTTCGGCACGACGTGGCCCTGCGGCAATGCGACGATCAGACCGGGCGCGCCCAGCGACCATGTAGGCTCGGCGAATTCCTCCGGCGGTGGCAGATTGCGGTATGGGCCTTGGGGACCACCGCCGCGAATCCAGGCAATGACCATGTCTTTTTCTTCGCTCGTTAGCGCGCGCGAGTTTTCGAAATGGCCGAAGCGATCGTCCGCGTTCCAGGGCGGCATGCGGCCGAGCATGATCTCGTCTTCGATCTGGGCGGCCCATGCGCGTGCGCCGGGCTTTGTATCGGTACCGTAGACCGTTAAGTCCACGTAATCCGGCGCGAGGCCGCCGGGGTGGTGGCAAGGCATGCACTTCTGGATGAAGATCGGCCGGATGGTCTCGCTCCAGGTAACGTCGGTGGTAATCCTGGTGTGGGCGGAGGCCGGAATCGGCGCGATATACAAGGAAAGGGCTGCCAAGCCCACTGCGGCGAGGGCGATGGCCGTCAAAATCAGGAATTTCGGTCGTTTCATTACTGCATTTCCCCGGTTTCCAATTGGATCTGAACCCAAATATACGGGTCGGGGTTCCCGAAATTCATGTTTCGCCGCGCGGGGCGGCCAGATTGCTAGACCTTGGCGAGTTCGGCTTCCTCGGCCTGCTCGAAGGGTTCCTCGGCGATCATGCTGCCGATGCAGACGTAGCGCGTGGGGTTGCCGCCGGAGGAAGTGATCAAGCGGGTGCCGCCGCGGGGGACTTCTTCGTTGGGCATCGTGATGTAGGCTGGATCGGTGTAGAACTTGGCCTTGTTCTCGAAGCAGCCCTCGACCGTGATGCGGTGGCCGGCGGAATCGCCGGCTTCGATCCGCATCTGGTACTGCTTCCAGACCACGTCGCGCGCGGCATCGAAGTCTTTCTGCAGGCGGTCCGATTCATCTTTGTATTTTTTGGCGGCCATGAGGCGCTTTTCGATCGTCCGTGTCATCAGGGTGACGAAGGGCGTGTCGATGCGCTTCTTGAGCCGTTCGCTGGCGCCGCGTTCACCGGCTTTCTTGAGCAGGCGCTGGAGCGTGAGCACGCGGGAGCGGCCTTGGGCCTCTTCGATCAGTTCCTTCGCCTCGATCGACTTACGAATGTTCTCGCGGCCGAGGCGAATGGTCTCTTCCAGCGCGATGAATTCCTGCCGCCAGTGCTGGAGTTTTTCACCGATGTCGGCCAATGCGGAACTCATCAGCTTCCGGTTTCCGCGCACGCCGCGCAGGCGCTTCCGCGATTCGGCGACTTGATCGTAGGATTCCGTCAGCGTTGCGTCGTTTGGTTGCTCGCTGATGATTTGCTTCATTTCGCCGTCGAGCCGATCGAAGAAATCCGGTTCGGCCGCGGCCTCTTCCTCTTCGCCGGTGCCGTCGATCTTGGCTTCGGCTTCCGCGTACAGCGCGCGCAGGCCGAGCAGCACGCGGTTCAAAACATCCAAGCGCCGTTGCGCGGAGAGCACATCGCCGGCCATCTGACCCGCGGCATCGCCGGCGAGGATGTAGGTCAGCGCGGTTTCGGCGGCGTCTTCGGCTTCTTTCAGCACGAGTTGAAGTTGCTGGCGAGCGCATTGCAGTTCGGCGCGCGTGCGGAGTGCGCGCGTGACGTCGATCGTCATCTGCTTGCCGGGATTCTCGCCGTAATCCTTGCACGAAAGGCTGCGGCGGAAGACGATGTCGAGCGTGGCATCGGGCAAGGATCGGAACATGGCGGACTCAACCCGCAGCGACGAGTGCATCTCGCCCGCTTCGATGCATTCGGCGACCTTAATCGTCGGCGCGAGGAAGCGGCAGCGCGAGGCGCGCTCGCTGACTTTGATCGTGTTGCCGGCGAATACCAGCTTGGTGCCCGCGGCACGGCGGCAGTGCACCCAGCCGCGCTTGGCGACGATCATGGAGCCGTCGACGATATTGCGCGCGCGCACGTCGCCATTGCGGCTGATCACGACGCCGGAGATGTTTTCGAGCACTTCGCAGGTGCCGCTGACGGCGACACGGCCGATGACGAAGCCGTCGACGACGCAGGCGCCGTCCTCGACGACGAGCGTGGTGTTTTGCGGCACGTCGCCGAGCACGCGGACGTGGCCGCTGTGTACCATCACGGGCCCGCGCGAGGGGAGTTCCACGCCGGCGATGACGCGCACTTCGCGCGCTTGCGCGGCGAGGATGTCTTGCGCGCGGATGACGAGGAAGCGCGCGGACAAGGCGGGCGTGCCGACGACGGCGGGCATGCCGGCGCGGCGTGCGGCGATGCGGGCGCGGCGTGGCGCGATCGCGCGGCGCACACGCTCGAAGGTAACGGGATTTTGTGCGGCGTGCGCGAACCCGTGAACTGCTTCGAGCAGATCGAGTTCGTCGCGGCTCATTTTGTCGACTTCGTCTCTTTCGAGACGGTCGATTAGTTCGCGCAACAGTGTTTGGCTGCGGCGGCCTTCGGAGTTCGGCTTTGCGTGATCGGAGGCGGAGAGCCAGCGCTCAAGGCGGCCTGGTAATTTTTCGATACCCTCGAGGGGTTCTTTGTCGGCGCCGCCATTGGAAAGCCACACTTGGCAGAGGGCCGCGTCCTGGATACCGAGCAGGGCGAGCGCCTCGTCGTCCATCGACAAGACGTGCTCCACCAATCGGCGAATGTTGTCGCGCGGTGCGATGACGAGCCCCCTTGAACGGTCGCGGAATATTCCGTCACCCGTTCCCCCTTGATTACTAACCTATTGTGCGGTAAATCGGGTTGCGTCGCAAGAGAAATCTGGTCAGATTAGTTTGATGGCCTTCAGACGGCTCCGCAAATCCCGCTTTTCTATGGCGGTCATTTCTCGCTGCGGTGGGCGGACGAAACCGGTCTCGTGGCCGAGCAGGCGGACCGCCTCTTTGTAGGTGGAAATCATGGCGCCGCCGCCGAGCGCGGTGCAGACTGCGTTCAGCTTGTGCTGCGTGGCGAGCGCGCGGTCGAGTTTGCCTTTCTTCACGTCGTCGTAAATCGAGAGGAAGAGCTCGGGGGTGACGTTGGCCGTCAGCGCAACCGAACCGGCGGCCCCGGTGAGGTAAGCCTGATACGAGAACTCGTCGGCGCCGTTGATCACGACGAAGCCTTTGGGTGCGCCGGCGATTACCTTGGTGAGGTGGCCGATGTCGCCGCTGCTGTCCTTCATGCCGACGATGCAGTCGAAGTCATTCGCGAGGCGGTGGATCAGCGCGGGCGACATGGTGTTGCCGGTGTAGCGCGGGATGTTGTAGAGCATCTGCGGCATTTCGGGGACGGCCTTGGCGACGTGCGCGAAGTGGCCGTAGAGCGATTCGTCGTCGTAGCGGTAGAAGCCGGGCGCGTAGATGGCGGCGGCGTGTGCGCCGATTTCGTGCGCGTGGCGCGTGAGGTCGATGGTCTGCGGCACGTCGAGGCAGCCGGTCTGCACGACGACTTTAATTTGGCGGCCGACGGCGTCCATATATACGCAGGCGAGTTGCTTGCGCTCTTCGGCGGACATCAGCAGGCCTTCGCCGCTGGAGCCGGCCATGAAAATGCCGTGCACGCCTTTCTTCGCGAGGGTTTCGGCCCAGGCGGCGGCTTTGTCGAAATCGATCTCGGTGCCGCCCTTCTTAAACGGGGTCAGAATTGCGGGCAGAATCCCCTCAAGCTTGAACTTCATTGCGCGCACATCCTCCACGGAGAGCCAAGAGGGTACGATCTGGTACCGTAACCCGTCAACATTTTACGGTTCACAGAACGATGGCAGAACGCTTCCTCACACATTCGACACCGGCGCTCATCGCGGCGAACGCCGTCGCGATCGTGGTGGCCACGGTCGGCGGCTGGTCGCTGGGCGACTTGTTCCGGCTATACCTCATTGAGCTTGTGGCGGTCGGCGTGATCACGCTGGGCCAGATCCACCGCGCGAGCAAACCCGGCGCATTCGCGAAGTCGCAGGGCTATCTATTGATCTTTTTTGTTGCACACTACGGCAGCTTCTGCGTCTTTTACCTCGCGCTGCTACCGCGGATTGTGGCTGATTTTGGAGCGGTCGCGGTGAATTTCTGGATCGTGGTGATCGTGCCGGCCGTCGCGTTCGCCGTCGCGCATGCTGTGTCGTTCGTAAGCGATTATCTCCCGCGCGAAGCGTCGCGGATATCCAGCCTGCAGGCGATGGCGCTGCCGTATGCGCGCGAGCTTCCGGTGCATGTTCCGTTGATTCTCGCGGCGGCGTTTCTGTCCGGCGTCATTCCCGCGCACCAGGCGGCAATTGGGTTCGCGCTTGGGAAAACGGCCATCGATGTGTTCGCGCACATCACGCTGCACCGGCGGTTGACGGCTTACGCGACGTGAATGATCCCGCGCTGCGTGTCCCTTCATATCCCTCTATATAGCTGACCGCTCGTTGCACTCGCTGGAAACACTGGTTGCGGGACAAGGGGTCAAGCGGCGGGACGCCGCTTCCACATTAGGGGCGCGAAACAAGGGGTTTTGAAATTCTGGTTTTGCGAAGTTCAGATATTAAGGCGCAGTTACGCCGATTCGGGCGATGCCGTTGACGGATTGGATTGTCATGGCTTTGTCGATGGTTGGGGTTTCGGCAGATTCGGCATCGGCGGTGTCACCCTTGATGTTGATGGTGCCGCCAGAATCTATAAGGGTGATCACCTCGGTCAATGTATTGAAGGGGTGAGTTTCGATCCCGGCTTCGGGCCCAATCGCGGCGAAGTCGATCCACATGATGTCGGTGGGCGGGAAACTGGCGGCGTTTAGAACGCCGGTGCCGGCAGCGACCTCTCCACCGTCTCCGAAGCCATCGCCGTCGGTATCGAATAACAGCGGGTTGATGCCGAAAACGCTTTCGACCAGATTGCTGAGGCCGTCGCCGTCGTAGTCGTTTTGGCCGTCGGCGACTCCGTCTGGACTATTCGCGCCGTTGTTGCCGGTGGTGTCGCCGAGGAAGGCATCAAAGGGATTTTGGACTCCGGGCGTACCCGGATCGAGGTCTACTGATTCTACGGCATCGGATACGCCATCACCATCGGTGTCGGTTTCAGAAGGTGCGCCGAAACTTGATGCGCTGATGGGGTTGTAGCCGAAAGTGAACTCGTCTTCGTTGTTCATGCCGTCGTTGTCCCAATCGTTCCAGCCGTCGATGAGGCTGTCGGACGCGGTGACGAAGTTGTCGGAGGTGGAGTCGGCGTTTGATGGGTTGAAGGGGTTTTGCGTTCCGGAAATTGCGGAGTCGAGATCGCGGGTTTCGTCATTGTCGGCAATGCGATCGTTGTCGGTGTCCGGGCCACGACCGACGCCGGATAGAATTACTGTCCTTGTACCTGACGAGGCCCCGCTGTAAGGAATGCTTAGAGAAGCCGTTCGAAGGCCAGAAGCAGATGGCTCGAATCGAACTACGATGTTGCGAACAGATCGTCCGGCGACTGTTCCACTGCTACCTCCACTGAGTATGGCGAAATCACTTGCGTGGGTTCCGGAGATGCCAATAGAAGAGACCGACAGGGAACCTATCTGCAAATTCGCAAAAACAACTGTACGTTGTTGACCTAATGAGCTGGGGCTCGCAGCAGGAAAAACAACAACCTGTGGCGCCAGTGGCGAATTGACTTGCCAACCCAAGTCCCTCATTACAGGAACGCTGAGATCAAGATCGTTAAAGAAGGCGAACCCGGGCACCGTTTTTTGCATAAGCAAAACCGGTGAATGAGCTGTATGCCAATGATGAACAACTTGTTGCAAATCAGGATGAGTGTGAACCATGGGAAGAGTACCGAAATCCGTGGAGATTACCCCGGGGCCACCATGAGCGCCGGCAAACGGTGCTGTTGTGGTTCCTCCAAAAAAGATATCACCCAGTTGCATGGCGTCAAGGCGAAAGCCGCCATTTGTAGCCGGGCTAGAGGTTACAAATGAATCAAAAATACTTCCATCATCTGCGAAGCCAACAAATAGTCGTTGATCGTAAATGCTTGGAATGTTTCCTCCAAACAGTCCGTTGGACGTAGTCACTCTCGAACGAAATCCAAAACTATGCCCGAGCTCATGTAGCGCAACAGTCACGAAATTAGTCAAGCTAAAATCACCAGCGCCATCGAGTTTAAAATAAAAATTTTCTCCAGTATGAAATCGGACACGGGCATGGTAGCCGATATAGTCACCCGTACTTGGGGTATAGTTTTCGTCGTCTATTTGACTCGCCAAAGCCGCTGGATATCCTATATCTGGCAAGCCATTGATAGTCAGAAACTCCTGTGTGGGCCGACCTTCCCCTGGAGGAGAATCGATGGCAGATAAATCCTCAAACGAGGCGTGAATTTTAATAGGAATCGTTCCTTCCAACGACCGCTCCCATATTTTCATCGCATGTTCGAAAGCTATTTTCGCCTCATCTGGAAATGGGCCGAAATAGTCTGCAGACATAACAGCCTGTCCACTGACTGGAACACAAATCAGGAGCGAGAGCACGAAGCTGAGGTGCCTTACAAACATAGGAAATCCTTGGACTATTGTTCCAATGACGGCAATGCAACGGCACCGTTTGGACGAACCAAAAAGCGTTCGTGAGCATGCTGAACTGGTGTAACGCGATAACCCCGCAACGGAAGGGCGGGACTGCCACTTACATCTACATATGGCCAGAACAAACCGGACTCACTTTTTGAGTCTGATACCAACCGGCCTTCGCGATCCGTGGTAGCGATCACTTCACTCAACGGCAATGTGCGTTGCAGGTAGATTGATTTGTCGCCTCGCCGTACAATCCAGATGATTCCAAGTTGTGGCTGGTCGGTTTGTTTTGGCATGACATAGGATCCATCGGATAGTTCGATGAGCCAACCAATCGTTCCGTCTGGTTTTATAAGAGGCTGTCTCGCTCTTGCGGATATTGGAAATACCACTTCATCGGCAGGAACGGGCCTTACGCCTTGCGCGTCTCGATACGGCCATATGTCATATTCGAAAGGCAGTGTTTGGTGCTCGGATTCTTCGAGATCGACAATGCCTGTGGATCGAATCGAGGCATATCGGCCGTTCTCCAATTTGCCACTGTGCTCAAGAACAAGCTCGTTGTCATCTAAATAAGAAACCAGATAATGAGCGTCGCCGACTTGAACGGTGTCGCGAATACCAACAAGTTCCCCATGTTTTCCTAAATATGCTCTTGAAAGCAGGTAATTTCGGCTCCAAGAGAGACTGATGATCCCAGGATGCAAGCGCGTTGGCGTTTGCGACATGTATCGTCCGGCGTTCATCCATTTAGCGACAGGCCGAGGCGGCAAGGCTGCTCCAACTTCGCTAAGACTGGCTACGGCGAAAGCAATGCGGCTCTGTTGGCATGTAGGTTCCACTTCATCCACTAGTGGCGAGTTGGTGAGGTTGCGTAGATTCATTCCAGCGACGGACGTCGAGTAGATGTCGAAATCGCCAGCGCGATCTGACGCAAACAGGACCGACTGGCCATCTGGAGACCAGACTGGATCCCTGTCTTCACCTGGATGATCTGTGATTTGCGTTATCTCGCCCGTAGAAGGATTCAGAATATAGATATCGCCGAAGCCGAGTGTGTTTCCACGTGCAACAATACGAGTTCCGTCTGGTGACCATGCGGGTTGAGTTAGGAAAACAGATCTCTTTATGGAAATTGGTGTCAGCCCCTCTTTATTTGCGTGTGAAAGAACATATGCTCGTTTGCGTTCTTCCATTGATATAGTGAGGGAGGAAACAATCAGCTCAGAAGTCGTTGGGGAAATGGCTGGATCAAACACCGGGATTGATGCACTCACCATCAGTAATGGAGCACCACTCGTCAAACTCTGACCCATTACCACTGCATCACGTATGCTTTTGCCCATGGACACGAAGGCTATACCTCCTCCATCCGGTGTCCAGACGGGCTTTATCTCGTTACTTTCGGCATCTTTCGTAAAACGGCGGTTGTCCGATCCGTCTATGTTCATCAGCCATATGTCGAAGCCACGGCCATCGTCGCGGGCGTAGGCGATTTGTTTGCCATCGGGGGACCAGGCAGGTTGCTGTACGATGGATTTTCCGTCGGTGAGGCGGACGCGATTGGTGCCGTCGTCGTTCATGGTGTAGATGTCGTAAACGTACATTTGCTGCGCGGCGGCGAGTTGCGCGAGTTGGGCGTGGGCGCGCGGCAACAACGTAGCGGACGCCAGAATCACAAGCGGAAACAAGGATTTGCATAGTCGCACGATATTGCCCCCTACCTGTACTACATTAGTGATCAGTTATTCAGAAATGTCAAGGTGATGGTTAGAATATCCGTTACACGCGGAGGGTTGCAGATTTGGCGGGGCGGTAGTTTCGTGCTAAGTTCTTAGCGTGTCGACGTTTATACGATGGAATGGGCGGCCATTTGTAACCCTTTCGGGGGAATTGCTCACTATTTGTACAGAGTGGCATGCGTTGAGCCGTTTAGGCCGAGGCGGTCGTGGATTCGGTTAGTGGCGAGGACCGCCGGGACATTGAGGCGAGCCTGCGCGGCGATGAGCGCGCGTATGCCCGGCTGGTGGATCGTTACCAAAGTTTAATCGCAGCGCAGATGTGGCGTTTCACGCGCGATCCTGTAGTTGTAGAGGAGCTCGTGCAGGAGGCGTTTGTCGAGTGTTACCTCGGCTTGGCGAAGTTTCGCGGGCAGTCGCCGTTTTTGCATTGGATTCGGCGGATCGCGACGCGGGTCGGGTATCGGCATTGGAAGATCAAGGCGCGCGACAAGCGCAAAGAAGATGCGTTGGCGCAGGAGCCGCGGCCGGACGTGCAAGCGCCGGCGGACCCGGCGCCGGCGGAAGCGGCCGCGTGGTTGCAAGGGATCTTGGCGCAGTTGCCGCCGGAAGATCGGTTGGTGCTGACGCTGCACTATTTTGAAGATTTGGATATGAACGGCATCGCGCAGCGGATGGGTTGGACGCGATCGCTGGCGAAAGTGCGCGCGTTTCGGGCGCGGAAGCGCCTGCGCGCGCTGTTGAAGGAGGCAGGGTATGACGAATTTTGATTCACACGATACGCAATCGCGCGATCCGTTGGCGTCGATTGCGGCGCGCGCGCGATTGGAGCCGGCGCCGGCGGTCGATGTGACGGCGGCGGTGTTGCGCCGTCTGCGCGTGGTCTCGGCGGCGGATGCGGTCGAGCGGCCGATGCTGTGGCTGGCGGCGGGCGCGTTTACGGCCGCGGCGATCATCATGTTCTTCGCGATGCCGTACATCAGCGGCGCGCTGGATCCGTTGACGGAATTCATGGCCGAAGGGACCTCGACGGTTATCTAAGGCCGCATGAGCAACGACGTCTCCCAACAGACCGCGCCGGAAGGCGCACTGCCGATGCCGCGCCGTTCCCGCATGAAGGCCTTTATGCTGGGGACGGTGTTGCTGCTTAGCGGCGTGGTGATTGGCAGCGGGCTTACATTGATCGGATTGAACCGCCGCGCGCAGGAGTTTCGCCAGCGGCCGGACATGTTTTCGAACCGCATTCTGTCGAAGATGGAAACGGATCTGGAACTGACCAAGGAACAGAAGTCGGAACTCAGCAAGATTTTCAAAGCGGCGCGCGAAGATCTCGACGACGTGCGCCGCCAGCATCGCGTTCAGGCACAGGCGTTCTTCCGCGATTTCCACGATCAGGTTGCGCAAGTGTTGACTGTGAAGCAGCAGGGTCAGTGGGAAGAATGGTGGAAGCGCGCGAGAGAGCGTGCGTTCCAGGAACGCGGCGGTCCCGGTGGTCCGAGCGGACAGGCTGGTCCCGGCGGACAAGGCGGGAAGCCGAAGCCGGAGAATCAAAAAGAAGGCGGGAAGCCTGAAAAGGCACCGCCACCGCCGAACGATCAGGCTCCTCCCCCGCCGCCGGAACAATAGCGCGTGCGTGTTCTGATCGCGGGCTGCGGGTACGTAGGGTGCGGATTGGGCGAGCGGCTTGCGCGCGAGGGGCATACCGTAGTCGGCCTGCGACGCGACCCCTCCGGTTTGCCTTCGTCGATCACTCCGTGTGCCGCTGATCTTTCTGAACCAGATTCCCTGCGCACGTTGCCGGGGCCCTTCGAGGTTGTTTTTTATACCGCCGGATCCTCGGGGCACACGGACGACGCGTATCGCACGGCGTATGTCGCTGGATTGCGGAATGTGTTGGACGCGATCGGTCAACAAACCACACCACCGAAGCGCGTGATCTTTACGTCGTCGACGGCGGTGTATGCGCAGACGGATGGCGGCTGGGTCGATGAGGATTCGCCCACGGTGCCGGACGGCTTCAGCGGGCGACGCATGCTGGAGGCGGAACTACTGCTTGCGGCGAGTTCACTCGAAACGATCGCGGTGCGCCTGGGCGGGATTTATGGTCCGGGGCGCACTGGGTTGATTGATCGCGTGCGGCGCGGCGAGGCGCGGCGCGAAAAAGATCGCGTGCGCTACATCAATCTGATTCATCTCGAAGATATTGTCGGTTCGCTTGTTCATTTGATGACTATCGATCGGCCGCAACGCGTGTATCTCGGTGTCGACGACGAGCCGCAGGAATACAACGCGCTCGTCGAATGGCTGGCGGCGCGGCTGGGCGTGCCTCCTCCCCCATTTTCAGACGAACCACAAACGCGCGGCCGCGCGGCGCACAACCGGCGCTGCTCAAACCGGCGACTGCGCGAGAGTGGGTATGCATTCACGAAAAGCAGTGCCCGTATTGGGTACGCCGCGTTGCTTTAATTCAGGGCAACAAAAACCGACGCCCCTGTCGAAATTATCGCCGATACGCATTTCCGGCACTTGACTAAATTTGCTCGGCGGTCCAGAGTGGTCGGGGTAGTACATAGGTATAGAACAGTGATCCGCCTTCGATGAAGGGGAACTTGGGAGACCTACTGTGAAGCTGCGATCCACGATGGGATGGTGTGCGGGATTTGCCGCGCTGACGGTGACGATCGGCGCGTGGGCGGCGGATGCTCCCGACGGCGCGCGGAAGATCACGTTTACGAAAGACATCCTGCCGATTCTCCAGGAGAACTGCCAGGAATGTCACCGGCCGGGCGGCGACACGGTCGCGGGCGTGGGCGCGCCGATGGCGTTGATCACGTACGACGAAGTGCGGCCGTGGGCGAAGGCGATGGCCGAGAAAGTGACGGCGAAGGAAATGCCGCCGTGGGACGCGACGGACGCGACGCACGGACTATTCGTCAACGAGCGCAGCCTGTCGGCGGAGCAGATCGATACATTCGTGAAGTGGGCGGCGAGTGGCGCGGCTCGCGGCAACCCGAGCGATGCGCCGCCGGTGAAAGAATTGGCGGACAACGACGGCTGGGTGATGGGCAAGCCCGATCTTGAAGTTTATTTGGAAGACCCGTATTGGGTGAAAGACGAGATTGTCGACATTCAACCGATGTTCCAGATCAAGATTACGAAAGAGATGCTGCCGGAGCCGCGCTGGATTCAGGCGGCGGAGTGCCGCCCGGCGACGTCGATGGTGCATCACACGTTCAGCACCGTAACGGCGCCCGCGGTGGAAGGGCATCCGGAGGAAATGTTTGCGCTGGTGTCCGCGGCGGCGGGTGAAGATCCGCAGCAGTTCCCGGACGGTTTCGGCAATCTGCTGCGGCCGGGTTCGGTGGTGAATATTTCGATGCACTACCACAAGGAGCCGGGACCGGGCACGGGCAAGTGGGACCGCTCGGGCGTGGGCATCAAGTTTTATCCGAAGGGCCGCGAGATTGAGCACAAGGTGAACTGGGGCCCGATCGGCGACAACGGCATCGGGAACGCGGGCTTCGAAGTGCCGCCGAATCACGCGAGCTGGCCGGTGGGCTGGAGCGGAACCTTTGATGACGACACGCTGCTGCTGTCGCTGCACCCGCACATGCATTACCGCGGCAAGAGCATGACGTACACGGCGTATTACCCCGACGGCACGACCGAAATGCTGCTCGACGTTGACCGGTATAACTTCGCGTGGCAGACGATTTACTTCTATAAACAACCGAAGCTCATTCCGGCGGGTACGCGCATTGACGCGATCGCGGTGTTTGATAATTCGGAAAGCGCGAAGGCCGCGTGGCCGGAGATCGATACCTCGCAGCCGGTGCGGTTCGGCGAGGCGTCGACGGACGAGATGATGATCCCGTATGTGTCGTGGACGCATGCTGACCCGGTTGCGGGGCAGGCGTATCGCGACAAGAACATGGCGCACCGCAAGCGGGTGCTGACGGAAGGCGTGGAGTAAGGTTGCTGGTCAACGAGAATTACGCGGCAAACCTTCGCGGTTTGCCGCGTTTTTTGTCCGTACACTCGGATTGAATGCGGATGGGTGTTGATACCGGCCGGAAGGTCGCGATATCGTGTTGCGGCTGAGTTCTGGAGGTCATTCCCGGTCTATGAAGTACGCGATGTTGTTCGTGTGCGCGGCGAGTTACATTTTGTCAGGCGCGGCGGTGGCGGCCGAGCCGCGTCAGCCCGGCGAGAATGCCGAGGCGGCGGCGGTGAAGAATCCGCACGAGGCGAATGAGCAGTCGATTCAACAGGGTAAGCTGCAGTATGAGCGCTACTGCGTGACGTGCCACGCGCTGGACGGATCGGGCAAGACGGACATGACGGAGATGCTCGATGTGCCGCCGCAGACCTTTGCGGACAACGAGTGGAAGTATGGCAAGACCGATGGCGAGCTGTTCAGCGTAATCAAGGATGGCGGCCAGAACGGCATGCAGGGTTTCGTCGGCAAGATTCCCGACGATCGGATTTGGCACGTGATTAATTATATCCGGACTTTTTCGAAGGCGGGTGAAGGCGACGCGGGCGCGGCGGTGGCGGAAACGGACGTGCCGGAGAACCCGATCGCGACGTCACCGGAATCGGTGGCGCTGGGCAAGCAGTACTACGCTCGATTCTGTGTGAAGTGCCACGGATTGAATGGCCGGGGCGATACGGAGATGCGCGAATTTTTGAGCACGCATCCGAGTGATTTTACGGATGGCGAGTGGAAGTACGGCAACAAGGACGGCAATATTTTTAACGTCATCAAGAACGGCACCGAATACGACATGACGGCCTTTAAAGACACCGTGGACGACGAGAAAATCTGGCACATGGTGAATTATCTTCGGAGCTTCGAAAAGAAAAAATAGCGCTTCGGGGCGCTGGCGGAGGACAGACACGATGAGCGGAAAGCGCACGGAAAAACAATCCAAGCCATCGAGCGAAAGCCGGCGTGACTTCATCAAAACCGCGGCGCTCGGCGCGGGTCTGTCGGCATTGGCGGGCGGCGCCGCAAAAGCAGCCACTCCAGAAACGGGCGACCACGCAATCTCGCGTCCGCAACAGTTCACGGACCTGGCGTCGGTGCCACCACCGGATGATTTTGCGTTTCCCGCGTCGGGCGCGCAGATTTTTGCCGAGGCGTGCAAGAAAGAGGGACTGGCGGCGCTGTTCTGCTGCCCCGGCAACTACAGCATCATCAGCGCGCTGGCGAATGCCGGCATCCCGAGTTTCGGCGGGCGCACCGAGGGTCCGATGTGCTCGGCGGCGGATGCGTTTATCCGCGTGACGGGCGAGATCGCCGCGGCCTCGGGCACGGAAGGTCCCGGATTCACGAACATGATTTGCGCGATTGCGGCGGCGAACTCCTGCCGCACGCCGTTGCTGGTGCTGGCGAGCAACATGTCGCTGCGCGGCGATGACACCGAGCGCAACTTGCAGCGCGGCTACCAACAACCGACGACCGAGGGCATCAAGAAGTACGGCAAGCGCATTGTGACGAAAGAGCGCGTGCACGAATACGCGGGCTATGCGTTCCGCCAACTGAAGACGGGGGTGCCGGGACCGGTCCATCTGGATTTCGTGGAAGAAGCCGCGGGACGCGAATCGACGATCGAGAGCGCCGCGGATCTGGACGCGTACTGGGGACTTGAGCAATACCGGACGATGGCGCGGCCGCATCCGGATCCGAAAGAGATTGATCGCGCGCTCGATTTGATTAAGCAGGCGCAACGTCCGCTCATTGTCGCGAGCACGGGCGTGTTCTACAGCAAGGCGTGGGACGCGCTGAAGGCGTTTGCGGAAAAGGCGCAGATTCCCGTGGCGGAATCCGGCCCGACCCGCGGGCATTTCTCGGACGGTCACCCACTCTCGGCGAGCACGGCGCCGACGGCGATTTACAGCGTGGATTTGGCCATCTTCGTCGGGCAGTACTGCATGCCGAGCGTGGGCGAGTATCCGTTTGACGTGAACTGCAAATACATTCGCATCGAGCCGGAGGGCCGCGACATTGGCCGCAACATTCCGATCGATGTGGGTATCGTGAGCTGCGAGAAGGCCGCGCTCGAAGCGCTGGCGGACAAGTGCCCCGCGATGAAGCACGATGCGTGGGTGGCGGAAGTGGCCGCGGCGCGCGAGGCGTTTGAAAAAGAAAACGACGAGCACTATGCGCTCGGCAAGGGCTACACGGATGCCGTGCACCCGGCCGTGATCGCTACGGAACTCGCGAACTTCCTCTACAAGGGAAAACTGCCGCCCGATCAGACAACCGTGGTGTCGGGTGGGTTCGGCATTGCAAAGTACACGCGGCGGCGGCTGCGCGCGTTCCGTCCGGGCCAGATCTGCAACGGCGCCTATCAGTACGGATCGATCGGGCCGGACGTGGGCTATACCTTTGGCGTGGGCGTGGCGAAAGACCTGGGCGTCGGCGTGCAGAAGCCGTATCAGGGCGGGCCGGTGGTGGCGGTCACGGGTGACGCGGGCTTTGCCTATTCCGCGTTTGAGATCGACACGATGGCGAAGTATCGAATTCCGGGCATCGTGATCGTGTACAACAACAATGCGTGGGGCACGTGGGCGGGGTATTCGAAGATGCCGCGTGCCGGCCACATCCATCTGTTCCAGGAAAACCTGCGGTACGACAAGGTGGCCGAGGGTCTGGGCGGACACGGCGAATATGTGACGTCGCCGGATCAGTTCACGCCGGCGCTGGAGCGGTGCTGGCAGATCGCGGTGAGCGAGCGTAAGCCGTGCGTGATCAACTGTCAGGCGAAAAAGGAATTCTGGATCGCGCGCGAGTACGCACCGGGCATGCTGGGCCAGGTCGAGCCGGGCGCAATGTCCTACAACCACTAGCTTACTTTCTTTTCGACTTACTTTCTTTTCGAGAAAAGGAAGTAAGCAAAGAAAAGCCGTTGTGGGTGGCGCGAATGCGCCACCCATTTAATTTTGTGATGGGGATTTGCGAGTACGATTCTTATGGCTGCGAAGACAAAGCGGACAGCAAAAACTAAACCTGCGAAAGATTATGTGGGCGTGGTGCGGGAGTTGTTGGCGCCGCTTGCGCAGCGCGGGGTCATCCGCAGTCTGGATGAGCGCACTGTTCGCGGGAAGACTGAGTTCCGGTTCATGTGGCTGCTGGATCGGCGATTCACGATGGTGTTCGATCCGGAGAACGGGAAAATCACGTTGAAGGATTTGTTGCCGAACGTTTCGGTGAAGTCGGATGTGGCGGAGGCCGTGCGCGGATGGGTCGCGGGTCGCGCCGAGAAGTCGCTGCCTCCCCACCGCCGTCTCGATCCCGCCAAAATTACCGCGCAGGTGTCCGTGCGCGGCGACATGCTGAGCATCGCGTTCGACGTGAAACGCAACCAGTACGCCTACGCCGTGCCCAAGGTGCTGAACTTCTGTAACGAACTTTTTGGGCACCTCAGCATGTACCAGGTCCAATATATGTGGGCGCACATGGGTTTGCCGGAAGAGTAGTGAGCGGCGGGCGAGTCAGCCGTCCCTACGGGACTGATTGGGTGATGCGGGCATGGACCCCGGCGTTGAAACGCCGGGCTACTATCATCTGCCCCTCCGGGGCAATAAGCCCTGTGTATTTGCCAAGCCTCGGAAACGCCCTATTCACAAATGCTAAATATGCCGATTTTAGACAACCAATACCCGTGAATGTATTTCGTGGCTTTTCGCAATTTGCGGACTATGGCTCCCGTGCTATTATCGCCGGGTTAGAGGTTTATGTAGCTGCGGGAGCTCTGCGCGGAGCCGTATCGTTTTACGACGTAACGGTTTGTCACGCGCATTTCGGAGGGCGGGCACGTGATGGGTTGGCAAGCGCGACAATGGTGCGGCGCGGCAGCGGCCGCGATGGCGATTTCGGCGTCGTGGGCACACGCGGATGCGCCGGCCTCGGTAACTTTCAGCAAAGACGTCCTCCCGATCTTCCAAAAAAATTGCCAGGACTGCCATCGCCCCTCCGGCGCGAATTTGTCGGGCATGGTGGCGCCGATGTCACTCACCTCGTACGAAGAAGCGCGTCCTTGGGCGAAGGCAATTGTCACCGCGGTGACCACCAAAAAAATGCCGCCGTGGTTTGCGTCAGCGGAACAACACGGCCAGTTCGAACTCGAGCGCGGCCTTACGCAGGACGAGATCGACACGATCGTGAAATGGGCTGAAACGGGTGCGAAACGCGGCAACCCGGAAGACGCGCCTGCACCGCTTGAGTTCCCGTCGTCTGAGGGTTGGGTGATGGGCGAACCGGATATTGTGATTCCTCTTCCGGAGCCGTATTGGGTTGCGGACGAAGTCGAGGATATTCAGCCGAGCTTCGATCTGATCTTGACCGAAGACATGCTTTCCGAAGACAAGTGGGTGAAGTGGATCGAATTCCGGCCGGGCTGCAAGATCATTCACCACGGCGGCGCGAGCACACAGCCGCTGGGCCCCGACGGCAAGCCGGTGGTCGATCCGATCAGCGGCGGCAAGCTGATCGGCACGGCGCAGGGCGATGGTCCGGATGTGTGGCCGGAAGGTTTCGGCAAACTCGTGCGCAAGGGTTCGCGCTTCAGCTTCAACATTCACTACAACAAAGAACCGGGGCCGGGCACGGGCGTGTGGGACCGGTCGATGATCGCGATCAAGTGGCAGACGACGCCGGTGAAACATGTGGTGCGTTCGGCGGGCGTGAGCTCGCGCGGCTGGGAAATTCCGCCGCACACGGCGGACTGGACGGTCGGCGCGGCGAAGACCTTTGACGAAGACGCGTACATCATCAACATGATGCCGCACATGCACTGGCGCGGGACGAAGGCGAAGTATGAGCTGGTGTATCCCGATGGCAAGCGCGAGACGCTGCTGGATGTGCCGGGCTACAACTTCGCGTGGCAATTGACCTACACGTACAAAGAGCCGAAGTTTGCGCCCGCGGGCAGCCGGCTTGAAGTGACGATGGTGTATGACAACTCGGACGGCAATGCGTTCATCAAGGATCCGGAGCGTCCGATCAGCTTTGGGTCGATGACCAAGGACGAGATGAATATCGGCTGGACGGAGTACGCGAATGCCGCGCCGATTCATGACATTTTGAACCACGACTTTGGCGTCGAGGGAACCGGCGTCGAAGATTTGGATCCGGAATGAGCAACGGCTTTTTGCCGCAGGGAGATTTGGGAATGGTGCTACGGTTTGGTGTGGCGGGTGTGCTCGCGGCGGGCGCGATTTGTGCCGGCGCGGCGGCAGACGAGAAGGTCACGTTCACGAAAGACGTGCTTCCGATTCTGCAAGAGAACTGCGTGAAGTGTCACCGGCCCGGCGGCGACAACATTGCCGGCATGGTGGCGCCGATGTCGCTGATGACGTACGACGAAGTGCGTCCGTGGGCGAAGGCGGTGGCGAAGGCGGTAACCGAGAAGAAGATGCCGCCGTGGTTCACGACCGAGCAGTTCCACGGCATTTTCGAGAACGAGCGCGTGCTGAGCGAGCAGGAAGTGCAAACGATTGTTTCCTGGGCGAGCAGCGGCGCGGCGCGCGGCAATCCGCAGGATGCGCCGGCCCCGGTGGTGTTTGAAGACACGGGCGGCTGGCTGACGGGTACGCCGGACCTCGTGGTGAAAATGCCGGAGCCGTACTTCGTGAAGGACGACGTGGAAGACATCTACGTCAATTTTGTGACCGACCCGATTTCCGAAGCGGACCTGCCGAAGGACCGCTGGCTGCGCGCGATTGAGTGGCGCGGACAGAGCGAAGTCGTGCATCACATTGTGGGCGGCGCGAGCGTGAAAGACGCGAACGGCGACCAGCTTTACTACGAACTCGGCTCCATTGCGCCGGGCGAAGAGGGCATGCTGTTCCCCGAGGGCCACGGCAAACTGTTGCCGAAGGGATCGAAGGTCCATTTCCAGATGCACTACCACAAGGAAAGCGGACCGGGGACGGGCACGTGGGACCAGTCGATGGTCTCGTTCCGCTTCTGGGACGAAGAGAAGGACCCGAAGATCCAGTACGCGATGGCGCGCTCGGGCATTTCGAACCACACGTTTGAGATTCCGCCGAACCACGAAGCGTGGCCGGTGGGCGCGGCGATCACGTTTGACGAAGACACGACGATCCACGCGCTGCACCCGCACATGCACCTGCGCGGGAAGGACGCGCGGTACATCGCCTACTACCCCGACGGCTCGCAGGAAGAGTTGCTGTGGGTGCCGAATTTCGACTTCAACTGGCAATTGGACTACACGTACGCCGAGCCGAAGAAAGTGCCGGCGGGTACGCGCGTGGAATTCACGGCGCACTACGACAACTCGCCGGACAATATCTACAACCCGGACCCGACCATTTCGATGGCGTGGGGCGGGCCGACGACGATGGAAATGATGATTGGGTATATCGCCTTCTGCAATACGGAACCGAGCGATAACCCCATGCCGGCGGCGCGCAAGGCGACGGGCGAAGCCTCGGAGTGAACCTACGGTGAATCGTTAAGTCTGGCCCCGGAATCCAATGTGGTTCCGGGGCTTTCGTTTGGTAGAGTGGCAACGTTTCCTATTCCAGTGGCGCGAAGCCACGCGGCTGCGCAAATGAGGACATTCGACATGACGAATACGCGGAAGGTGTGGGCGATCGTGGGCGCGGTGCTGCTGTGCGTGGAAGCACAGGTTTGTTTCGCGCAACAACAACCGGCGCAGACGACGACTCCGCCGGCGGACGTGGCGGCGGGCGGCGAGGATGCGCCGCTGGAAGGCGCGAGCAATGCCGCGGGCGGAACTGCGGAGGCACAAGCGCGCGCGCGACGTCGCATGCAAACCACGACGACGGCGGCGCTGAAGATCGGCGACAAGAACATCAGCATGCTGGCGGCGATCCTGAAAGCGGACGCGCCGGACTATGCGTTGATCGACAAACTTAAAGAAGGCGACGTGCTGCAGATTACGCGCAGCCAGGCGATCAAGTTGAAGACCGATTTGCCGCTCACCTTCGGCGATGTGACGCTGAAAACCGAGAACGTCGCGAAGGGTTATGCCGGCGTGTACAGCTTGTGGATCAAGAAGACCGCGGACGGCTGGGCGTTTGTGTTCAACCAGAAGCCGGACGTATGGGGCACGATGTATGACGCGGCCGCGAATGTTGGCGAGGTGAAGGTTGAACATGGCGCGCCGGAAAAGACCGACGAAGGCCTGAAGTTTGCGATCGAGCAGCAGGGCACGGACGGCGGTACGATCAAAATCTCGTGGGGCGCGCACCAGTGGTCCGCCAAGTTCGCCATCGCCCAGTGAGCCGCCTCGGGATCGTTTGCACGGTACTCCTCGCCTGCTTCGCGGGCGCCACGGTGGCGTTTGCGGAAGGCTACGACACCTCCGCGGGCGAATGGCCCACCTACGGCGGCGACCTGTATAGCCACAAGTATTCGCCGCTGGACCAGATCAACGGGGAGAACTTCTCCAAGCTGCAGGTCGTGTGGCGGTGGAAATCCGCCGACGAATGGATCAGCAAAACGGTATCCGGCGGCGAATGGTGGTCGAAGTCCACGCCGGTGTTCGACGACTTACAAAAAGACAATCCCAACCGCTGGCGCGGCGGGCTTGTGCCCCGGCTTGCGGGATTCAAGGCGACGCCGCTGATGGTGGGCGGCAAGTTGTACGTCACGACCGCGCTGTACCAAGCGGCGGCGATCGACGCGAAGACCGGCGAGACGCTGTGGGTCTTCAATCCGAAGAGCTACGAAACCGGCACGCCGACGATGAGCATCTATTGGAACCATCGCGGGGCGGCGTATTGGACGGACGGCACAGACGAGCGCATTTTCTGGGGCACGGGCGACGCGTATCTGTGGTGCGTGGATGCGAAGACCGGGCGGCCGTGCGCGGATTTCGGCGACGGCGGCCGCGTGGACATTGCGAAGGATGTGCCGCGCGCGGAGCGCGACAAGCGCGACTATTTGAACGCGCTGCTGTACTCGTGCGCCTCTCCCCCACTCGTGGTGAACAACGTTGTGATCACGGGGCAGTCGATCGCCGATCGCCGCGTAGTGAAGGAAGCGCCGCCGGGCTATGTGCGCGGTTGGGATGCGAAGACCGGCGCGTTGAAGTGGACGTTCAACAGCGTGCCGCAGGCGGGCGAGTTCGGCAACGAGACCTGGGAAAACGGCTCGGCCGAATACTCCGGCAATTCGAATGTGTGGACGCAGATGAGCGCCGACCCGGAACTCGGGCTGGTGTATTTGCCGACGGGCACGCCGACGAACGACTTTTACGGCGGGCATCGCCTGGGCGATAACCTGTTTGCCGAATGCGTGATCGCGGTGAACGTCGAGACCGGCGAGCGCGTGTGGCATTTCCAGACCGTGCACCATGGCCTGTGGGACTACGACAATCCCGCGGCGCCGAACCTTGTGGATATCGTCGTGGACGGCAAGCCGATCAAGGCCGTCGCGCAGGTGACGAAGCAAGGGTTTGTATTTGCGTTCGATCGCGCGACCGGCAAGCCCATCTGGCCAATTGAAGAGAAGCCGGTGATTACGGAATCAAACATTCCAGGCGAGCGCCCGGCGGCGACGCAGCCGATGCCGACGAAACCGCTTGCGTTCGAATACCAGGGCGTGAAAGAAGACGACCTGATCGACTTTACGCCGGAGCTGCACCAGTTGGCGCTGGACATTGTGAAGGAGTACACGATCGGGCCGCTGTTTACGCCGCCGATGCTGGGCAAGGCGACGATCATGCGACCGGGTCTCGGCGGTGGCGCGAACTGGACCGGCGCGGCGGTGGATCCGGAGACGGGCGTCTTGTATGTGCCGTCGGTGGCTGGATACTCGGTCGTGCATTTCTTCACGCCGGGCGCGGACGTAAACGGGAACCTCGACTATACGCACGGCGCGCGCGGCGGACTGGCGCAGGGCCCCAAGGGCCTGCCGCTATTCAAACCGCCGTACTCGCGCGTGACGGCGATCGATATGAACACGGGCGAGCACCTGTGGTGGGTGCCGACGGGCAATGGTGACAACGTGCGGAACCATCCGGACTTGAAGGCGCTGAACCTGCCGCCGGTGGGTGGCGATGGCGAGACCGGGCCGCTGCTGACGAAGACGGTGCTTGTGATCGGCCTTGCGCCGACCGAAGGCGCGCCGACGCTGACCGCGTACGACAAGAAAACCGGCGCGGTGCTGGGTTCAGTCGAGCTGCCCGGCAAACCGGTGAGCACGCCGATGACGTATCTCTACGACGGCAAGCAATACATCGCGCTCACCTGCGGCGGAGCGACGCCGGAATTGGTCGCGCTCGCGCTTCCTGAATAGATCGACAAATCAAAGTCCGTTCACAGGGGTTTTAATCTCATGACCAGCCCTATCCCTGACTTTTCGGCGTGCAGGGAGCGTATTGACAGGGCAAATAGCAAAGCCCAATTCGTTATAGATCAATGGAAATCTCTTCACGAGAACAACCGACCAAAAACATCTCTCAAAGACAAGGGTGACGGACGACATATCATCTGCGTAACATCTCCCAGCATTCCGTCTAGCCTCGCGCTCGAATTGGGCGAAGTTCTCTATCAAATTCGCGCTGCACTAGATAATGCCGTTTACGCCAGTTGCGTTTGTGATTGCACCAACGACTTTACCAAGTACGAAAGAGACATTGGATTTCCTGTTTGTGCTACACCCAAATCTTTCAAAGATCGCGTTGAGCACAAATGTTTGGATAAGAAGCGCATTCAGATTCTTCGAACTATACAACCGTTTTACACCGACAATATGCCGAACGAATTTAAGTTCAGGTGTTACTCTTGGGCCTTTCATGTTCTTAACGAGTGGGCCAAAATCGATAGGCATCGACGATTGCATGTTCTCACTGCAGCATTCTTTGACCCATCGATAAGCTTTACATTCGGAAAACAGGTTGTCATTGCTAACCCAACGCTCTACAAAATTCAGTTTCTGGAAGGTGAAACCGACATAGGGGAATTGACCATCATCAATCCACATGGCACCCCGACGACCATGGATACGGAAACAAACTCGATATTCGATATCGAGATTGGGATCAAGGAGCCTCCTTTGCCCTTGGTTCAAGAAGACACGTTGACTCACCGTCTCAACACAATCTTCGAGGCGTCAAGAGCCATTATCCAAGCCTTTCAAGAAAGCTATTCGTAAAACCAAATCTACATACATTCGCGCAGCGTAACTTCGGACAATCTAGGCAAAAGTCACGCATACAATTCCTCAAAAACCCCTTATTTTTCGCTGAATTCATTCCTCTATCGGATCGCCGAAAGTGTGGTTTTATACGCCTCGGATCGCTATATGTAGTGATCTGGCAAGAAGAATTTTCAATTCGTAGAAAATAATCGTTGACATGCACAATATGTTGTGTTATAAAGGTCGCGGTGTCAGGGGGTGACACAGCAGGGGGACCGGACGGCGTTCACATCTCTCCACAGCCCAGCAGCGTGGACGCACCAACGGACGGTAATTGGCTCTGCAACGAGTTTGACGGAACGCGGTGACCGCAGCCCACCCGCCCCGTCGTTTGTAGCTCGGACCCGTGCCTAGCGCCAGGTATACGGAGTTACACCCATAGACACACCCCGCAATGTACGGGCGGTGGGTTTCGACCCACCGCCCCGTCTCTTTTTAGGGCGCAGGATTGAACTCCCGCGAGGGGGTGTATAGACTACGGCCCTTCCAGTGGGCCGCATTTCGCGGGTTTTTTCTTAATTTTTGGGCCTTGTCCTCATTCATGAAAATTTTTGTTCCGAGAGAGACCTTTCCGGGCGAAACCCGGGTGGCGCTGCTTCCCGCGACGGTCAAAAAGCTCGTGGGCGTCGGCGCGGAGGTATCCATTGAGCCCGGCCTTGGGCGCATCATCGGGATTGAGGATGCGGCGTACACCGAGGTGGGCGCGACGCTGAGCGATGCCACCGCGGGCCTGGGCAACGCGGACATCGTGGTGCGCCTGCGCCGGCCGGCGGCCGGTGATATCGCGCAGATGCGCGAGGGCGCCGTGGTTGTTGGCCTGCTCGACCCCTTCACGAATGCGGACGGGCTGCGCGCGCTGGCCGCGCGGAAGATCTCCGCGATTTCGATGGAAATGATTCCGCGCACGACGCTGGCGCAGAAAATGGACGTGCTCAGCTCGCAGGCAAACCTGGCGGGGTATGTGGCCGTGATTCTGGCGGCCGAGCGGCTGGATAAAGTGCTGCCGATGATGATGACGCCGGCGGGCACGATCTCGCCGTCGAAGGTGTTCATCATCGGCGTCGGCGTGGCGGGTCTGCAGGCGATCGCGACGGCGCGGCGGCTTGGCGCGCGCGTGGAAGCATTCGACACGCGGCCGGTGGTGGAAGAACAGGTGCAATCGCTCGGCGCGAAGTTCGTGAAGATTGATCTCGGCGAGACCGGCCAGACGGCGCAGGGCTACGCCAAAGAACTCACGCCGGAACAGCAGGCCATGCAGCGCGCGGGCATGGCAAAGGCGTGCGCGCAGGCGGATATTGTGATCACGACGGCGCAGTTGTTCGGCAAACCCGCGCCGCGATTGGTGACGGCGGAGATGATCGCCGGCATGAAGCCGGGCAGCGTGGTCGTGGACCTCGCGGTCGAGAGCGGTGGCAATGTCGAAGGCTCGAAGCTCGACGAAGAAGTGCTTGTGAACGGCGTGCGCATCATCGGCCTTGGAAATCTTCCGGGGCATGTGGCGTCGGTGGCGAGCCAGATGTACTCCGCGAACGTCGGCAGCTTGATCGAACATTTCTGGGACAAGACCGAGAAGCGCCTGCAGCTCAAGCTGGACGACGACATCATGAAGGGCGCGCTGGTGACGCACGGCGGCGAAATCGTGAATCCGATGCTGAAGGAACGCGTGGGCGCGGCCTGAACTACAGGGCGACCACGGGGGGTCGCCCCTACTTGTTTGGCGTGTCGTCGGTACCCAGGTCGATCGCATCTTCGTCGAACAGTTCCGCCAGGGCCTGCGGCGAAGGTTCATCCGTGTGCGGTTCCTTCGGCGGCATCAGGGCGCGCAGTTCGCGCAACTCTCCGTAACACAACAGGACATCGCCCTCGCGCACGAGTTCGTCGCCTTTCGGGTTCGGAATGACCGCGCTCTTACGCGTAATGCTCATGACGTGAATGTTGCGCGCGGTGAGGTCGGTCTCGCGCAAGGCCTTGTTTGTGATCTGCGGGATATTGCGCACGGCGAATTCGGCGATGCCGTAGCCGCCGGTGAGGCGCAGGCGCTGGCGCAGATCGACTTCCGGCACGAGCACCTGCTGCTGGATGTCTTCGATGATCGCGCCCGCGATATCGGTCTGCGTGGTTTTTTCGATGCCTTCGAGACCGGGCGACGAGTTCACCTCGAGCACGCGCGGACCTTCGGTCGATTCGAGCATATCCACACCGGCCAGACGCAGGCCCATGATCTGCGTGGCGCGGATGGCGGTGGCCTCGTACGCGGGATCGAGTTGCACGGGCTCGGCCGTACCGCCGCGGTGCATGTTGCTGCGGAACTCGCCGGCCATGGCCTTGCGGCGCATCGCGGCGACGACCTTGTCCCCCACCACCAGCGCGCGGATGTCGCGCCCCCCACTTTCCTGCACGAACTTCTGGATGAGCACGTTCTGCCGCGCGAGTTGGAGCGTCTGGATGATGGCCTCGGCCATTTTGGTGGTCTCGGCGAGGATGACGCCGATCCCTTGTGTGCCTTCGAGCACCTTGATGATTACGGGCGGGCCGCCGAGGCGATCGATCGCGGCGAGGATTTCGTCGCGGTCACGCACGAAGGCGGTCGCGGGCAGGCCGACGTCGTATTTGCTGAGCACCTGCATGGCGCGGAGCTTGTCGCGCGAGCGCGCGATGGCGAGCGCGGGGTTGATGGTGTAGATGCCCATCTGCTCGAACTGCTGCACGAGGGCGAGACCGAAGAAGGTGATGGACGCGCCGATGCGCGGGATGATGGCGTCGATGTGCGGCAGGCTGCGGTGGCGATAAAACAGTCCCGGCTTCTGGTGCTCGATCATGATGGAAAATTTCAGCGTATCGAGCACGCGGATTTCGTGGCCGCGCTGACGGGCGGCCTCGCGCAGACGCTTCACGCTGTACGAACGCGGGTTTCGGCTTAGGATGGCGATTCTCATGGCTTATCTCTTGCGTTTGGTGAGTTTGCGGAGTTTTTTCTTGGGCGCGTGGACGCTGCGGTGCGAGACGTCCACGAGAAAATCATTGTCGAGCGCTTCGCGGCCGATCAACATGCGATAAATCATACGCTCGCGCGAGATGAGCGAGATTTCGATGTTTTTCTCGATCGGCCCGATGCGCACTTTTGTTTTGACGAAGCAGCGTTCCGTGAAATGGCCGGTGCTGCTGCGCACATTGGCCCAGCGGGAGACGCGCGCGGTGACGCTTTTGCGCCGGTGCGAGTTTCGGCGCGAGAGGACCACGTCGAACCGCACGTGGTTTTCGGGCAAATGCTCGAGGTTTTCGACATGCAGCGCGCTCGTGCGCGCGCCGGTATCCACTTTGGCGTTCAACGCGCGGATGCCCCAGGAAACGAAGTCCACGGGCTCCGACCAGCCGATGACGACACGATCATCGCCTTTGCCGTTGCTTTCGTTTTCGGTGGCGGCTTTCTTCACGCGGCAATGTCCCCGATACGCGGGAGAATACCACAGGGCAGGACGCGCTCAGCGCTCGCCGGGCGCGTTGCGATAATCCAGCGGCGGCTTTTGATCGCGCTCGAGCATCGGCGCGTATTTCAGGTGCGCGGTGCGTTGCTCGAGTTCGGCCTTGGCCTTGGCGATCGCGTCGGCGTCGTGCGCGAGGTCCCACGCGGTTGCGGCGAGCGTGCGCGCGGCGAATTCCATGCCCTGGCGGCCGATGGTGGTGCCGCCGGCGGCGGTGGCCTGCCACGAATGCGCGGGCGTGCCCGGCACCCAGCAGGCGGTGCGGAAGCCGACCGTGGGGACGACCCACGATACATCGCCGACGTCGGTGGAGCCTTTGTTCACGTCGCCTTCGCGCGCGAAGACCTGGCCGATGGTGTGCAACGCGACCGGCGCGTCGAGTGTTTTTTGGATGGTCTCGGCGAAGGCGCGCTCTTCGTCGTTGTAAGTGATGCTGACCAGCTCGCGCATGTTGCGCAGCGTGACGTCGGTGAGCGCGTCGTTCGGAAGAATGTTGTAGGTGCCGCCGAGATTCTCGACTTCGAGCCGCGTCTCGGTGGCCATCGCGCCCGCCTGCGCGCAGAGCAGCAGGCGGCGAAAGAGATCGTATACGACGGCGGCGTCGGGATGGCGCACGTAGTAATAGGCCTCCGCGAAATCCGGCACGACGTTCGGCGCTTCGCCGCCGGCGGTGATCACGTGGTGGATGCGCGTGTAGTCCGGCGTGTGTTCGCGCAGCAGTTCGGAGGCGTGCACCATGAGTTCGACGGCGTCGAGCGCGGAACGGCCCTGCTCCGGCGCGCCGGCGGCATGGGCGCTTTTGCCATAGAACCGGAATTTTGCGGAGATGCGCGCCATGTTGGTCGGATCGCCGGCGGTGTTGCGATCGCTTGGGTGCCAGTGCAGCACGACGTCGCAATCCGCGAACAAACCCGCGCGCACCATGAACACCTTGGCGGCGCCGCCTTCCTCGGCGGGCGTGCCGTAAAAGCGGATCGTGCCGGGAAGTTCGCCGGCTTTTACTTGGTCGGCGAGCGCGAGCGCGGCGAGCATTGAGGCGACGCCAAACAGGTGATGTCCGCACCCTTGGCCGTAGCCCGTTCCGGGGCGGGGCGTCTGCACGGGGACGGCTTCCTGTGCGAGACCAGGCAGCGCGTCGAACTCGCCGAGGATTCCGATGACGGGGTGGCCGGAACCGATGGTGGCGGTGAAGGCGGTGGGAATGTCGGCGACGCCGCGCTCCAGCGTGAAGCCGGCGGATTCGAGTGTGCTTGCGAGGAGCGCGGAGGATTTTATTTCCTGATAGCCCGGCTCGGCCCAGTCCCAGATTTTCAGCGCGGACTGCCAGCCTTCTTCGAGACGCGCGTCGATTGCCGTGTTCAGCGCATTTTTATCGGCCTGCGCCAGCGCGGGCGCAGCCAAGATCAGCATGATGAGCAAACGATAAACAAACTGGATCATTGAAGACCTTTCCTAATTCGCATTGAAAAACTATAGCAAACGGAACACGGCAGCATTTAAAGCGGCGGAATTTCACGAAAGCCTCGTGAAATGTTTAACCGCAGTCAACTTAGGTTGATTACCTTCCAGGCTTCCACTAGAATGACGTTGCTGTGTTTCTGCGGGCACAGCGCGTGGGAGGCACGCATGACGAAAAGTATCAACGATTCCGCGTACTGGCGCGAGTTCGAAAAAAACGAGCTCACCCATTCCGCGGCGCACTATTTGATGGCGATCGACGCACTGCGCGAGGAGCTTGGCTACGCGCGCGTGACGGACGTGGCGGAAAAGCTCGAAGTGTCGCGCGGCGCGGCGTCGATGTTCATCACCCAGCTCAAGAAGCGCGGCTGGGTGAAGGAAGATCCGAACCGTTTTCTGTTGCTCACCGATCGCGGCGACGCGGTGGTGAATCTGGTCGAGCATAACTTCCGCATCGTGTCCCGCTTCTTCCAGGATTTCCTGCAAGTCGACAAGGACACGGCCTTTGGAGACGCCTGCAAAATTGAGCATCTGCTGAGCCTGGAAACGGGCAAGCGCATGCTGGGGCTGATGCACTTCATCGAGAGCAATCCCAAGCTCAAGGCGCAGATGGACGAAGTTCTTGCCTCCGGCAAGAACCAGCGCGAAGACATCGACGGTTGCCCCATCTGCGACGGCACGATGGAAGCCGAGCCCGTGGAGCCGACGCCCGCGCACCGCAGCGGCGGCCGCTCGCGCACGACGAAGGCCAAGCAGTAACACCTGCGCCGCTTCCGAGAAGGCTGCTATGCTAGGGGTTTGGCCGCGCCCTGCGCGGACCTATTCATCCGGGAGGCATCGCACGCCATGTCTGATTTGTCATCGCTGGGCCGCCGCAATTTTCTGAAGACGGGCGTGGCTGCGGCCGGCGCGGCGGCGTTGAGCGCGAAGAGTTATGCGCGCGTGATCGGCGCGAATGATCGCTTGAATGCGGGGATGATTGGCTGCGGCGGGATGGCGGGCAGCCACCTTGGCACGCTGCTGGCGCTGAATCTGGAAGACAACGTGTCGGTGCGCGTGGCGTGCGACGTGAATCCTGAGCGCGCGGCGTCATTCCGCGATCGCATTGTGTCCTCCGGCCAGGAAGCGCGGGCGTCCAACCACTACCAGGACGTGCTGGCGGATCCGGAGATCGACTATGTCGTGATCGCGACACCGGAGCACACGCACCATTACCTCGCGATGGCGTCGCTCGAAGCCGGCAAGCATGTCTATTGCGAGAAGCCGTTGTGCTACGACATCCGCGAGGCTAAGGAAGTCGTCGCAAAGGCGGCGTCGACCGGATTGAAGTTGCAGGTGGGTGTGCAGGGCATGGCGGACGACAGCTATTCGTCGGCGCAGGACGCGATCCGCGCGGGGAAAATCGGCAAGGTCGTGCAGGCACAGATCGACTACGTGCGCAATCATGAGCCGGGCCGCGGACCGTGGCGCCGCGCGGACGTTACCGATGCGACGCCGATGCCGCAGGGACTTGATTGGGAAGCCTGGCTGTATCCACGTGCGCCGCGCGCGTGGGAACCGCACCACTACTTCGAGTGGCGGTGCTACCGCGACTACTCGGGCGGCATCGCGACGGATCTATTTGTGCACCGCGTGACGCGTATTATTCGCGCGTGTGGACTGAGCTTCCCTTCGCGCGCGATCGGCATGGGCGGGATTTACACATGGGACGACGGCCGCGATCTGCCGGACAGCATGGAGATGCTGCTGGAGTATCCGGCGGTGGCGGGCATCACGGACGGCATGACGGTGCATCTGCTGGGCACGATGGCGAACGAAAAACAGAACCCGCACTGCATTCGCGGCAAGGACGGCACGCTGACCTTCACACCGACGGGCTGGGAGATTGCGCTGGAGAAGGGCGGCCGCGTGATCGAGCAGCACAAGAAAACCGGCGGCGAGGATTTGGTGCCGCACCACAAAAACCACCATGCGTCCATCCGCACCGGCGCGCCGCTGAACTGCCCGCCGGAGCTCGGCTTGTACGGTGTGGTGGCGTCGCGCATGGGCAATCTGGCGTGGTTCCAGCGCAAATTGGTGGCATGGGACGCGGATAAGCAGACGGTGGTGGCGTCTTAATCCGCTCCGAAAACGCCTCGATCCGCTTACAAATGCGTTGTTTGGCAACTAGATATTAATATGACAACGTAAGCGGACGTTTAGTATACTAAACGCCTCGTATACCTTCGTTAACCATTTCCCTTATGTTGCAAGGAGCTTGAGGCATGTCTTCCCGTTCTGCATCCGGCCGTCGTGGCGGCTTCACTCTCATCGAGTTGCTGGTTGTGATCGCGATCATCGGCATCTTGGCCTCGATTCTGTTGCCGGCGCTGGCGCGGGCCCGCGAGGCGGCGCGCCGCGCGAGCTGCGCGAACAATCTGAAGCAGATCGGGTTGTCGCTGAAGATGTACGCGAGCGAGACGCGCGGCGAGCGCTTCCCGCGGCTGCAGGGTACGAATTGCGAGCCGGAGATTCTGCCGTCGTACAACTGGATGTTCGATGTGCAGACGGTGTACCCGGAGTATTTGCCGGATCTGAACGTGATGGTGTGCCCGAGCGCGCTGGGCGGCGCGGATGCCGTTGCGCGGTGGGACAAGGGCGAGAACTACAATCCGAATTGGGAAGAAGCGTCGAACCCCGTGCTGGGCGTCTCCAATGACGGCAAGGTGACCGGGTGCGAAGTGCTGGCGGAGCCGTATTTCTACTACGGGTGGACGCTGTACCGCAGCCAGTTCCAGACCGAAGAGGACGTCGAGATCCTTGAGGAAGCGCTGCACTTTGAGTTTGAAGAAGAAGTGGAAGACGAAGCGATGATCACGAACGACATCGACGAGTTGAAGGAATTCCTCGACGAAGACATGCACCTCGAAACCTCGGAGGGCGTGATTGAACCGATCGACGGGAAGGACCATCTGCTGCGCTTGCGCGAAGGCATTGAGCGCATCTTCATTACCGACATCAACAACCCGGGCGCGTCGGCGCAGGCGGCCTCGGATATTGTGGTGATGCACGACTCGATCGAAGAAAACCCCAACGACTTTAACCATGTGCCGGGCGGCGTGAATGTGCTGTACCTTGACGGCCACGTGAACTTTGAGAAGTGGGTGCCGAACGGCGCCGGCAACTACGGCGCGCCGTTCCCCGTGAATGCGGCGGCGCTGGAGCTGCACGAAATCGGCGAAGGCGAAGAAGAGGAAGAATAAGGCCTCGCGGTTGACGGTTTTTCCGGTCTCTGGTAGCCTTTTGGCGGGAGATTGGCTGTGATTCGTCGCGAATATCGGCGATGGGTGCTGTTTGCCGCGCTATTGCTCGCAGTGGGCTTTGCGCACGGCGCGGTGCCGCATTCGCACGATTCCGGCGATCCTGGCCATGGGCCGGCCCCCTGCTCCATTTGCGCGAGCGGCTCGGCCTATTTCGTCGCGGCGTCCGCCCCGACGGCCTCCCTCCTGCCGCCGCCCGCGGCGCCGGTGCTTGTCCTCTCCGAGGTCGCGCCGGATTGCGCCGCGCCGGATGCGCCTTGGTCTCCGCGCGCGCCTCCATCTGAAGTCCTCAGCTAACTCCATCCCGTTCCAAAACCGCTGACGCCCGGTGTGTGTGCACACACGGGCCGGCTGGCCGTAACTCCGGCGCATTGCGTCGCCGCGCGGCCCAGCCTGGACTTCAACAGGAGCCATACCATGAACACAAGACGCCCGAGCCGTGGGTTTACGTTAATTGAATTGCTGGTGGTCATCGCGATCATCGGGATACTTGCCGCTATTCTTTTGCCGGCGCTGGCGCGGGCACGCGAGGCGGCGCGCCGCGCGAGTTGCGCGAACAACCTGAAGCAGATCGGATTGTCCCTGAAGATGTATGCGAGTGAGACACAGGGCGAGCGCTTTCCGCATATCAAGACGACCAATTGCTTTCCGGAAATCCACGAGACGTATGTGTGGATGTTCGATGTGCAAGCGATGTACCCCGAGTATCTGCCGGACCTGAACGCGCTGGTGTGCCCCAGTTCGTTTGGCGGCGCGGATGCGGTCGCGCGGTGGGACGAGGGCGATCAGGAAAGCCCCGAGTGGGAGGAAGTGAACAATCCGCCGCTGGGTGTGTCGCACGACGGCATTGTGACCGGGTGCGAGGTGGTCGACCATCCGTATTACTACTACGGCTGGGCGTTCCATCGGGATATGTTCAAGAGCACGACGGACTTTACGACGCTGGAAGATGTGCTGGTGTTTGAGTTCAACGAGGAGTACAAGCCGGCGTTCGACGTGGACAATTACGAGGCCGTGCGGCAGTTTGTCGACAGCGATCTGGAACTGGAAACGGCGCCGGATACCTTCGGAGAGATTGATGGTCGCGACTACATCGCGCGGTTGCGCGAAGGCATTGAGCGCATCTTTATCACGGACATCAATAATCCAGGGGCATCGGCACAGGCGCAGTCGAATATTGTGGTAATGCACGATGCGATTTCGCCGGAGCCGGAGCATTTCAACCATGTGCCCGGCGGCACGAATGTGTTGTACCTAGATGGGCACGTGGATTTTACGAAATGGATTCCCTCGCCGGAGAGCCTGGGCGGGCCGTTCCCGGTGAACGGGGCGGGGTTGATCCTGCACGAAGTGCCGGAGGAACTGGCGGGCACGCACACGCATTAACGGTTTGCGCGCGCCGGGGTGCGCGGTGCATCCCGGCGCGTTTAGCGCGGCGTGTGCGATGTGCTATCGTACTTGGACTGCGGGACTCATCTTGTGAGCGAAACCCTACCCAACGAGAACGTGCGGCCGATCGTCATTCGTATTCTGGCGATCAGCGCGGCGGCGTTTCTGTTTTTGCTGTGGTTGCTGTATTTCAAGGGGCCGTCGGACTCGAGCGGGCATAGTTTGTCGTTCTTGCCGGCGGTGAATGCGACGCTGAACGGGCTTGCGGCGGCGTGCATCACGGCGGGCGTGATCGCGATCAAGAGCGGGCGCAAGCGGCTGCACATGACGCTGATGATCACGGCGGTGTCGCTGTCGATCGTGTTTCTGGTCAGCTACATCACGTACCACAATCTGCACGGCGACACGAAGTTTGTGACGCACGGCACGATTCGCACCGTGTACTTCTTCATCCTGATTTCGCATATAGCGTGCACGGTGTTTGCGTTACCGTTGATCATGAGCGCGGTGTTCTTCGCGATCACGAAACGGTTTGAGCTGCACAAGCGCGTGGTGAAGTACACCGTGCCGTTGTGGCTGTACGTCTCGATTACGGGCGTGGCGATTTACTTCCTGCTGAAGGCGAATTCCTGACGCCGCGTATCGACCGCGTTTCTGTCGTCCCTACGGGACTTGATGCCGAGGTCGCTATCGGCATACCCACCGCTGAAGCGGTGGGCTAAATTCTGTCGCCCCTCTGGGGCTCACCGTCGGTGCAATTTCTCGAGTTGCAATGCATTGCGTTTAGAGTAGCAATGCGTTGCGTTTCGAAGAATATGTAGTATCGGTTTGCGAGACTTAGCCTTTTAACTTCTGAATCATCTCGGCGACGCGTTTGCCGATGGCTTCCACGCTGGCCTGCTGCTGGGCATCCTTGAGTTTGGGGCCGTCGAAGGCTTCGTGCGCCTTCATGACGGCGACCTGATCCGGCAGCACGAGCGTCTGGATATTTCCCAGGATCGAGCGTACGGTCACGAGGCCGCGCAGGCCGCCGAGCGCGCCGGGCGACGCGCTCATGAGTCCGGCTACTTTGCCGACGTAGGCCTCCAACGGCTTCTCGGCCCCTTCGCGGCGCGAGGCCCAGTCGATCGCGTTTTTCAGGAGCGGCGTGATTGAACTGTTGTACTCCGGCGCGGAGATCAGGAAGCCGTCGTGCGACTTCATGAGTTCCTTAAAGGTCTTCGCATTCGGCGGGAGGCCACTGCGTGCTTCGTCGTCTTCGTTGTACAGCGGCAAGGGTAAGGCATTCCAATCGACGAGCGTTACCGTGGCGCCGGCGTTGCGCGCGCCGTCGGCGGCGATTTTCACAAGGCGCGTGTTAAACGAATCGAGCCGGGCGCTGCCGGAGAACGCGAGAATTTTCGGGGTCATGCGGGTGATTTCCTCTTCGTTTTACTGCGTGATGATCTGCGGCTGACCGTCGGGCACGCAGAGATACTGATCGAAATCCGTGTAACCGATGCCGCGCAGGAAGTCTTCGTCGATGAGGGCCTCGCCGTTGGATTTATCGGGATGCTGCACGATTTCCCAGGTGGCATCGGCCAGGATATCGGCCTTGCGCCAGAGGGTCGGATCGCCGAGCTTCCAGTTGATCGTGGCGAAGGACTCGATGAGCGTCTTCGGCCAGAGGGCGGTCGCACGGATGTTGTACTCGCCGAATTCCTGCGGCAGGCCGTGCGCGATCATCGTCATGCCGAATTTGCTGATGCAATAGCCGATGTGGCTGGGGAGCATCCGCAGATCGATCGGCGGCGACATGAGTACGACGTGGCCGGACTTTTGCGCCTTCATCGCGGGCAGAAAGGCCGTGGTGACGGCGAAGGAGCCGCGCGCGTTCACGTCCATCATCAGGTCGAAGCGCTTCATGGGCGTTTCGTCCATGGGCTTCCACCAGAGCGCGCCGGCGTTGTTGATCACGACGTCAACCCGGCCGAATTTTTCGAGCGTGGCCTTGGCCGCTTGTTCGACGCTTTGCAGATCGGTCACGTCGCAGCGAACCGGGAAGGCCTCGGTGCCGTGGCGGGAAATTTCGTCGGCCGCGCTGAAGATCGTGCCGGGGAGCTTCGGGTTTTCCTCGGTGCTTTTCGCCGCGACGACAATGTCGTAGCCTTCGCGCGCGAAACGATGCGCGCAGGCCTTGCCGATGCCGCGGGACGCGCCGGTGATGAATGCCACTTTTCTCATTGCGTTGCCTCCTTCGGCGCAGCGGCCGGGGCTTTGGACTGCATCGCGGCGGCGACCTTGGCGATCGCCGCGCGCACATCGGCTTCGGCGTTCCACGGCACCCAGTGGCTCTTGCCGTCCAGCCGCATCACGTCCACGATGGTACCAGCCGGGAACTCGCGACGCATGTAGTCTACATTCGAATGCGGCACCAATATATCGTCTGGCGCGTGCACGATCACGATCGGACAATGCAGTTCCTTGAGGCGCGGCTGCATGGCTTCGAGTTCGGCCTTCATCGGCCGGAGTTCGCGGTCGGAATTCCGCAGAAAATACGGGACCATATAGGGAACAAAGGCGAAACCCACCACGTGCTGGTACCACGCGATTTTTTCCAGAGACGGGTCGAGGGAGCCGGAGAGGATGACGAGGCCGCCGACGCGATCGGGGTATTGCAGGGCGGCCTCGACGATGATGGGACCGCCGAGCGAGTGGCCGACGAGAATCGTGCCGCGGCCGCCGCGGTTTACGAGCAGCGGTTCGAGGCACTGCGCCTGTTCTTCCATCGTGTAGACCGGCTTGCGCGGCGTTGTGTGCCCGAAGCCGGGTCGATCGACCGAGACGGAGTCGAAGCCCGCGATGGGCGACGTGAGGTAATCCTCGAAGGCGGTGGCGTCGCCCGGCGTGCCGTGGACGTACAGAATGCGCGGCAACTGATTGGCGTCGGGCATGGGCGCGGCGATGTAGCTCATCGTGAAACCGTTGGACGACGGCACGGTGCCGCGGATGAGGCCGGCGTTTTCCATCGGCAACACGAAGGCGTCGTATACGCGGCATGAGGCAAATTCGAGCACAAGCAGGACGATGAGCGTGATGCCGAGGATGCGGAAAATCTTACGGCGCATAACGGGTCAACCGGTGCCGAGCTCCGTGAGGCCGAGCACCTGTTCGCGCGCCTGCGCGGCGAGGACTTTGCGGTCGGTCTCGCCTGGCGGGATGGGCTCGCCGAACACGACCACCACGCTGACGCCGCGCAGCCCAAGCACGCGCCAGAGGTGCGGCACGAGCGTGTGATCGTCGCGCCAATAGGCGATGTCTTCCGTGAGCGAGGCGTTCGGCGCGGTCACGCCCCAACGCAGACCCACGGGCAGCAGCGGCACGGCGCGATTGATGGCGGGCTGCACGAGAGAGGCGTGAAACGGCATGACGCGATCGCCGGCGCTGGTGGTGCCTTCCAAGAACACGCAGACCGGCACGCCGGCATCGAAACGTTCGCCGATTTTTTCGTTGACGGCGGCGACGCTGCGGCGATCGGCGCGCGCAATGCCGATGTGTTCGGAAGTGTTGAACAAGTGCCCGATGATGGGCCAATGCACGACGTCCGCTTTGGAGACGAACATCGTTGCGGTGACGGCACCGACGGCCATGATGTCGAGATAACTGATGTGGTTCGGCGTGAGCAGCACGGCCTGGTGCGGCGGCATGCCGGCGGAGGTGACGGAGATGCCGCCGATCCGCGCGATGCCCACGAGCCAGCGGTGGGTGTACTCCGCGGCGAAGCGACGGCGTTCAGCTGGGTCGCGCGTGGAGAAACGCGCGCGCAGGTGGATGAGGTGCGAGTAGAGCGTCCAACCGCCGATGAGAAAGAGTCGCCACGCGGACAGCGCGTGGTTGATGCGGGCGCGCGGCATGGTTTCTTCACTGCCGTCCGCGTGCGCGGGCGTGGTTGCACTCATTCGATCACGTCCAACCGCGAGAGCGCGACGCCCTTGCCGTCCATCTGGATCAGGAAATCGACCGTGCCGAATTCGCGGTCGATTGCGGGTTCGGAGACAACGAGCGCGCCGAGTTTCAGGTAGGTGCGGAAGAGTTTTGGGATTTTAAGCGCCGGACCGAGCTTCGGATCGTGCTCGCGCGCGGCGTCGCCACAGGAGCGATCCGGTTGCGCCCGTAGCCAGAGATCCGGGTGCAGGCATTTCGCCTCGCGCAGGGTCTTCAGCGCACGCCAGCCGTCGTCGGGGTCCTGCGTGGTCAGCGAGCAGCAGCCGAAGAGGTAGCGCAGGTTGTGCGCGTTCATGTAGGCGCCGATGCCGAGCCACATGGCGATCATCGCCCGGAAATTGCGGTGATCGGCGGCGAGACAGGCGCGTCCGACTTCGACGCTTTCTTCCAGGAACGGCGCCATTGGCGCGAGATCGTATTGCTCGGCCGAGTAAATGCCGCCGTTGCGCGAGGCTTCGCCGGCGGATTGCAGGCGGTAGGTGCCGACGATGCGCCCGGTTTGTTGCTCCATGAGGACGAGGTGCGTCATTTGATCGTCGTAACGATCTGCGTCGAGCCCGGTTTCCATGGAGGATGCGAGGCCTTCTTCGAGTTCGATATTGAACACAAGAAAGCGCAAGCGCTGGGCGGCTTCGACGCACTTCGTGGAATTGGCGAACCCGGCGACGTAGCGATCGGTGTCGCCGTGCGGCAGCGCGAGAAAATCTACCGTGCCCCAGCGATCGCGGAAGTCTGCGGCACCTTCGAACGGCGCGCGCGTCAGCGCCTGATCACCGTGTTCGACCCGTGCCATGGTGTGGCCTCGATTTACCCCGCGATGGGGTAGTTCCGCGACAAACGCCGATAGAGTAACACATCTTTAATGAACTGTAACGGACCCAGCGGCGCGTGGCCCGCGCGACGATTCGCGTCGCCGATCACGAACAACACCTTGTACTGGTCGAACAACGTGCGGTAGGCGTCGAGCAGGCGCGCTTCGGGGTCCCAAATGTGCGTGGCCTCGGCGCCCGCGCCGTTCACTTCCACAATCATGAATCCCTCGCCCCGCTGCAAAGATTCAACGTCGCGGAAGCGGATGTCGAACCGGCCGAAGAAAAAGCGCGGCAGGCCGTGGGCGATCTCGTCTATTCGGGCCGAGAGCGCGGGCGTCAGCAGGTGCAGGCCGTCGCGGAAAATGCAGCCCTGAGCGTGGTTTCCGGCAAAGACCAGCGGGAAGCGCTCGCCGATGGTGAGGACGCGATCGAGCGAGGCGGCGTGGCGTTTGAAATAGACTTCGGAGACGAGCTTTGCGCGATCGTCCGCTTCGATCAGCTCGCGCAGCGTGCGTTCACCGTCGCCGACGACGAAGGGAAACTCCTTGAGCGTCACCGAGACGATGCGACCGCGCTGCTCGGAGGGCAAGCGGTAATACATCAGGCCGACTTCGTGCTTGAAGGGCGCGAGCGTCTGCAACACGATTGTGATGCCGCGCGGCATGGTTTCAAAATACGCGCGCAGATCGTGTGCGGTGTAAATCGGCCGCACACCGGCGCCGCGCTGGCCCTGATCGGGTTTCGCGACGATCGGCAGGACGAGCCCGGCAGCGGAAACCACGGCGAGTGCGGCTTCGACGTGTTCGTCGAGCGAACCTTGCGCGGTGAAGTGATACGTCGTGTGTGGCGCGAACCAGCGGCGCTCGGATTCGGGGACGAGATCGAGGATCTGGCTTTTTGATTCGCGGATCATGCCGCCGGAGTAGATGGAGGGGTTGACGGCGGTGGGCAGCGTGAGGCTGCGGAAACGAACAGCGAGCCAGAAGTAATAGAGTCCGACCGGGATGTAAAACAAGAAGGGATGCCAGAACTCGAACATCGACGCGGGGGCTTCTTCGGCGGTGACGCTTGCGGGGTCCTCGGCCATGCGTTTGTACGAGCGGCGCTGGATAAGGATGACGACGACGATGAGCGCGGCGCCGACGGCCCATTTCAGCTCGCCGAGCAGCGGAAGAATCGCGCGCCCGAGATACACGATCGACGTGACCGCGGTGAACGTCCACAACATGGACGCGAAGATGGCACAGGGAAGGTAGCGCTTGAGGCTGGCGCGCGCCATGCCGACGGCGAGGTTCGCGGGCAGGCGCAGGCCGGGCACGAAACGCGAGACCATGATCGCGGTGAACATATTGTCGTCGAACCACACGCGCATGCGCTCGAGGCGGTGCTTGGACACGAGCTTACGCTTGACGATCCACGGCTCCAGGTAGCGTCCGGCGACGTAGAGCAGCCAGTCCCCCACGCCGATGCCGATACAGAGGCCGGCGATCGCGGTTTCGTAGAGCATCTGATCGTCGGCGACGAGCAAAGCGCACGCGATCAGTGTCGGGTCTTCCAGCACGAAGGTGCACAGCATGATGACGATGACTTGCAGAAAGGGATCGCTGGAGAGCGCGCGCAGGGCGGAATCGAAATAGGCTTCCACGTCAGCGCGCCTGGGCCGGCGCCGCAAGCAGACGCAGCGAGCAATGCGTGGCGGCGTCGCGCGTTTCGGGCGTGGGCGTCGGCCAGTAGCGCAGCTCGACCCGGCCCGGGTTCGCATGCACACGCGCCTGCGTGATGCTGCGCGTGGCGGACCATTCGCGCCGCATCAAGGGCGAGCGTTCCGCGTGGCCGGCTTCCTGGAGCAAATGAAACGCCGGCAGGGTGTCGATGTGCGCAGCGCCGTCCGCGATCCAGCGATTGAACCGTTCCTCGCGCCAGCGCACGACTTCGGCGCTGTCCCAACCCGAGGACGAGCGCACCAGCCATGGATCGCGATTCGTAATCGTGGTGAGCGAACCTTTGCCGAGCCATTCACAGATCAATGTTTGATCCAGTGACGCGACGAGCAAGGTGAACGATGGATACTGCGCGGCGTCCAGTTCCGATTTAATCCAGTGCTGCGCAGCATCGCCATCGCCGGCGGCGAGCACGGCGGGAACGATTTCGCCGCGCGTGCGATAGCGGCCCGTCGTATCCGGCAGCAGGCTTTCGCCGGGCTGATAGGCGTTCATAATGCAGGCGACCACGCCGCAGGCGTTGGCCCCCATCCAGGTGCCGCCTTTTTCGCTGTCGATGGGCGCGACCCAATCGCCGTTGGCGGCCGCGTGCAGTTCAGGCTTTCGTTCCGGCGCGCGGGAATAAGCCTCGTCGCGGTTCATCGTCGCGGTGAACCCGGAGCCGGTGCGTTGGATGGTCACCGTACACATCGAATAAAACCGCCTGCGAGGTTAGCGGACCGCCGTCTGCCGGAAGGCGGCCGTCGAAAAGGCCAGCGCGAGGTCTTCGGGAAGGTCGACCCCCTGTTCGCGACAGAGATTTCGGACCACGGCGAGATGGTGGATCGTGTGGCTCGACAGAAACACAAGTTCACGCTCGACCGTCGATTCCAGGGTGCTCGGCTCGCTGTCGAGCGCGGCCGTCTGGCGCACGGTGATGCGCTGGCGCAACTGGTCTGGGGTCAGCGTCGAAAGGGTGCGGCAAACGTTCGCCAGGGCCTCGCGAAAACAGGCCGGATCGCGCTCGATGGATTCATCGCGATCGCGCGCGTCGTAATCCACCACGCCATCGCCCAGTCCGCGCAAGAAGCAGATGAAGTGTTCGGCGGCGTGCCGCAGGTGCGCGCCGATGGGCGAGCGTCCCGGTGCGGCGGTGGCAAACATCTCGAAGGAAATGGCGTCGACAATCCGTTCACATCTGCCGCAGGCATCGATACATCCGCGAACTGCGGGACTGACAGACGGTGTCATTTGCATACGAGAATCGGTTCTCCCCGAACGAATGCGCAGCACACGGCAGGAGTCTAGCACCGCCGATTTATGCCGAACAATCCGCACAATTTCCGCAGTGCGCGGGGTCTGCGCGACGGTTGAATAACCCCTGGGTCGCATCCGTCTAATCTTGTACCGGGCTGCAGCCTGTATGTTAGACTGTCGGCCCTGAAACCGGGTTGAGCAGCCACGTTTAGCGTGGTAAAGGAAAGGTTACTCATGCGAATTCTCACTGCGGCGGCCCTGCTGTTGCTGCCGATGGCCCCTGTTGCGATGGCGGACGACGCCAAGGTCGAACTGAAGATCGAGCTTCCGGAACCCTATTTCGGCGGCACGCCGTTGGACTATTTTGGGCCGAATCTTGAGGAACCGGATTACAAGCCGCGGGCGCCGTTCATGGTGCCGGACGGCACGACGAATGTGGCCAAGGGCAAGACGGTGACCAGCCAGGCGGCGCCGAGCTTCGGCAAGCTGGAAATGCTGGTTGACGGCGACAAATCTTATAAAGACGAGAGCTTGTTGGGCCTTGAGCGCGGCCTGCAGTGGGTGCAGGTCGACCTTGGTTCGATGAACGCGCTGTATGCGTTGCTGCTGTGGCACTTCCACCAGGGCGATCGCGTGTACTTCGACGTGATCGTGCAGGTGGCGGACGACGCCGAGTTCACGAAGAACGTGCGCACGGTGTTCAACAACGACCATGACGACACCTCGGGCCTGAAGCTGGGCGCGGGCACGAACAAGGAATACATCGAGACCTACAAGGGCAAGCTGGTGGATCTCGGCGGCGTGAAGGCGCGCGCGATCCGTTTCTATAGCAAGGGCAACACGACGGACGACTTCAACCACTACGTCGAAGCCGAAGTGTTCGGCAAGGCCGCCGAGTAACCTATCCACGAGGTACATCGCCGGGTGAGCCGGTCTTCCCGAAAGCGCGGCGCGCGGACGGGCACCGCCATTCTTTTGCTACTCATCGCGGGCGCAGCGCTCGCGGTGCGCAGCCTCGATCTTGAGCTGCGTCCGGTCCATGGCGACGAAGCCAACCAGGCGTACAAGACCGGGAAGCTGCTCGAGACCGGCAAGTACGTCTACGATCCGCACGATCACCACGGACCTACGCTCTATTATTTAGCGTTGGTGCCGCTGGCCGCGTCCGGCGCGCACACGATGGCGGACGCCGAAACGTGGATGCTGCGCGCGGTGCCGGTGGCGTTCAGCGTCGCGACGCTGCTGCTGTTCATTCCCTTGCGCAACGCGTTGCCGCCGGGCGGCGCACTGTGCGCGGCGCTGCTGCTCGCCTTCTCCCCCGCGTTTACTTTTTATGCGCGCTACTACATTCAGGAAACGCTGCTGGTCTTTTTCACGCTGTCGGTGATCGTGTTCGGCTGGAAGTACGCGCAGCTTCCGGGACGCCTGAACGCGATTGGCGTGATGGTGTCGCTGTGTTTGATGCATGCGACGAAAGAAACGGCCGTGCTGGCGTGGGCGGCGATGGGTTTTGCATTGGTGGTCACGCTGCTGTGGCGTTACGGCGTCCGTGAATCGATCGAGCGCGTGAAAAACACGGTGCGTCCGCGCGATTTTCTGGCGGGATTCATCGTCGCGCTGATCATTTCGGTGGTGTTGTTTAGCGCCTTCTTCACGCACTGGCGCGGGCCGCTGGACAGCATTCTCACGTATCGCAACTACCTCACGCGTGCGGGCGGCGCGGGGATTCACGACAAGCCGTGGTACTACTACCTCTCGTTGCTGGCATACACGCATCGCGGACCGGGGCCGGTGTGGAGCGAAGGGGCGGTGCTGGTGTTGGGCGTGATTGGCATTGTGATCGCGGCGTGGCGCTTGCCGAATCTTCCGCGCGATACGGATGAATACGGCGATCCGTGGCTACTGCGATTCTTCGCGATCTATACGATCGTGCTCGCGATGATGTACGCGGCGGTGCCGTATAAAACGCCGTGGTCGCTGCTGAGTTTTTATTTTGGCGTGATCGTGCTGGCCGGCGTGGCGGTGGCCTATGGCATTGCGCTGGCCCCGCCGGCGTGGCGGCGTAGCGCGGTGGTTACGGCGTTTGTACTCGTGCTGGCGCACCTCGGGCTGCAGTCCTGGCGCGCAGAGACGACCTACGCGGCGGATGTGCGCAATCCTTGGGTATACGCGCACACATCGACGAACCTCGCGGAACTCGCGAAACGCATCGACGAGATCGCGGCGGTGGGGCATGGCGCAGACACGACAATTCAGGTGATCCAGCCGGACAACGATTACTGGCCGCTGCCGTGGTATCTGCGGCGCTACGCGAAAACCGGCTACTGGAATACGATGCCGGCGAACCTTGATGCGGACATTATTGTGTCCAGCCCGCGCATCGGCAACGACCTTCGCGGGCGGCTGGGCGAAGCTTATTTCGGGCCGTCCATGTATAGCCTGCGGCCGGCGGTGCTGCGGGAATTGTACGTGCGCAAGGAGCTGTGGGACGCGTTTATGGCGAAGCGGGCGGCGGAATCGACAAGCGGCGAGACGCCGCTTCCACATTAACCACTTTTAGCTCGCATCGGGTATTGTCAGCAGGTCGACAGGAGGTATTTGCCATGCGCCAACGCGGTCCGTATTTGTGTCAGATTTTCGGAATTGCGGCGCTGGTGTATTACGGATTTTTTGCGCACGCGCAGATCACGGGCGAATCGGCGACGACGCCGCGCATTCAGGATCGCGTCTATCACTGCGCCGAAGCGAAGGCCGATCTCCCCTATTCTGTGTTTGTGCCGAGCACGTATGACGGCAGCAAGGCGTATCCGCTGATCGTGGCGCTGCACGGACTCGGTAGTTCCTCGGACCAAATCATCCGCTACCGCGGCATGACGGATTTGGCGGAGCACCACGGCTACATCGTCATTGCGCCGATGGGCTACAACAACCACGGGTGGTACGGCAGCCTTGGGCCGGGCAAGAACCGCTTCTCGGAACGTTTTGCGAATGGTGTGCCGGATCCCGAGAACCTCGGCGAGTTGAGCGAGAAAGATGTATTCAACGTGCTCGACATCGCGAAGAAGGAATTTAAGATCGATCCGAACCGCATTTACCTGATGGGCCATTCAATGGGCGGCGGCGGGACGTTGTACCTCGGCATGAAGCACAAGGAAATCTGGGCGGGGCTGGGCGCGATTGCGCCGGCGATTTACTCGAACCCGAACCAGCTCAGCGACATCGCCACGATGCCGATTATCGTCGTGCAGGGCGATGCGGACCGGCTCGTGCGCGTGGAAGCGACGCGGCGCTGGACGGAGAAAATGGCCGAACTCGGCATGCCGCACGAGTACATTGAAGTGGCGGGCGGCGATCATGTGCGCGTGGCGCCGCAGCACCTGCCGGATATCTTCGCGTTCTTCAACGAGCACGCGCGCAGCGAGTAGTCAGCGGCGCGTGTAGGCCCCCGCCCATGCGCGCAGACGAATGCGCAGCACTTCGGCGAACATCATCAGCGAATCGTGCACGGCGCGCACGCGCGTATCGGTCGAGTTAATCCAGCGGACGGGCACTTCTTCGGTCTTCAGATTATGCAGGCGCGCGATCACGAGCATCTCGCAGTCGGAGCCGAAGCCGTCGATCGTGAGCCGCGGAAAGATGATGTCGCGGGCGCGGGCCGTGAAGGCCTTGAAGCCGCACTGCGTGTCTCGGAACTCGGTGAGCCCCAGGCTACGCAGCAGCACGTTGTAGGCGCGGCCCATCATGCGGCGATACTTCGGCTGCGGCGTTTCCACGCGCGCGCCGGGTGCGGCACGCGAGCCGATCACGACCTCGGCGCCCTGATCGAGGTGCGGCCAGAGCTTTTCGATCTCGTCGATGGGTGTCGAGCCGTCCGCGTCGTACACGAGCACGACTTCCCCCGTGGAGCGCGCGGCGCCGAGGCGCATGGCGTGGCCTTTGCCCCGGTTCCAGGGCGACTCGATGATTTTGACCTCGGGAAAACGCCCGCGGACGGCCTCGGCGGTGCCGTCCGTGCTGCCGTCGTCCACCACGATCACCTCGGTGGGATAGGCCTGCGCGCGGAAATAGGCCTGCGCTTTGTCGAGGGTCACGAGTACGCGGACGGCCTCGTTAAAGGCCGGAATGACGAGCGAAAGGCGTGGGGTGACGATGGTCATGCTGGATGGGCGGCGCGGCGCTGGGCGTGGGAATGCGCTCGATCCCCCGCGAGTGGCACGGCCCGCCTGCGCGCCGGTTTGCCAGACTGTACCAAAAGGGGCGCGCGCCGGCCAACCCACGGACCCCATTGCCAGCAAGGGCGGAGCGCTATAGAATGCTGTCCATGGGAGACGCTCCCGCCGGAGGACCACGGATGGTGGACGAAACGGATACCGCGCGCGCGGACGAGCGTATTCAACCTCGCCGACAACCGGTGCAGGCGCGAAGCCGCGAACGTGTGGAGAAAATCCTGGACGCGGCGGTGCAACTGCTGATCGAAGAAGGCTACGACGCCGTCAAGACCAATGCCATCGCCCGCCGCGCGGATGTCTCCATCGGATCCGTTTACCAGTTTTTCCCCAACCGCTTCGCCATCTTCGGCGCACTCGCGGAACGCTACCGCGAAAAAATTGCGCACTCGCTTGAGAGTCATTTGAAAGTCGGACCGGACCGCTCGTGGGACGTGGCGCTGGCGGACACGGTCGATACGCTGGCGGCGATGTGGCGGACGGACTGGGCCTTCCACTCCGTGTGGCTCGCGATCCAGAACACAGCGGAGCTGCGCGATTCGCGCGAGCAGTATCGCAATGTGCTGCTGCGCGAAACGCTTACGGCGTTTCTGCGGACCATTCTTCCGCATGCGTCGGAGGCGGAGATCACGACGATCGGCCGCGTGACGCTGGAATCGAGCAACATCATGTTGGACTTGTCGATGCGCGTGGCGCCGCAGGATGAGCAGATGATCGCGGAATTGAAGCTGATGCTGCACAGCTATATTCAGGCGCACGTGAACGCGGGCGGACGGGCCTAGGCCGCGGGCACGAAGGTAATCACGCCGAATACCATTGCTGATATCAGCAATACAGAAATAAACAGACCGAAGTAGCCTATCGCCAGGCCGAAAGTGGCCATTCCCTCGTTTGAGTACGCCCCCGGTGTCTTCTGAAATGCGCGCCGGGCGAGGTGTCCCGCGATGATCGCGGGGATGAAGCACAGGAACACGTAGGCGCCGCCGGGGACCCATTTTCCGAGGATCAATCCCGCCAGCGACATGACGGAGGCCACGAAACTTACCGTGGCCGCGCGGTTCATGCGCAGCGGGGCCTGCGCCGGTTGCGCAGCGCGCAGCAGGACGTTTGATTGATCGTCCATGCTGCGCGCTCCTTACTGGTTTGGTTAGGACGCCGTCTCCGTCGCGCGAGCAGCCTTGCGACGGCGCGGGGCCTTGCCGGCTTCGATGCGCGCGCCACGGCGCTTGTCGATGAAGTTCTGCCACGCCAACACGACCGGGGAGGCGATGTAGATCGAGGAGTAGGTACCCACCACGATGCCAATGATCATCGCGAGCGAGAAGGGTTTAAGCTCGTCGCCACCGAAGAAGAACAGCACGATCAACACGAACATGGTCGTGGTCGATGTGAGTAGCGTTCGGCTTAGTGTGCGGTTGATGCTGATGTTCAGGCCTTCGAGGAAGGACATGCCGCGCGACTTGTTCAGCGCCATGTCTTCGCGCACGCGGTCGAACACGACGATCGTGTCGTTCAGCGAGTAGCCGATGATGGTAAGCAAGGCGGCGATCACGGGGATCGTGACCTGCTGGCCGAGGGCCGACATGAGGCCGATCACGATGAGCACGTCGTGCGCCATGGCGACGACGGCGCCGAGCGCGAACTTCCATTCGAACCGGAACCACAGGTAGAGAATGATGAAGAGCAGCGCGTAGAGCATGGTGTTCACAGCGTCGAGGCGGAGCTGCTTGCCGACGGCCGGGCCGACGGACTCGACCGACAGGAGCTTTACTTCATCGTCGAGTTTCGGGCTGGACGGGTTGGCGCTGAGCGGCAACAGGGCCTGCTGCAGGTGCACGGCGACGCTGGTGTTTTCGCTGTCGCCTTCGCCAAGCGATTCCGCCTGCCCTACGCGGATGATGAAGGTGTTGGCATTCCCCTGGCCACCTTCGGTGTAGCGCTGGACGATCGGCTCCGCGAAACCGGCGGCGACAATGCGATCACGCACCTCGCCGTCGACGATCTCCTTGCCATCAGGCGCACTGATTTCCACGCGGGCGTTGGTACCCGTGCGGAAGTCGACGCCGAAGTTGTCGTCGCCGCGGAAGGCGAAGATCGCGATGCTGATGATCGTGGCGATGATGCTGGCCGTGACCGCGATGCGGCGCTTGCCCATGAAATCGAGCCGCGGCTCGAGCGGGATAAGCTCGGTGAACTTGAACTTGTTGATGATCTGGCGCTCGGAGACGAACTCCATCAGCGCGCGCGTGAAGACCAGCGCAGCGATCAGCGTGGAGACGACACCGACGGCCAGCGCGATGGCGAAGCCCTGGATGGCGCCCGTGCCAAACTGCAACAACACACCGGCCGCGATGAGCGTGGTGACGTTGGAGTCGAGAATCGCGGAGGCCGCGTTCTGGAAACCCGATTGGATGCAGTTGGCGAAGGACTTGCCCAATAACTGCTCTTCGCGAACACGCTCATAAATAAGCACGTTGGAGTCCACGGCCATACCGATCGTGAGCACCAGACCGGCGATACCGGGCAGGGTCAGCGTGATGTCGAAGTAGGCGAAGGCCGCGAGAATGAGCAAGCCGTTGAACGCGAGAGAGAGCACTGCGATCACGCCGGCGAAGCGGTACCACGCGATCACGGAGATGACGACGAGCGTGAGCCCGATGACGGAAGCGTACACGCCCTTGCTGACGGCTTCCTGACCGATCGAGGCGCCGACGATCGCTGTGTACTCTTCTTTCACTTTCACCGGAAGCGAACCGGAGTTCAGCGAGATCGCGAGATCCTTGGATTCGTCGGCCGAGAACGTGCCTTCGATGACGCCGCTGCCGTAAATGCGCTGGTTGATGGTCGGCGCGGAGACGACGTTGCCGTCGAGCACGATCGCCATCTGGCGCTTGATGTTTTCTTCCGTGAGTTTCGCGAACTGATTGGCGGCTTCGCCATCGAATTGGAACGCGATGAGCCAGTTGCCCGGGCTGCGCGTGTCGGTTTGCGGGGAAGCGGACTTGATGCCTTCGCCGGACATTTCCTCGACGCGGTTCAGGACATACACTTCGCGGCGTGTGGTCTTTTCCCACGCCTTCGGGGACGGACCGAACGCGATATCGAGATTTGCGGGGATGACGTTTGCGGCGCGCGCGTCGTCCACCACTTTCTTCACGAGTTCGTAGTTTGCTTCTTCGACTTCGACGATAGAGCCCGATTGCGCGCTCGGCGCATCGAGGAAGGGGACAAAGCCGTTCTTCGAGAAAGCGTCGACCGCCTTGATGACTTCGCGGGTTTCGTCCGGACCGCTGACGAGATGGAAGCCGAGGTGGGCCGTGCGGGTAATCAGGTCGCGGGCGCGCTGCGTGTCTTTTTCGCCGGGGAGCTGGATTTGGACCTGGTTGGTGCCGAGCGTCTGGATCAGCGGCTCGGTGGCTTCAAACTCGCTGATGCGGTTCGTGACGCGTTGCAAGACAAGTTGTTGCACGTCGGTTTCTAGCAGGCCGCGCGCCTTCATTTCTTCGGTGAAGTCGAAGCCGATCACCATCAGCACGCCGCCCTGAAGGTCGAGGCCGAGGTTGATCACCATGTCGCGATTGAACTGCGACCATTTTTTAAAGCCGTGCGCCGCGCGCTCAAACGGGCCGGCGCCTTCGCGGCGCAGCTCGATGTCTTCCGTGCGCCAACGCTCGATGCGGCTTTTCTGTTCGGCTTCGTCGAGCCGATACCAGCCGATGGTGGGGAACAGATTGACCGCCGCGACAACGATCAGCGCGATGATCAGCAAGGTACGTCCAAGGTGCTTCTGCATGAATGACTCCCGTCTATATGGAGAAGGATGCTGCCATCCTTCGCGGTGTTACTTCTTTGCGGTTTCCTGGGTTGCTTGCTCGCGAATGACCTGAGCGATGGCGCTGCGGACAAACTCGATCTTGGTGACCGGGTCGTCGCTGACTTTCAGCACCACCGATTTGTCGGACGTTCCGACCACGGTGCCGCAGATGCCGCCCGTGGTGATGACCTGATCGCCTTTGGCCAGGCTGTCGAGCATCTGCCGGCGATCTTTTTCGCGCTTCTGGTTCGGGCGCAGCACGAAGAAATACATGACGCCGAACATGATCAGCAGGAACGGGAACATCGACATCAGACCGCCCGCGGGGGGCGCTGCCGTGCCGGAACCCGCCGGTGGCGCAGCGGTTTCCTGCGCGTACATCAACAGATCAATCCACACGAGACACGAACTCCTCAGGGCCATCGCCTTCGTTTGCCGGGATGGGCGCGCCGCGGTAAGCGGCGAGAAAGGCGCGTCTGAATTCAGCGAAGCAGCCTTCGAGAATCGCCCGGCGGCATTTGGTCGCTAACTCTAACATAAAGAACAGGTTGTGTAAAGTATTCAGCTGCAGCGCGAGGATCTCTCCCGCGCGGAAAAGATGGTGCAAATACGCGGGTGTGTAGCGCTGCGTGACGGGCGTCGGGAAGTCGGGATCGAGACAGCCGAAGTCGTCGCGGAAGCGCGCGTTCTTGATGTTCGCCTTGCCGCGGGACGTGAAGAGCGAGCCGTTGCGCGCGTTGCGCGTCGGCATCACGCAGTCGAACATGTCCACGCCGCGCGCGATGGCTTCGACGAGGTCATCGGGCGCACCGACGCCCATCAGATAGCGCGGGGAATTCACGGGCAAGCGTGGCGCGACCCAATCGACCGCGCGCAGCATGTCGTCCTTGCCCTCCCCCACGCTGACGCCGCCGATGGCATAACCGGGGAAACCCATGGCGACAGTGGCGTCGGCGCTTTCCCGGCGCAGATCCTCGAAAATGCTGCCCTGCACGATGCCGAAGAGGGACTGCGTGCCGGTGGTTGTTTCTTCCCAGCGCCGCTTGCAGCGTTCGGCCCAGCGCAGCGTCATTCGCATTGATTTGGCGGCGGTATCGTGATCGACGGGGTAGCTGGTGCATTCGTCGAGGCACATGATGATGTCGGCACCGATCGCGCGCTGGACGTCCATCGCAATCTCAGGCGACATGAAATGGCGCGAGCCGTCGAGGTGGCTCTGGAAATGCGCGCCTTCCTCGGTAATTTTGGCGAACTGCGCGAGGCTAAATATCTGGAAGCCGCCGGAGTCGGTGAGGATGGGCTTGTCCCAGCGCATGAATTTATGCAGGCCGCCGGCCTTCTGGATGATTTCCGTGCCGGGACGCAGATACAGGTGGTAGGCGTTGCCGAGGATGATCTGCGCGCCGATGCCGGGGAGATCCTCGGTGTTCATCGCCTTCACGGCGCCCTGCGTGCCGACGGGCATGAAGATTGGGGTCAGCACTTCGCCGTGCGGTAGCGCGAGACGGCCAGCACGGGCGCCGGTGGGGTCGGTGGCTTCGAGGGTGAAGTTCATGGATTAGAAATCGGCGTCGGGTGATTAGTTTGAAGGGACGTAAAGGACGAAAAAGACCTAAAGGAAAATGTGACGGAAAGCCGTGAAAAGTCTGGGATATTTGTCAGACTTTGTGCATATATATTTCGCGATTTAATAGTTTTTATTGATTTTTGCTTTCTTGGGAATCCCGTGGTACAGTTCGTCTGGTCAACGCCGAATGTGGCGTTTCTCCTTCCGCGGGGGCCCGGGATAACCTCAGTCCCGGGTCCCTTAATCTTTACATTTCGGCCTTCCAACGGAAGGCCGTTCTTATTTTTGGCCAATGGACGCCATGGACAATTTGGACGGGATGGACAATGGGCCGGGCGGCCACGGGGGGCCGCCCCTACTGTTATATGGCGTAGTTCGAGAGTCATTTTCCGATGCAGAAGCTGCCGAAGATGTGCTCGAGCACGTCGTCGGGGGTGGTTTCGCCGGTGATTTCGCCCAAGCTGCGCAGGGCGTCATCCAATTCGAGTCCGAGGAACTCCGGGGACTGGCCGAAGCCGGATTCGACCCGGCGGACGGCTTCCAAGGCGCGGCGCAGGCTTTCCTTCTGGTGCGTGCGCGTGAGGAGGGCCTGATCGGGGGCGATGGCCGCGCCGCCGAGGAGCAATTTGGCGAGGATGGCTTCGAGTTCGGGCAGGCCTTGGCCGGTCAGGGCGGAAGTTAGGATCGTGGCGCTGATGGGGATGTCCGGGGGCAGGTTCATTGAGGCGCGCCAATCCGGAGATTGGCGTTCCCGGGAATCTACTTTGTTGATGACGTACAGCATGGGCGTTTCGGTTTGCGCGAGTTCGCGCGCGAGCGATTCGTCTTCGGGGACGAGTCCGGTTTCGGCGTCGACCACGAGCAGGATGAGTGCGGCTTCGCGCAGCGCTTCGCGCGCGCGCTCGACACCGATGCGTTCGACTTCGTCGTCGGTGTCCCGCAGGCCGGCCATGTCGGTGAGGCGGACGGCGATGCCTTGCACGAGGATAGTCTCCTGAATCAGATCGCGCGTGGTGCCGGGGCGCGCGGTGACGATGGCGCGCGACTCGCGCAACAGCGCGTTGAACAGGCTCGACTTCCCCACGTTCGGACGTCCGGCGATCGCGACGGCGGCACCTTCACGGAGCAGGCGGCCGGCGTCGGCGGTGGCGAGCAGCGATTCCATGCGCGTGCGGGCGTTTGCAACGGCGCGACGCAACTCGGGCGTGATGGTTTCAGGGACGTCTTGATCCGGGAAATCGATCGCGGCTTCGACATGCGACTTCGCGAGCACGAGCGCCTCGCGGATGGAATGCAATTCTTTCGACAACACGCCGCGTGAAGCTGCGGACGCCGCGAGCAGCGCGGCACGGCCTTGCGCGCGAATGCGATCAATCACGGCTTCAGCTTGCACGAGATCGATGCGGCCGTTCAGGAACGCGCGGCGCGTGAATTCGCCGGGCGCGGCCAATCGCGCGCCGGAACGCAGCACGAGATCGAGCACGGCGTGCAACGGTGCGGCACCGCCGTGGCAATTTATTTCGACGACATCTTCGCGCGTGTAGCTGTGCGGCGCGCGCATGACGTGGATGAGGACTTCATCCACGACCGCGCCGGTGTCGCGGATTTCGCCGTAATATACCTGCCGCGCGCCGTCGCCGAGGCGTCGGCCGGATGCGGAAACGAAAAGCCGTCCCGCGATGGGGACGGCCTCCGAACCACTGATGCGGACGATGCCAATCCCGCCCTCGCCGGGGGGAGTGGCGATCGCCGCGATCGTATCTTCACTCGTCTTCGTCGTCACTGTTGGACTTGTCGTCGCCGCCCTTGCCTTCTTCGTCGTCGGCGTAGGCCTTGAAGTCCGGATCGTCATCGTACTCATCCGGCTCGAAGCCTTGGCCCTTCTTTTCGTTGCCCTCGTCATCGCCGCTATCGGACTCATCGTCCGGGGCGTCCTCGGCGGTCTGCGCGGCGCGCGCGCCGGATTCGTCGGAGAGCGCAATCACCACCCGGCGGTGCAGGCTGTTACCAAGGCTGAAGGTGCGCACGTCGGGATCTTTTTCGAGCGCGAGGTGCACAATGCGGCGCTCCTGCGGATCGAGCGGTTTGAGGCGCAGCGCGCGGCCGCTGGTTTTCACTTTTTCGGCCATCTTGCGCGCCATGTCTTCGAGCTGTTCCTTGCGGCGCTTGCGGTAGCCTTCGATGTCGATCAGGATGCGATCGACCGTGTCTTTTTCGTCGCCGCTCACGAAGATGCGGTTGATCAGGAACTGCAGGGCTTCGAGATTTTTGCCCTTGCGGCCGATCAGCATGCCACCGTGCTCGGTCTTCACATCGAGCACAACGTTGTCGTCTTCGTTCAGGTAGCTGCTGACTTCGCCCGGCATGCTCATCTTTTCGAGCAACTCGGCCAACAATGCCGCTGCGGACTTACCCAGCGCCTCCGCGGCTTCCTTGTCGATCGGCGTGGTGCGTTCGCGGCGCGGACGCGGCTTGGACGGCGCCTGCGGGACGCGCGGCTCGCGGCGTGGGCCGCGGTTGTCGCGATCACCGTGCGGACGTCCGCCGCGATCGTTGCGCGGGCCCCGGTTGTCGCGACGCGGGCCGCGGTTGTCGCGGCCACCTTCACGGCCTTGACGGCGATCACCACCGCCGCCACCGCCGCGGTTGTCCCGGCGCGGGCCGCGATTGTCGCGGTTACCGCGATCCTCACGCGGGCCACGGTCTTCACGATTCCCGCGATCTTCACGGGGACCGCGATCGAAATTACCACCGCCCTGCGGGCGCGGCTGACGCGAGATGGGGCCCGCGGGACGCACCAGGTGCGGTTGTGTGCGCGGCTGCATGTTGCCGGGCTGGCCGCCACGCTGTTGTTGTCCACCGGGGCCACGCTTCGGGCCGCGGCGGCGGGTCTGCGTGCGGGTGGGTTGGCGGCTGGTTTCGAGATGGCTTTCAACGCCGGCGCGGTTGCCGATGTTGTCGTCCTCGTCTTCCTCCGCCACGACACCGCCGGAAAGGTGCGGAGCCTTTACGCGGACCTGCACGTCGCGCGAACCGAGACCGAGAAAGCCCTTGCTGCCTTCGTCGACGATCTCGATTTGGACTTCATCCAGCTCGCAACCGAGCTGGTCGAGCGCCATTTGAATGGCCTCTTTTCTGGTCTTTGCGGTTGTTTCAACGATACGCATTCCTTGCCTTACCTCCTGCGGTCCCGGCGATTTCCGGCCGGCCGCGTGTGTGGGCCGTTGATGATCACCGGCGCGTCGAGACGGGCCATCGGTGGGTCCGCTCCGGCAAGTACACGCGGGCGGCGATCATCGATCACTTTTTCTTGCGATTTTTCTTTTCGGCCCGGGCCATCTCCCGTTTGCGCTGTTGAGCGCGGTCATAAAAATGCTGCGGCTTTTTCCGGCGTACGACCGGTGCCGCCACTTTCTCGGGTTGCGGTTTCTTGCCATTGCCATCTTCGGGGCCGTCGGCGAGCACGGGCACGAGCGGCGCAATCGGCGGCCCGCCGATGCGCGTGTGGCGCACGAGCCAGTTCTGCGCGATGCCGAGGACGGTGCTGGTGAGCACGTAGAGATTCAGACCGGCGGCGAAGGGATACGAGAAGGCGGCAAAGATGATCGGCATGAGGTTCATGACCATCTTCTGTTCCGGCGATTGCATTGGTCCGGAGGTCGGCGTGAGCTTCATGCTGATGAGCATGGAGCCGCCGATCAGGATCGGCAGGATGTTGAAGTGGCTCAGCGCATCACCGAAAAACGGCAAGCCGCGCAGGAAGGAAATCTGGAACAGGCTGTCGGGTTGCGAGAGGTCCTTCACCCACAGGAAGTCCGCGCCGCGAATTTCGAACGTGTTCCACAGCATGCGGTAGAGGGCGATGAACACGGGCATCTGCAGGAGCAAGGGCAAGCAGCCCGCAAGCGGATTGATCTTCCGTTCGCGGTAGATGAGCATCATCTGCTTCTGGAATTCCTGCGGATTGTCCTTGTACTTCTCCTTGATCGCCTGCATCTCGGGCTGGAGCGCCTGCATCTTTTTCATGCTGCGCATCGACTTGATGGTGAGCGGGAAAACCACCATGCGGACGAGCACCGTGAGCAAAATGATCGCGACGCCGTAGTTTGGAATGAAGCTGTGCCACCAGTTCAGGTTGCGCAGGAGCTGCTTGGCGAACCAGTCCATCAAGTCGCTGACGGTGTCGCCGAACCATCCGCCGGGCGGGAAGAACCGCAGCGCGGTCGACAAGGTCGGCCAGGCTTCCTGCAGTTCGCCGAGGTGCATCGGCCCGAGGTAAAGGCGGTAGTCGGTGCGGCTGGTTTCGGACGGCGCCAGCGTCATCGATGGCTGCGAGAGGCCAAACTGGAAGGCCTGCGGCAGGCCGTTGATCCAGGCGTCGTTCGTCATCGCGCCATCGCCGGCAGGTTTGAGCGCGACCATGAAGTACTTGCTCTTGTATCCGATCCAGTCGACGGACGGCACGCGCTTGTCTTGCGGTTTGCCATCGGCGCCCACGGGAAGTTCCGCGGTCTTAAAAATTTGCGTCGCCGCATCCCGGCGCCACACGAGCGTGGGCGGGAACTGATTGCCTTCGTGTTGCACGACGAGGCCGGGGCCCCAGGTGAGCATGTAGGCGGGGGTCTGATCGAGGCCGAGACGACGCGGCGCGGCTTCGAGGTTTTGATATTCGACGTGCACTTCGACGACGTGGCGATCGGTGCTAAGGCGAAACCGCTTCTGCACGCGCGCGGCGCCGGGGAGATCGAGATTAAACGTGATGCCGCGGCTGTCACCATCGGGAATCGCGTCGAAGCGGCGCGCATCGAGCTGCTGGCCGAGTTCCGGGTCCGTGAAGCGCAGGCCGAGCGGATACATCACTTGCGTGTCGGGCGTGGCGGCGGCCGCTTGCGGCACCAACTGGATTGATTCATCGCCGTTTTCGCCGAGCAATACCGAGGCGCGTTTGAGCCGGGCGCCGATCTTGGTGAACACAAGTTCGAGATCGTTATCGCGAATGATTACTTCGTCGTCGGGGCTGGGCTCGGCGGGCACCGGCGGCAGAAACGGCCAGGCGCTTTCCGTTTCACCGGCAGCAGTCGGGGCAGCATCGGCGGCAGGAGCCGCGGCGGTTCCGGCGGTGGTGTTGGCCGCGGTCGAAGTGGTGGCTTGTTGGGGCGCGGCGGGCTTTGGCTTTGGGGCAAAATACGTGAACCAGCCCCAGAGCAGCAGCAACATGACGACGAGGGCGATCGTTTGTCGCCGCGCCATGTCCTTGTCTTGATCGTCGTTCAGCATCGCACCGCACACCACGTAGAGCGTGGCCAATCATCCGGAATGTGGTGTGCAGACGCGGCGGGCGCGACGTTCACGGGACCGGGTCGTATCCGCCCTTCGAGAAGGGCTGGCAGCGCAGGATGCGGTATACGGCAAGCCATGCGCCACGGATCGGTCCGTGTTTTTCAATCGCCTCAATCGCGTACTGCGAACAGGAGGGCGTGAACCGGCAACTAGGCCCCGCGACGGCCAACAGCACCGGCGAAAGGAACATTTGGTACACGCGCACTGCGCCGATCAGCAGCTTGCTCATCCCTTTGATGAGCAAATTACTCACCGAACGCGCCTCCCTGGCGGAACAACCGGCGCAGCGCCTCGCGACTTTCGTCGTAGGTCAATGCAGCGGCCGCGGGTTTGGCCACGACGACCATCCGCATTCCTTCGCGGAGCGCGGCACGTTCGTGACGATACACCTCGCGGATGAATCGCTTAACCCGGTTGCGAATGACAGCGCCGCCTACTTTGCGGGACACCGCCAATCCCAATTTCCGCCCTTGCCCCTCGGCCACATAGCAGATGAAGGCCTGACCCGCAGCCCGGCGCCCATGATCGAAGACCTCGCGAAACTCGCGGGGTGTCGTAAGGCGCTCGCGGCGTGGAAAGGATTCCCGGCCCGGCACGAGAGGTTCACCACCTTGCAACTGGTTGGCGCGGCCCTTGCCGCGCTCCAGCCCGGTCTCAATTCTGCAAATGTTGACTTACGACTTAGTACCCGCGCCGCACTTCGTCGGACACGGTGAGACGCTTGCGACCTTTGTCGCGGCGGCTCTTGAGCACTTTGCGGCCATCGGCCGTTTCCATGCGCGTGAGGAACCCGTGGGTCCGTCGACGACGCAGCATTGAAGGTTGAAACGTACGCTTTGGCACTTTCCGCTCCTCGATTCGCCCGTGGGGGCCACTGAATGGTTTTCGTGCGCGGTCACGCAGGCAAACACGGAGATTCGCTGATAAGTGACCGTGCCACGCAACATATTGTGCGTAAATGGCTTGTACAGAATATTCGAGCGAGGGCGGGGTTGTCAACTGTGCCGGTGCCCGTGCGTGGGCCCAAATAGACGGCCTGCCTTGAGAGTATTCCCGCGAATCCGTAGGCCTTGAGCCTGCGGGTTTGGGTGTGCCAGTATGCGGAGACGGTGGGGTGAACGGCATGGACAAGGAACAGGCGCGGGAAAAGTTCAGGCTCGCGGACAAGCTTTTCAACGACCAGCAGTATGGGCCGGCGCTCAAGGTGTTGACCGAGCTGAACTCGGCCTTTCCGAACGAACGGCACGTGCTCTACCCCATGGCGCGGTGCCTGACCGCGCTGGGCCGCAACGGCGAAGCGCTGGACCTCGCGGACCGCATCGTGCGGCAATTCGACTATGCCCCGGCGACGGATCTGTACAAGCGGCTGTCATCGTTGAAACGGGGCGACGGTCTGGCGGGGCTGGAGGCGGGAAGCGATCCGGCGTTGGCGTTGAAGGTGCCGTCGCTGGACAGCGATCCGGTGGTGGATCTGCCGCCGGGCGTGATGACTCTCGACAGCGACCCCGTGATGCCGCCGCCGGGCATGCCGAAATTCGACAGCGACCCTCCCCCACTGCCTAAGGACTTGGATTCTCTCGTCAGCAAACCTTTTGACGCGCAGAGTGGCGGTCCGGCGCCGGTGACGCAGCGCGGAGACTCGCGGCGCGCGGTGATGTTTTGGGTGGGTTTAACCATTTTCGGTTTCTTAGCGTACTTCACAATCATTGCAGTAGCGGGAGGCCCGCTTCACGAATTTGAACGGCGATTGGAAGAGAACCCCTCGTTTATCGAAGAAAGTGACAATCCGATCGCAGAGTTTCCGTGGAGTTCGTTGGGCATATTTATTTTGGCGGGCTTTGTGTGCTGGTTTCCTCTAACGTGTTTTCCGGGATATTGGTCATTGCGCGTGCTGGATGCGTTGCCTGCGAATGACTTCGGAGAAGACATGAAAGACATTGCGTTATATACGCTGTTTGGACTCTTGTTGCTTCCGGTCCTATTTATCGGCTGGATCATTTACCTCGTTATTTTGGCCAAGCACTATCAGTTGTCATTTGGAAAACTTGTAGGCGTCGTCGGGCTTTGGATTGTGTTCGACGTCCTCATTTCGATTCCCGTGAGTATCGCCGTGCAAGTTGTCACCAATTTGGTTCTCGGGTGACCACAGGTCGTTCCGTGTCATGGATTTTTAAAATGTTCGATATTTCGTTTTTAACGAGGCCGGTATTCGCATGAATCGCGACGATGCCAAGGAAAAATTCCGCGAGGCGGACCGCCTGTTCAATGCGCGGGAGTACGCCAAGGCGCTGGAGATTTTGGCGGATTTGGATCGCACGTATCCGAATCAGCGCGCGGTGCTGTTTCCGATGGCGCGCTGCCTTGGGGGATTGCGGCGTTTGTCGGAGGCGATCGACCTTGCCGATCGGATCTATCGGGATTTTGAGTACCAACCGGCAAAGGACTTGAGGGAACGCCTGCAGGACAAACACGCACGCATTAGCTCGCTGCCGCCGCAGTCCATTTCGTCGTTCGATCCGCCGGCGGAAACGCCGAAACCGGGCAAGAATGTCGTGGTGCCGCGGGACGAGGACATTGAGGCCTTTCCACAAAACATCGAGCCCGTGGCGGAGGAGGAAGGCGGGGAGATTTCGCCGACTTCGTCGCGCGTGGCGGTGCTGATGTGCGTTGGGCTGGTGTTGCTGAGCTATGGCGTGTATGCGGGCGTGGGCGCGACGGCGGGCAAGCCGGCGCTTGAATACGCGATGGCGGTGGATGCCTCGTCGGAGCCGACGCCGTGGCAGGAGATCATGTTTCTGTGGGTCGGCTTTGTGGTGCACCTGTACGCACTGGCCTGTCTGCCGATGTACGCCGCGCTACGATTTGCGGGGGCGCTGCGATTCGACAGCTTCGGGCCGGACTTCAAGGACGCGGCGACGTATACCTTGTATGGATTTTTGCTCGCGCCGCTGATCCTCATCGGCTGGATTGTGTTTTTCTTTGTTCTGCGGCGCGGATTTGAAATAACCACCGGCCAGACGGCGCGCGCGCTGGGTGCGTTCTGCGTGCTCTTTTGCGTGCTTTACGCCGCCGACTGGGCCCTCGTGAATTTCGCGCTCAATCCGATGCTGGTCGGCTGATCGGCGAGTTGCGCCGCCCCGCGACAGATGGTCTAATCGCGGATCATGTGTGACACCATCGTCATCGTTGAACCCGGCCGCGTGCTGTTCGCGAAAAATTCCGATCGCGACCCGAATGAGGGGCAGAACCTCGTGTGGTCTCCGCGGCGGCAGAGCCGGCCGGCCGCGATGGTGAAGTGCACGTACATCGAGATTCCGGACGTCGACGAGACCTACGCCACGCTGCTGAGCCAGCCTTTCTGGATCTGGGGCGCGGAGATGGGCACGAACGAGCGCGGCGTGACGATCGGCAACGAGGCCGTATTCACGCGCGAGCCGCACGAGAAACAACCCGGCCTAATCGGCATGGATTTACTGCGGCTGGCGCTGGAGCGCGCGGACACGGCGCAGCGGGCGGTGGAAATCATCACCACGCTGCTGGAGAAATACGGCCAGGGCGGCGGGTGTGGGCATGAGAGCAAGAAATTTACCTATCACAACAGCTTCATCGTGGCCGATCCGCGCGAGGCGTATGTGCTGGAGACGGCGGGGCGGCGCTGGGTGACGGAAAAAGTGAACGGCGCGCGCAGCATTTCAAACGGCCTGACGATTCCGGAGTTTCAGAGCAAGTACTCGGACGTCGTGAAGACGCATTTCTGCGGCTGTAAACTGCGCCGCGCGCGGACGCAGGAGCTTGCGGGATCGGCGCGCGCGCTGGGCGACATGATGGAACTGCTGGGCGATCACGGATCGGTGCACGAGCATCCGCACCATGCGTGGACCCACGGCGGCCTCCATGCGCCGTGCGTGCATGGCGGCGGAATATTGGCGTCGAGTCAGACGACGGCGTCGTGGGTGGCGGAGCTGAAACCCACCGGTTGCGCGCATTGGGTCACGGGGACTGCGGCGCCGTGCGTGAGCCTGTTCAAACCGGTGAGTGTCGATCAGCCGGTGAACATTAAGGCCTCCGGCGACGAAGCGGACGATTCGCTATGGTGGCGGCACGAAGCGCTGCACCGGCGGGTAATGCGGAACCCGGCGCAGTTGCGACCTCTCTTCATTCCTGAGCGCGACCGCGTGCAGCAGCAGTGGCTGGATTCGCCGCCGGACAGCGCGAGTGCATTTGCGGAAGCGGACGACTTGCTGGCGAAGTGGACGGAAGCGGTGGCCGCGATCGAGTGCAAGGATGTGCGGCCGGCGTGGACGCGGGTGTATTGGGAAAAGCGGAACCGGCGGGCGGGGTTGAATTTGGGCAAGGTACTCGCGCGAGCGTGAAAGTTCATTTGTGACGCCGCCAGCTTTGCTGGCTTGGGAAAGCGGCAGCGAGCTGCCGCAGTCCAACGTTCGTTATGAAGGTTTTGGTTTTTCGGGTTCGGCGTCGGGGATTTCTTTGCGCCGTTTGCGGATGGCTTCGCGCAGCAGGAACTCGATCTGCGCATTTACACTGCGCAGATCGTCCGCGGCCCAGCGCGTGAGCTCGTCGAGCAGCTCAGGCGGCAGGCGAAGCGGAAATGCCTTGCGTTCGGCCACGGTTCCCCCTTTCGCGCCGAATCAGTTGTAGAGCGTGCCGGTGTTGATGACGGGCTGGGCGTCGACCTGGCCGCAGAGCACGACGAGCAGATTGCTGACCATGGCGGCCTTGCGTTCCTCGTCGAGCTGTACGACACCGGCGGCCTGCAGGCCTTTGAGCGCGTGTTCGACCATGCCGACGGCGCCTTCGACGATGCGCGCGCGCGCGGCGACGATGGCTTCGGCCTGCTGGCGGCGGAGCATCGCGCCGGCGATTTCCTGCGCATAGGCGAGGTGGCTCAGCTTCGCCTCCAACACTTGCACGCCGGCCTGCGCGACCCGCTCCTGAATTTGCGACTGCAGCGCATGCGAGACTTCGTCGGTGCTGCCGCGTAGCGAAAGCGGTTCGTTGCCGAATTCATCGTAGGGATAGGCCATGGCGAGGTGACGCAGTGCGGATTCGCTCTGCACTTCGACATAGTGCTCGAAGTCATCGACGTCGAACAGCGCCTCGGCCGTGTTGTCGACTTTCCACACAACAACAGCGGCGATCTCGATCGGATTTCCGCGCAGATCGTTTACCTTGATCGCTTTCATGTTCAGGTTGCGCGCGCGCAGCGAGATTTTGAGTTTGCGGAAGAAGGGATTGGCCCAACGGAAGCCACTGGTCTTGTCGGTGCCGACGTAGCGGCCGAAGAGCACGAGGGCCTTGGCTTCGTTCGGCTGCAGCGTGTAGAAGCCGCCGAGGCAGACGCCCCACACAATGGCGAGGACGGCCCATAGAATCAGGAGCGGGACCGCCGCGACGCTGATATACAGAAGAGGCACGGCGACAATCGCATATAAAACGAGACCGGCGAGCATCGGCCAGCCGTTGAAAGCCTCGACCACGCGCTCTTGCGTTTTCATGGGTAAATCCTCCTATATATCAAAATGATATCATTTTGAATTGCTATTAGACAAGCCCTATAACTCGCTATTTGATAGCGAGTTACGCCGAAATCGATGGCGCAGATTGTTATACTCGACCCTATGAAGCTGACCGATATCTCTCGAAAACTGGCGGCGGACGTGGGCTCGCTGCGCTTCGCCTCCCCCATCGCACTGGTCTATAACCCGCTCGCCTACGCCCGCACCCCGCACGAGGCGTACCTCGCCAAATTTGGTAGCGGGAAAAAAGAAGCGCTGTTCGTCGGCATGAACCCCGGGCCGTTTGGCATGGCGCAGACGGGCGTGCCGTTTGGCGATGTGGCGATGGTGCGCGACTGGATGGGGATCAGCGGCGCCGTGGGCAAGCCCGCGACCGAGCATGCTAAGCGGCCGGTGGAGGGATTCGCTTGTGCGCGTTCGGAAGTGAGCGGCACGCGGTTGTGGGGCTGGGCGCGCGATCGATTCAAGACGCCGGAAAAATTCTTCGCGCGTTTTTTTGTGTGGAACTATTGTCCACTGTGTTTCATGGAAAGCTCAGGGCGGAATTTTACGCCGGACAAGTTGCCCGCGAAAGAAAAGAGCGCGCTCTTCGCGGCGTGCGATGCGGCGCTGCGTGGCGTCATCGAACAGCAGCAGCCGAAGTTTGTGATTGGTGTGGGCGCGTTTGCGGAGGAGCGCATCCGCGCGGTTGTCGGCGATACAAAAGCCACCGTCGGGAAAATTCTGCACCCGAGCCCGGCGAGTCCGGCGGCGAACCGCAACTGGGCGGGCGTGGTGGAAAAGGAACTCGCGGCGATCGGGATAAAAATCTAATCGCTCGCTAAGTAAATGCGGCGGGACGCCGCATCCACATTAACCGAATAGCTCGCGAGTACGCTCGCCCTCTCACTACTCCGCGCGACGGAAATAGCGCCGGAGCGCTTCGCCGATCTGCTTGGCGCGCAGCATGACGACCGGCGCGCTGAGGCGCAGTCGGCCGGCACGGGCTGCGGCGCGGTAGTCGAAACCGTGGCGCACGAGGCCGATGGCACCGGAGTATTCGGGACCGCGCGCCTCGGGCGGGACGATGTCGACGCCGAGCGGCATGCCGACGCGGCACGGAGCCTGGAACACGGTCTCGGCAAGCGGGATGATGTTTTTGATCGAGGCCGCGCCGCCCGTGAGCACGACGCCGCGGACGAGGTGCTTCGCGAAGCCGCGCGATTCAAGCTGTTGGCGGACCTTGGTCATCAGTTCCTTGGCGCGTTCGAACACGATGACGTCCAGCGCGTCGCGATCGACGACCGTGGCGGCACCGTGCACGGCGGTCTTGAGCTTGATCTGACTTTCGGTGCGGCGGCGCGGCGGCCAGTTGCCACCGGCGTCATCGGCACCCTCGGCGGCGATGCGCTCGGCCGTGATGCCGTATTCGAGGATGAGATCGTCGGCCTCTTCGAAGGACACATGCAGTCCGGCGGCGACGTCGCGCGTGAGGTGGTAACCGCCCCATTCGAAACTGTGCGTGCCGAGGATGCGGCGATCACGGAACACAGCAAGCCCGGTCGTCATGCGGCCCATGTCGAGCACGGCGACGCCGAGCTCGCGATCTTCGGGCGTGAGACAGCCGAGCGCAGACGAGAGCGGCATAAAGATTACGTCTTCAAGCTCGCGGCGTTGCGACTCGACACACATGGCGATGTTGTCTTCGATCACGGCGGGAATGCGCGCGAAGTGCACCCGAATCTTCAGCACGTGGCCTGCGATGCCAAGCGGATCGGCGACGCGAAGATCGTCGACGTACCACTCCTGCGCGGCGAGGGACGAAACGACGCGCTTGCCGTTTTCGAGTACGTCGCGCGAGGCCATATCAATGGCTTCGTCCATGTGGCGCTGCTCGACGATCTGCGTGTCGAGCTCGATCTGGCCTTCACGGATGAAGGTCTCGACGTTGCGGCCGTTGATGCCGCAGAACAACGTCATCACTTTGATGCGCGCCTCGGCCTCGGCCGCGCGCAGGGCTTCCTTGAGGCAGACCTGCGCGGCGGTGAGATCCTGAATCACGCCCTGCGACACTGCGCCGTGGCTCGGCGAGGATCCATGGCCGATGATCTGAATCGTGCCGTCGGAATCCTTGCGCGCGATGATGACACGGATATCCCGCGAGCCAAAATCAACCGTACCTACAA
>CAZUJL010000023.1:0-71779 GCA_964620045.1 uncultured Nitrospirales bacterium
CTGAACCGCACGGGCACGGCCAACGGTACGGTCACTGTCAGCGGCTCGGGTCTCTCCACGCTCACTATCAGGATTTCCGGCATCAGGGGGCGCGGCAAGCTCGTCATCAGCATCGCCGCCGGCACGGGTATTGGTCTTGGTTCGACTGCGGCGGCCGGGCCCAGCACGACGTTCACCGTCGACAACACGCCTCCGACCATCGCGATTAGCGCGCCGTCGGCGACGGTCACCAGCGCGGGTCCGGTGACCTACACCGTCACCTACACCGGCGCGGACGCGGTTTCGCTCGTGGCCGGCAACATCACGCTGAACCGCACGGGTACGGCCAACGGCACGGTTGCCGTCAGCGGCACCGGCACGGCTACGCGTACGGTTACGATTTCGGGCATCACGGGCACCGGCACGATCGGCATCAGCGTCGCCGCGGGTACGGCGTCCGACACGATCGGCAACACGGCGGCGGCGGCGGGTCCGAGTTCGACCTTCATCGTCGACAACGCCGCGATCAGTGTGTCCATCGGCGCGCCGAGCACGAACCTGACGCGCTCCGGGCCGGTGACGATTCCCATCACGTATACCAACGCGAATACAGTCACCCTGGTTCCGGGCAACGTCACGCTGAACACGACGGGCACCGCGACCGGTACGGTCAGCGTCAGCGGCACGGGTGTGACAAACCGCACGATCACCATCAGCAGCATCACGGGCGACGGTACGCTGAGCATCTCGCTCGCGGCGAACACGGCGCAGACCATCGGCGGCAGCCCCGCGCCGGCGGCCGGCCCGAGCGCCTCGATTACGGTCGACAACACGGCCCCCACTGTCGCGATTAGCTCGCCGGTTCCGGCCGTGAGCTGCGGCGAAAACATTGTCTACACGTTGACCTACTCCGGTGCACCGGCCTTCGTGCTGAATCCGAGCCGGATCCAGCTCAACACGACGGGCAGCGCAACCGCGACGGTCAACGTCGATGCGCTCTCGAGCACCACGCACACGGTGACCCTGAGCGGCGTAAGCGGCTTGGGCAACCTGAGCATCACGGTGCTCGCGAACAGCGCTACCGATGCCGCGGGTAACTCCGCCATCCAGACGGGCCCAAGCCCGACGGCGACGGTCGATACGGTGGCACCGAGCATTTCGATCGGCGCGCCGTCGGCCAGCTTCACGAACGTCGGCCCCGTGACCTTCACGATTACCTACACGAATGCGGACACGATCACGCTCTCGCCGTCCGATATCCAGCTCAACCTGACCGGTACCGCGAATGGCGTTGCCAGCGTCTCCGGCACGGGCAACACGACCCGCACCGTGACGATTGGCAGCATCTCTGGCGAAGGCACGATCGGAATCTCGATCGCCGCCGATACCGCCGACGATGACACGTGCAACTCGGCGCCGGTCGCCGGCCCGAGCGCGACCTTCTCGGTTGACAACACGCCGCCGTCGGTGAGCATCAGCCCGCCGTCGGCACTGTTGACCACGGGCGGTCCGATTACCTACACGGTCACCTACACCGATGCGACGGCGATTACGCTGGCGCCGGGCAACATCACGCTGAACACCTCCGGCACCGCGACGGGTAGCGTCGCGGTTTCGGGCAGCGGCAACGCGCGCACGGTCACCATCAGCAGCATCACGGGTGATGGTTCACTCGGCATCACGGTGAATGCGGGCACGGCTTCGGACTCGGTGGGTAACCTTTCCCTGGCCGCCGGCCCGAGCGTGCCTGTGCTCGTCGACAACACCGCGCCGACCATCTCCATTGGCGCGCCGTCGGCCCCGCTCACCAACGCGGGCCCGATCACCTATACCGTTTCATACACCGGCGCGGACAACATCCTGCTCGCTCCGGGCCTGGTCACGCTGAACACCACCGGCACGGCCACGGGCATTGTGAACGTGACCGGCGTGGGCACGACTGCGCGCACGGTTGAAATCTCGGGCATTACGGGCGACGGTACGCTCGGCATCAGCATCGCCGCCGCGAGCGCGTCCGACGCGATCGGCAACTTGTCGCTGGCCGCCGGCCCGAGCGCGACCTTCACGGTCGACAACTCCGGCCCGACCATCGCGATTGGCGCGCCGTCGGTTTCGGCCACGCGCAATGGTCCGGTGACGTACACCATCACCTATACCGATGCGTCGGCGATTACGCTGAGCAACTCGGACATCATCGTTAGCAACACGGGCAGCGCGACGGCGACCGCTTCGGTCTCCGGCTCCGGCACGACCACGCGCACCGTGACCTTCTCCGGCGCCGCCGGCGACGGCACGATCGGCTTCACGATTGCCGCGGGCACGGCCTCGGACGCGGCGGGTAACGTGAGCGCCGCCGAAGGCCCGAGCGCAACGTTTACGGTCGACAACACGGGTCCGGTGATGTTCATCGGCCCGCCGTCGGCCGCCGCCACACGCAACGGCCCAATCACCTACACGGTGATCTACGCGTCGGCGAACGCGATTACGCTCAGCAACGGCGACATCACGCTGAATGCTACCGGCACCGCGACGGGTAGCGTTGCGGTCTCGGGCAGTGGCACCACCACGCGCACGGTCACCATCAGCGGTATCGCGGGTGACGGTACGTTGGGCATCTCCATCGCCCCGGGTTCGGCCACGGATGCGGTTGGTAACCCGACGGATGCCGCCGGCCCGAGCGCGACCGTCACGGTCGACAACACGGCGCCGACGGTCTCCATCAGCGCGCCCTCGGCTTCGCTGACGGCCACGGGTCCGGTGACCTATACGGTGACGTACTCCGGCGCGAACGCGGTGACGCTGGCGCCGGGCAATATCTCGCTGAACGCCACCGGCGGCGCGACGGGTACGGTGTCGGTCTCCGGCACGGGCACCACGACGCGCACGGTCACCATCAGCAGCATCACGGGCAACGGCACGCTGGGCATCAACATTGCCGCGAGCACGGCTTCGGATACGGCTGGTAACACGGCCGCCGCGGCAGGCCCGAGCACGATCTTCACGGTCAGCAACACGCTGCCGAGCGTCTCGATCGGCGCGCCGTCGGCTGCGGCTACGCGCAATGGTCCGGTGACGATCCCGCTCACCTTCGCGCACGTCACCGCCGTCAACATGACTGCGGCGGATGTGACGCTGAACACGACCGGCACGGCGACGGGTACGGTGGCGCTCTCGGGCTCAGGCCTCGCAGCACGCACCGTGACCATCAACGGCATCTCGGGCAACGGCACGCTGAGCATCTCGATTGATGCGGGCGTCGGCCAGGACGCGTTGAGCAATCAGACGCCGGCCGCCGGCCCGAGCGCCACGATCATCGTGGATAACGTCGCGCCGACGATCATGATTGGTTCGCCCTCGGTTGCGCAGATCAGCTCCGGCTCGATCTCGTTCCCGGTCATCTACACGGGCGCGGATGCGGTTTCGCTGCTCGCGGGCAATGTCACGCTGAACCGCACGGGTACAGCCAACGGTACGGTCGCCGTCAGCGGCACCGGCACCACGGATCGCACGGTCACCATCAATGGCATCACGGGTGACGGCACGATCGGCATCAGCATCGCGGCGGCGACTGCCTCCGACATCGCGGGCAACACCGCGGCGGCGGCCGGTCCGAGCGCGACGGTCGCGGTCGACAACACGGGTCCCTCGCTCGTCATCGGCGCGCCTTCCGTGGCCGTTACGAACGACGGTCCGGTGACCTTCACGCTTACCTACGCCAGCGCGGCCTCCATCACGCTGGTTCCGGCGAATATCTCGCTGGTGAAGACGGGTACGGCCGACGCTGTGGTGTCGGTCTCGGGTAGTGGCACCACGTCGCGCACGATTAGCCTGTTGAACCTGACGGGCGACGGCACGCTGCGCATCTCGATCGCCGCGGGCACCGCGGTGGATGAACTCGGTAACCTGGCGCTCGCCGCCGGTCCGAGCGCGGCCGTGACCGTGGACAACACGGTGCCGGTCATTACGATGCTCGGCAGCAACCCGGTCACTGTCGAATGGACGCTGCCCTACAACGACGCGGGCGCGACGGCCACCGATACGGTCGCCGGCAACCTCACGGGCGCGATCATCGCGACCAGCAACGTGAACGTGTGGGCGCCGGGCGCGTACACCGTGGCGTACAACGTCATGGATACGGCCGGCAACCGCGCGGTGACGAAGATCCGCACGGTCAACGTGAACCAGGATCCGGAAGACAACACGGTCCTCGAGTTCCTCGGCCGCACGATCTGCCGTCCGGGCATCTGCGTGACGATCAACCCGAACGTCGTGTTCACGCCGGCGGGTTCGTTCAACCTGATCATCGATCGCCCGGCCTCGGGCGTCATCCCGGCCGGCCTGTTCGACAGCATCCTGACCGGTACTTGGTTCGACGTGAAGCCTTACAGCATCGCGGCGAACAACCTGGGCACGGTGACGCTCGAATACGGCGATGCGCTGGCGCGTGCGCGTGCCCGCGCCGGTTCCAGCCGCGTGATCGATGAAGAAGACCTCTTCATCTACTACATCAATCCGGAAACGGGTGATATCGAAACGCTCGACGCCACGGTCAACACCGCGCAGGAAACGGTGACGGCGAACATCCGGCAGCTCGGTGTGTACGCGGTCGGCGCGTTCTCGGAGCCGGTCGCCGAAGGCGATACCGACGCCGACCTGCTCGAAGACGCCGATGAAATCATCCTCGGCACCGATCCGAACAACATTGATACGGACGGTGACGGCGTGATCGACGGTACCGAAGTCGAACTGGGCACCGACCCGCTCGATCCCTTCGACTTCCCGTCGCTGCCGGTGGCCTCGCCGAAGGGCCTGCTGGCGACAGTGCTAGGCATCGCGCTGCTCAGTGTGGCGCTGGTAACGGGCCGGCAAACGCGTCGCCGGGCCCTCGCGAAACGCGAGCAATAACGACGCAGAACTAATCAACGGAACCAATGGACAACAAACAGAAAAGATATGGGGAAGGAATCATGAAGAAGCGAAACGGATTTACCTTAATCGAGTTGCTGGTGGTGATTGCGATCATCGGCATCCTGGCGGCGATTCTGCTGCCGGCCCTGGCGCGGGCGCGTGAAGCCGCGCGGCGCGCGTCCTGCGCGAACAACCTGAAGCAGTTCGGGTTGGCGCTCAAGATGTACGCCAACGAAAGCAAGGGCAACAAGATGCCGCCGGTGGTGTTCCCGCACGAGGACGAAGTCGGCGGGTTTATCGACCCGACGGTCATGGCCGGCTTGCTGATGGCGGATCCGATCGCTGTATATCCGGAATACGTGTCGGACTCGAACATCTACTTCTGCCCGTCCGACTTTCACCGTCCGAATCCGATGGAGCAGGCGCGCCGCATTAACATGATCGCGACGACGCAGGGCCTTACGGCGCGCGATCGCTACGATGCGTGGGTGTGCGCGCTCGGCCCCACGTCCTATGCGTATCTCGGTTGGGTTGCGCTGCAGGATGAGCCGAACTGCGGTAGCGATTCCGCGCTGATCGACTCGGAAATCTTCGCGATTCGCTTCATGGTGGCCGGTATGGTGGACGCCCAGGGCTGGAACCCGTTTTCTCACGATGACGACATCGACTGGCGCGCCGACGGCTTCGAAGATCTCGGCATCACAAACGAGATCGCGAGCTGCTGGGGCTCGGGCCCGACCACGAGCAGCGTGCGTACGCGCGAAGGCATCGAGCGGTTCTTCATCACCGACGTGAACAATCCGGGCGAAAATGCCCGCGCGCAGAGCAGCATTCCGCTGATGGTCGACATGGTGAGCGCGCCGAACCCGTCCACCAGCGAATTCCCGACGGAGATCGACGGTCTGCCGGTCGGCGGCAAACTCCAGCGCTTTAACCACGCGCCGGGCGGCATGAACGCGCTCTACCTCGACGGCCACGTGGACTTCATCAAGTACCGCGAGCACTACCCGGCCTCGCCCGGCGCCACGTTCTATCTGGGCGGCGCGACGAGCTGGGCCAGCTCCGGCGAAGACCTCTGGAAGGCCTACGCCATCCAGCCGAACGGTGGTCCGTTCCCGGAATAACGCACGAATCGACAGTTCGAATTACAGCGCCGCAGGCCTGGTAGGTGGGATGGCCTGCGGCGCTTCGTATTGATTTAGCGTCGGCGAGCGACTACAGATCCGTCAACTGCTCGAGTCGGCCGGTACTGTCGCCGAGTTGATCGGTGTGCGCACCCATGCGATCGAGCATCGACAGGAACAGGTTATTCATGGGGAGCCGGTCTTCGTACTTCAGGTGGCGCCCGGTCTGGATTGTGCCGTTTGCGCCGCCGGCAAGGATGAGCGGCAGGTCATCGTGGTCGTGATCGTTGCCATCGCTGAGGCCACCGCCGCACAGAATCATGGAGTGATCGAGCAGCGTGCCGCCGTATTCTTCAACCGACTTCATCTGCTCCAGCAAGTACGCGAATTGTTCAACATGGTGCGTGTTGATTTTGATGAGCTGCTCGATTTTCTTCTCATCGCCGAGGTGATGGCTCAGTTCGTGGTGCGCGCCGTCGACGCCAATCTCGGTATGCCGGCGATCGGAGCCTTCGGTTCCAATCATGAACGTAATGACGCGGGTCTGATCGGTGCGGAACGCGAGCACCTGCAGGTCGCACATGAGGCGCGCGTACTCGACGAAATCGGAGGGCTTCTCCTCCGCCGGCACCTTGAAGTCCGCCATTTGCAGGGTTTCGAGGTTCTCGGCCGACTCAATGCGCTGCTCCAGCTTGCGCACGGCGTACAGGTACTCGTCTAGCTTGCGGCGGTCCGTGTTGCCGAGGCTGCCCATGAGCTTGCGGGTATCTTCGGCCACCAAGTCCAACATGCTGCGGCGGTACATACGCTTGGTGGCGCGCTGTTCCGGTGAGAGGCTCGGGTCGAAGTTGCCAAACAGGCGATCGAAGACCGCGCGCGGGTCGGACTCCGGCGGGTTCGGCGTGTGCGCCGTGCGCCAGGAAATGCTGTTGGAATACGCGCAGCTATAGCCGGTGTCGCACGAGCCCGCGAGCTTCCCGCGCTCCAGCGTCAGCTCCAGCGACGACAGGCGCGTCTGGTCGCCGATGAATTCCGCCGCGACCTGGTCGACGGAAATGCCGTTGCGGATGTCGGCGCCCGCCGTTTTCTTGGGATGGACGCCGGTGAGGAAAGCCGCCGACGCGCGCGCGTGGTCGCCGCCGCCGTCGCCCAGGGAATTCCCGTTCATCTGCGCGAGGCCGGCGATGACGTTGATCTGCTGCTTGTGCGCTTCGAGCGGGCTCAGGATCGGCGAGAGCGCCAGCGCACCGTTCACTACTTGCGGCGTCCACTGTTCCATGATCACGCCGTTGGGCAGGTACACGATCCCCATGCGCGTGGGCGCGACCGGCGTCGCTGAGGCCTGAGCTGCGGGAATCATCGCGTCGAGCGCCGGCAGGGCCAGCGCCGCGCCCATGCCGCGCAGGAACGTGCGCCGCGACAGGTGTTTACCGGAGAGATAATTCAAGCGCACTGCCTCCCTCGCCCCGCCGCATTTGGAAGGGCACACTCGCCACGACTTCGCGCACCAAGGTCTGGAATTTGTTGCCGTCCGCCTCGACGTCGTCGATGATTCCGACCACGGCGGGACGGTCGAAGGATTCCATACCCCGACCCAGCGCATAGGTTAACACTTTTTCGGTGAAACACCGGATGAAATCGCCGGAATCCGCGAGCAGGACGGCGCGCAGTTCGGCCGACCCCTCGAAGGACTGGCCGGACGGTAGCGTGCCGCGGCTGTTTACCGGCAGGTCGCGCTCGTGCGTGCGCCAAGCACCGATCCCGTCGTAGTTTTCGAGGCCGAACCCGAGCGGATCGATGCGCGCGTGGCACGACGCACAGGCCGGATTCGCGCGGTGCGCCTCCAACTGTTCCCGGAGCGTTCCGTGCAGCTTTTCGGGGTCATCTTCGAGCGGCGGCACATCCTCGGGCGGAGACGGCGGCGTTGTGCCGAGGATATTCTCCAGCACCCACGCACCGCGTACCACGGGCGAGGTCCGGTTGGGATGCGAGGTCAGGGTCAGCACGCTGGCCTGGGTCAACACTCCCCCGCGCTGCACGCCGTCGACCGCGATCCGCTGGAGCTCGTCGCCCTGCACACCCTCGATGCCGTAGTGCTTGGCGAGAGTCTCGTTCACGAAGGTGAAATCCGACTTCAGGAACTCCAACAGGTTCCGGTCCTCGCGCAGCATGGCCTCGAAGAACAATTCGGATTCCTGCCGCATGGCGTTGCGCAGTTCGCGGCTGTAGGCCGGGTACAGGTCGCGGTCCGGCTTGATGATTTCGAGGTTGCGCAGTTCGAGCCACTGGCCCGCGAAATTCTCGATGAATCGCTCGGCCTTGGGGTCGCCGATCATGCGCGTGACCTGCGCGGACAACACCTCCGGCTCGCGTAGCGTGCCAGCCTCGGCCAAGGTGAACAGTTCCGCGTCCGGCATGCTGCTCCACAGGAAATACGAGAGCCGCGAGGCGAGTTCGTAGTCGTTCACGTAGCGCAGGTAGCTTGGGTCGTGCGGCTTTTGGTCCTGCTCGATGCGGAACAGGAATTTGGGCGAAATGAGGACCGTCTCGACGGCGATCTGGATGCCCTCTTCGAAGCTGCCTCCCTCCTGCTGAACATATCGCACAAGATCCACCAGCGACTTTACTTCGGATTTCGTGACGGGACGGCGGTACGCGTGCGTGGCGAATTCGCGCACAATAGTTTTGGCGCAGCCGTCCACATGCGCACCGGGCGCGTGGCCGCAGATGAAAATGCGACGCTCGGCGGCCTTGGTCTCCCCTTCGACTTCGGCGGGCGGGGCGAGATCGCGTTCTATCGCGGCCGTGGCGACTTCCGTCGCCGCGTTCATGTACTTCTCCATCAGCAGCGGCGAGATCGACAGCACGTCGCCGATGTTGTCGAAGCCGTAGCCCGAGTCGTCCACGGGGAACGAGCGCGCGACCTTGGATTGCACGCCGAGCAGGTCCTGCACGGTGTACTCGTACTCCGTGCGGTTCAGGCGTCGCGCCGTCACACGCCCCGGGTCAGGCTGCATCGCGCGGACGGAGGCGTCCAGCTCGGCCTCGATGAAGCCCGCGATGTCGTCGCGGTCAGCCTGCCGCGGCTGCTCCTCGTCCGCCGGCGGCATCTGGCCCGTTTCGATCATGCTCAGCACGCGCCGCCACACATCCTCGTGCTGGCCGATGGTGGCGACGTCCGTCGCCGCGCGCAGATCGACGCCGCCCTCCGTCTTCCGGATGCCGTGGCACGAGGTGCAGTACTCTTCGAAGAAGGGATAGATGTTGCCGGTGTACTCGTCCTGCTGCAGCGCCAGCGCCTCGGACGACCGCGCCGCCTCCGGCTGCAACGCTATCCCCGACTCGTTGCCCATGCATCCCGCAATGGCGGATAAAAGCAGGACACCGAATACGGCCAACGACGATTTTTTTACTCCCGGCGCACCCATGGGGTGAGTATAAAAATAAACCGCCGGTGGTACCAGTAATTGATTGTCTCAACTAAAGCGGTGGAGGATGATAATATAGGACGCTTTGTTGGATGGAGCCATCAAATCCATCGAATCTGATATGGACAAGCCGACGATGATACGGATGGTATCGATTGTATTGCTCTTGTGCTTCGCGACTGCAGCACAAGAGTCGGATCAGCCAGCATCCTCGAAAACAGGCCTGATTGAAAAAGTTCCTGATGAACTCCGCGTTCGCTTCATAATGCGCGCGCTGGATGATCCGACTTTCAATCCCGAAGCGCTTGTCTTTCCAATCAGTGCAGCGGATCTGCTCCCCGCAACCGACAATGCCCTCGATATAGGCCAGCCTTGGGAGAATATCGACCTTACGATCACGTTGCTCGGCATCGAAATTGCCCCAATTACCACGCTCAATGAATCTCGACAAGAAGTTCCTGGCTCTGCCTTACTCGCTACACTTCGCGTCGACTTCAAAACACCCGCACGTAAGGACATCCTTCGCCGGACTGGATTTTTTCCAGATTACAATTGGGCTCACCTCCATACTTCTGGTGACGCCTTCACAAAAGTCCCCACCTATATTTACCGTGCGCCTACTCACGATTTACCCTTACTCACCCATAACATTCCTCTTGAGGTTGATACCATCAAAGGGATTGTTCCATTTACCGTCGAAGCTATCGCAAAAGATCACCCAACGTTTGTGCCCACCAGCACCCTTGAAATAGATCTCACTCGCTTTTATTCTGCAGGAAGGGTTCGATTTAAATTTCCCACACCTAGTCCCGATCGAAATTTGTGAATCGCATTTTAGGGTGAAATCGGCGTCCGAATTGGTTCTCGTTCAGAAACGTGGCCGGGATTTGCTCTTCTATGCGGTCAATGAATACCTTCTCAGGCATTGCCAAATATGATGAAGCTAGATTTCTCTGTCGTGTTCGCCCGCGCCGCTGTGGCGGTCGCGGAAGACGGGCAGGCTGAGGTCTAACTTCAGGGACGCGAGGCGCAGCGCGAGTGTCACGCTGAAGCCCGCGACCATGGGGAACGACGTGACGGGCTCGATTTTCGACAAGGCAACGTAGGTGGCGGCTCCGGCTAGCGCGGGGGTCGCGTAGAGATCGCGCGAGAAGAAAATCCGTGGCATTTCGTTGCACAGCAGATCGCGTAGCAGCCCGCCGACCGCTCCGGTCATCGCGCCCATCATGACGGCGATCAACATTGTCGTGCCCAGATCCAGTGCCTTCTGCGCGCCGAGCACGGTGAACAGCGCCAGGCCCAATGCATCGAGCACGAGGAGCAGTCGGTTAGGCGCTCGCAGGTAACGCACCGAGAAGAACGTCACCGCTACGGAGGCTCCGGCGACAAGGAGGTACGCATTGTCGACCACCCAGAACACAGGCTGGTCGAGCACGAGATCCCGCAGGGTGCCGCCGCCGAGCGCAGTTACCGAACCCACGACGGTTACGCCGAACAAGTCCATGCGTTTTTGCCCGCCCGAAAGACACCCGGAAGCCGCAAACACGGCCACGCCGATGAGTTGGGCGACGTAACTGACGGTATCGACGAGTGAGCCTAACTGCATGGTAGTGGGCCGAACCTGGCGAGTTTTAAATGGAGCGGGAAACGGGGTTCGAACCCGCGACCCTTAGCTTGGGAAGCTAATGCTCTACCAACTGAGCTATTCCCGCGAAGAGGGTCTATTTTAGGATTGGCTGGCGGGTGAGTCAAGACCGGCACGGTTCAGTTTGAACCGACGCGCACGGCTCCGCCGCTGGCTTCGACGCGCACGGGCTTGCGGATGATGAGTGTTTCGTTGCTCGTGTTGTCGGCGGTGTTGCCTTTGATGCGGACGGTTTGGTCGGGCGCGGCTTTCATTACGCCGCCGATCAGGGATTTATACGGCAGTGCCTGCGTGCCTGCCTGTGCGCCGGTGTGCGCAAAATCGACCCACAGGGCTCCCCCGCCGTTATTCGGCACGCCGCGCAGCGCGACGTCATCGATGTTCCAGCCGGCGAAGTTGTAGAAGCCGTTGGTGGGACCCATCACCCAGCGTAAGTACACGGTCGGCTGTCCGTCGGCGATTGCGGAGATGTCGATGTTCTGCAATTTCCAGTTGTAGTCAATGATGATGTTGTTGTCTGGCTGCACCCACACGTCGGTGAAATTGACGCCGTCGTTGCTCGCCTGAATGCGCGCCTGATCATAGATGGCTCCTTCGACGACGAGCCACCGCCAATAACTGAGTTGCACGTTACTGTAGTTGCTGCAGTTGATCGGCGTCGAGGTGAGGTATTGCGCCGGCATGTTTTCCGTGTACGTTCCGTTCAGGTTGTAGCCGTATACGAACGGATCGCCGTGGCCCGAGGTCGGATCGCTGTTGTTCCCGGTTGGCGTACCGCGCTGCCAGTCGCCCTCGGCCGTCCAACCAGGGTCGGTGGCGAAATTCCAGCGTACGATGTTCTGCAGGTTGCTCGGCGTGCCGGTGAGCATCACGTCGTCGATGTTCCAGCCGCTGTAATTCACATACGAATCCGTCGGGCCCATGTGCCAGCGGATGTACACCGTTGGCTGGCCCGCGGCGAATTGGGTGATGTCGAATACCTGCTCGCTCCACGCGGTATCCTGGACCGTCGGCCCGGTGTGGAACCACACGGAGTTGTAGTTGATGCCGTCGGTGCTCACCATCACGCCGGCGTTGTCCAGCGCGAAGGCCTCGACGCCGAGCCAGCGCCAGTAGCGCAGGATGACGGTGCTGTACGCGGAACAGTCGATGGCGTTCGTGGTCAGGTAGTACGTCGACATGTTGTTCGGGTACACGCCGCTCAAGTTGTAGCCGAATACGTTGGTGCCCGTCTTGCCCGAGGTCGGATCGCCCGCGAGCCCCTGCGGCGTGCCGAATTCCCACTGGTTCTCACGCTGCCAGCCGGGGTCGGTGTTCATCGGGAAATTCGCGATGATGCTCGATATGTTTAGTCGCGCGTCGATGTCGTGCGAAAACCCCGTCGTCGTATTCGTGAACTTCGCCGTCGCGGTGTAGTCGCCCACGGGCAGCAGGCTCGCCTCAGACGCGAGGCTCAGCGTGACGTTCGCGCTCGCGCCGGGCGCGAGGGTGCGCGAGGCGACCGAGGCATCCAGCCACGGCGCCGTCGCCGTGATGTTCGCGACGATGGGGTCCGCCGGCAAGCTGTTCTGCAGCGTATACACGCGTGTTTCCGGGATGAACGGGCCGCCCTCCGGCCCGAGCGAGTGGAAGATGGACCACATCGGCGCGGCGGTGTCGACGCGCAGCGGATCGCCAAAGCTGATCGTGAAGGGCATGTTCGCGCTGGACGCGCCGATGTTCGTGATCGCGTTGCCGGAGTAGCGCACCTTGCCGGCGAGATACGTGTCGGTGCTTGGAAAGGTCGTCGGTGTAATTTGGTTCACGCCGCCCGCGTGGAAGGTGTCTCCCCCGTCGCCGCGGTTGTGTCCGCGTTCCAGGTGGTATTGCCCGTCGGCCTGAATCACGGCGAGTTGATAGTGCAGCCCGTTGTGCGGCCAGGTGTCCTGCCCCGGATACCCTTCGCTGTTGTGCCCCACGTTTTCGTCCACGTGGTACACCACGAGACCGCCTTGCGGGATATCGCTCTCGATGCCGACGGGTTGGCGATTCTCAATCAGCAGATATTCGCCGCTGCCATAACCCTGATCGATCCGCAGCGCGCTCGCGTTCGTTTCCCACTGCGGCAGCGAGTAGTTGCCCGGCGTGGTCACGACGGTCGGCGTCATCCAGCCGAGTCGCTGCTTGCTCCAAGCGGACATGTGCGGCGGGTGGTACTGCGTGCCGTCGAAGCCCCACGAGTTCGCCATCAGGCACCACGAGCCCACGCCCTCGCCGGGCGAGTTGTCGGTGTCGTACAAATCCGGCAAGCCGAAGAAGTGTCCGGTCTCGTGGCAGATGACGCCGATGCGGCCGATGCTCGAGCCCGACGTGCCCCACACGCCGGGATTGATGTGGTATGGGCTGACCTTCGTGCCTTCGGTGGAGGTCCATGCGCCGATCGACCAGCGGTGTGACCAAATGCGCTGGTTGTACGGCGTGCCGTAGGCGTCGGTGCCGCCATACTCGGCCGCGTAGCCGGAATGCACGAAGGCGATGGAGTCGACGAAGCCGTCCGCGTCCTGATCGTACTGGCTGAAATCGATTAGCGGGTCGGCGGCAGCCAGCGCGTGGAGGATCGCGAAATGCACGTAGAAATCGAGACCGGAAACGTTGTTCGCATAGAACTGCTCGGGCTGCGGCAGATCGACCCAGCCGACCACGGTGGAATCCAGCGTCAACTGGCCGTAGGAGTTTTCGTAATACACATCGCGCACGCTGCCCGTCGGCGCTAGCGTCGGATCGCCGCCGACCGCGTTGAACAGCGTGTCCATATCGGAGTTCGACGGCAGCGGCCGCGCGGTGTGGTTGGCGAAACGCATGAGAATGACGAGGTTCTTGATTGTGCCGGTCGGCGCGACGCGTGAATTCGGCGCGGCGCGATCCACGCGGGCGCCGACGACTTGGTCACCGCCGCTGCGCAGCGACATCGGCGCGGGCTTGAGGCCCTTCAGCAGGCCGACGGCCTTGGGCGAGACCTTGCCGACGGCGTGGGTCGACGCGTGCAACTCGCCGTTCACGACTGAGTCGGCGTAGCGGAACCATTTGTTCGATTCGACGACTGCGAAACCTTCGGCGTCTTCCTGCCAATGCAGGTATTCGTCACCGCGCATGTAGATGGTGATGGGTGTGCCGTCCGGCTGCTTGGCTTGGATCGGCCACGGACTGGCCTGCACCGCGGCGGACTTCGGCGAGGCACAAAAAAACGCGGCGAGCGCCGCGACGAAAAAGAGGTTCGACGCTACTGCTTGTCGATACCGCACTACGCACTGCATCCGATGCATACCCCGGTTCGTCGCAAGGGTATACGTGGCTTGGAAAAAGTGCAATATCAGTCCGCTATTTAAGCGGCTGCGCCGCCTAGTGAGCGACTTCCGAAAACTGCGGTTCGTTGACCGTATATACCGTAAATCCGAGATACCTGTCCCCCTGTTCGCGCACGTAGTCGGACAAGTCGATCTCGGCCACGTATCCGAGCTTTGAACTTGCTTGGAACAAGTGCCCTACCCCCTGCTCGTCGCGCAGGAAAAAGCCGCAGTGGAGCGCGAACAGCCATTGCACTTTTTTACCGATGAAGATGATTAGCGCAGGGCCTTCGATTTTGGCTTCGGCTTGTTCTACCAGCGCCGAAGGAATGTAGTTCACCGTTTGCACTTTGTCCGGCGTGGTCAGGCCGAACCCCGGGGCCTTCACGCGGTTCTCGAAAAAGTCTTTGCGGCTGATCGTGCGTGTTACGGATTCGGTCGCGATGCCGAGTGACTGGCTGACGTCCACGCAGAACGTGTTGTTCGCGATCCAGTCGGTGATCATGAAGTGGTTGCGCGATTCGTAGTCGATCCGGCCGTCTTTGTACCGGATGCGCTGCAGGTGCTCGAACAGCTCGCCGTAGTTCGCCGCGCTCGCTGTTGCTATCCATTGCTCCACCGAGGTCACGCAGTCCTCGCGCGTGAAATCGACCAGCGGGTCCTTGTCGTTCGTCCCGTAGGGCCCCTCGCCCAGCGGCCCGTCGAAATACGGCGTACCCACCGAATCGCGAATCACGCGGTCCAGGCGGCTACTGAAATTCGGCGTGTTCGCGTGCAGCGCGCGGACATAGGTGTCCATTTGGGCGGGGTCGTAGGTGGTCAGTTGTGGCGCCCCCGCGGCCAGCAACATCGCGCTCAGCAGAAAATACGTCATGACGAATACTTAGCCCCCGGTTACCCGCCAAGTATACCGGGTCGGTGGCCCGACCGACTGCCTCTACACCTTAGGCTGACCTGTTGCACTGCTGGGTCCTGCCGGACGGTATGGAGAAGGACAGCGGTTGCGGAATAAGGGTCCTGCCAAATGGTATGGAGCGCCCGCGGCGCGAAGGGTAGCGGTTGCGAGACAAGGGTGATTTGGCTGTTGTGTACTGAAAATTGAGCGATATTTCGCGCGAAAGTGCAACAAACGGCCGCGAGATCCCGTTACACTAGTCCACCACTGGTACGATGGCCCCTTCGCTCCCATTGGGAGCGAAACCACTGCTTTTGCGGAAACTAGTCTCACGCTAACGGTGTTGATCTCTCCATTAAGGAGGAACACCATGAGCTACCGTCTAGAACGTACCAAGCATTTTATGCAACGCGGCAGTTGTATGGTGTTTAGTCCTCTATCAGATTGGGAGCTCGTTGGGGATTTCGAGTCCGCTACCCACGCTGGTGGTTACCATGTCAGGCAACGCGAAGCGCTGAGCCAAATCCCAATAATGGCCGATCACTCTCAATTTGCATATGAGGTCCGCAGCAACCCGGACGCTGACAGTTGGCTTTACAAGGGATGGGACATTTAGAAACTCAATAGTCGGTTAATCCCCGCTCTCAATCCGGGTGTATAATCGCCGATAATTTTGAGGATAAATCGTTGAACGGATTTCTTCGAGCGTTTCTTGTATTTCTTGCGTTCGTCTTCGCCGTCGCAGCCCGATCCATATATTTGGATACGCTTCACCTGACTTTACTTGAGCAAGGTGATTACCTGTCGATCTTTCTGAGTAGATGGCTCTCGCAATTGGTATTGCTAGGTTTCGTGGTATGGGTCTGGTTTGCTACCAAGCGCGATTTCAGCAAGCAAGCTGGTGATACCACGACGATGCGTCCGAACGGTGCATCGACCAAGTCGTCTGAATCGTTCGTCTCGGCCACGAAACTTCCTTACCGACTCAGGGTCTCGCATGCGATCCTCGCTGCCGCAGCCGTCGTGCTGATCGCTTACAGCATTATGTACGTACCCGTGCCTGCTTCAGTTCCCACATCAAACCGGACCGCACCAACCTACTTTCCCACACCACCGGCGCCCCGCCAACCTGTTCAACCCACGCCGATCGTTTCGTCTGCTCCGCTGATTCAACCTGGTGCGATTGAGCCAGACTCCGAACCGGAATCCGAAAACGATCAAACAACGCGGCTATTGGAACTTGGCGGATGGATGCTCGATCAAGCCAACCCCTATCAAGCCGAACTTCATGAATCCTTCGCGCGACTCGCTCAGGGCAATTACACGTCTTCGACGGTCCTTTCGAATCGTAGTTCTATTCTTGCAGGATTGAGCCAAATCTCCGAGACTCGTGAAGCACTCAAAGCATACGACCTCAAATTTCAATCGCTCGCGAATGAAACCGCTACAAAACTGGACGGAATTTTTGAGTCAAAGGACGATCGTGATTTCTATCGCAATGAGCTCCTTAAGAGCGTGATCGAACCCACTTCGGCAAGCCTCACGAATCAACAGGGTCTTCTCGATGATTTAGAAGCCCTCCTTCGATTCATGATCCAGGTCCAAGACCAGATCCAAGTCGAGAACGGCCAAATCCTCTTCCGAACGCAAAAGGAACTTGATCTCTACAATAACTACATACAGAGCATCCACGACCGCGCGATTCAGGAAGACAACCTGCGAGTTCAAGTGCCTCAATAACTACCTTCAGATACTGGGAAATAGGGAAATTAGGGACAGTCACCTATTTTCGTCTGCGCCTGCGAAGACGCGCGGCATCATCGGTTTGTTGGAGTATAGATCGCCCCTACAGGGCTTTGGATGAGGGGCGTGGTGACTCAGGGCTGCGCTCACTGCGTTCGCTCCACCCTGGGCTATCGTAGGACGCCTCGTTGGGGCTTAGCGTCAGCCGACCTGGATGATCTGGTTGAGCCGTTCGCAGACTTGCTGAAACAACGCTTTGGATAAGGTGCCGAGCGGGTGTTTCTTGGCTTTACGCAGGCGCCAGTCGAAGGATTTGGGTTGGTGGCACAGCACGTAACTCGTTTTGCCCGCCTTTCGTCCTGAGGCCTTGCCTACGGGGACGGCGAAGGGATTGTCCGAGTTGTACTCGGCCGTTGTCATGGGCAGGCCGATGACGAGCGAGGTTTTCTCGTTGAAGATGCGTGGCGAGAGCACGAGGAATGGATGGACGTCGCGCATTTCACGTCCCACCTGCGGATTGCAGTCGATCCAGATGATTTCCTGACGGTCCGGCACCCAAGACTTGCGTCGGCGTGCCGTCGTTGGTTTGGCGGCTACCAACGTTCGGCTCCGAGCGTTTGCGTGGGGGTCATGTACTCGCCGCCGTGGCGTTTCGGATCGTAGGCGGCCAGGCGTTGTGCGAGCGTGAGCCGTGTGTCGTCCACGGGCCGGATGACGACTTGATCGCCTTCCGCGGACACACGCACGCTCTGATCGAGGCGAAGGCGCGCTTCGCGTGCTACGGCTGCCGGCAAGCGAACGCCTAAATTGTTGCCCCATTGTTTAATATCCAAAATTCTTTCGACCATGGTGCCGCTCCTTGCGTCAATGTATAGACTCTAGTCTAAACAGATGGAGTAAGCGAGTCAATTCCTATTTCTCGTTCCCCTAGAGTCGCCCCTTCAGGGCTTTGAGCGGTGGGGTGGTGTGGACCCAGGGCTGCGCTCACTGCGTTCGCTCCACCCTGGGCTACCGTAGGACGCCCCGTTGGGGCTGAGGGCGAGGCCGAGCACGGGCTAATGCGTGACGCCCTATTAGAAATCGGATGCGGTCGACAACCGACACGCCTGGCAGAGATTGCCGCGTCGCACACCCCGCTCCTCGCAATGACAAGGTTGGGACCCTTTTGGGGCTTGTGCTTCGATTGCATGGACGTAGTCGGCCGCGCGCTCCCGGTGCCGACGTTCATTTTCTTACGCCCTGATTCGCTAGCGCCGTTCCGTTGTCATTGCGAGGAACAGTTCTATCGTGACGACGCAATCTCTCCCAGGCGCCACGGTCAACCGGAGACCTCCGCGCGAATCCTAAGAGGCGGTTCTTTTCTTCCCCTACGCCTTCAATTGTTCTTGTACGGCGCGCCAGGCGGCGTCCATGGCTCCTTGGACGTGTGGTGAGGCTTGGGAGTCTGAATTGGCGATGCTGATGCGGCCGAATTGGGCGCGGCCTAGTTCGTGTGGGGCTTCCCCTTTCGGCCAGGCCGGGTCGTAGAGTTCCATGTAGGGATAGGCATAGCCGTGCGACCAGCGGTTCACGGTGATCGTTTCGATATCGCGATCGGCATCGAAGCCGTGGGCGCCGAACATGCCCGAGAGTTGGCCTTTGATTTCTTTTTCGAAGGTTTCGAAGGGTGTCGAGAGGAGCTTCATGCGGCCCTCTCGATACAAATCGCGTGGAGGCGTTTCTCCGTCTCCTTTCGGGGCGGGCATGTGGGCCATGAACACCACCATCGGACCGCTGGGGTCGGTTGGGTTCTTGTAATCGCCGAGCGAAACGGGTGGCGCGGTGGAAACGATCTCGAAGAAACTTTCGGGGCATTGATAGAGCGATGCGCCGGCGCGTTTCACCGGCTCGCCGTTGCGCAGCAATACATTGGTCCACACGAACGGAATTTTTACGCCGTACTTGAGATGCGTTTTCTGCGCCTCGGGCAGCTCGGGACAAAGGTGCGGGATCATCCCGTTGTAGCAGGCGAGGATGCAGTGGCGCGCGTTGACCCGCTCCGCGCGGCCGTCCACCACGTAGGACACTTGTACTTCGTCGGTGTCCGTCGGTGTGACGTTGAGCACGGTACTGTTTAGACGAACTCGAACCGGCGACGTCTCGCGATCGAGTTTTGAGTAGTCGAAGCGCGAGGCCACGAGATCATGCATCGAGTTTCCCGTTGCCACGTCGGGAATCAATTTGCGCACGAGAAGCCGGGCCACGGAGGCGTTGCCGTCGGGGAACAAGGGAAATCTCAGGGAGTCCGAGAGCTGCGCGGCGTAGGCTACGGCCTGATCTGTGTACCCCAGCGCTTTCAATCCGGGACACCCGCCCGCCAGGGCTTGCGCCACGGAAACGCAGTTCAGGCCGACGCCGAAGAATGCGCGCAACATCGGCTCGAGCAAACTGGTCGCCGCCAGGCTGAGACCGACGCGTTCCGTCAGGAAGGTTCGATAACTGGTGGTACGGCGATAGTGTTCCATTTGTTGCGGCGAGACATCGGGCAGGTAGTTCTTGGTGCCCGCCACCAACTCCATGAGTTTTTGTTGGTCGTCCGGCGTCAGCTTCAGGGTGGCCACCAGATCGCGGTGCTTCGCATCGCCCAGCCAGGCTTTGGTCCAGTGGCCTGCAACGATCTGATCCTCGCCGTAGCTGTTTTTGTTGAGATATAGACCGTAGCTTGCCCGCACATCGGAGAACAGGTAGTCGGGTTCCACGGCCGCTTGCAATTCGCTGAAGTTGACACCGAGTTCTTCGAGTAGTTGACGGGCCGTGGGGCTAAGGGCTTGTTGCTCGAGGTTGATGCTGCCTCCGAAACCCAAGAGCATTCGTCCGTTCGCTTCGAATTCATTGCGCTTGGCGTGGCCGCCAAAATCGTCGTGGTTGTCGAGGATGAGGACTTTCCGATCCTGGCCCGCGTGTTTTCGGTAGAGATACGCGGCGGACAAGCCGCTGATCCCGCCGCCCACGATGACCAAGTCGTACTGCTCGTCGAGCGCGGCGAACTGATCGGGCTTCTGCCCACCCATGACCAAGGCGTGGGCGGCTTCATAGGAGCCTTTGTGGCTCCCGCGCATGCCGGTGAGGGTCGGTGGGTAGTAGTTGGACGTGATGCCGGGTTTGGGATCGGCCGCGAAGGCGCCCGGCTCCAGTGCAGCTCCTGCGGCAAGGGAAAGCGCGACGCCATTCAAAAAATCTCGCCGTGAAATGGGTGTTGTCATGATCCGTTGGTGTCCTGTGTGCGGCCGGCGTGCACGATTCTACATCCGATTCACCAAGGTTTTAGATCGCCGATGATGACGTGCTGATGCGATATCCAGAGCGGAGAATTCGGATGGTCGATGAACTTTGCCTCGTCCTCGAGCAACTCGATTGAGGCGCGCTGACCGGTCTCGGTTTGGCCGGGGGCGAGCAGGTCATCGATGCTGTCCCACCACAACTCGGCGACGCCGTCAAACGCTTCGGGGGCATTGCGGCTCGCGCGGATGGCGGCATTGAAATCGTGATTCAAGGCATGCGTCTGCACGTACCGCTTTATCCGCAAGGTCTCGGCGTGTTGACGCACCAGCGGCGCGTGCTTCTCGTACCAGTAGGACTGGAATTCCTCGAGGCTCAGCCCCGCTTTTCGCTTCAGGCAGAAGGTGAGTTTGACCATGCAGGTGCTCTCCCTGGGGAAAGGTCGATAATACCCTCTTGGCGCTTCTAGCGAAGCGCTGGAGGTATGGGAGGTTTTGGAGGTTTTGGAGGTTTTGGTTGTTCGATGGGTGCTAATCGATCAGGCCCGGGTCTTGGCGTTACTCGGCTGTTCATCCGAGCGATGAAGTCCGTGAAGGCAATGACGATGCAGGTGGCGATTACGGCAAATACGATCCATCCTGCCCAATTGCGTTTTCCCGTGTTTGCTCCTTGTTTTGAGCGGCGTGCCTTCACCAATGGACCTCCATGATCTCGGAGTAAGATACCCGCTCTAGGGGGTCATATTCGCCCATTTTGACCCGCGTAGACATCGCCGGCGTGTACGATTTACAATACGGGCGTGGGGTTACGAGGGTCGTGGCGGGAGGCCCTTGACAGGCCTCGGGGGATGTGCAACAATCCGGCTCCGGTGAACATTTTTTCAGTATACCCACAAGGAGCACGTCACATGGCCACCAAGCAAGCCGAAGCCGCGGATCTCAAGCACAAGGCGCTCGATGTCGCCGTTTCCCAGCTTGAGAAACAATTCGGGCGCGGCACCCTCGTCCGGCTGGGCGATGAAGCCTTCGTCAACCAGGTCCCGGCGATTTCCACGGGCAGCCTCTCGCTCGACATAGCCATCGGCGTCGGCGGCCTGCCCCGGGGGCGCGTGGTCGAGGTTTTCGGGCCGGAATCGTCCGGTAAGACCACCATTGCCCTGCATGCGGTGGCCACGGCCCAGCGCGAAGGCGGCATTGCGTGCTTCATCGACGCGGAACACGCGCTCGACCCTCAGTTTGCGCAGAAGATTGGCGTGAACATCGACGAACTTCTCGTGTCGCAGCCGGACAACGCGGAGCAGGCGCTTGAAATCTGCGAGACGCTCGTCCGCAGTAACTCCGTGGACATTATCGTGATCGACTCGGTGGCGGCGCTGGTGCCGAAGGCCGAAGTCGAAGGCGAAATGGGCGACTCGCATGTGGGTCTCACGGCGCGCCTGATGAGTCAGGCGCTGCGCAAGCTCACGGCCTCCATCAGCCGCTCGAACACGCTTGTGATTTTCATCAACCAGATTCGCGAGAAGATCGGCGTGATGTACGGCTCTCCCGAAACGACGCCCGGCGGCCGCGCGCTGAAGTTCTACTCGAGCGTGCGCCTTGATGTGCGCCGCATCGCGCAGATCAAAGAGCGCGAAGAAGCCGTCGGTAGCCGCGTGCGCGTGAAGGTCGTGAAGAACAAGGTCAGTCCGCCGTTCCGCGAGGCGGAATTCGACATTCTCTGGGGCGAAGGCATTTCCAAGGAAGGCGACATTCTGGATTTGGCCGTCGAAGAAAAGTTCCTCCAGAAGAGCGGCGCGTGGTTTGCGCTGGATGGGGAAAATCTCGGCCAGGGCCGCGAAAATACCCGGCAGTACTTGCGGGACAACCCGGAAGTGTGCGCCAAGTTGCGCGCCCAGGTGCTCGAGCGCCGCGGCGTGACTTGGGGCGTCGGGGTGCCGGCGAACGGCGAGGAGAAGCGTGGCAACAACCGCGAGTAAAGCGAGGTCTCAACAGGTCCACGAACAGGAGTTGCCGCTCACCCGCGGCGCCCGCGTGGGCCTGCTCGTTCTACTCGTTCTAACCATCGTATTCGCCTCGGGCGTGCTGTTCATCAAGTATCAGCTCGAGGCCTTTCGCGAAGACGTCCGGCAACGGATCGAACAGCGTTTCGGCGCGCGCCTGAGCATGGGCACGATCTCGGTGAACGGCCTGCGCGGCCTGCGGATCGAGAACCTGAAGGTCGACCTGCCCTTCGAGCAGGGACCGATCATGCACATCCATGCGCCGGAGTCGTTGATCAACATCCAGCTCAACGATCTGGTGTATGGCCGTGTGACGGTTGAGCGCCTTGTGCTGGATGGCGCGCGCATCGAGCTTGAGCGACCCGAAGGGTCGGTGTGGTATTCGTCCGAGGAACTCGATCTGGACGAGGTCGTTCCCTTCGAAGTGACTGACAGCGCGCCCTTCCGCATCACGGGCCAAGAGTGTACGGTTTTCATCAAGAACATCGTCGGGGACACCTCGCTCGACATTCGCGGATTTAATTTCGACATCGCGCGGCTAGTGGATGCGCGCAACCTGACGGCATCGCTCGAGGGCTATCTTTCCGGCGAGCCGAACAAGCGCATGAATGCGACGCTGACCTTGGCGTCGCTGGAAGATTTCGATTTGCGCGTGAGTTCGGATTTGATCACGGCGGACGACATCAACGTGATCCTGCCGGCCGATGAACCGCTCGTGGTCGAAGGCGCGGCGCACCCGACGCTGTGGATCAACGGCCGGCCCGGCCGGACGCTGGTCGTCACGCTCGAGACGCCGTTTGAGGGCCTGATGGTGCGCGATCAGCCGGATTTCCTGGACCCCGCCAGCGGTTCCATCACGGTATTCGCGACCTACATGGCCGATCGCGGCGAATTGATGGTCACGAGCGCCACGGCCGAATCGAACCAGCTCGCGGGCAACGTGAACGGCACGATCAATTTCGGGGGCGATCACCCCGCTTTCGATCTGGCCATGCACGCACGACGCATCCCGATCACGCAAATCCTGAAGTACTCGCTTGAGGGCGAGATGGAAGACATCGGGCGTATGGACATTTTGCTCGACGAGCCCCACGAGCTCGAAGTGAAACTCACGGGCAACTCGCAGGACCCTGTCATCTCCGGCCAGACGCGCGCCGCCTCGGGAAACTTCCATTTCTCGCCGAAGGACGACGACCTCCCCCCTTTCAGTCTCGCATTGCGGCAAATCGAGGGCGCGTGGGACTCGTACACGCAGGAAGTCAGTCTTCAGTTCGACGTGGCCGATGGCGAGATTCAGTTCGAGCCCTTGCGACTCGCGGCGAAAGGGTTGCAAGGCCACGTGGAGTTCAAGGACAACATTGTTTCCTTGACGCCGATGAATGCGCAATACCGCGGCAACACGATCGTGGGCGAAGGCGAATACGATCTCATCTCCGGCGACGGCCGTGTGAAGTTCGAAGGCACTGTGGCCGGGCTCGACGAAACCGTGCTCGCCGACAAATTCGCGAACACCAATCTCGCCGGCGCGGTCTCCGTCAAGGGCGAAGCGAAAAAGACGGGCGACAAGCTGTTCGTCGAGGCCGATCTCGACGCGACGCAGGCCCAGGTCACCTACCAGTGGTGGCTCAAAAAATCCGTGGGGCTTGGCGCCATGGGCCACATCAAGGCCGAAATCGACCCGAAATCAAAGGCCAAAATCGATTTCGCGGGGCAAATTGCCGCGTCGGATATCACCGCCACCATAGACCTCGCGCGCGACAAGAAAAGCGAAGCCGGCTGGACGGTTAATTCTCTGACGGCGGCCTCGGATCGCTTGGACGTCACCGCCGCGGCCACCTGCGCGATCACACCCTACCGCATCACGGGCGGCACCGCGCGCAAGGCGTTCTATGAATTCACACGCGACTCTGTTGAGCCGCTCAAGACGGTGCAACGCATGGGCGGAGTGATTGACGATCTCTCGATGCTGCCGATCATCGAAGGCGCGACCATACCGGTCTCTGGCCGCGAGGTCGAACTGACGGTTGAGCTTCAGACCGACAAGGGCAACCGCTCCCCCGCTATCGGGCATGCGACGCTTAACGCCGCCTCACTCCATGTTCCGCCTTTCGGTACGAAGTGGCTTCTTCCGTTGACACCGCCGCCTGACTGGCCACGCGTTGATCGCGCATGGACAATCGATCTGAAATCGGCCGCCGCCGAGGTGCCGCCCTGGAAAGGCACGGACCTCGAAGCGCGCGCGTTTACGAACAAACAACACAGCGGCTTCAGCCCCTACAAGGCAAAGATCGATGGTGGCGGCACGCTCGAAGGTTCCTATGAAATCACGCGCGCCGAGAACACGTACACCGCGATCGTGAACTGGGCCGGCGTGCCCGTGAGCTACTTCATTGACCATCTGAAATTTCCCAAAGTGCTCGATGGCACGATCACGGGTAATGTAAATTATTCGGTGGACCGCGACGACCCGAACACACTCGCCGGGACCGGCCACTTTGATGTGCGCGACGGCCGCTTTAGCGCAGACTTCCTGCACGAGTTGCTCGAAGGCAAGGTGGAGAGCAATATCAGTACAGTTCCGCCAAAGCTCGACTTCGCGTTGCTCAGCGCCGATGTGATTTTCGGGGGCGACACGGTCAAGACCCCGATGCTGCGCCTCGATTCCGACACGATCGATGTCCGGGGCTCCGGCCAGTACATCCGCGACGGCGACATGGACTACAGCCTCTCGGTCTCGGTCGACCCGGACACGGCGGCGGAAATTCCCGTGATGGCCCAAAACTTCAACATTCAGGGCCACCGCCTGTCGAATACGCCCATCGACCTGACCTTCCACGTGGGCGGGCCGACATTTAACCCGCGCGGGCAGGTTGAAGAGCTTCCCCCGGCGAGTGTAACGTTAGTCAGCGGCGCACTCGAAGTGGGCAGGGAAGCGGTCAATCTCATCGACTTTCCGCGTAAAATTCTCGTTGACCTGCTCAAAATCGGGGGTGGCGTGGTCCGCGGGGGGCGGAACCGCGATTCGAACGAGAATGAACCGTCACAGCCTTAGGGGGCCTGTTCGGGGGGATTCGGCGGACACATGGAAATCAAAATCAGTAAAAGCGCGCGCGTATGCGTGGCGTGTAGCAAAGAATTCGTCCACGAGCAGAAGCTGACTTCGGCCATGCGTCGTGGGCCCGAGGGGTGGCTGCGCGAGGATTATTGCCCCGGTTGCCTCAGCGAGGAGCAGGGCGAAAGCGCGCTGTGTGTGTGGTCGGCGCACTACATCGATCCGAACGTCGCGAACCAGCAGCCGGCCGAGGCCCTGTCTCCCCTGCGCCAGGCGTTTTACGAAGCCGCGGAAAAATCCGATCGCGCGTCGGTTGCGCTGGCGTATCTTGCGGGCCAGTTGCTGCGCCGTCAGAAGGCATTTCGTTTCATCAAGCAGACGATCGATCCGGAGACGGAAGCCGTCGTCATGCTTTTCCTCGATCGCATTGGCAACAAGATGATCGAAGTCCACGACCCGAACCTTATGACCGCCGAGCTTGAGCGCGGCCGCGTGGCGCTGTTGCACCGGCTGGCAGAGATCGAAGGCACGCTGGACGAGTCCGAAACGAATCCCGCGCCGAAGCCTGAGGCGCCCGTGGGCGATGCGCCCGAACCGGTCGAGGCCGAGGCGGACTCCTCCGCCGAATCCGGCGAGGACGAGGAAGAGTACGAAGAAGACGAATACGACGACGAAGATGATGACGAATACGAAGACGACGAAGACGAATATGACGACGAAGACGACGAGGATGAAGTAACTGACGAAGCGTCTGACGGCGACGGCGAGGTCGAAGATGAGTACGCGCAGGCCTAAATCAGTACTCGATCAGGACCGGTACACGGCGGAGCTGTCCACGGGTCAGCTCGTGATCGGCGTTTGCATCCTGCTGATGTTCGGCCTCGGCTGTTTCCTGCTGGGCGTGCTCATCGGCAAGTTCGACCCCACGCTGAAGACTGCCGGCGTCGAGCGTAGTGCCGACGATCCGCGGGAGAAAGAGCGCACGCCGGAGATTAAGGTTTCTGAGCTGCCTGCCGCGAACAATCCGCCGGCGAACACACAGCAGGCGACGCCACCACCGGCCGATCCTGTGCTGCCTCCCGAAATGCGCGCGCCGGCCAACGTGGTCCGCGAAGATGCGGTGCCGAATTCCGGTGCGACCGTTACGCCGACCACAACATCGGCGACGCAGACGGGCGCTGCTCCGCCCGCCAACAATACTCCGGTGGAAGTGGTTCCCCAGTCGGGCGCGACCAACGCGGCTACCCCGCCTGCCACCGAACCCGCGCCGCATAGCGTGTCCGAGTCCGTCGCGGCGGCCGCCGAGCGTAACCGTATTGCACCGCCGACCGCGTCGCCGCAGGCCGTGAACACCGCGCCGACGAACACGCAACCTGCCGCGGCCGCGCAGCAGACCCCCGCGCCGGCGGAAAGCAATTCGCTCACGCCGTGGAAAGGGTTTGGCGTGCAGATTCTCGCGGTCGCAAAGGATCGCGCCGAGGGTGCGCGCAAGGACCTCGAAGCCAAGTCGTCATACAAGGCGCGCGTGCTGCCGCATTCGCGCAATGATTTGTACCGCGTCGTGGTCGGTCCCTATGCCGATCAGACGAGCGCCGCCAAGGCCCGAGACGATCTGCGCGCGCGGGGTTTCCGCGACGCCTTCGTGCTTACGCTCCAGTAGGCCCGGTCGAAGCCAGCGTCTGTCGCCGCAACTGTCCGCAGGCCGCGCTAATGTCTTGTCCGCGCTCCAAGCGTAGCGTCGCGCCGACGCCGCGTGCGTCAAGGATGTCCCGGAAACCTTCGCAGCGTTTGCGTCCCGGCGCTTCGTAGTCGATGCCGCCGACGGGGTTGTACGGGATCAGGTTTACGTGGATGGTGCGTCCATTGATTAGCGTGGCGAGTTCCTCGGCGTCCTTGTTGGCGTCGTTCACGCCCGCGAGTAGCGTCCACTCGAACGTAATCTGACGGCCCGTACGCTTCAGGTAATAATCGATCGCGTCCATTAACTTCGCGATGTTGTAGCGCCGGTTCAGCGGCACAAGCTCGTCTCGCAGCGGATCATTCGCCGCGTGCATCGACACGCTAAGCCGCACCTGCCAGTCTTCGTCGGCGAACTTGCGAATGCCATCCGCTTCCCCCGCCGTGCTTACCGTAATGCGCCGCGCGCCGATGCCGAGTCCGTCCGGGTGCATCAGGATGCGGATCGCCTTCATGGTAGCGTCGTAATTGCGGAAGGGCTCGCCCATGCCCATGAACACGATGTTCGGTGACCGCCCCTGGAGGTCGATCTCGCGGAGGATGTAGAGCGCCTGCTCGACGATTTCGCCGGGCGACAGGTTGCGCGCATAGCCCGAGAGACCTGTCGCGCAGAAGCTGCACTTCACGGCGCAGCCGACCTGGGTGGATAGGCACAGCGTCACGCGATCGCGCGCGGGAATCAGCACGGCTTCCACGGTCTCGCCGTCCGCCAATTCGAGCAACGCCTTGCGGGTCTCCGTGTTGGACGAGACCGCCATCCGCGCCAGTTTCAGGCGCGTGACTTTGACGGAGGCGAGTTTCTCGCGGATCGCCTTCGATAGATCCGTCATCGCGGTAAAGTCGAAGACTTTTTTCTGGTGAATCCATCGGAAAATCTGCTTGCCCTGGAAGGCCTGCAGGCCGAAGGCCTCTGCGATTTCGGCGGGCAGCATACCCACCAAATCGAGACCCGGTGTCGCGGCGGCGTCTGTGGTTGGTTCGGTGCTCATCGATTTGCCTGTCGTTCGGTCAGTTGCAGTTCCTCGGCGCGCTCACGGATGTTGAAGGTCTCTTCCGGCACTTCGACGTTCAATCGAACGTTGCGCATCGTAAATGTCATTCGCGTTTCTTCCGTCGGGAACAGCGCATCAACGGACGTCGGAAACAGCGCGCCGTCGACGTCGTTGTATTCGCTTAAAATTGTAACTGCCAGCACCTCACCTTCATCGGTGAGCCGCGTGTTTTTCTGAATCACCCAGCGCGGGTTGGTCTCGCTCACCTGCACCACCTCAAGCATGCGCCGCGGTCGATCGCCACCGCCCACGGAGATCGTGGCCGTCGCGTTCGCCGGGTCATAGGCCGTCACGCGCGCGTCGCGCCGCTTCATGGTGCTCCAGCTCTCGGGGAAAAACATCTCCCGCGCGATGTCCGACGGCGACACCGAGAACGGCACGTCCTCAAAAGTCTCGCCTTCCACTTGATAGAAACTTTGATCCAGACTGCCGGGAAACTCCATCAGGAATTCCTGGCCCACGCACGCCAGCTTGAACACCGGCACATTCGTCAGCCGGTGGTTGCCCTGCACATACAAATCTTCCGGCCGGCGGAAGCGGATGCTGCCGCGGAACCGGCGCACGCCATCGAATTCCGGCGACTCCAGCACGAAGGTGCCCGCGGCGCGAAAGCTCTGGATGCGCGCGTCGTTCGCAGCGAGATCGCGCAGCACGGTCTCGGCCGACGGTGCGCCCTCGGGCAACGGCGCCCGGCCGACGCGCTCGCCAAGGCCCGCGCAGCCCGCCGCGACCAGCAGCAGGCCGATTACGGCCAATCTGGGCGTTCCGAGCGTCATTGCCGGTGCCTCACTCCCCCGCCGTTGCCGGGTTGAACTACCCCGCGACCGTGTGTTACTCTTTGCCCCTCTTGAAGTTACCCAGTATACCATTCGTTCGGTAACCCACGAAAACGACGCGAGGATAGAGTCATGTCACGCAAGTGCGAGTACAGCGGCAAGGGTATTCACTACGGCAAGAAAATCGTCCGTCGCGGTAAGGCCAAGAAGGAAGGCGGCGTGGGTCAGAAAGTCACCGGCATCAACAGCCGCCAGTGGCGCCCGAACCTGCAGAAGATTCGCATCGTCGATGCCGACGGCACCGTGAAGACGGTCCGCGTCTGCGCGCGCTACATCAAGGCCGGCAAGTTCCAGAAGGCCCCGCGCGGCCGCCGCAAGCTCGCCCGCCCCGCGTAATCCTCTCAGCGCTTCCGAAACACAAAGATGTGGCCGGTGAAAAATGGCCAGCGCAATCCTGTTGCCGCCCGGCCCAGCTGGTTGAAGGTTTCCAGGCCTCGTTGAATCCATCCCGTCACGCCTGGATCGCGCTGTTGCGGTGCGCCGGTGATTTCGAGGCATTCAAACCCCGCGCGCTCGACCACTTGCTGCATGCCCGCCAGCGAATATAGCGCAATGTGCCAGGGCGGGAAGAAAATGCGGTGCAATCCCGGCAGTGGCACGTGCCGCAGGCCCAGTCGCACGATGCTGCCCACGGTGTGCGCGAAGGGCGCCGTTGGTTGCGTGGTCACGAATAGTGCACCCGGTTTTAATCGTTCGCTCGCCGTGCGTAGCCAGCCATCCGGGTCGTTCAGGTGCTCAAACACGGACGCGAGTACAATTGCATCGAAATCGCGTTCTGTAACTGCGCCGATATCGCCAAAGTGCATCGGCAAGCCCTCGGCCTGACAGAATTTCACCATGTCCTCGGACAGGTCGTAGCCAATCGGATTGAAACCCGCATCGCGCAGCCGAAGCACCAGTCCCCCCCATCCTGCGCCGTAATCCAGCACGCGACCCTGCGCGCCGTGACGCTGCAATGTCTTCACCAAGGCTTCATGGAGCGTGCGCGTAGAAGTGCGGCTGCGTTGTGGGTCGGAGGTGATGTGTTCGGCGTGCACGTAGTCCTCGCGGTACGCGCGCGCGAGTTCTTCGCCCGATGGCACCGGCGACAACTGGATCGTGCCACACTGAACGCACTCAAAATACGAGTACTGAGCGCGCGGACCGAAGAACCGTAACCCGCCGCCACAGGCGATGCACGCCCCGCTCATGCGCGCGCCGCTTTGCGCAGTTCGTCCGCCAGTGCCTGCGTGGAATTTTCCAACGTGAATCGCGGGCGATAACCAAACGCGGCCGATGCTGCGTCGATCGAGACGTCCCAAACGAGGGACGAGGCGTTATTGGCAGTCGCCAACTCAATGGCGGAGGTCGACTCAAGCGCGGCTAGCACGCGCTCGGCGAGCGTCTGGTTGCTGACGGGCGTCCCGCTTGCCAGATTAAATATCCCGCGAATACGCGCATTAAGGCACGCGACGATGCCCGCCGCCGCGTCGCGCACATCGACGTAGTCCTGTTGCCGGTACGGCTCCGATACGCGCAGGGTCTCTCCGCGCAATGCCGCCTCGACGAAGATCGAAAAAATCCTGCGTGCGCGGAGGCCGGGCCCGATCGGCGAGGTTAGTCGCAAACTGACCGCCGACGCGCCGGATTCAGCGTACATGCGGACCAACTCCTCGCCAAACAGTTTGGATGCCGCGTAGACAGATCCGGGTGCCGGCGGATGTGTTTCTGTAATGGGATGCACCCGCGGAGCGCCGATCACGCCGATGCTGGAAATGAACACAAACGGAATGTTTTTCCAGCGGCGCGCGAGTGTCAGCAGGGCGTGCGTTCCGCCGCAGTTCGCGCGCACGACGTCTGGGTTGTCGGGCGCGAAATCGATGCACGCACCGGCGTGGACGATCGCGCTGCATGGACCCACGGCGCAGTGTATTAGCTCGGCCAATTCGGCATCGCGGAGGTCGGCCTTTACCCAGTGCGCCACATGACTGGGCGCCTCGCTGCGGCCTACGCCGATAACCTCGTGCCCGGCTTCGGCCAATGCGCGCGCCGTTGCACTTCCCACGTGCCCGGATGCCCCCGTTACGAGGACCCGCATGGCCGGACTCCGTAATCTTCTGCACGCGGCTGAAATGCCGGCGGGTTCTTGAGCTGGCCCGTCGCGCGCAACTCCGCTACGGCACGGGGATCGATATACACTTCGTTCCAATAACGCGCGACGCACCCTTCAACGATGCGCGGCATGTTCTGTATTTCCTCACCCAGCACAAAATGCCGCAGCGCAGCGTCGACTTCCTTGAATCCCATGCGCGTGCGCAGCGGCGTCGTGCCGGAGAAGCGCACCTGGAACTCGAAGCAGCAGGCCTCGCCCTCGTGCATGCGGAATTGCGTGTTGCACGGGCCGATGGGTTTCAGCGCGGTCACGATACGTTCCGCCGCAGCGCGCACTTCGGGGTACTCCCCCGCTTCGACCCACACGGTCGTGCCGTGTTGCAATTCGCGGCGCATCACGATCGTGCCGCGGAGGTGGCCGGAACGATCTGAAAACGTGCCTACTGTGAATTCGGTGCTATCGTCGCCAACGTACTGCTGCACGACATATCCCGGGCGACCGCTCAAGAGTTCGAGTTCGGCCGGATGATCGACCCGCAACTGCCCGCGCGATCCGCCACCGGAGCGCGGCTTGGCAATCAATGGAAAGCGGTGGTTTCTGGCCAGCGCTGCCATCGCGTCCACATCCGCCGAATCGGCGTAGGCCGGCGCGGGAAAACCGTGTTTCTCGAGCCAGTGCGAGGTTGCGAGCTTGTCGTCGCCAATGCGGAAAGTTTCGGCGGACGTCACGATGCAGATCGCGCCAGTTTCTTTGCGTATACGGTCCTGCTCAATCGAAAGAATTTTCAGGATCGGCTCCGCGCTGCCGATCACGGCATCGATTTTCTCGTCGCGGCACAGGTTCAACAACCAGTCGAGGAAACCCGGATCGGTCGCCCAGGGCGACACGTATGCGCGATCCACGGTGTACAGTCCCGCTTTGTCGATCGACACGTCTGCGCCGACCACGCGCACGGATAGATCACTTTGCGCCAACGCTTTAAGGATGCCGTGGCCTACGTTGCCGCCGCAGGCCAGCACGAGCACGTTCAAGGTTCGACCCGGTGTGGTCATTTGCGGGGCGCTTCGTGAATCTCTCGGACGATCGCGACTGGTCGTCCGCGCGTCTGCGCGAGCACACGCCCGACATAGGCGCCAACGGTGCCGATAGCGATCAAGACGAGTCCGCCGATGAACCACACCGACGCGAGCGCCATGGGCGCCGCGCCTCCCTCGCCCATGATCGTGCCGATGATTCCGGCCACGCCCAGCGCCGCGACCCAAATCCCCACCCACACAATCCACGTGAGTGGTTTTGTGCTCGAGGCGAACACCGCGTCCAACGCGAGGCGTAGTTTGCGACGGAAGGTGTAGGACGTTCCCTCGCGCGAGGCTTTTGCGCAGGTGACCGCGCGCTGGCGGAACCCGTTTAGTTCCATCAGCACGCCGAGGAAGGGTTGCGCGTCACCGAACTGAAGCAGATTGTCGACATAGGCCCGCGTCATCAGGCGTGCATTCATCACGTTGCGCGGAATGGTGACCTCGGACAAGCGGTTCATGAGCGAATAAAAAATAGTGCCGCCCAGGCGCTCGGTCGCATCGCCTTTGCGCGCTTCCATCACGCCGTAGACCATGTCCAGCTCGCCTGGCTTTTCTTGCATCAGGGCGTAGAACTTGGTGACCAGCGCCGGGTCTTCTTCCAAGTCGGCGTCGATCATGAAGATTAATTCGCCCCGTGCCTGCTGCAGGCCGATCCAGAGCGCGCGGTGCTGTCCGAAGTTGCGCGACAACTCGACCAGCCGCACGCGCGGGTCTTGCGCGATCAAGCCGAGCACAATCGCGCGGCTTTCGTCGGGAGAGCCGTCGTCCACGAATACAAACTCGTGTTCGCCCGGAACCTGTGTCAGCGCCGCGCGGGAGCGCTCGTAAAATTCCTGAATGTACGGAGCGACGCGGTACAGGCTGGTGACGACACTGATTTGAGGCATTCGGCTGGGTGGTGGATACCGTCTTCGGCCGTGCAAGGTGGCCGCCGGGGAGATTTTAGCCGGGCGGGCGCAGTAGACCCAAACCCGCCTGAATGCGCGATTTAGGGCAGCGCCCGCAAGTGCATGTCGGAGCCGACGACGCGACTGACCTCTAGCCGGGGCAGATCGGTCGTGCCCGCCTGCAGGAAGTCCACCAGCGCCGCCATGCGGCCATCGTAGGCGAAGTGCAACAGCGCCGCGCCGCCGCGCACGCTGACCACCTGCACGCCGCTTGTTCCGTCGGCCGTGCGGAGGAGTTTCGCGTAGCGCTCCGCGAGGAGGTAGTCCCCCACGCCTTCGATTGTCAGCCGCACCTGCGGTCCGGAGGCGCGGTGCGCGGCGAGAATCGCTCCGGCGAGGACCTGATCGCGCACTTTATACACGGCATCGGGCAAGGTGAATTCATATCCTTGTTCGGCGGCCACACAATCGATCTCGGCATTGCTGCGCGCATCGTAAAACAGGCGGCCGTCCACCGTACTCACCACGCGCACCGTCACGATCGATTTCGCGCGCAGCGAATCGCGTCCCACGCCGGACTTCTCCGCGCTGAGCGCGGTATCGACCAGAATCACGGCGTCCGCGCCGACTTCCACGCCGTATCGTGCGAGGGCGGCATCGCCGGAACCCGCAATGGTGATCAGTTCGCGTTCGGAGTACTCGCCTTGTGCCTGCGCGGGATCGAGAATCGTGATTCCTTTTTCCTGGAAGGCCTTGGCGAACAACGGCGCTACGCGCGTCTGGCTTTGGAACTTGCGCGAGTTGGAAGCCGCGTCGGATTCAATGCACAAGAACGCGATGCGCGGAGGCTCCGGACGCAGCCGGAACAGCAAGGCCGCGGCATCCGCCCGCAACGGCCATTCGAAGAGATAGACTTCCAATTCCGCGACGGTGTACCCGCTTTCGGTGTGCACGCCGAGCGAGCGCGACGACGCGACATACACGTCCAGGAAATCCAGCAGCGGTTTGAACTCGTCCCCCGGCGCTTCGCCGAATTCCATTTCGAGCCACATCCACACGGCATTGCGCTTGGCATCGAGCACGGCGGCGTCGCGCGCGGCGAGGTTTGTGCCGGCGGCGCGGCCTTCGCAGCGCACCTTGGTGGACTTGCCGGGGGAATCGCTGCTTGCGTGGGCCAGCAGCGGAGAAAACAGGAGGATCGCGGCGAGGGTGGTTTGGCGAATGTAAGGCCGCGCCGGCCGCATCAGCGCCGGTTGTTCGCGAGGATCAGCATGCGCACGAGGTGCATGATTGAGACTGCGGCCGCGGCGACATAGGTCAGCGCGGCTGCGTTCAGCACCTTGCGGGCACCGCTCAGTTCCTCGTCCGTCAAATAACCGCCGTGCGCGAGCGCACGCATCGCGCGCGAGCTGGCGTTGAATTCCACCGGCAGCGTCAGCACGGTAAAGAACACGGCCAGCGCGAACAGGATGATGCCCACCTTGAGCAGTATCGGCGCGCTCATGATCAATCCGATGAAGAACAACGGCCACGCCGCCACCGTGCCCAGATTGCACATCGGGTACACGACATTGCGCAGCGTCAGGGGCGCGTACAGGCGCGCGTGCTGGATGGCGTGGCCCACTTCGTGTGCCGCGATGCCGAGTGCCGCCACGCTGGTGCCGTGGTACACCTCTTCGGAGAGGCGCAGCATGCGCGCGCGGGGATCGTAGTGATCGGTCAGGTGGCCGTGCACCGGCTCAAGGCCGACGGCCGGCCCGCCGTGATGGTCCGGGTTATTGGTCAGCGCGATGCCTTCGTCGCGCAAGATCGCTTCGGCGACTTCGGCACCGGTCAAACCGCGGCGGTTCAGCACCTTCGAGAATCGGCCATAGGCGGAATGCACCTGAGACTGCGCCCAGATGGTGAGAAGAATCGCCGGCAACAGCAAAATCATTGTCGGATCGAAAAACGGCATCACGGAAACAGCACTCCTTCCAGCGCCATATGCAGCATCGCGCGGGGCTCTTACTTAGAATCCGTTTTGGCCCCGGTCGGTTTCGTCATATTGCACGCGCCGTTAAATTGCGCACCTTCTTCGAGAACTATGGTCCGCGCGCGAATATTCCCGGTCAGACGGCCTGTCGGCGTGAGCCGTAACCGCCCGCCGCATTTGACGTTGCCGTTGATTTCGCCCGCGATAACCATGTCTTTGCCGGCAATGGCGTCGGCGTTTACAACGCCTGTCTCGCCAATGGTCAGGTCCTGTTGGCTTTCGACGTCCCCCATCACTTTGCCGCGCACGCTGCAGCTCGCCGCGCGCACCTTGCCTTTGACAATGGCGGATTGTTCGAGCGCCAGACGGGCATCGACGCGTACGTCGCCATCCACGCGCCCGGCAATTTGAGTATCCGAACCGCTCGACATGGCGCCTTCAATGACGACGCCGTCGGGCACAATCATGCGTTGGGTGGTGACGACCGATTGACCCTGGCGTACGGCCATGTCGTCGGCGGGAATCGCGGCTTCCTTGGCGAGGTTGTCGGCGGGTCGCCGGATGGGGTCGTCTGCCCGTCCCTGTTGGACGGCGTCGTTCAGCTTTGCGCCGAACCGGCCAAAAAGGCTTCCGCCTTTTTTATTGGCATCGCCCCCGAGCGCCCCAGACATACCTGTCGTTGCATCGCTCATCGACTGTATCCCCCTCGTGGGGTGCGGACTACGGAAGCACCCCGAACGGCCAGGCGGCACATCTCGCCCGCGCCCCGCGCGTGTTACACGCGCCCCAAGCGATACTAGCATACCTGAGCGCCGGAATGCTCACGGCGTAGACCGAAAATCGATAAAGAACCGACGGTCAAAAACGTTTCAGGCTGTTTCAGGAGAAACGTTTATTGCGTTTTAGGGCGATCCCGCTTACCAGCAGGATAGCTCCGGCCAATGTAGCCAATCCCCACGGTGTTACCGCAGGAAGCAATGGGAAATCGAAGGGGTTGTTCGGATCGGTCCCCAACTCCACTTCTGTCCCGTCGATTACACCATCGCCGTCCGTATCCATGAAGTTGGGATCGGTACCGGTGTGGGTGTCATCCAGGAAGAATCCTGTGTCGTCCTCATAGATATCCAGCAGGAGGTCTTGGTCTTGATCGCCGATAAACGGGTTCGTGAAGTATCCATGGATGTCGAGCGACCACGAATTGAAGATCCCTGTCTGGCCATTGGTAAGGTCGCGCACGGTCAACGTCCACGTTCCGTTCGGGTCTTCGCCCCAATGGGCCACGGAGGTGAACATCCAGTCCACGTAGTTGTCGTTCAAGTCGGCGCGGGTGTTGGCTAACACCGATTGATAGCCCGACGGCGCGGTGAGCACGACTTGCAACTGCCCGCGGGCCGTGTGGGCTGCTGTGAAGTGCACTTCGACGTGCTCGGTAAAGAAGCTCGGGTCTACGCCCGATACGACGATATTGCTGGACACCCCCGTGCTGTTGTTGTCCGGAATTGCCAGGCCCACGTTCTGGGTTTCGGAGACCGGCATCACCGCATCGGGAAGGTTGCTCCAGCCCTGCGCGGCGGCCACGGCAGCGGTGGCGTTCACCCGCCCAAAGCCGTAGCTGTGGTTGAAGAAGAAGCCTGCGCCGTTTTCGAGCCACCCGGCGTTGCCGGGGTCGTTCCGGGTCGCGGTGTTGACCAGGATGTGCTGCACGTCGCGCCAGGACAGGGTTGGGTTCGCTTCGAGCACCAGCGCCACGACGCCCGCGACGAGCGGCGCCGCCGAGCTTGTGCCGCCGAAGCCGCTGGTGTAGTGCGAGCCCAGGTCGCCGCCGTTCATGAAGTCTGTTGTCGTGGTGCCGCCGCCGGAGTAAGACGACGGCGCATTCACAAGCAGCGACGCGCCCGATTCGCTGTAGTACGAGACGACGCCGTTGGAACCCGTCGCGCCGACGGCGATGGTATAGCGACTCGACGCGTAGCCATCGTAGTTTGCGTTGTCATTGCTTTGCCGGCCGTTGCCGCCCGCCCACACGTACACGATGCCGCGCCCGCCGCGGCCGTTGGTGACGCCGTTGATAAACGCTGCTTCGGTGAGCGGACCAAAGGTCGTGAGATTCTGGCCGTTGTCCGACGGGCCCCACGAGTTGCTGTTGATGTGCACGTAGTTCGCGGGGTTCGATTCATTCGCCTGATGATTCATGGCGTTCGCTTCGTCGAGGTCGCTCGACGGACCTTCGATCAGGCGAATGCCCACGATGCCCGCCTCAAACGCCGCGCCCGTGATCCCGATGCTGTTCTGTCCCACCCCGGCCGCCATGCCGGCGCAACTGGTGCCGTGCGAGTCGAACTGCGGCGCAGGGTCGTTGTCTCCGTCATTGATGTCGATATCGATGTCGGTGCGCGCGTTGTCGGTGAGGTCGACGTGGAACCACTGCACGCCCGAATCGGTGATTGCGATATTTACACCGTCGCCGGTCACGGTGTCCCACGCGCCGGTGATGTTCACGTCGTTGCCGGCCACGCCGCCGGAAGGCTGGCCGGTGTTGCGCAGATGCCATTGTTGCGTGAAAAACGGGTCATTCGGGATCAGGCGTTTCGCTTGTTGATGCCGCACCAGGGGCGTCGCGAAGCGTGCCTGGCCACCTTCAAAAATGGCGTTGGCGGCGTCTAGCCCGGCGAATAGATCGGTGGATATCGGCTCAACGATGTAGGTGTTGCGCGCGAAGGAGACTTCCTCCACGACACGAAGACCATAGGACTGCGCGAGATCGCCCATGCGCACGCCGGGTTTGGGCTGCAGGCTAAAACGGCGCGGGATGAAGATACGATCATCGGCGTTGCGTCGGCCTTCGCGCAGGTAAGCCACCGCCACAACGCTGCCGCCCAGCCCTTGCAATCCTTTGCCGCGCGCGGCGATATCTGCACGCGTGGCCGCCGGTCCAGAAAACGACATCACGGCGATGTTGCCGTTGCGCGAGAGGTTCGTCTGTGCGGCGGGCGCGAGGCCTGCGAGTCCCTGTAAGCCCACCTGCTCGCCCTTGTCCGCAATCACGGCCACTTCGTTTGGCGAGGCGACGAGATCGACGCGGATTTTTCCGTTGTAGTAGTGCAAGGGAATGTCTTGTGCGGAGGCGACGAGAGAAACGAAAACGAGTACAACGGCGAGCGCCGTGGTGAGAGGACGAACTACACGTTGCATACGGCGGCGGCACTCCCCAAGGGACTGGCATCCCACTCCCGCAATAGTAGCAGCTTTCACGTGCGCGGCGAAGCGTGTTTTTGGGAAATTTCCGCGCTGAAGTCGCGGCCCGCCCGCGCCCGATGCTATACTGAGGCTCAATCCGAGAAATTTGTCATTTTTCAGTTCTGTATCGGGTATCACCCCCATGCCTTCCCAGTTTCCAGATTGGCTTCGCCGTCCGTGGCCCTCGGGCGACGTGTTCGGCCAGACCAAGGAAACGATTGCGTCGCTGCGGCTGCACACGGTTTGCCAGAGCGCGCAATGCCCCAATGTGGGCGAGTGCTGGGCCAAGGGCACGGCCACCGTCATGGTGCTCGGGAACACCTGCTCGCGCAATTGCACGTTCTGCTCGGTGCCCAGTGGCAAGCCGGAATTTGATGACCCCGAAGAGCCGCTGCACGTCGCGGTGGCGGTCCAGAAAATGGGCCTCAAACACGCCGTGGTGACGACTGTTGTGCGCGACGATCTGCCGGACGGCGGTGCGGGACATATTGCGGCCACGATCCGCGCGATCCATGTGCATAATCCGGGCACGAGTGTGGAAATTCTTGTATCCGACTTTAGCGGCGATCGTCCCGCGATCCGCACCGTGCTCGATGCGGCGCCCGAAGTTTTTTGCCACAACATCGAGACGGTCGAGCGGTTGTATCCCAAAGTTCGCGACCGCCGGTTCGAGTACCGCCGCGCGCTCGGCGTGCTTGCGATGGCGGCAGAAGAGTCGCCCCGCGCGGTGATCAAGTCCGCGCTCATGGTGGGCCACGGCGAGACGCCGGACGAAGTCGTTGCGACGCTTCGCGATTTGCGCGAGTCCGGCTGCGAAGCCGTCTGCATCGGGCAGTACCTCCGCCCCACGCTGCGCCAGGCGGAAGTCCAGGAGTTTGTCCACCCCGATCGCTTCTGCGAGTATGAAGCGGCGGCGTATGAGATTGGCTTCGAGTTCGCTGTTGCCGGTCCTTTCGTGCGTTCCTCGTACCGCTCCGAAGAAATCCTCGAATCCGACCTTGCGCGACGCAAATTCGCGCTGCCTATTACGGCGGCGAGCTAAGGGGTCGCCATGCAGATCAACGTCACGCTCCCCGACCTCGGCGAAGATTCCGTGCAGGCGGTCACGGTTTCCGGTTGGCTGGCCACGCCGGGCCAGGCTTTGCGCGAAGGCGACGATCTCCTCGAACTCACGACGGACAAGGCCGCCTTCACGTTGCCTTGTCCCCGCCCCGGCACGCTCGCGCGCACGCTGGTCGGCGAAGGCGACAAAATCCACGTCGGCGACGCGCTGTGCATCCTTGAAACGCCGGATTGAGTGCGCCGCTTCTGATATTTTTCCGAAAGATTGACGAAAACGCAGGGAAGGGTTGGTCAGCATGCAATTGAATGTGGCGGTAATTGGTGCGGGGACTGTCGGCGGCGGCGTGATTCGCGCGCTGGTGGAAAACGGCGACGTGTTGCGCGCGAAGGTCGGCCATGACATTCGCCTCACGCACGTCTGCGAGGTCAACGAGAAAAACCTGAAAGACCTCCCGCTTACGGGCGTTACGGTGACGAAAGACATCGATTCGCTCTGCGCCAACCCGAACATTCACGTCATTTGCGAACTCATCGGCGGCCAGGAACCCGCGAAGACCTTTATCCTGAAGGCTCTGCGCGCGAAGAAGCACGTGGTGACCGCGAACAAGATGCTGCTCGCGATGCACGGCACCGAACTCACGAAGGCCGCTACCGACAACGGCGTCGACCTGCGCTACGAAGCCGCGGTTGCCGGCACGATTCCCATCATCAAGGCGCTGCGCGAAGGTCTCGCCGCGAACCGCATTCGGTCCATCTACGGCATCCTGAACGGCACCTGCAACTATATCCTGAGCCGCATGACCTACGAAGGCCTGAGCTTTGACGACGTTCTCAAGCAGGCGCAGGCCAAGGGCTTCGCCGAAACGCCGCCGGATCTCGACGTGCTCGGCCACGACACGGCGCACAAGTGCCAGATCATTGCGTCGTTGTGCTTCAACACCGACGTGAAGATCGGCGATATCCCCGTCGAAGGCATCACAAAGATTACGGCCGGCGACATTGCCGACGCGCGCGAGATGGGTTACCTCATTAAGTTGCTCGCCGTCGTGCGCGATGCCGATGGCGCGATCGACGCGCGTGTGCATCCGACGCTTGTGCCGGAAGATCACCTGCTCGCGTCGGTGCGCAACGAATTTAACGCGATTTACGTCCAGGCCGATCTCGCCGACGCGACGCTCTATTACGGCCGCGGCGCGGGCCGTATGCCAACGGCGAGTGCCGTGTGCGCGGACATCGCCGACATTGCCCGGCGCGCGGGTGGACCGCCGCCCCCGCCGTTCCGCTACGACGAGGCGCGCAAGCTGTGCCCCATCGGCCAGCACGAGGGCGAGTATTACCTGCGCTTCACGACCGCCGACCAGACGGGCGTGCTGGGGCGTATCTGCACGATTCTCGGCGAGAGCAAGGTCAGCATCGCGTCCTGCTCGCAAAAGGACCCGCACGGCGAGAATTCCGTGCATGTGGTCATCATGACCCACAACGCGCTAGAATCGAACCTGCGGGCCGCTCTGGCTCGAATTGACGCCCTCGATGTCATCTTGCAACCCACGCACGTGATGCGTGTGCTTTCGGAGTAAGCAATGCCGCGAGTTGGTTTGATTGAACGATACCGGGACCTGATCGATCTCCCGCGCGGCGCGCGGATTGTGTCGCTGAACGAAGGCTCCACGCCGTTGATTCAGGCGCCGACGCTGGCCGAGCGCATCCACCCGAAGCTCGACCTGTGGCTGAAGTACGAAGGCCTGAACCCGACCGGCTCGTTCAAGGATCGCGGCATGACGACGGCGGTCACGATGACGCTGCACGAGGGCTATAAGGCCATCATGTGCGCGTCCACGGGCAACACCTCGGCCTCGGCCGCGGCGTATGCCGCGCGCGCGGGCCTGCAGTGTGTGGTGCTGATCCCGAAAGGCAAAATTTCCAAGGGCAAGCTCTCGCAGGCCATGATCCACGGCGCGCGGGTGTTGCAAGTCGAAGGAAATTTCGACAAGGCGCTCGAACTCACGCGCGCCATTACGAAGAAGCACCCGATCGCGCTGGTGAATTCGGTGAACCCGTATCGCCTGCAGGGCCAGAAGACCGGCGCCTTCGAAATTTGCGACGACTTCAACGGCATCGCGCCGGATTTTCATTCGGTCCCGGTCGGCAACGCCGGCAACATCACGGCGTACTGGATGGGCTACAAGGAATACCACGCTGCCGGCAAATCCGAAAATCTGCCGCGCATGATCGGTTTCCAGGCCGAAGGCGCCGCGCCGATTGTGCTCGGGCATCCGGTTGAAGAGCCGCGCACCTTCGCGACCGCCATCCGCATCGGCAATCCCGCGAGCTGGGACAAGGCCGTGAAGGCGCGCGACGAGTCCAACGGCGTGATCGGCATGGTTTCCGACCCGCAGATTCGCCGCGCGTGGCGCAGCCTGGCGGCCACCGAGGGCGTCTTCTGCGAACCGGCCAGCGCGGCCTCGGTTGCCGGTCTCTTCAAGCTTTCCGAAGCCGGTTTCTTCGACGACGTGCGCCCGTACCACGGCAACAAAATTCGCGTCGTGTGTGTGCTCACGGGACACGGACTCAAGGACCCCTCGAACGCGATGAAGGTCTGCGAGGAACCGGTCACCGTTGAAGCGAGCGAGGACGCAATCCTTGACGCGATGAATCTCTACAACGAAGCGAAGGTCTGACGCGCGAGCGCGCCTATGCCTTACGCGCTCATCTTCGATGTGGACGGCGTCATCGCCGACACGGAGCCTATCAGCGCACGCGCGGCGACGGCGGCGTTTCGCGAACTGTACGGCGTCGAGATTCCGCTTGAAGAGCACCTCGCCTACACCGGCGGCACGCACAAGAAGCACGTGCTTGGGTTGGCGGACAAGTACAAGCTGAAAGTCGATCTCGACGAGGCCATGACGGCCCACCGCAAGCATTTCCTGGCCGAGATGGACGCCTCCGGCGAATTGCGATATCCGGGCGTGAAAGAAATCATGACCACCATGGCGGCCGATCGCGATTGGCGCATCGGCCTCGCGACGGGCAGCGGACGCGAGCGTTCGCGCGCGACGATTGCGAAAGCCGGCCTCGATCCGGCGCTCTTTGCCGTGTGGCTCACGGGCGACGACATCAAGAACGCGAAGCCGGATCCTGAAATCTACCTGCGCGCGGCGTCGCGCCTGCGTTTGTTCCCCACGCAGTGCGTCGTCATTGAGGACTCCATCGCCGGTGTCGCCTCCGCGAAGGCGGCGCACATGCGCTGCATCGCGGTCACCAACACGTACCCCGGTGAGCAGCTTCGCGACGCGGATCGCATCGTCGACTCGCTCACCGAAGTCTCCCCTACCATGCTTTACGACCTCGTCGTCGAGGGGTAAATGAGAAAGGCCGCGGGATCGCTCCCGCGGCCTCCAAGTCCGTGATGGTTACTCGTTCACTTGCTGCGGATTAGTCGCAGCAACCGCCGCCCGACGCGCAGCACTCCGGCGAGCTGCAGCACCCTTCCGCATGCGCAACCGGTGCGCCCGAAATTACCGCCAGGAGGCTCGAGATCATAATGGGATTCATGGTGTGTATTTCCTCGTTGTGATGAACTTCAACTAATTTCAAACAGAGTTGAGGTCGATCGCAACGATCAGCATTGATAAACGCAGAGCTGCGCCCGGGTGAGTCCCGTGGGTATGCGCGCGCACCGCGCCTCGTCCGCCTGGACGAAGGACGTGGTGTCGGGAGCAAAAAGGACGGCCGCCGGCACAATCATCTTGGCCGTCGGCGGCAATTTCACCGGCGCCTGATCCGTGAAGTAGCGGGACGGCGCCATGCTGCACATCGGGCAGGTGCATCCGCCGCCGTCGGAGTGCCCGGCCATGGTGGACGACTGCGGTGTCGCTTCTTTTTCGGCGCAACAGCTACTGGATACCGCGACCTTTACCGGGTGGCAGGTTTCGCGGGCTGTCAGCACGCACTGGGCGTCTTCACCGGGGAATCCGCCTGAGCAGGCGGCGATGCACGCGTCCAAACTGGCCGAACCCAAGGCCGGCACCATCAGTGCGGCCAAGACGAACCAAGTGGCGATTTTCGCGCGACGCGAACGCATGCAAAATCCTCGGCAGGAATTGTACCAGTTTTGCCAGCCCCGCAAACCTGCGAATTTGCGATAATTACGGGCCATGTTGCCGCCCAATGCCATAGAAACCATCCGCCTCGGTGCAGGCATTCCATATGCCGACGCCCTCTCGCTGCAGCGTGCCCGGCGCGCGGCCGTCGAGACCGGCGAGTTGCCCGAGGCGATTTTTCTCCTCGAGCATGCTCCGGTGATTACGCTCGGTCGAAACGCGCATAGGTCGAATCTGCTGCTTGCGCCGGAATTGCTCGCGCAGCGCGGTGTCGCGGTCGCCGAAACGGATCGCGGCGGCGACGTGACGTATCACGGCCCCGGCCAACTCGTCGCGTATCCGATCGTCCACATCGAGCGTCGCGGACTCTCCATCACGGGCTATCTGCGCTTGTTGGAACAGGCGGTCATCGACACGCTCGCGGAATTCGGGGTCGAAGGCGGACGCCTCGAAGGCTACACGGGTGTGTGGGTAAACGGCGCAAAGGTGGCCGCGATTGGTGTCGGCGTTTACCGTGGTGTCACGTTCCACGGCACGGCGATCAACGTCGCGCCGGACATGACGCATTGGCAACTCATCGTTCCCTGCGGCATCGCGGACAAACCGGTGAGATCGCTGAAGCAGTTGCTCGGCACGCCGCCGTCGGTGGAGCGCGTTGGCGATGCGTTCACGCGCGCGTTCGCAACGAACGTAGGCCGCCCTGAATCTGTTGCGAGCGCTGGGCGGGGACAGGGCCCCGCCCCTACTAATACATAGGTTCTTCGGTCGATTTAAGCCAGGCCTCGATGCCGAGCGCGATCAGCGCGGGCACGGCGACCGCCGCCATGCGCACGAGTGCGGATTTCCATGGTCGATTGAAATGAAACCTGCGCTGCTCACCGAACCACAGTGCGAATGGCGCGCCCGCCAGCAACGCTGCGGACCAGATTGTCAGCTCGCCGAAGAAGTGTGAGCGCAGGATGAGTCCGAAATAGAGCGGCATGAGCGCCGTGAGTGCTCCCCCGCTCAATTTGATGCCCGATGCCCACCACGCGAGCACCACGGCCGCGCCACACGCCGCCGCGAGCGCGCCCGTCAATTGCCCCAACACGCCGGAGCCTGCGATGGTAAATGTGGCTGCGCCGATCGCGCACCATGCCCACAGGCTTAGCGGCAGTGAGGCTCCGCCGCGGTAGGACGCGATGCGTTCGGTCGAAAACCAGACGGCGGTTAGCAGGAGTGTGAGTCCACCGAGCCACGCGACGATTTCGTTCTGGCTCCACGTATTTTCGATTGGGCTCTGCAGCAGCGCGTAGCAGAGTCCGGCCGACACCGCAATCCGGATTGGCCAGACCGCATACCAGCGATCGCCCCAACTGCGTTGCGTGACGCCGATGACGGCCAGCGCGAGCGCGATCCACGCCTGCCAGTCCGCCGACTGATCCGGCGGCATCGCGGGCCACGACAGCAGCAGCACGTGCGCCGCGAAGTACGCGCCCGCAAACGCAGGCGCACCGCCCCAATGCCCGCGCGCGTGGACGGATTTTCGCCGCCACGCGCGCCACGACATCAGGAAGAACACGCCGGCGATGATTGCCGGAACGAGGATTGGCGTCCAGACTTTCACTGCGCCTCGCCGCGCTTACTTTTTCTTCTGGCCTTCGACGGAGATCGTGACTTCGATCCAATGGCCAATGCCGCCTTCCTCCGCCACACCGTAGGTCATGCCGAACTCAGTACGATCGATCGTGAACTTTCCGTGGAAGCCGGACAGTTCGTTGCCGCGCGGGTCTTTGCCGTCTCCGATGTGGTCCACCGGCACGGTGATCGACTTGGTCTTGCCGAGGATTTGCAGGTCGCCGGTCACATCGAAGCTCTTGTCGCCGGTCTTTTTCCAGCTCGTGCTCTTGAACATCATCGTCGGAAACTCTTTCGTATTGAAAAAGTCCGGCCCCTTCAAATGACGATCGCGCGCTTCGTTGTGGGTGTTCACGCTCTCGGTCTGAATCGTCACGTCAACCGTCGAGGCTTCCGGTTTCGCCGCGTCAAAGTTGACGGTCCCCGCGATGTCGGTGAATTGCCCGTACGAATAGCTTGCGCCCAGGTGGCGCACTTTGAACAGCGCGGTCGAATGCACCGGGTCGATCGTGTACTCCGCGCCAAACGCTCCGCCGCACACGGCCACTGCCGCGATGCACACGCCCATCAATTGCAAACGCATACTCCACCCTCCGGTTGGTTGTTGCTGTAAAACACCATTGTGGCAATCAAGGATTCAATGCACAAGCGCGCCTGGACTGCGGTGCCGGCGTGGTAGCGCTCTTCGGGAATGATCGCGCAAGTTGCGCAGGCCGCGGTCGTAGCTCACCATCTCGATCGTGTGCCCGCGCCAAGCTTATCCCCCGCTCGCGAGCAGCAGCGCTCCCACCAGCACGACGTCTTCGTTCAGTTCCGCCGACACGATTTCATAACGGTCGCGGTATGGTTCGAACACAAACTCGTTTACATACTGGCGCACGGGGCGCAGCAATACTTCGCCCAGCAGGCCGACGCCGCCGCCCACCGCGAAACGCTCCGGATGAATCAGCGTGATCGCGTTCGCCATGGCAAAGCCGAGTCGCCTCGCGAGCACATCGATGGCCGCGATCGCGAGGTCGTCGCCACGCGTCGCGGCTTCGCCGATCATGGCGCCGGTGACGTGTTCGGGCCGGCCGCCGGCGAGATCCAGCAGCGGCGTGCCGAGTTTCAGCGGCCGCACATGGAACTGATGTTCCAGCGCCCAGCCGCTGCAGCGGTCTTCGAGTTTTGGTGTGCCGGGGTGATGCTCGTCGCCGAGGTCGGGGATGCGCGTGTGCCCCATCTCGAACGCGCCGATGCCCTGGCCGTCGTGCAGCTTGCCATCGACAATGAGCGCGCCGCCGATGCCGCTGCCGACGTTCATATAGCAAAACGTCTTCGTGCCCCGGCCTGCGCCGCGCTTGTACTCGCCCCAGCCGGCCGCGTTCGAGTCGTTCGCGATGGTCGTGCGCAAGCCGGTCTTGCGTTCAAACCAAACGCGCAGCGGGAAATCATCCCATCCGCCGACCTGGTGTGACTTCAGCACGCGCCCGCTCGGCGTGTCGATCGGGCCACCGAAGCCTACGCCGACTTGTTCAATAATCCCGCCGAACTGCGAGGACTCGTGGCGCAACTCGTCGATGGCACCGGGAAACCACGAGAGTATTCCCTCGGCGTCGGTTCCTTTGGGGACCGAGCCTCGCCGGCGGGCCAGAATCGTGCCGTCATAGCGCCCCAGCGCCGCCTGCAACTTCGTGCCGCCGATTTCCGCGGCGATAATCAGTCCGTTGCTCATTTTGCCCCGGCTTCAAGCACGACTTTTTCGTCGAACACGGAATGATAGACCGTCGTGCGCTCGTTGGCCGTGTATACGACGTGGATGCGGCCATCCCTTGTCTGCAATGCAACAGGGTACGCGAAGTCTAAATTCCCCTCGCCGAGATTTACGCGGTGCGGATAGGTTTTGTCGTTGTCGGTCGAGATTGCAATCGTGAGCGGGTCGCGCGCGTTCATGCTGTTGTTGTATACGAGCAGCAGGTGGCCGTTCTGCAGCTTGATGAAGTCGGTCGCCGCGTTTGGATTGGGGAATGCCGAGTCCTTTCCCTTCGTCCACGTCCGCCCGCCGTCGTGTGACTCCGCGCGGACAAGCCAGCCGTCAAATGTCGGGTCGTAGCCGCCACCGCGCCGCGCGTACATCACGAGGTAGTCGTCCGTGATCTGCACGGCGGACGGCTGCAGATTCCCTTGGCGCGAATAAATCCGCTCGCTCTCGGTCCACAGGTGGGTTTTCGGGTCATAGCGGAGGAACAGTGAGCAGGTCCGTTTGCCGACGATCTCGCGGTCTGCGCCGGTCTCGTGATAAATGCCGAGCAGGTAGTTGCCGTCGTTCAACACGATCGGTCGCGAGCGCACCATCATGCCGGGCTCAAACGCCAGGACGAGGTTGTCGCTCCACGTCTGCGCGCCATCGCGCGAAATTTTCGCCATGATGCGCGAACTCGACCACGTGTCGCCGTAGCGCTGCACGTAAAACAGCCACACGATGCCGTCCGGCGCTTCCCAGACGACGGGATTGCCCTCGCCGAGGAAGGGCGTATCCGCGATGATCTTCGGCTCGGTCCATTTAGTCGAGCCTTTGGCTAGGCGCATGCCCCAGACCTTGCTCTCGTCCTCGTATTCGCCGCCGCCGCCGTAGTACGCGAGGTACAGGTCGCCGTTTGCGAGTTCGGTGAACGACGCGGGGTGTTTGTATTGGCCGGGGAACTCCGGACCGATCACGACCTCGGTCTGGATTCCGGCGGGCACGACGCCCAGAGACGACAAGGCAACAGCGAAGGAAAGAATGTTAGTCAGCATCCGCCCAGCATAATCGATACGCCCCCGGTGCGCTCAACTGTACAGTTGTTGGGTCAGGCGAGTATTAGCGCAACGGACCCTGGCCTTGACCGGCCGGAGGAGTGGGCGCGGACAACGCCGCGAGGGCTTCTTTTGTGCGCGGCTGATCGGGTTGCAGTTCGAGCGAGCGCGTGAACACCTGCCGCGCGCGCTCGGTGTCTCCCGCGCGCAGCGCCAGCGAACCCGCCATGTTCAGTGAGAACACATCGTCCGTGTGGAGTTTCAGCGCGTGCTCGATTTCCATGCGCGCGTCGTCGAGAAACCCACAGCGCACGGCAATCCCCGCGAGCGCGCGATACGCGGCGGGATCTTCCGATACCGCGGGACGGTCTCGCCGATACACGAGATACGCTTCGCGCAGGCGCGCCTCCACGACATTGGGGTCGACCTGCGCGCCACTTGTCTGCAGCGCTGTGAGGGCGGCTTCGGTTTCGGTGGGCGCGCCTTTGACGAGCGCGACCTTGGCGATTCCCATCAGCGCGCGGGGATTGGCCGGGTCCGCCTCGCGTGCCGCCGCGTAACGCTTGCCGGCGATGTCGTAGGCCGCGCCTTTCCAGCTTATGTCGCCGCGCGCGGCTTCGATGTCTGCCAGCGATACCGCGCCGGGATTCGAGCGCGCAAGTTGCTCGGCGCGATCCAGTGGCTCTGCCGCGCGCGCAAGATATCGTCCGCCTGCCTCGACGAAATTCCGGCCCGCGCGGTACCACAGCGTGGCATCTTCGGGGCGCAATTTAGCCGCGCGCAAGAAGGCTTCGCCGGCGAGATCGGTGTCGCGCAGCCGATCACACACATCCGCGAATTCAATGAGCAGGTCGACGTCGTTGCTTTGATCGGCGCGTGCCGACAAAAACCGATCGCGTGCGGATGCAAAGGCATACTCGGCCTGCTTTGCTGCGTCCGCGGATTCTTGTGCCTTGCCTTGCTGCTGCAGCGCGAGCATTTGCTGCACGGTGACCTGCGCTTCGGCCGCGGCCGCGCGCGCGTCCTCGACCGAAACCTGCGCCTCACACCCCGCCAGCATCAGGCCTGCACACACGAGAGGAAGAATGCGAAAGCGATTCATCGTTTAGCTCGCGCTGCGGATGTCGCCGGCTTCAGGCTCATCGTGTTCGTCCGCGCCGGCCAGTGTCGCCACGGGCGGCCAGAAGTGATTTTCGATGGCCTGAAGCAAGGGATGGAAGGTTGCGCGATCGAGCGCGGAAATCGGAATGCCGTGGTATTTGGTCACCAGTGCTTCGAGCGTCTCCGGATTGCACTTGTCGGCCTTGTTCAGCAGCACCACGACGGCCTTGCGCCCCAGATCGAGTTCGCCGAGCAGGCGCACGACTTCCTTGTAGTGGTCATCCACTTCCGGGTGCGACGAATCGAGCACGTGCAGCAGCAGCGACGACGGCACGATTTCTTCGAATGTCGTTTTGAACGCCTCCATCAACTCGGGCGGCAATTTACGAATGAAGCCTACGGTGTCCGTGATGATGATCTCGCGTTCTTCGGGAAACCGCAGGCGCCGCGATACCGGATTCAGTGTCGCGAACATTTCCTGCTCCGCGCGCACGGTGCTCTTGGTCAGGTTGTTGAGCAGCGTCGATTTGCCGGCGTTCGTGTAGCCGACGATCGACACACTCGGCACTTCGCGCTCGGTGCGTTCCCGGCGCCGCAAGCGGCGACGTTCGCCCAGCTTGTCGATTTCACGCTTCAACAGCGTGATGCGATCCTTCGCGCGGCGCGAATCGATTTCCAGCTTTGTTTCACCGGGACCGCGGCCGCCGATACCGCCTGTCAGGCGCGACATGCCGGTGTGTTTCATGCTCAGGAAGGGCAACGTGTAGCGCAACTGCGCCAGCTCGACCTGGATCTGGCCTTCGCGGGTTTCCGCGCGTTGCGCAAAGATGTCGAGGATGACCTGCGTGCGGTCGAGGATTTTCAGGTCCGTCACATCCGCCAGGCCCTTCACCTGCGCCGGCGTGATGTTTAGGTCGAACACGATGGTCTCGGCCCCCACTTGCATGGCCTTGATCACGATTTCGCGCAGCTTGCCCTTACCGACGATGTACTTCGGATCGATACGCCGGCGCTGCATCTCGCGGTGCACGACCTGAATGCCCGCGCTCTCGCACAGCTCGCACATTTCCGCCATGGACTCTTCCATGCCGGTGCGGCTTGCGTCGGAGATGTGCACGACCACGGCCCGCATGCGGCCCGAGCCCGAGGCGTAGCCCTTGTGCACGCGCGTGAACTCGCGCTCGAGTGCGTTGATCGTTTCGGTGAAGTCGTCCGCGAGGCGATGCACGTCCTGCGGCGGCTCAATGCGATACGGTTCACCTTCCGCGTTGTTCGGCAGCAGATATGCCGAATGTACGGGGCCTGGCAGACCGTCCTCTTTCACTTCGATCGCGGCGACCGTATCCAAGCGCAGCAATGCCAAGTCGGTCAGGTCGTCGTCGTCGAGGCCTTCGGCCTGCAAATGGGTGTGCACGAGACGTAGGCCGCACAGACGATCGCGGCCCTGGCGGTATGCGCTGAGATCCGGCAGGAAAATCCGGTGCGCGTCCCCCACCACTGCTTCACGTACGTGTCCGCGCCGATCGATGAGCAGGCCGATCTGCCGGTGGATGTCCAGAGACACCTCGGTCAGGCCGCGCGCGAGTTCGGGGCTAATCAGGTAGTCGGCCGGGGTCCGGCGGGACGCAAACTTGTCGAGGCGCTTGAGTTCCTGCGCCTTCAGACCATTCGTATTGCCACAGACGTGGATAAATATGCTCCGCCGCCGCGCCCCCGCGGGCCCAAACGCCCATGGCACTGCGGCGCGGCCGGTCCGATCAATTTACCGCTGAGAGGCCTGGGCCTTCAACACGGCAGGCGCTTAGGCCTGCAGCATCACGCGGCGGATGATTTTCTGCGTCTCGACGGCGTCGAGCGTCTTCTGCGCGCGGCGGATTTCGCCGGTGTCCATGCGTTCCAGTTTCTTCCACAGGATGGACAGGTTGCCGATGGCAATCTGCGCCGCATGGCTCGGCTCGACCCGGTTCGTCAGGATGTCGAGCACGACATAGCCCTTGTGCTTGAAGAGCTTGAGGTAGTACAGCGCCTCCATCAGCTCCCACATGTGCAAGGTGCCCGGAATCATGCCGTCGTCTGCCTGGCCGTAGCCTTCGGAGAAGTAGATTTTGAACAGTTTGTTCGCGCGGCTCAGGAATGCGATCGAGTCGCCGGGATTTTCACCCGCCATCATCGCGTGGTTGAAGTTCATCGACACGCCGACGTTCTTCATCGCGATTTCCTGGCACAACGACAGGGACTTGCCCACGGTGCCGACCGTCAACGACTGGCGCGGATCGCGCGGCTTGTAGGCGATCGCGACGTTGATGTCCGGCGAGGCGTACTTCGCAATTGTCTTAATCGACGAAATCACCGTGTTCCACTGGATCGTGTAGTCCACCTGGAACGGATAATCGAAACCGTCCGTGAACAGATTGAGCGTCACTTCGGTCGTGCCGAGCACGCGCGCATAGTCGACTGCCTTGCGACCTTCGTCGATCGCGGCGTTGCGCGTCTTGGGGTGCTGGCTGCCGAAGGCGCCGAGCGCAAACCGGCGATCGCGCGCCAAGTTCGCAATCACGCCCGAGCACTGCAGGTTGTAGTCCTTCAGGATCCGCTTTACTTCTTTTGCGGGGTATTCCTGCGTGATATCGGTTTGCTCGACTTCAACCGCCTTGATGCCCTTGAGCTTGGACGCCGCCGAGATTTTTTCCTGCAGGCGCGGCTCGTCGCGATACCCCTCGCGGCAGAACTTGTCCGCGGCGTTGGAAAACACGCTGAGGTTCACGCTGAATTTTAGTGACATGCCTTGTTCGGTCATTGATATGTGCTTTCCTTACGAATCCCTGAGAAACGAGTCAATGCGACGGCGGGAACGTCTACTGACCCCCGGTCGTGGGGTCCGTCGCCTGTGGTGCCGGAGAGGCAGCCAAATTCGGAGCGTATTTTAGTCAAGATGTTAACAAATGTCAATAGAAATCGATGCCTTGGCCCGTTCTATCCCATTGCAGGGCCAGAAGTTCCGCCGTCTCTACTAAAACGTTTGCGCTCCCTCCAAATCACACCATAGCGCCAATTTAATACGGGTAAAACACTCGAAAAGGCAAAAAAAAGGGGCGAGTGCATGGCAGCGGGGGAACTACCTAATATGCACTCGCCGGTGGTGGGAACCAGTCATTGCTGACTGTGGTCCTCAAGGAAGACTGGGGGAATGTCTTCCAAGAAGGTCGTTAAAAACGCTCACCGAGCGTTCTGTTTAAACTGTTAATAGTCCCAATTAGGGACTTATTCAGCGAGAAGATAGCATTAAATTTCGTAGGTGTCAAGTCTTTTTTTGTTTTTCCCCAAGGCGCGATTCTCGCTAACTTCTACATTCATGCCTATCTAGCGAGCGTTCCCCCTAGGAATCCACATTTTATACACCATATCGCCCACGTTTTCCACCGTCAAAAATACCCAAAACACTCAATTTTATAAGGTGTTTTGTTGCGTGGGGATATCTTGCCGTAAATCCACACTGTCCTTTTCAACCCGTGACAGGTTGTTCGGTGCCGTGCCCGTCAGGAGACGCTGTCCAAACGCGAACACAATCGTCAGCGGCAACGCCGCCAACACCGCGGCCGCCATGAGTCTCCCCCATTCCAATCCCGCCGATTCCATATTTTTCAGGTAGGCCAGACCTACTGTCAGCGTCTGCATCTCCGGTCGTTCGATGACGACGAGTGGCCATAGGTAGTCGTCCCACCGCGATACGAGCGCAACCATCCACAGCGCCGCGAGTACGCCGGTGCTCTGTGGCACCACGACGCTGCGCAACATGCGCAAATGACCCGCGCCGTCGAGCGCGCCGGCCTCGAAAAACTCGCGTGGCAATCGGCGGATGTGCTCATGCAGCACAAAAACCGGAAAAGCATGCGCGGCGACGGGAAGAATGAGCGCGGCGTAGCTATCGGTCCATTTAAGATCGCTCACGAGCAAAAAGTTCGGTATCAGTTTCATTTCATCCGGAACAAACATTGTCGAGAGCACGATCAGAAACAACAGGCGGGTTCCCGGCAACGCGATCCGCGCGAAGGCGTATGCCATCGGCAGCGCCAGCCCTACTTGCAGGGTCGCTGCTGCGACACTCGTGATCGCGCTGTTGAAGTACATTCGCGCGAGCGGAATCGCATCGAATACGGCGCGGTAGTGTTCCAGCGTCGCGTGCGATACCCACCAGGCGGCTGGATTCGCATCGATGGGTTTCAGGCTTGTGGCGATCATCCAGTAGAACGGCAAGGCCAACAGGCCGCACGCGAAACACAGAAACGCCGTGCGAAACACATCGCGTTTATGGGTGGCTTTGCGGCTCATGTGTCGTACGACACCCAGCGCCGCGCGCCGCGCACCTGCACTACGGCGAACAGCAGCAACAGGACCCACAGCACATTCGCCAAGGCGGACGCGTATCCGATCTCAAATTCTCGAAATCCTGTCCGGTACAGGTGGTACACAAACAGGCTCGAATCTGGGTACACCGGCCCGCCTTGGGTCATGATCGCTACGGTGTCGAAGGTCTTGAATGCTGCTACGAAGCCGGAGACTGCCAGGAAGAACACGACCGGGCTCATCATGGGCAATGTCAGCGAGCGTGCCTCTCGCCATGGCGAGATCCCGTCGAGCCGAGCAGCTTCATAGGGTTCCTGGGGCAAGGCCTGCAGTCCGGCAAGGAAGAACAGGGTTGCAAAGCCGATTTCCCTCCACGCGCCCACAATCGCCAAGGCCGCGAGCGCCAACCGCGAGTTTTCCAGCCAGCGCAGGTCCTCCACCCCCGCTATCGAAAAGATACCGGCCGCTGGACCTGCTTGTGGGTCGAGCACGAGCAACCATGCGATCGCAGCGGCGACACCAAGGGTCACGTGGGGCGTAAACGCGAAAAACCGGAAAACCACGGCGCCGCGCCGCTGCCGGTTCAGCGCCAGCGCCAACAGGAAGGCGAGACTTTGCGCGACGAAGACGACGGTCACCGCGTACAAGACGGTATTCAGCACCACGCGGAGGAATTCGGGATCTTGGGCGAGGCGCGTGTAGTTCTCGAATCCGATGAACTCGCGGACCTTGCCCGGCAGCTTCCACGAGGTCAGCGACACCCACAGGCTGTACAGCATCGGACGGAAGGTAAACAGGCCGAGCAGGATTAGATTCGGACCCGCCAACGCCGCGAAGGCCATCGCCTCGCGCCGGCGTTTCTGGCGTTTACGCGTGCTCGCCTCAGCCGCCGTCGCGCTCACGCGCCACCTCGGCCTCGGCTTTGGCGTCCGCCTCGCGCAGCACCGTCGCCGGGTCCTCGCCGCGCACGAGAATCCGCTGCACGGCCTCGTCCAGCGCCTTGCGCACGCCGGGCGACCCGTTGATCGAAAAATCGCCGCGGATGTACGGCGCCGATTCGTGAATGGTGCGCAGCGCGGGACGCTCCGACAGCGTTTTCTCGGCCAAGGCTCGCGCGCCCTCGCTGTAGGCAAGATATCCGCTCTGCATCGCGAAGTCCGCGACCTGCTGGTCTTCGAGCAGGAAGCGCACGAAGGACCACGCTGCGCGCAGGCGCACGGTGTCGTCTGTTTTCAGAATCACGAGCCCGCCGCCGCCCGGCGCATACACGCGGCCGCTTTTTCCGGCCGGATACTGCGCGACGATGGGCTGGAAACCTTGTGCGCGTTGGGCGTACTCCAGAAAATCGCGCAGTGGTGCTGGGCTATCCAGAATCATGGCGGCCTGCCCGCGCACGAAGGCATTGCGCTGGCCGCCGGTGGCCTGTGCGGGCATGTCCGCTGCGCCTTCCTTCATCAGCGCCTGTAATTTGTTCATCACCGCGATCGTGGCGGGATCGTCGAGCGTGATTTTTGTGTAATCCCGATTCGTAATTTCGCCGCCCTCGGACCAAATCATCGATACCAGCGGCCAGGTGATGTCCCACAGCGACAGCCCGCGCCGGACGACCTTGCCGTCCGCATCGCGCTTCGTGAGGCGCCGCGCGTATTCGAAAAATTCGTCCCAGGTCTGCGGCGGACCGGACAACCCGGCTTCTTCCAGAAACGCCTCGTTCATGTACAGCACGGGCACGCTGACATTCAGCGGCACCCAGTACAGCCCCTCGCCCACTTCGCCTGCCGCGCGCAGGGTCTTCGGCCAGCCGGCGGTATTCACGCCGTCCGGCCCATCGAGCAGCGGCTTCATATCTTCGAGGATGCCGGCTTTGGCGAATTGACGGATTTCGAAGGTGCCCACGAGCGCGACATCGGGACCGCTATTGCGCGTCGCGCCCACCATCAGCGCGGAGGCGATGTCGTCGTAGGACCCTTTGAAGACGCCGTCGACGCGCACAGCGTCCTGCTGCGCGGTGAAACGTTGAATCAGACCGTCGATCGAATCGCCGGCGGGCCCAGTGAGCGTGCGCCAGAACGTGATCGCCTGTGCCTTCTCGATCTCAGGCGCCGATGTGGACTTGCTGCACGACACGGCGAGGCCCGCGATGAGGATGACCGCTATCGCGCGCCAAAGGATCAAAGCGTGCCCCCGTTGCGCTTCAGCGCAACTCCACAATCGCGAATGTTCCTGTCGCCGTCGCCACGAGCTTTCCGTTGCACGTGACTTTTGCTTCGAGGAAGGCGATTCGTTTGCCGCGCTTCAGCACCCACGCTTCGGCGCGCATCGTGCCTTCGACCACGGACGACAGATAGGAAATCTTCAGTTCGATCGTGCTGCAGTTTTGGCCTTCGTCCAGTGTTGGCAGGATCGCGTGCGCCATTGCTGAATCGGCGAGGCCGAAGGCAACGCCGCCGTGCACGATGCGCCCCGGATGATGCAGGTGCGGCCCCGCATCGACTTCCGCGATGCAGCGCCCCGCTTCCCACTCCACGAATCGCAGGCCGAGCAGCGTCGCGTATTTGTTGAACCCTGGTTGATTGAGTTGCGTCGTATCCATCAGCGCCATTGCGCGTTATTCCCTTTGCAGTTGCCCGCTCGCGCGGTGAATGCGCATAATAGGCGATTCCTGCAAACCACCGCCACGCCGAGGATTTCTCCGCATGAGTTTCATCGCCGACCGCATGAGCCGCATCGACGCCAGCGGCATCCGCAAGGCCTTCGCCCTCGCCGCTTCGCTCAAAAACCCCATCAACTTCAGCATCGGCCTGCCCGACTACGACGTGGCCGACGTGGTGAAGGAATCCGCCATCTCCGCCATCCGCCGGGGCGACAACGCCTACACGCAGACCTGGGGCATCGAACCTTTGCGCAAGGGTTGCTCGGACTACTACCAGCGCATTTACGGCGTGCCGCTCGAGAACGTCATGATCACGTCCGGCGTCTCGGGCGGACTCTTCCTCGCGCTTGCGGCGACGGTGAATCCTGGCGACGAAGTGATCGTGTCCGATCCGTACTTCGTGATCTACAAACACCTCATCAACCTGCTGGGCGGCAAGGTCGTCACGGTTGATACGCACCCCGATTTCCGCCTGAAGCCCGAGGCCGTCGAGGCCGTGATCACGCCGAAATCGAAAATTCTGATCGTGAATTCGCCGTCGAACCCGACCGGCATCGCGCTCACGGACCCCGAACTCACCGCGCTCGCCGCGGTCGCGAAGAAGCACAAGCTTCTGCTCATCTCGGACGAGATTTACGAGCAGCTCACCTACGACGGCAAGCCCGCGACGATGGCGGGCAAGTACGACCAGACCCTCGTGCTCAACGGCTTCTCGAAAATGGCCGCGATGACGGGCTGGCGCGTCGGCTTTGCCGCAGGCCCGGCCGACATCATCCAGCAGATGAACACGCTGCAGCAATACACCTTCGTCTGCGCGCCGTCGATGGCGCAGCACGCGGCGGTCACAGCGCTCACGACGGACTACTCGAAGAACGTTGAGACCTATCGCCGCAAGCGCGACCTGATCTATGGCCTGCTGAAGGACAATTTCGAGGTCTCGATGCCCACGGGCGCGTTCTACATCTACCCCGCCGCGCCCGGCGGCGATGGCGACGCTTTCTGCAAAAAGGCCATCGAGAACAACGTCATCATCATCCCCGGCAACGTCTTCAGCGCGCGCAACACGCACTTCCGCATCAGCTTCGCCACGTCAGACGACAACCTGCGCAAGGGCGCGGAAATCCTCTGCCGTATGGCGGACCAATACGCCGCGACGAAATGAAAATCGACAGGAGGTAACAGAGCAAACAGAGCAAACAGAGAATTGCCTCTGTTCTCTCCGTTTCCTCTTGTTCAAAAAGCAGTGTTGGGGGTATCACCCAACTGCTATGCTAAAATCCATCGAATGACCACCGCGCTGACGTTAAAACAGCTTTATACCCAGGTCGAGGCGCCTCTTGAGGCTGCCCGGGCTGTGGTCGCGCGTGAATGGACGGATGCCTTCCAGTTGGTTTACGGCGCCGGCACGACCCCGCCGCGTTTGGGCGGCAAGATGTTGCGTCCGGCGTTGACGTATCTTGCGGCCGGAGCCTGCGGCGCGCGAGACCCGAATCGTTTCCACCAGATGGCCGCGGCGATGGAATTGCTCCACCTCGCGTCGCTTGCGCACGACGACGTCGTGGATCGCGCGGATACGCGGCGAGGCGAGACCTCGCTGCACCGATTGTGGGACAACCACACAGCCGTGCTCGGCGGCGACTACCTCGTCGCGCGCGCGCTCGACATCCTTACGCACTACGACTCCACCGCCGTCATTCGCAGCGCGTTGCACTCGATTCACCAGATGGCCGAGGGCGAGCTCATTAATTTCGGACGCAAGCAGAAAGAACTCGAGGAAGAAGATTGCATTCGTCTCGCTGAGAAGAAAACCGCGAGCCTTTTCGCGGTCGCATGCTCCACTCCGGCGCTCTTGGTCGATACAGCCTACGTCACGCCGCTCTTCGACTTCGGCATGGCCATCGGCACGGCCTTCCAGCTCGCCGACGACCTGCTCGATTTGGATCAGGACGAACGCACGCTCGGCAAGCCCTCCTGCGGCGATCTCGTCGAAGGAAAGGTCACGCTGCCGATTCTGGCACTGAAGCACGGGATGAATGAGGCGGATGCGCGTCGCGTCGACGCGTTCAAGTACGCCGAGATCACCGACGCCGACCGCGCGTGGGTGCGCCAGATGCTGGGTACCACGGGTGCGCGCGAAAAAACTGAACTCCTCGCCCGCGACTACGTCGCCAAGGCCCGCGCCGCGCTGGAAGCCCTTCCCCCGTCGTCCTACACCGATGCCATCCTCGGCATCGCGGATTTTGTGCTGCTGCGGGATTCGTAGCTCACTCTTTTCGTTGTATTCTCCCGCGAAAGCGGAGGCCGCTCGCAAGACCGTGTAAGAAGCGGCTTCTACAAATGCCTGTCCGGGTCCATCTGCCCGTGCAGGACACGGATGACGTGGATGGTGTCGGTGGCGATGGTGTAATAAATGGCGTGACGGTTCACAAGCAGGACACGATAGCCATCGCGCACGTAGTCGCGCTTCACTCCCAACTCGGGGTTCTTCGCGAGTGAGTGCAGCGCGGCGTCAATTTCATCAAGATACTTGTCTGCTTGCTCAGCATCCCATTGCTCGAAACTGTAATCCCAGATGGCGAACATATCGCTTTCCGCAAGAGCGTTTAGACGAACCTTGCGCATCAACTACGCGGCTTTTTCTTGAGACGGGCCTTACGCTTGATGGCGGCCATGTTCAGCTCGCCGATGTCGCCGCTGACCTCGCCCGCAATCAGCGCCTGGCGCAACGCGCCAATTTTTTGCTCGCGTTCTTCGAGCAAGCGTAGGCTCGCCCGGATGACCTCGCTGGCCGAACCGAAGCGCCCGCTTTCGATCTGCCTGTCGATAAAGCCCTCGAAATGGTCCCCAAGGGTAATGCTTGTGTTCTTAGCCATAGCCTGCATCTCCTGACGCATACCAATATATACCAATTATTGGTATTTGTCGAAGTGCTCAAAAAAGCACTCCTAAGCTGCGCTTAGGAGTGCCACCCAAACCTAAGTTCGTTCATGCGTCCTTAAACGTCACGCTCTTATCGATCGAGTCGCGCGTCGTCCGCGTGGTATTCGCCGGTACTTCTGGGTCTTCGTAGCCGAACGAAATGCCGAACAGGATCCGAACGTCGTCGTTCCCCGGAAACTCTTCGCGCACCAGATCCGGGTAGTAGCGCATGCTGCCCTGTGCGCAGCTCGAGATGCCGTGTGCGTGCATCGCGAGCATCAGCGTCTGCGAGTACATGCCCACGTCGAGACCCACTGTCGTGCCGAAGGCCTTGTGCATGCCGATGAAGGCCACATGCGGCGCGTCGAACAGTTCAAAGTTGCGCAGGCTCGCCTTCGCGCGTCCGGCGGAGTCGTCGCGCGCGATGTTCATCGCCGAATACATCGCCACGGCGCATTCCACCTGCCGCGTGCGGTATTCGCCCTCGAATTTGCCGGGATAATCGTAGTCCGGCGCCATCGCGACACCGCCGAGGATGCGCTCGACCAGCTTCGCGCGAATCCGGTCCCGCGCCGCGCCGGAGGCCACAAACACCTTCCACGGCTGGATGTTGCAGTTCGACGGCGTCCGCTGCGCCCACGCGAACACTTTTTCCAACACCTCGCGCGGCACCGGCGTCGGCAGGAATCCGCGCACCGAGCGGCGCCCGTAGATCGCGTCTTCAATCGTCATCTGCTGCTGTTCAACAATGCTCATGCGATACCTCGAGGTGTTCTTGAATGAGTCCGATCAGAAAGCGCCCACGACGACGGGGCCGCCTTCTGCTATGACCGTCATCGGCTTACTGAATGTTATTCGCGTCACGTCTATCGCGGAGACGATATGCAGCGTTCCACCGGGATTCAAGTGGGCGATGCCTTCTTCCAACGAGCTATACGGCTGCATCTGCGTGCCCCGCTCTACTCCAGGATGACTGATGTCTACCCAGACGTCATTTAACATCACCGGCGTTACTGGGTCGCCCAAGATAGCGACATCGTCGATGTTCCAGCCGCTGTAGGTCACGCTGGAATCCGCCGTGCCCATCACCCAGCGCACGTACACGGTGCTACGCCCGTTTGCGACCGCGGAGATGTCGTAGCTTTGTTTGGACCACTCGCTTTCGGCAATGGCGGGGCCGTTGTGTACCCACACATCCGTCCACGTTGTGCCGTTGTTGCTTACCTGCACCTTGGCGTGGTCAAACGCGGAGTCCTCCACACCGAGCCAGCGTTGGAAGGTCAATCCGACTTTGGTTAATCCGCTGCAGTTGAACGCCGTGGTGGTTAGCGTCCGCTCGATCATGTTGTCGGGGTAGTCACCGGCGAGGTTGTAGCCGTACACGTTGCTGCCCGTGAATCCGCTCGTCGGATCAGGGTTTCGGCTACCGGCGCCCAAGGGTACGCCGAACTGCCACAACGCCGTCGGCGTCCAGCCTGGGTTGCTGTTCATGGGCACGTAGTGCTGCACCGTCTGGCTAGGCTGCACGACGGACAACAGCCGCACGTTATATGCCGATATCCTCCCGTTCGTGAGGTCGGTGAACGTGACGGCCGCCGTATGCAGGCCGCCCGGAAGGGCATTTGCCGCCGCCCCGAAGGTGACCGTCACGGTTGTCGAGGCGCCCATGGCCAAATTGCCGGACGTCGGCGACACAGTTGCCCATGCTTGGTTTGAACTCGCCGACCAGTTCGCGGGGGTGTTGTCGAGGTTCGTCAACGTAAACGTCAAGGCGGACGGCGAAAATGGTCCGCCCTCATCGCCTATCGTGTTAACGCCGTCGTTGGGCAGCGCCGTGATCCACGCAGCCGGCGCGCGCCACCCCGCGGCGATCGGCGCCGTGATGTTTAGCGTGAACGCATTGTTGGCGACGTTGATGAGGCCCGTCGGTTCGCCTGCATAGCTCACGCTGGGATTCGAGAACCGTTGCACGCGCACACCGGGCGCGTACGCCATGATCGAGCGGTAGTCGCCATCCACGCCGGGGACGGATGAATTGCCCCAGTGCCACCCAAGCGAGTCCGGAAACAAACCGCCGCCGGGCGCCTGGGTCAGATCGTGCTGTGCACCCATGTTGTGACCGAGCTCATGCGCGAAACTGAAATTGCCGGTGGCGCATCCGTAATGCACCACGCTGAATGCCGAGCCAGAGAAATCTCCCGTCTCGCTCAACATCAAGTATCCGATGCCGCACGAGCTGCCGTCATTGATGATCAGGTCGACGAAGTCCGCGCCGGTCGATTCTCGGGCGATATGGACTTCATCCATGACCCCGTCGCCGTTGGTCCGCAAGGCACCCAGCGCGGCGCTGAATCCCGCCGATTCCACGTAGCCCACTTCGAAGGTTCCAACGAGGTTCAGCGCAAAATCGATGAGGCTGAAGGAGTAGGCGTCGTTGGATTCAGCGATGGCGAGATCGATCAACGATTCCATCGCCGCTGTTCCGCCCACGGTGGCGCGCGCCGACTTGGTGTACACCACCAGTATGTCGGCCACATCTCCTGCGCCTCGCGTAACCAGCGGACGCGGTTGCCCCAACAGTGCAGGCGTTGGCGTAGGGATCACTGCCTGATCGGCGCCCGTCGCGCACGCCGCGAATTCGGTCGGATCGATCTCGGACACCTGATAGGTGTCGCCGGCGCCGTACCGAATTTGAAACCATCCGTGCGCCGGGGAGTGAACGTTCGCTTGTAGGATGCCGTCGACGACGGAGATCGTCACGCGGCTGTATTCATCATCCGTGAGTTTGCCGGTCCAGGTGTAGCGATTGGCACTGCGGCTGGTTAGCGTTTCCAGTGCGACATCGACCGCGCGATCGGCAAACAGACTAAGCCGGAGTTTCGCGCCGGTGCGCGTTGTGGTCGTCGGCAATACGGATTCATTGAGTACGACATTGCGCGTGCGCATCGCGGTATCGGGGATGACGCTTTTGACGATCGCATCACGCCCCCGCGCTTCCAGCAAGAGTTCCTGCCCCAGGGCAGACGCGCAAAGACTCCACACCGCCAACACCGCGACCTGAATGCGTTGCGCCATCTATTCCTAACCCCACGGTAGGCCCGGTGTTTTTGGCACCGTTGGCAAGGTAGTTTTAGCCAAAGGCGTCTTACGTAATCAAGCGATTTACTTCTCTACTTTCTTGACATCTGCGCCTCGAAACGCTCGATTCCTAACAAAAAACCGCTCGTTTTCCCTTATTTCTCACCTGCTGAATAAATTTCCCCAGATCCCGTCTAACTCCATGTAGCCAAAGGGGAAAACCCATGGGAATGCCCTTAAGCTTGCGGCTCCGTTATCATACGGGCGTCGTGACCACGAAGACTGCCATAAATGTCCCGCCTGCGCGTGAGGCCGAGGATAGCACCCTCGTCGCCCAAGCCCGGGCTGGCGAATATGGTGCCTTTGAGGAGCTCGTCCGCCGGTATCGGAACGACGTCTTCGCGCTCGCGTACCACTATGTGCGCAATCGTGAGGAAGCGTGGGACCTCTCGCAAGAAGTCTTTGTGAAGGCGCACGCGGGCTTAAAACATTTCCGTGGTGAATCTAGTTTCAAGACCTGGCTCTTGCGGATCACGGCGAACCGGTGCAAGGACTTCTTCAAGAAACGCCGCCTGCGCACCGTGGCGCTGGAATCGCCCGACGGACAGACCGTTGATCCGCCGGCGGCCGGGCAAACGCCCGATCAGTCCGCGGAGTCGGCGGAGCTCGGTGCGGCGCTCGACGCCGCGCTGAAGACGCTGCCGGAGAAACACCGGATGGCGATCGTGCTTCGCGAGTACCAGGGGCTGTCGTATGAAGCGATGGCTGACGTCATGCAGTGCAGTTTGGGAACCGTTATGAGCCGGTTGCATCACGCCCGGAAGAAGATGCAAAAGGCGCTGTTGGCAGCGGGATATGCCGGGGAGTAGTCACATGAACGACGCATGCACATTCGGAGAACGAGTCGAACGCTGGTTCGACGGCGAGCTCGCCGACGGCGAGGGCGTTCGCGCGCATCTCGCGATCTGCCCGGCCTGCACGCAGCATCTGGCCGCGCTGGAGCGTATGCGCGCCGGTTTTGCCGCGCGCAAAGCCGTGCCCGATATCAACGATATGCAGATGAACGCTTTTCTGAACGAACTGCGCGATCGTGTCGAGACTGCTCCGGCCGCCGTGCGCCCGCTGCGTTTCTGGACCATGCTTTCCGCCGCCGCCGCGGCTATCGTGGTGGTGATTTCGTTCTTCTCGATTGTGTCGCCGGCGCCGAAGCCAATTGAGGCGACCGTCATCGAACGCCGCTCGACCGACATCGAAGGCGCGACGACCAGTGTCTCCGTTTCGGATGATGGCACGACTACGGTGTGGGTTAACGTGCCGGAGGAAGACATGTGGTAATGACCGCCGCTGGGCTGGTCATATTCGCCGCTTCCTTCCTCGCCGCCGACGAGAACGCCGCCGCGCAAACAGTCAACGTTGCGATGGTGGCTGTCGAAGGGCGCCGCGAGGGCAAGTCCACGCAATCGTTCGGGCCTGGCCTCGATGAAGTTCGTAAAGCGCTTACGGGTCTCGCTTTTGACACCTTTACCAAGGTGCAGTCCGCCGAGGTGCCCTGTCATTACGGCGAAGAGCAACGAATTCTTGTCAATGAGCGTTACACGCTCTATGTCACGCCGGTCTCGAAACTCGACGATGGCCGTGTGCGCATCCGGGCCCGCATTACGCGGCTGTCGCGCGATGGGACGACGGTCGATGCCCTCGACACCACGCTGCAGCTCGTGCCGGGCGCACATTTGAACCTCGGCGGGCTCAAGCTCGAACAGGGCGAGCTGATCCTGGTGATGTCCGTTAAGTAAGCGGGATTGTCACGGAACGATCGCGCGCTTCCCCCGCCGTCCACGTGTTGTTATCGATCAACGATCCCGCCGCGTAGCTCGGATCGCTCAGCCCCCGCGACACGACTTCGATTCGATCATCGTGCACGGCCACTTCTCGGTATTCCACGGGATACTCCGGCAAGGACGCGGTAACGATGTGCGTCACGCCATTCACGTCTTCGATGATGTTCATGTGTAGATGCCCGGAGATCATCGCGCGTACGTTATCGTGCCGCGTGAATAGCGCAATGAGGTCTTCCCCATTTTCCAAATGCCCGGCATCCGCCATGCCCGGCCGCGCCACGCGCTCGGGAATTCCAATCGCCGGGTAGTGGCACACGACGATGGCCGGCTGCGCTTCGTGCACGCCCAGGTCCGCATCGAGCCACGCGAGTTGCTCGATCGGCACTACCCATCGCCCACGCTCGGCGCCGGCTTCGGTAATGATTTTCGTCTTCGGTGTTGGAAAGGGCATCTGCGATCCATCCGGCCATAGCCACATCGGATCGAGCACGGCGAAATGCAGGCCCTTGTGCGAGAAGGAGTAGTACGTCCGCTGGTTCGGCAAATGCGCGTGGTATGCCTCGCGGAACCAGTCCCGCGACTTCTCCACGACGAAATCGTGGTTGCCGCCCATGGGGTAGTACGGGTAGCCGAGCCAGTCGATCAAGTCGCGCGCGGCGAACACGGCGTCGCGGGACGGATGGCTGGCCAAATCGCCGGTTGCCAGGATGAAATCAGGCTTGAGGTCGCGCAGGTCGCGGCGCAGCGTCCGCATCACGTCCGGCATCATCGTGCACAGGAAGCCGTTGTTCCACCGGCCATCGGTCACACTGCCCAGGTGCGGATCGGTGATCTGTACAAACTTCCACATCGAGGCCTAGCCGCTCCCGTCCCCAATCAGAGCTTCTTAAAGTACCTCGCGACGGGGAACAATCCAAATCCGGCCTTTTCGTAGGTCCGGCGGGCGGGCCCGTGGCCCGGATCGCCGCCGGTTTCGACCATGGCAATCGTGGCGCCCTTGCTTTTCATCCACTCCAGCGCATGGGCCGTGAGCGTTAGCGCGATACCCTGTCGCTGGCAGTCCGGATCGACCGCGATCATGTAGATTTCGCCGTAGGTGGCGTGCAGCCGGATGGCGACGAACCCCACGACCGCCTCCCCGTTCGTGGCGACCCAGGTATTAAAGTCCGCCGACGCGCAGGTCTCCTTGACGGATTGCTCTTGGGAGATCCGCCAACCTTCGGGGTAGAAATCCTGGTATACCGCCGGCTCGAAGACCTGCTCCAGCGAGACAAATACCGGTGCCCACGCGCGCAGCGACAGGTCAACTACGGCGGCTTCGTGTTGCTCCTTCTTGTACGGGGCCATCTGAATCATGATCCACCTCAGGTTCATTCCGTCTGAGAATTCAGATATGCGCACTCTAAAAAAGAAATCCCCGCCCGATGCCGGACGGGGATTTAATATGCGTCTCGAATTATTCGATACCGTAACGTTTCATCGAGCGCCACAGCGTCGTGCGGCCGACGCCGAGCATCTCGGCCGCCTTACTGCGGTTGTTGTTCGTGCGGCTAAGGGTCGCGTTGATCACTTCCGGCGTGAGGTCGCCCGGCTGTTTCATCCAGCGCGTCGCGAGCACTTCCTCCGGCAGGTCTTTCGGCTCAAGCTCGTTGCCCGTGCACATGATCAAGGCGTGCTCGATCACGTTGCGCAACTGCCGCACGTTGCCCGGCCACGCGCAATCCAGCAGCAACTGCTTGAACGCCGCCGACATCACCACCTGCGGCTTCTCGTACTTCTTCTGAATCTCGCGCAGGAAATCTTCGGAGAGGCGCAGGATATCGGTCTGGCGATCACGCAGCGGCGGTACGTCCAGCCGGCCGACGGCCAGCGCATAGTAGAAGTCCTCGCGAATCTCCCCCGCTTCCTTGGCTTCGAGCGGGTCTTCTTGCACGGCCGCGATGATGCGGACGTCGGCCTGTTCCGGATGCTCCGCGCCCTTTGGCCAGATTTGCCCGGTCTGCATCGCCTTGAGCAGCAGGCCTTGGATTTCGTGCGACAACTCGGTCACGCGGTTGAGGTACAGCGTCCCGCCATTCGCGCGCAGATACGCGCCCGTATGCTTCAGGGTCGCGCCCATAAACGCGTCTTTTTCGAAGCCAAACAGCTCCTGTTCGAGCTGCGCCTCGGGAATCCCGACGCAATCGACTTCCACAAACGGCTTCTCTTTACGCTTGCTGCCGCGGTGGATCGTGCGCGCCACGGTTTCCTTGCCCGTGCCCGGTTCGCCGTGGATGATTACGGGCGCGTCGGACGCCATCAACTGTCGCGCGCGCTGCGCCACGGGACCCATCGCGTCGGAATCGGTGACCACTGTTTCGAGCACGAGGTCGCTGCGCGTTTGACGCTTCGCGGTCGCGAGCGCCATTTGCGCGCGCCGCGCGGAACGCTGCGCCTTCGACACCAGCACATCGCGCATCTTCAGTTCGTCATCGACGCTCTCGGGTTGGAGTGCGATTCGCATCCAGTTCACTTCTTCGCCAAACTCTGAATCGAGTTTGCTGATGAAGATGCAGTTCTCCGCGCCGCACGCCGAGCAGTTCGACTCCGTGGTGAGCACGCGCTTGCCGAGGATCTCGCTTGTGTGTCCCGAGAGATACCCCGCCGTGTTCCAGCAGCAACCTTGCCCCTTGCCGCCGAGTCCCGCCATCCGCTGGATGGCCGCCTCGCTGCTCATCGACACCGTGATCTCGCGCAGCAGCGTCTTTTTTTCGGCTTCGTAGTCGAAGCGCCGCGTCTCGGCCACGTAGCGGCCTTGGAGCTGGCCGAACACCAGCGCCGCCTGCAGCGCGAGCCGCGCGTTGTCGCCGAAGGTTTGCAGGTGCTTCACCGCATCGCGCCGGCCCTGTTCGAAACCGGTCCGGAACAGCAGCGCGCGGGTCCGCTCGACGCCCAAGGTCGCCGCGAGGTGGCGGCGTTCCACGGCGAGTGTTTCATGGTCGATGAAACTACCTGCCCGCGTGAGCACGCTCAATCGCCCGCGCTTCGGGTTGCCCTCCACCCACAGATGACGCTCGGCCTCGACGTAGTGGGCCAAGACCGGTGGCAGTTCGAGAAATAGACTAGACGTAAGTTTGGCTGGACGCATTACAGGAATCCCCCGCGGTACAAGGTTGCAGCCCCCGCAGCAACAGCACTTTAATTAACAAACGTTCCAGTGTTTGTCAAGTGTTTCATGTCGCTCTGCGCCTTTTGGGAACAGGCCTGTAAGCGCAATGAAACATGCAGGAAAGCCAAGGCGGGTGTTTCAGATCAGCGCTGGAGGTTATGGACTGAGTGGACGATGTGGACGGAACTATGGTTTTTGGGTAGGTGTGGTTTTCTTGGATCGAACCCACAAGATTACGAACAGCACCACCCCCGCCGCCGCCGCGCCCAGCGAAAAGACCTGCTGGTCGGTTAGCCCGCCGACGCGCACGGGGTTATGGTCGCCGCGGTACATCTCCACCACGAAGCGCAGCACGCCGTACAGCACGAAATAGGTCGGCATCGTGAAGCCGACGAACGGGTGCCACTTTTTCCGCAATAGCAGCATGATCCCAAAGAGGCACAACAGCCCCGCCGCCTCGTACAACTGGGTCGGGTGGATGGGGTGTGACCAGTGCGAGGCCTCGGTCACGTCGCTGTACCGGCTCATGTGGTCCAGGAAGGCAGGGCTGCCCACGGGGCGCTCGTTCAGGTTCCACGGTACACGCCGTGCGGGGATGCCCCAAGGCATGTCCGTGGGCTTGCCATAGCAGCAGCCGTAGAAAAAGCAGCCGAGTCGGCCGAAGGCGTGGCCCAGCGGCAGGTAGGGCATCATCACATCGCAGGCCGGCCAGAACGGCACCTTGTGCCGGCGCAGATACCAGATCGCGAAGAGCAGCGTCGGCGGCAACGCGCCCTGGAACACCAGGCCGCCGTTCCACACGGCGATCCAACCGAGCGGGTCGTTCCACGAGTACTCTTCGGGGAACATGATGATGTGCGCGACGCGCGTGCCCGCGAGGCCGATGAACAGCAGCACGAATCCCATGTCGGAAAACACCTTGGGATTCATGCCGCGCTTGACGGCGTCCTTCTGCACGAAATGCAGCCCCGTTAGAAAGCCCACCGCGATCATCAGACCGTACATGTGGATCTTCAGCGGTCCGATCTCAAACAGTGTGGGGAGCATTGGTCTCCTTGGGCGCGGGTTTGGCCCACGTGACGATCAGCAGCAGCACACCCACGACCACGCACGCATCGGCGACATTAAACGCCGGGTAGTATTTCCATGGAAAGTCGAATGGGATGAAATAAAAATGGACTTGGAAAAAGTCCGTCACGCCGCCGAACACGATGCGGTCGATCATGTTTCCCAGCGCGCCGGCGCAGACCAGGCCAAACGCGGTGGATTGCCACTTGGAGTGTATGTCGAGATTGAAATACAGATAGGCGAGCACGCCCATTGCGGCCAGCGGCGCCAGATAGGCCACCATCGGAACTTGGTGGAACATGCCCCCGACGATACCGGTGTTGGTGTGGCGCACGAACTGGAAGAAGACGTTGTCCACGCCGCCGGTCTGCGGGGCGATGGTCGCGCGCACGATGGCCTTACTTGCCTGATCCGCGATGAGTCCGGCGGCGGCGAAGCACACAATCCACCGCACTTGCCGCGCACGATCTGTCATTGGGTCGATCCGTCCAAGGCCTCACACGGCCGACTCAACGATACGCTTTTTCCTTCTCCCGCTTCGACTCGCACTCGACGCAGCGTTTCGCCGCCGGAAACACCTCCAGGCGCTTCTTCGGGATTTCCTTGCTGCAATCGGTGCACTTGCCGTAGTTGCCCTCGTCGATCCGCATGAGCGCGTCGTTCACTTCGCGCAACATCAGGGATTCGCCGCTGGCCAGGCGCATGGCGGTCTCGCGGTCATTCGTATCTGTCCCGGCTTCGGCAAAGCTCGTTAGATCCATCGCCGCTTCGCCGTTCGCCGCTTCCATCGAATCTTTGCCAATCCGGCGAATACCTTCGAGCAAATGATCGCTCTCCGCCAGAAGCAGTTTCTTGAATTTTTGCATTTCGCGCTTCGTCATCGAATCTAATACTCCCCTGCTGGAACGAACAATCAACACCGCGCGGGGTACTTTCTTTCCCATGCCCCGAAAACTCAGCAGCCGCGCGCCGCTTTTTATGGGAAAACAGCGTAACCCATGTCGCCAAAGCCACTTATAAAGTCGCAAACATTAACATGGTGCGGAAGGTGTGTCAAGCAACGCCGACCCGTGTATCCGTCTTTTGACGCAACCTGTTCTCTGACAACGATATGGATGTCCCGGTGCGGCTCGGTTGTTACAATAAACATCGAATCGACGACCTGCGGATCATTTCCGCCGACCAGACGACAGGAGTACCTTTCAATGACCGATAAGCCCCGTCAACGACCTGTGGTCGCCGTGCATTACTGCGCGGACAACAACGAAGCCGATGTCATCATCGCTTTACTTCGCGACCGCGGCATCGAGGCCTTTACAAATGCGCCGATCGCGCACGACGTGTTACCTGTGTCGGCCGGGCAACTGGGCGAGGTCCAGATTTATGTGGACCAAAAGAATGCAGAAGAGGCGATCGCGATTATCGACGAAGCCAAAACGGAGGATTAGCGCTTTTTAGCGGCTGATGTTCAGGCTGTCGCGCAACGCGGCGAGCTGATCGGCCAGCAAGGTATTCAACGGCGACTGCGGTTCGGCATTCGCCTTCCCCGCCTTCTCGTCCGCGTGGTGCGGACGACGCTGCTTCTTGTCGCGTGATCCGCGATCGGCACGGTCGCCACGATCGCGGCGCTGCTCATCGCGGCCTTCGTTTCGGCGACCACCATCGTTGCCCCGGCCGCGATCGTCACGCCGCGGCGGGCGTTCGCCCGCATTCGCCGCCGCAGGACGCGCGGACCGCGGCTGATGGGCGCGTTGGGGACGGCCATCCTGTTGCGGACGCGCCTGTTGCTGTGCGCCAGCTTCGGGACGTCCCTGCGGACGCGGACGCCGCGCGGGCGGCTCTTTTTCCAGCGCCTTCATCGAGAACGAAATGCGCACAGGGTCTTTTTCGACACCGATCACCTTCACGCGCACGCTCTCGCCGACGTGCACCACGCGGCGCGGATCGCGCACATAGCGGTGGCTCAATTCTGACAAGTGCACGAGACCGTCCTGACCGATGCCGACGTCCACGAACGCGCCGAAGTCGGTCACGTTTGTCACCATGCCTTCGAGTTCCTGGCCGACGCTGAGGTCTTCGATTGTGCGAACTTTCTCATCGAACTTCGCGGGACGGAACCGGCGCCGCGGATCGCGGCCGGGCCGCGCGAGTTCTTTTAAAATATCCTTCACCGCGACGACGCCCACGGTATCGCACGCACAGCCTTCCGGCTGTACTTTCTCCAGCGCCGCGACGTTGCCGACCAATTCCGGCACGCTGACGCCTGCCGCCGCAGCAATCTTGCCGACGGTCTCGTAGGCCTCCGGGTGCACGCTGGTGGCATCGAGCGGATTTGTTCCATCGGAAATGCGCAGGAATCCGGCGCATTGTTCAAACGTTTTCGGGCCGATTCCCGCGATTTCGGCGAGTTCTTCGCGCGATTTGAAGCTGCCTTTTTGCCGGCGCGCTTCGACGATATTTTGCGCGGTGCCGTATTGGATGCCGGCGACATATCGCAGCAGCGACGCCGGCGCGCTGTTCACATCCACGCCCACCTGGCTCACGCACTGCGTCACGGTTTGGTGCAGGCCTTCGCGCAGGCGTTTCTGGTTCACGTCGTGCTGGTATTGGCCGACCCCGATGCTGCGCGGGTCGATCTTTACGAGTTCCCACAACGGATCTTGCAGGCGTCGCGCGATGGAGACCGCGCCGCGCAGGCTTACATCGAGATCTGGATTTTCTTCGCACGCCAGCGCGGACGCGCCGTGCGCCGTCGTGCCGGCTTCATTCACCAGCGCCACAAACGGCGCGTTCTCGGTGAACAGTGGTAGCGCCTCGCGCACAAAGGCCAGGGCCTCGCGTCCGCCGGACCCATTCCCCACCGCGATCGCCTGCACGTTGTGCAGTTTCGCCAGCGAGATCAGTGTCTCTTTCGCGTCTTTGCGCTTATCGTCGCCTTGATCCGGATGCACTGTGGCGTTTCCAACGAAGTCGCCCTTCGCATTTACGGCCGCGAGCTTCCACCCCGCCTTTTGCGTCGGGTCGATGCCGATCACGGGCATTCGTCCGGCCGGCGGCGCCATTAATAGACTCTTCACGTTCTCGCGGAACACGCGGATTGCGCTTTCGTCCGCGCGCGTGCGTGCTTCGGCCATCGCTTCGCTTTCGATTGCCGGGCGCAGCAGGCGGTCATAGGCTTCGTTCACAATCCGGCGCAGCATCGCGGCGCCCGGTGTGTCTTCGCCACGCATGAACAGCGCGGCAATCTCGTTCTTTGCCGCTTCGTCGTCCAGCGCGAGCTCGATGCGCAGCGCGCCTTCGCGATTGCCGCGCAGAATGGCGAGCAGACGATGCGCGGGCACTTTCTGCAACGGCTCGCTGTAGTCGTAGAACGCGGTGTACTTCGTCTTCTGACCGTCGGAGGCCTTCGTCGAATGCGCTTTCAGTTGGCCTTGTTCCAAGAGCCGCTTGCGCAACACGCCGCGCGCGCCGGCATCTTCCGAAATGCGTTCCGCGAGAATATCGTCCGCGCCTTGCAGCGCATCCGTCGGCGAAGTCACGCCCTTGGCCGGGTCGACGTATCGTGCGGCTTCTTCATCAAGCGAACCGGCGGCCTGCGACCAGATGAACTCCGACAGTGGCGCGAGTCCCTTCGCCACGGCCATCGCGGCGCGCGTATTCCGCTTGCGTTTGAACGGCAGATATAAATCTTCGAGCGCGTCTTTGTCCGTGCAGCCCTCGATGGCCGCGCGCAGGGGGTCCGTGAGCTTGCCGAGTTTCTCGATATTTTGCAGGGCCGCGCGCCGGCGTTGTTCGAGCGCGATGAAGTAGTGGTTCTGCTGCTCGAT
>CAZUJL010000024.1:0-68493 GCA_964620045.1 uncultured Nitrospirales bacterium
CCCATGGCATAGGCGAGCGCGCTGGCGAAGATGAACCCGCGCGCGTCGGCGCCGACGATGGCCTGGACGTTTTTATTCGCGTAGCGATCGCGCCAGCCGTCGATGATGTATTTGAAGGCGGGGCCGTTCTGCAGCAGCGTGGTGACGTCTTTGAACTGAATCCCGGATTTTGGGAAGTCGGGGATGGTGCGGATGTAGGAAGAGATGTCCATCGATTTACTCCGTGGAATGGAGAGGGTAGCACAAGAGATGCGGGGAATAGGACCTATAGGATGAAAAGGTCCTATGAAGATATCAAGCTTACGGCCGGAAGTCCGCGGGATGCGCGCGGGCGAATTCGGAGAGGCGTTTGAGGACGCTCTTCTCGATCTGGCGGATGCGTTCGCGGGTGAGGTTGAACTCGCGGCCGGTTTCTTCGAGCGTATGCGCCTTGCCGTCGATGAGGCCGTAGCGGTATTTGATGATCCCGGCCTCGCGATCGGTCAGTTCGCGCATCAATTCTTCCATCTGCTGGTCCAGCTCGAACTGCACGATGGTCTGGTCGAGGCGGGAGGGGAGTTGGTGCTCCTGCACCCCGCGTGGGCTCTCGGAATCGGTGGTTTCGAGGTTTTCCAAGGGGGCGACTTCGTCCACAAAGGCGCGGATTTTGGCCGCTTCCTTGATTTTAATGCCCATGGCCTTGGCGACTTCTTCGATCTCGGGCTGCTTGCCTTTTTTCTTGTACAGCTCTTCAGCCGTTTTCTTGTAGCGCGCGATATTGTCGGTGACGTACACCGGGATGCGCACCGTGCGGCCGTGGTTGGACAGCGCGCGCGTGACGGCTTGGCGAATCCACCACGTGGCGTAGGTCGAGAACTTGCAGCCGCGCTCGGGATCGAAGCGTTCGACGGCCTTCATCAGGCCGAGGTTGCCTTCTTCGATAAGGTCGATGAGCGGTAGACCGTAGTAGAGATATTTTTTGGCGACGCTGACAACGAGGCGGAGGTTGGCGACGATGATCTGGCGACGCGCTTCGGGGTCGCCTTTTTTCGCGAGACGCGCGATGCGGAGTTCTTCGCTCGGCGTGAGCAGGGGGATGCGCGAGATTTCGCCGAGGTAAATGCTCAGGCTGTTCTCGCGCGACGCGCTGGTCTCACGCAGATCGGACATGACAACCCCTTCAGCGGGAGGCGGAGCAGGCGCGCACCCGATACACTACGCGGGCGCGTGGCGAAAAACGCAGGAGGGACATCCCCCGATGCATGCCGGACGAGCATCCGGCCCCCGAAGAACGATTGTATCGGAAACGATACTGGATGACAACAGGACGCTATTGACGGTAGTGGGTCAGTTTGAATCCTGGGTGTATTTCTGGGCGACTATCGCTTTTGAAACCAGACTGATTTCGCAGGGAGTAGCCTATAGGTGATGGCGATTAAAGAACAGGCTATGAGAAGTCCGCAAAAACTGATGAGGGGGGCATATCCAATGCCGGATGCATACACGCATACAACCGCCCCCAAATAAAGGCTGCATATGCAAAACACTATCGTCAAAATGGCCATGAAACCGGGATTCGTTTTTTCCATATAGGCTCCACAATTGTCGCAGACCGTCGAGCCCTCGATGATTTCGTTTTTACAAAACGGGCATACTTCCTTTGGGCCAGCGTAATCCATACCTTGACCATCCTTGAGCGGTCACAGTATACCCGCGCCGGTTTTTCATGACGTTAAAGGCTGAAATTAGTTCAGGATTGCCGACGACGATGCCTTGCAAAATGCGGCGAAGCGATGCCGGAAGGCTAGTTTGAGTCCGGTAGCTGGCTAAGCCAGTTGACCTAACGGTCAGAGCGCATGTTACCGAATCTCGGACGTGATAGCCCTTCTAGACCACCCGTTGGCCAAGGCTGCAAACTGACCCGCTACCCAATTGACAATCCGACCGCCGGATTAGCACGATACGCCCCTTATGTTGGACGACCATTCGCGATATATGCAGTACGCGCTGAAGGAAGCCGAGCGCGCGTTTGAGGCGGGCGAAGTGCCGGTTGGGTGCGTGATTGTGCACGAGGGGCACATCATCGGGAAGGCCCACAACCAGCGCGAAACGTTACAAGACCCCACGGCGCACGCCGAGGTGCTGGCGATTACGCAGGCGGCCGCGCATTTGAAGAGCTGGCGGCTCGAAAAGACGCGCATGTACGTGACGCTGGAGCCGTGCGCCATGTGCGCCGGAGCCATCATTCTTTCGCGAATCCCTGAAGTATTCTTCGGCGCAATGGATCCCAAAGCCGGCTGCACCGGAAGCCTCATGAATCTCTTGACAGATCCGCGGTTCAACCATCGTCCGCAGGTGGTTTCCGGCCTGATGGCCGAGCAATGCGGCGGGATTCTGTCGGCATTTTTTCAGCAAATTCGAGACAAGCGGAACTCGCAGCTGAACTAACGATCACTTGCTCAAGTTGGGCAACTTTCCGCCGATAGAAGAAGTGGTGCTGTGGAGTACCCGACGTGGAAGGAGGGCTGGCCACCATGGACCCATCTCCGATCCGCGGCGTCGGGACCGCTACGGGCCTTCATCCGGTTTTATGGCTGTCGCTGGCAGCACGGCAAGCGGCTGCGGCCGCACCCGAGCTGACGGCGGACACGGGAACGAAGGCGCTGCGGCTGATTCAGTCGGCCGTGTCGCTCAATCCTGTTCCCGAAGAGTACCGGTTGGACGTTCAGGCCTGACGCCCGCACCAACGCTGTTGTGGAGGGTTGCGCACGGATGCGCGACCCTCCATTTTTCTTTTTGATCGCGTTCCGCGCGGCATGATGCAATGTTTCATCGGTGTTTCTGATTTGCGATCGAGGATGCGATGTCCAAGTACGGCGTGACCCCCCAGAAGGAAGCGGAACTCGTCGCGCGCATGGCGGCGTGCGGGTTGGCCGAGGGCGATATCGAAGAGCGGCACATCCGCGCCGGCGGGCCGGGCGGGCAGCACGTGAACCGCAGCGCGACGTGCATCTATTTAAAACATCGCCCGACCGGGCTTGAAGTGAAGATGCAGAAGGAGCGGTCGCAGGGCCTGAACCGGTTCTTCGCCCGGCGGCGGATGTGTGAGCTGCTCGAGGCGCAGGCGGGTGGGCAGACCAAGGCCGACGCCGAGCGAGATAAGGTCCGGAAGCAGAAGGCCCGGCGGAAACGGCGGGGGAAGGCTAGGGGCGAGGGGCATGGGGCAAGGGGCGAGGATTAGGGCAGGTTCATGGCGCGCAGGCGCTCGGCCTGGCCTTGGTGGAAGCTGATTTGGGCGTAGGAGTCGGGGCTGTTGCGCCAGATGTAGGACACCCATTCGGGGCTGTCGTGGTGGTCGGCCGGGGCGCCTGAGGAGCCGTAGGCGTCGCCCGGCGCGCCGATGATGCGAACGCAGTCCTCGTAGCTCATGCCGCGGGTGATTTGGTTGAATTCAGCCCACGTGACCAAGGGGCGTTCGACGGGCGCTTCAACCGGGCGAGTGCGATCTAAGGGGAATTGGCTGGCGACGATGAGCGTCCACGCGATCGCCACGACCAAGCCGATGACGACGATGCGCGGGCGCATCGCCGGGCCTCAGGCGGCTTTGGATTTGCCGAGGATCTCGGCGTAGAGCGCCTCGTACTGCGACACCATGCGGTCCTGGTGGAACTGCGTGAGCGCGCGCTCGCGGCCTTTGCGGCCCATCTCGGCGGCTTTCTGCGGGTTCGTGAGAATGTCGATGGCGTAGAGCGCCATGGTGTCGATGTCGCCGACTTCCGCCAGATACCCGCTGACCCCGTGCTCGACGACTTCCACGATGCCGCCGCTGGCCGTGCCCAACACCGGCACGCCACAGGCCATCGCTTCGAGCGGCGTGAGGCCAAAGCTCTCGTGCTCGCTCGGCTGGATGATGAGATCGGCGCAGGTCATCAGGTGCTCGATTTCCTCGTACACGCCCAGGAAGCGGATTTTGTCCATGATGCCGAGTTGTCGCGCGACGCCGACGGCGGACAGGCGCTCGGGACCTTCGCCGACCATAATCAGGCGGGCGTTCACGCTTTTGAGGATCTTGTTGAACACGCGGACGACGTCCGTGATGCGCTTTACCGGCCGGAAATTGCTCAGGTGCATGACGATTTTTTCGCCGGGTTCCGCGAACGAGCAGCGGTCGATCGGTTCCTGCGTGAATCGCGCGGGATCGACGAAGTTGTAAATCATGCGGACGGGCTTCGAGAGCGCGAAGGTGCGTTGGGTTTCGTCGACGAGCCAATTCGAGACAGCCGTGACGGCGTCGCTGTTCTCCATCGCGAATTTCGTGATCTTGAAGAACGACGGATCGGAACCCACCAGTGTGATGTCGGTGCCGTGCAAGGTTGTGATCAGCTTGAACTTTTTGTCCGGCGGCAGCATGTCGCGCGCGAGGATGGCGCAGGACGCGTGCGGGACGGCGTAGTGGGCGTGCCAGATATCGACGCCGGCTTCCTCGGCGACGTCGCTGATGCGCGAGGCGAGCGCGAGTGTGCTGGGTGATTGGCTGAACAGGGGATAAGTCGCGGCATCGACCGTGTGCACGTAGATGTTGCGGTGGAATTCTGTGAGCCGGAACGGACGCTCAAACGACACGAAATGGATTTCATGGCCGCGCTCGGCGAGCGCCTTGCCGAGTTCGGTCGCCATGATGCCGCTGCCACCGGCACTGGGGTGGCACGTGATGCCGATTTTCATGCGTCGATCTCCAGGCCGGGCAGGTAATCCAGCGCAAACGGGGCGGAAGCATACAGCGGCTCGCCGTAGGCCACGCCAACCCGATTACCCCAATACGCCGCGCGGGTCGAAATAAATTCCCAGAACTCCGGGCTGGAGACGTAGGTCTGCGGGCCGGGATAGTTCGGGTTGTAGAGCTGCGACTTGAAATTCTGCAACGCGCGCAGCTTGCGCTCGATGAATTCCGAGATGTCCATCACGAACGCCGGCGGGTCGGTGCAGTCCTGATACGGGTGATAGAGGTAGATGTGCGGCGCGCGGTATGCCTCTTCCTCGGTCTCGATGCTCGCGACGCCGGCAAAGAAGTTTGCGTCGCGCACGAGGTCGTGCGCGGCTTTGTGGTCGGGATGCCGATCGACCGGGTGATGGTTCAGGATGATCTTCGGGCGCAGCGCGCGGATGAAGGGCACGAGACGGAGGCGCTGTTCCGGTGTGTTCGCAAGCCCACCGTCGGGCAATTCGGCGTTGAAGCGTTCGCGCACCTGCAGGATGCGTGCGGCTTTATCCGCCTCGCGCAGACGTTCCTCGGCTGATCCGCGCGACGCGGCCTCGCCTTGCGTCAGATCGAGGATGGCCGTCGTGAAACCTTGCGCCGCGAGCAGCAGCAGGGTTCCGCCGAGACCGAGGTCGGCGTCGTCCGGGTGTGCGCCAATCGCCAACACGTCCACGCTCATAGTTCAATCTCCTGCACGTCGTTGGCTTCGGGATTGATCTCATTCATCAGGCGACCGATGAGGCCGGGGCCGTGTTCGAACAGGTACGAGAACACGGTGAAGGTGCGTTCCTGCGGTTTGCGGTGCGGCACGAGGCTGTTCGCGAGGCGCTGCACCTGCTGGCGCGCGGTCGTGTGCTTGGTTTCATCGGCCATGAGCAGTGCGCGTTCGATGCGCGTGAAACCACGATCGAGCTCGGCTTGCAACGCCGGCAGCATTTGCGCGGCGGTGGCGGCTGTGGATTCGAGTGCTTTGGTGAGCGCGTCGAGTTCCGCGCGCACTGTTTTTTGCGACTGTTGCACGCGGCCCAGCATCGGGTGCGCGCCGGCGCGTTGCATGGCGAGCGTGACGGCGTCTTCCTCGGACTGCGCGAGTTCGGCGAGGGTGAGACCGAGTTTTGTGCGGATTTTGTTCAGCTTGATCGTCGTTAACAAGGCCTGCGCGCGCGGGTATACGACGGGCATTGGCAATCCGTAGCGCTCGAACAGCGGCTTGAGCTGGCCCCAGTACGCCAGTTCGCCCGGACCCGCGACATAGGCGCGCGTGGGGAGGAGGCGTTGTTGCACGATGCAGCGAAGCGCGACGTTGGCCGTGAAACGGGCGGGTTCGGCGTCGAGGATCGAACGCAGATCGTCGGCGGTGAACTTTTTGTCGGCCTCGGGCAGGAAGAAGACGTTGTTTTCCCACACCACCTTGCGGCGGCGACCGTCGACTTCCAGGAAGAAGGAGCATTCGTCTTCGGATTTGATCACCTGCGGTTCGAAGCCGATCTCGCGCAGGCCGTTGCCGCCTTCGTTGACGATGCGCGTGGTGTCCAGCGGCTCTTCGATCTCGCGGCGGAAGATGTCGGCCGCGATGCGGCGCGCGGCGGGGAGCTCGGGGGTGAACAGGACCAGCGGCGTGTCTTTGAACAGGCGCCCCATGAGGCGCGCGTACCAATCCGAGAGGGAAGACGCTTCGTTCAGCGTGTCGTGCAGCAGTTGCAGGATAGCGGCGGCATCTTCCGAACCGTTCGCGTCCGCCGCGAGGGTCTCGCTCATCGCGTGCAGCGCGGGCTCAATCGGCACGCGGAACATACATCGGCCGGCCACATCAACCGTCGGCGCATAGCGTAGCGTCTCGACTGTGTGGCGGCGCGAGAGGTAGTGCGTGGCGCAGGCCTCGTCGAAGTCGTGGTCATCCGCGCCGACCCAGAAGATCGGCAGCGCGGGAACGCCGGTGCGCTCGGCATGCAGCTTCGCCAATTTCACCGTGCTGATGGCTTTGTAGATCGTGTAGAGCGGCCCCGTGAACAGGCCGGGCTGTTGGCCCGTCACCAGAACGGGGGTATTGCCGGCGACTTCGCGCGCGAGGCCGCGATCCGCGTTGTACTTGCGGACGTCGTCGGCAAGACCAGCGGGCCAATCGTTCTTCGCGGCGGGTTTGTTCCACAAATCTTTCGGCGCTTGCGCGAAACAGCCGAGCAGGTCGGCGGCGCCGTTGCGATACTCCGTCAGAAAATCACGCATGCTCAGGCAGAACTCCCCACGGCGATCATGCGCGGTTGATCCGGCGCGAAGCGCGCGCCGCAGTAGTCGCCAAACAGTCGATCGACCTGCAGGCCGCCGTCGGCAAGCAGTTGCGTGAATTCGTCGCAGGTATAAAGCTGCACGGACTCGACGGCGTCCTTGAATTGCTGACCGTCTTTCGTGACCAGCGTGGCTTTGTTCACGCGGTGCGTGCCGTGATCGATCCAGCGGTGTTCGATGATATCGAAGCCGTGTACTTCGCGGCGCGAGTCTTCTTCAATATGCTGTTCGGTCCATGCGCGGTTCAGGTAATCGATGAAAAACCGGCCGCCGGGTTTCAGGATGCGCGCGATGCCGCGAATGACGTTCAGGTTGCCCTCGCGCGTGGGGAAATAGCCAAAGCTTGTAAAGTAATTCATCACGACATCAAACACGCGCTTGAAGGGTTGTGTGCCCATGTCGGCGCGGACGAGCTGCGCGCGATCGCCCACGAGTTCCTCGGCCATGTCGAGCAGGTGCGGGGAGAGGTCCATGCCGACGACGTTCGGCGTTACGTTCAGCAGGTGCGCCATGTGGCGACCGGAACCGCAGCAGAGGTCGAGCACGCGGTCGTCCGCGGTGAGTCTGGTCTGCGCGATGGAGAACAGCGACTCCGCGCGGGCGGACTCGACCGTGCGGTGCGCGTAAATGATCGGATAAAGCGTGTCGAAGGACTGACGATACCAGTCGTGGGCTATTGGGGCTCGGCGGGACATCCGGCTCATTGTAGAGACGGCGGTGCGGGGTGCTCAACCACGCGCGGCCGGGCCGCCGACCACGTGCACCCGCAGCATGTTTGTGCGTGTCTGCGCGCCCAGCGGGATGCCGGCGGCGATGACGACCAGGTCGCCGCGCTTGACCAGTTTGCGCTCGAGCAGCAGCGCGTCCAGCCCGGCGAAGAGTTCGTCGGCCGAGCGGAAGGCCACCGCGCGCGCGGAATCGACGCCCCAAATGACGGCGCAGCGGCGCTGGATGCCGTCGGTGAGCGCGAGGGCGGAGACCGGTGCGTTCGGGCGGTAGCGCGCGACGAGCGCGGCGGCACGGCCGGATTCGGTGAGCACGACGATGCGCGTGGCGCCCAGGGCGTTCGCGACGCGGACCGTGGACTGGCACACGCCGTCGGCAATGCCGAGTTCGCCGGTGCGGATGCTGGATTCACGCATGCGCACGATGCGGGCATGCGGCGCTTCGCGGTAGAGGGCTTCGTCGGCCTTGCGCGCGACATCGGCCATCACGTGCACGGCCTCGACGGGATACTGGCCCGAGGCGGTCTCGCCGGACAGCATGACAGCGTCGGTGCCGTCGTAAATCGCGTTGGCGACGTCGGCCACTTCGGCGCGCGTCGGGCGCGGATGAGCGGTCATGGATTCGAGCATCTGCGTGGCCGTGATCACGGGGACACCGGCGTCGTTGCACAGGCCGATGATGCGCTTCTGCAGTTGCGGCAGCTCGTCCATCGGCAGTTCGACGCCCAGATCGCCGCGGGCGAGCATGATCGCGTCGCTGACTTTCAGAATTTCGTCGAAGCAATCGATGGCTTCGGGCTTCTCGATTTTCGAGACCACGGCCGGACCGCCGCCAAGTTTTTCGATGCGGCGCTTGAGGTCGACGACTTCCTCCGCCTTGCGCACGAAGGAGAGCGCGACGAAATCCGCGCCGAGTTCGACCGCGAACTTCAGATCGGCTTCGTCCTTTTTGGAAAGCGCAGGCGCGCTGACGTTCACGCGCGGCAAGTTAATGCCCTTGTGCTCGCCCAGCATGCCGCCGTGGACGACGGTGCAGTAGACGTCCTGCCCTTCGACGCGCACGACTTTCAGTTCCATGAGGCCGTCCGACAGGAAAATCGTGGAGCCGGCCTTTACGTCGTACGGAAAATTCTCGTAGGTGGTGGAGACACCGTGTTCGGTGCCGATGATGTCACGCGTGGTGATGATGAAAGGCGCGTGATCGGCGAGGCGTACCGGGTGGTGATCGACGAGTTTGCCCGTGCGGATTTTCGGGCCCTGCAGGTCGACGAGGATGCCGATGGTGGCGCCGGCTTCCGCGGCCGCCTTGCGGACGTACTCCGCGCGACGACGGTGGTCAGCGTGGGTGCCGTGCGAGGCGTTCAGCCGTGCGACGTTCATTCCCGCCGCGACAAGTTGGCGGACAATCTCCAGCGTGTCCGACGCAGGGCCGATCGTGCAGACGATTTTCGTGCGGCGGCCGGTGTTGGGCGTGGATGCGTTGGTCATTTCCAGCTTTCGAACGCGGAGTAGATGGCCTGCACGGCGCGGTCCATATCGTCCTCGTTCACGCCGATGATGATATTCGTTTCCGACGCGCCCTGATCGATGACGCGCAGGTTCACGCGCGCCTGCGCGAGCGCGTTCGTAAGCCGTGCGGCGACGCCGATGTGGTGACTCATGCCTTCGCCCACGGTGGCGATCAGCGCGATGCCGGGCGTGAGCCACACGCGGTCGGGCTGACACACGCGATCGATGCCGGTGACGATGGAGAGGCCATGCTGCTTGAGCTCCTCGTCGCGAATGATCAAGGAGATCGAATCGATGCTGGTCGGCATGTGCTCAAAGCTGATGCGGTGCTCTTCGAGTACCGACAACGCGCGGCGCGTGAAGCCGACTTCGCGGTTCATCATCGTTTTTTCGATGTTGATCATCGTAAAGCCGCGCTTGGCCGCAATGCCGATGACGGGCTGCTGCGGCAGGCGCTCGGGCAGAATCTTCGTGCCCGGATCGTCCGGCTGCATCGTGTTGCGGATGTTCATCGCGATGCCGGCCTTCTGCACGGGGAAGATGGCTTCGTCGTGAATGACCGACGCGCCCATGTAGGCCAGCTCGCGCAGCTCGGCGTAGGTGATCTCGTCGATGCGGCGCGCGTTCGGCACCGTGCGCGGGTCCGTCATGCGGATGCCGCTGACGTCGGTCCAGTTCTCATACAGGTCGCTGTTCGTCGCGCGCGCGACGATGGAGCCGGTGATGTCGCTGCCGCCGCGGCTGAAGGTCTTGATGCGGCCATCGGGGTCGGTGCCGTAGAAACCCGGAACCACGAAGCGGCCGTCGCCCTTCAGCGCGAGCCCGAGCAAATCATAAGTCTTCTCGTCGAGCCGGCCTTCGTAGTCGAAGCAGATGAGGCCGGCGGGATCGACAAACTTCGCGCCGAGCAACGGCGCGATGATGCGGCCGTTCAGGTATTCGCCGCGCGACGCGAGGAAGTCGGGCGATTCGTATTTCTTTGCCTCGCGCGCGATGGCGTTGATCTCGGCCTCGATGTCGATCGTGACGCCGAGATCCTTGGCGAGTTGGTAGAAGCGCTGCGTGATGATCGCGATCGGCTGGCCGGGATCGAGGTCGTTTTTCAGCGCCGCGTGCCACGTGAGCAGCAGGTCGGTGATTTTCTTGTCGTCGGCCGAGCGTTTGCCCGGCGCCGACGGCACGACATACTTGCGGCGCGGATCTTTTTCGATAATGGCCGCGGCGGCGCGGACCATTTTGGCGTCGGCGAGCGAGGTGCCGCCGAACTTGGACGTGATGAAACCCATTTGCAGTGGAAATCCCCGGTTTTATGGGCCGCATGGTACGCGGAGCGGGGGGCGGGGGGCAAGGAGTGAGGGGGGAAGGGCCGATAACGATTACGATGACGCGCACGCGCACGAATGTGCACGTGCGGCATGCGCGGACGTAGCGTTACGGCAGGATGCGCTGGACGATGCGGGATACGTCGTTAAAGGTGACGAAGAGTAACAGGCCGATGATGAGCACAAAGCCGACCTGCTGGGTCGCCTCCATGACGCGTGTGCTGACCGGGCGGCGGCGGACGGCTTCGATGAGCAGGAAGACCAACTGGCCACCGTCGAGCACGGGGAGGGGGAGCAGGTTAAAGATGGCGAGGTTCACGCTGATCATCGCGGTGATGTCGATGAGGTACATGAAGCCGATTTTGGAGGCTGTCGTGACGATGTCGCCGATCATCACCGGGCCGCCGAGCAGCTTCGGGCTCAGGCCGCCGGTGAGGAGCTGATGCAGCACGGAGTAAATCCGCGCGCTCTGGCGCCACGCTTCCTTGAACGCGTAGGGGACAATGTTCGCCGGTTCTTCGCGGCGGATGACGGTCTTCATGCCGAAGCCGACGCCGATCTGCTGAATGCCGGCGACGGTGATCTCGGCTTTTACCGTTTCGGATTTCTGGCCGAGGCCGAGCAGGATCGCGGGGCGTTCGACCACGATCGGCAGGGTGTCGCCGATGCGCGTGTCTTCGAGTTCCTGCAGGCGCGCGACAGTCGCCGGCGCGCCGTCAATCTGGACGATGACGTCCTTGCGCTGCAGGCCGGTCTTCTCCGCCAACTCCGGCGCGATCGCGGCGATGGTGGGCTTCGACTGCGGGTCGATGCCCGTGATCGCGCGGACGGCGTCCGTGGCGCTGAGGTTTACCGTCCACGTATTGCCCTTGCCGAACGTCTTGGGGCGTTCGACGGTAAGCGCGACATTTTCCGTGGCGTTATTTTTTAGCAGGTGGCGCAGCGTGGTGCCGAGGTCGGTCGAGCCGTTCGCCGTCACGATGCGATCGCCGGTCTGCAGGCCCATCGCCTTGAGGATTTCGGGATTTTCTTCAAGCACGGCGAGCGGCTCGCCGTCGGGCAGCAGCATCGACACGCTGAGCGGCGGATCGAACGCGATGTCCTTGAACGCGCCCTCGCGACGGGTCTGAATCGTCAGTTTTACCTGCTCGCCGTTGCGATCCACGGTAAGCGGCAGGACGGTATCCGGCGGCAGGTCGCGCACCATGCCGGCGAAGGTTTGCTGGTCGGTCTGTGTGCCGTTGGCCTCGATAATCAGGTCACCGGGCTTGATGCCGCCGAGCTGCGCGGGAGATTCCGGAAACACCTGCCGCACGAGCGCGGGGGTGTACGGCGAGATGCCGAATCGACGCGCGTCCTTGAACTCGCCAAACACCTGCGGGGTGATGGGGGAGATGTAGCGCGCTGAGGTGCCGTCCGCCTGTGGGCGATCGATTTCGACGATGGCCTGATCCCCGCCGCTGAGGATGGCGGCCACCATGATGTCTTCAAACAACTTCACAGGTTCGCCGTTGATCGACACGATGCGATCGCCCGTGTGCCAGCCGGTTGCGTCCGGCGTGCTCTTGAAGTCGGTCTGCTGGCCGGCTTCGGCGAGGAACATCGGCGCCTTGCTTGCCGGCGAATCCTTCTCGACATCACCGACGCGCGTTTCGATCTCTGCCTGCGGCACTTCGCGGCCGTAGCCCGCCATGAAACCGTAGATGCACAACGCGAGCACGAGGTTCATCGCGGGACCGGCAATGAGCACGAAGGCGCGCTGCCACACTGGCTTTTTGTTGAACCAGCGATCGGGCGGCACATGGCCGTAGGTTTTTTCGCGTTCGTCGTCGGAGAGCGGCTGATCTTCCTGGCCCGCCATCTTCACGTAGCCGCCGATCGGCAGCAGGCCGATGCAGTAATCCGTCTCGCCGTAGCGGAAGCCGAAGAGGCGCGGCGGCATGCCGAGGCTGAAGCGATCGACGTAAATGCCGCAGAGTTTGGCGGCGACGAAATGGCCAAGCTCGTGCACAAACACGAGCACGCCGAGCACGGCGAGGAACACAAGAATGTCGAGCGGACCAAAACCCATCAGGACACAGCCTTTATCTGTTGTATGAATGCCTCGGCCGCGCGCCGGGCTTCAGCGTCGGCCTCGAGTATGGTCTCGATGGTGTCGTCTTCGCGCGTGGGGCACGCATCCAGCGCCGCGCTCACCACGTCCGCGATGCCCAGGAACGGCAGGCGTCCGGCGCGAAACGCGCCCACGGCCACTTCATTGGCCGCGTTCAGCACAGCCCCGGCCGTACCTCCGCGCTCGGCGGCGGCCAGCGCCAACCGCAGGCACGGAAACTCGCGAAAATCCGGCTCGGCAAAGGTCAGCGCCTTCATGCGCGCCAGATCCAGCCGGGCCATGGGCGATTTTACACGTTCCGGCCAGGTGAGCGCGAACTGAATCGGCATCACCATATCGGTGACGCCCATGTGCGCGAGGATATTCCCGTCGGTGAACTCGACCAGCGCGTGGACCACGCTTTGCGGGTGGATGACAACCTGTATTTTTTCGAGAGGCAGGCTGAAGAGCCACATCGCTTCGATCACTTCGAGGCCTTTGTTCATGAGCGTTGCGGAGTCCACGCTAATTTTCGCACCCATGTCCCACGTGGGGTGCTTCGTGGCCTGTTCCGCCGTGATCCACTTCAGCGACTCGCGCGACTTGCCGTAAAACGGACCGCCCGAGGCCGTGAGGTATACCGTGCGCACGTCCGTGAGCTGGCGGCCTTCGAGGCATTGGAACAGCGCGTTGTGCTCGCTGTCCACGGGCAAAATGCGGACACCGGCCGCGCGCGCGATGCGGGTTATCAGGCGGCCGGCCATGATCATCGGCTCTTTGTTCGCGAGTGCGATCGTGTGCTTCGCGCGGATGGCGCTGAGAATCGGCTGAAGACCCGCCGAGCCCACCACGCCGCAGAGCACGAGGTCGGTGTCGATGGCGGCGGCTTCCGCAAGCGCGTTGGGGCCGGAGAGAATCTTCGCGCTGAGCCCGGCGCGCTGCAGTTCGCGCGCGGCGGTTTCGTCCACCACCGCGACATATTTCGGCTTGAACTCGGTCGCCTGTTGGATTAATTCGGCGACGTTTGAGTGTGTTGCAAGCACAATCATGTCGAAGCGGCCGGGATACGCGCGGACGACCTTGAGTGCACTGCGGCCGATCGAACCCGTGGAGCCGAGAATCGTCAGACGGCGCGGCATGGAACCTATTGGCCCTTGCCGCCGGCATTGCGGCGGAGGCGGTTGAGCGTGTCGCGCTCGGCGGTACGCTGCGTAATCAGATCGCGGATTTCGGGATAGGTCGCCAGCTCCATTACTTTTTTCGCGAAACGCTTCGCGGTGCTGATATGCGTGTTGATGATTTCCGCGCGCACGGCGGGCAGGGACGAGCTGGACATGCTCAGCGCGCGAATGCCCATGCCGAGCAGCAGTTCGGTGAGCGCGGGGTCGCCGGCCATCTCGCCGCAAATATTGCACGGAATCTTGGCTTCGTTGGCCGCGTCCAGCGTCTGCTTGATCATGCGCAGCACGGCCGGGTGCGTCGGCTGATAGAGGTGCGCCGTGCGTTCGTTCGCGCGATCGACGGCGAGGCAGTACTGGATCAGATCGTTCGTGCCGATGCTGAGGAAGTCGCAATGCTTCGCGAGGTGATCGGCGATCGCGACGGCGCCCGGCACTTCGATCATCGTGCCCACGGGGACTTTCGGATTGTGCGGCACGTTGCGCCCGCGCAGATCGTCGGCGACTTCATCCACCATTTTGCGCGCTTCGAGGAACTGCTCGACGCTTGTGATCATGGGGAACATGATGCGCAGATCGCCGTGCACGCCTGCACGCAGCAATGCGCGAAGCTGCGCCTTGAAGATGTCGGGCCGGTCGAGGCATAGGCGAATCGAGCGCCAGCCGAGCTGTGGGTTTGTTTCGTGATCTGCCGTGAGCAATGGAAGGTCTTTGTCGCCGCCGACGTCCAGCGTGCGCACGGTGACGGGCAGCGAGCCGACGGCTTCCATGATTTTGCGGTACTCGCCGTACTGCTCTTCTTCCGTCGGCAGGTCGTCCCGATCCATGAACAAAAATTCGGTGCGGTACAGGCCGATGCCCTGCGCGTGCGCCTTGCGCGTCATCTGGGTTTCCGCGAGCAACTCGATGTTCGCGTAGGTCGGGATGTCCGTGCCATCCTGCGTTGTGCAGCAGCCTTCACCGGTCGCTTTTTCGAGCGCCAAACGGATTTCGTCGATGTTCTTCTTCTCGGCCTCGTAGCGCGTCAGCGTGGCCTTCGACGGCTGGATGATCACATAGCCGCGCGCGGCATCGACGATGAGGGTGTCGCCGTCGTTCACCTGTGCCTCTAAGTGCCGTAGCCCCACGACGCACGGAATATCGAAGGCGCGCGCGATGATCGCCATGTGCGAGGTCGGGCCGCCGGCGTCGGTGGCGAGACCGAGCGTGTGCGCTTTGTCGAGCGCGGCCGTTTCCGACGGCGCCAGTTCGTGCGCGACGACGACGCATGGGCTGTCGAGATGATCGAGCGCGTGATGTTTTTCGCCGAGCAGGCGCGCCTGGATGCGCCGGCCGACATCGACCAGGTCCGTGCTGCGTTCGCGGAAGGAGGGGTCATCGAGCTGTTCGAGCAGGCGAGCATAGCCCGCGATGATTTCCTGCACGATGTACTCGACGTTCAGGCGTTCGAGTTCGAGGTTGCGTTCGACTTCCGGGCGCAGGGCTGGGTCGTCGAGGATCGCGAGGTGCGCATCGAAGATGGAGGCCTCGCGCTCGCCGATGTCCTTGGCCGTCTGCGCCTTCAGGCCCAACAATTCCTCGCGCACATGCGCCACGGCCTCGTCGTAGCGGGCCAGTTCGGCGGCCGTATCGGAAATGGGCTCGGGATGAATGTCGAGCGAGCGGTGATTAAACGTGCGCGCCGGGCCAATGGCGATGCCCGTGGACACGCCAATGCCGCGAAGCCGCTTTTCCGGCGTTGCCTGACCCATGCGGTTGCTCCGTGCGCGGGGCGCGTGCCCGGTTACATTTCTTCCCCGAAGCCGGACTCAATCAATTTGCGAACGGCCGCCAGCGCGGCGTCGGCATCGTCGCCGTCGCAGACCACGCGAATGTTGGTGCCCTTGGCGGCGGCCAGCGTGAGCAGACCCATGATGCTCTTCGCATTCACGCGCTGGCTGTCTTTGTGTATGTATACCTCGCACTTGAACTTCAGCACCGTTTGAACCAGTTGTTGGGCGGGCCGCAGGTGCATGCCGAGCTTGTTCGCAATGGTGAGGTCTTCTGAAACTTCCGGCATATTCCCTGGCACACCCCCGAATTGGCCCAAAATAGCAGGCGATCCGGAGCAAAGCATAGCGGATTGGCGGGGCGAGAGGCCAAAGGGGCGGGCGGCGAATATGAGAGACGGTTTTAAGTCCCGGAGGGACGGCAGATTTTAGCCCAGCGCTTCAGCGCTGGGTCTGCGAGATTGGATGGATCACCGAGTCCCGTAGGGATGGAAGAGAATGGGCGTGTTGCGTTCGCCCGTCTGTCGTCCCTGCGGGACTTACCAAAATGTTCGAGGCGCCGGAACCCACCGCTGAAGCGGTGGGCTAAATTCTTTCGCCCCTCCGGGGCTGTTTACGGGGAACGTTCAAGGAGTAGTACGAAGTTGCTGTGCCGAAACCGGACAGAGTTTCTCAACTAGAGAATCTAGTCGTTTAGCAGTACGTCGCGGTGTTTTACGGTGACGGGGTAGCCGAGGCTGGTGAGGAAGATGGCCAATTCTTCGGTGATGGCGACGGAGCGGTGCCGGCCGCCGGTGCAGCCGACGGCGATGGTGAGGTAGGCCTTGGGTTCGGCGGCGTACTTGGGCACGAGGAATTCGAGCAGGTCCGAGATTTTGTACAGGAAGGCCTGCGCGCTTTCGTTTTCGAGTACAAACGAACGCACGGCCGGGTCGCGCCCGTCGCGAGGCTTCAGCGCCGGCTCGTAGTGTGGGTTCGGCAGGAAGCGCGCGTCGAACACGAGGTCGGCTTCCTTCGGCACGCCGTGTTTGAACCCAAAGCTCAGCAGCGACACGCGCATTTCCTTCTGCGGCTCGCCGTGCAGCGCGAGCGCGGAGATGTGGTGGCGCAGATCGGCGGGCTTCAGCGCACTGGTGTCGATGATCGCGTCGGCGCGTTCGCGCAACGGCGCGAGCATTTCGCGTTCGCGCGAGATGCCTTCCGGAATGCTGCCGGTCGGCGAGGCCGGATGCGGGCGCCGCGATTCGCTATACCGTTTCTGCAGCGTCGCGTCGTCGGTATCGAGATACACCAGCTCCGGCCGCCAGCCCATCGCCGTGATCTGGCGGAGGTAGTCGGGCAGCTTCGCGATTTCGCCGCCGGCGCGCGCATCGACACAGACCGCCACGCGCGTGTGCGGCGACTCGGCGGAGTTGATGAGCTGCGCAAACGTGGGCAGCAGTGTGGCCGGCAGATTGTCGACGCAGAAGAAACCCTGGTCTTCGAGAAAGCGCAGCGCCTGCGACTTACCGCCGCCGGACAGACCGGTGATGATTACGAAGCGGGGGGCTGTGCTCATCGCGGTCTAGGGCCTAATCAGGCCCATGCTCTGCATGATGCGCCGGTTGAGGATTTCGGCGGGATGCACGCCGAGTTCCTTGAGCCGGTGGTTGAGCGCGGCGACTTCCGCGATGACGGCGATGTTTCGGCCGGGGCGCACGGGGATGCGCATGTGGGGAATGCGAATGCCGAGGATGGTGCGGTGTTCCTCCGCAAGGCCCGTGCGGTCGTATTCCTTGCTCTCATGCCACTCCTCGAGTTCGAGAATGAATGAGATCGCCTTGCGGTTCGTGACGCGGCCCACGCCGAAGACGCTCTTGATGTCCACGATGCCGACGCCGCGGATTTCCATGCAGTGTTCGATCTGCGGATTCGTCCGCGCGACGAGCGTGTCTTCCTGTGTGCGGCGCAGCGCGACCAGATCGTCGGCGACGAGCAAATGACCGCGTTCGACCAGTTCCAGCGCGATTTCGCTTTTGCCGATACCCGGCTGGCCGACGATGAGCACGCCGACGCCGTAGCAATCGACCGCGGTGCCGTGAATTTCCGTCTCGGGTGCGAACTCGTCCGCGAGATATACGATCACGCGGCTCATGAGTTCATCGGTGGACATCGGCGACGAGATCACGGGAATCCCGCGCTCGTTGCACATGTCGAGGAACAGGTTTACCGGTCTCAAGCTGCGCGAAAGAAGGAAGCCCGGAATCTCGAAGGAGAACATGTTTTCGAGGCGGTATTCGAGCGCTGAGGTCGGCAAGCGTTCCATGTAGTGAATCTCGGTGTTGCCGAGAATCTGTACGCGGTCGCTCGCGAAGTAATCGAGGTAGCCGCTGAGCGCGAGGCCGGGACGGTTTAGGTCGCTGTTGAAGACCTGGCGGCCGATGCCCTGGTGACCGGCAATGACTTCGAGCGCTTCGCCGAAATGGTCGAGCAGACGCACTACGGGCATGCTCGACTTACGCTTCACTAACAGTTTGTCGGTATTCATCCGGTGCCCCGGTCGGCTACCACTATTCTACCGTTCGGGCCTGCGGCGGGCAATGCGGCGCCGATCAAAACTCCGGCTCGATGACGCCATAGGTGCCGTCGCCGCGTTCATAGACGACGTTGACCTGGTGCGTGTCTGCGTTGTTGAACATGATGAAGTCGTCTTCCACGAGGCCGAGCTGGAAGGCGGCTTCTTCGATCGTCATGGATTGAAGGTGGATTTTCTCATGGTGGACCACCACGTGCGGCGCGGGTTCGTGGGTCTCCGTGGGACCGAATTCGATGACATTGTGGCGGAACTCGCGCTTCTCACGCGCGGTGCGCGGCTGGTGGCGCTTGATGCGTTCCTTGTGGCGCGTGACCTGCCGCTCGATCTTGTTCAGCGCGGAATCGATGGAGGCATACAGGTCCGCGGACGATTCCTTGGCGTTGATGCGCAGGCCGTTGGCGTGGAGGTTTATTTCAGCAATCTGGCGGTGGCGGTGCTTTTCGATGGCGAGCACTACATTGGCGTCGATAACTTTGTCGAAGTGGCGTTTTACTCGATCCAGACCGTCGGTAACGTGGGTTCGAATGGCGTCGGTGATTTCGAGATGTCTTCCGGAAATAGTCAGATTCATGGTGCCGGTCTCCAGTGCTTCAATTCTGGTTGCGGTCCAGTTCGGCCCGCATTGCTTTATTCAAGGTAACACTCGATTCCCAAAAATATCAATGCCCCTTGCGGCGGCGTGCACGATTTGCACGAATAATCCGCGCATTCCGCTGCATTCCCGCGCGCTTCGCGCGGCGCAACGGCGATCCGGCGAAGCGTGCGTGGAATTCGGTGTCCGTCATTTCAATCAGATCGCTGATACGGGGGTTCGCCTGACCGTCGCGCGGCTGAAACGCGGGATCGGCAGTCGGCTTCGCGAAGCGGTTCCAGGGGCACACTTCCTGGCAAATGTCGCAGCCGAAGACCCAATCGCCGTGCGCGGCCGAAATCTCGCGCGGGATCGCGCCGTCGTTTTCGATCGTGTGATACGAGATGCAGCGGCCCGCATCCACCACGCGCGGCGCGACGATGGCCTGTGTCGGGCACGCGTCAATACACAGAGTGCACGTGCCGCAGAGGTCTTCAGTGGGCGTGTCTGGCGTGAATTTTAAGTTGGTGAGGATGGTGGCGAGAAAAAACCACGATCCGAGATCGCGGCGCAGTCCGAGGCTGTTTTTCCCGATCGAGGCCACGCCCGCGCGCTGTGCCCATGCGCGCTCCATGATCGGGCCGGCGTCGATGCTCGCGTAACTTTTCGAACCGTCTCCGAAGCTGTCGATGTATTGCGCGAGTCGGATCAGCGGCCGCCGGAGCACACGGTGATAATCGCGGCCCCACGCATATCGCGCCACGCGCCCGGTGCCTTTGGCGGCCACGGGTCGTTCGCCGAAGTAATTTTTTGCGACAACCACTACCGTTTGGACGTCGGGCAGCTTGAGGCGCACGTCGGTGCGCATCGCGGCGGTTTTAGCAAGCCACTGCAGATTCGCGTGATTTCCGGCGGCGATCCATGCGTTGAATCGGCCCTCGGGGTCGATTGGGGCATCCGATGATGCAAAACCGCACGCGTCAAACCCCAAATGCGTTGCAAAATGACGCACCAAATTGGTGCGATTTTGGTTCGGCTCAGGAATTTCAGTCATTTACGAGAGTATATCGCGATTGGATCGCTACTTGCGGAATAGGCTGGCATGCAAGGCAACCAAGGGTAACGAGGAGGAGCCCGGAAGTAGCAAGTCTCCCGAAGGTCATGTAGTACGGCGGCTTATGAGGAAAGGCTCGCCGAATGACCTTAACAAGTTCCGAGGTGGGGAAAGTCCCACAGAGGATGCGACTACCATGGCTATGAATCCGAAAGTGAAAATCGACGAACTGGAAGATGGGGAATTGGAAACGGCGACAAATGGAAATGGTCACGCTTCTGCCCGTCCACATGAGTTCGATGAGTTGGTGCTGTCGCATGTCGACATGCTCTATGCCGTCGCGCTGAAACTGACACGTAACGCGGCCGACGCGGAAGACCTGACCCAAAACACGATCCTGAAGGCCCTGCGGTTCCACGACAAGTTCCAGCAGGGGAGCTATATCAAGGCGTGGTTGTTGACGATTCTGCGCAATACGTTCATCAACGACTACCGCCGCAAGGTGCGCCGGCCGGCGCAGGTGCCGCTGAGCGGTACTGAACCGGCGCCCGACGCGGCTCCTGATCCGCATGTGAACTATGAGCCGCGTAGCCGTAGCTATGCGGACGTGCTCGAGCTGCTCGACGACCAGGTGCGTCAGGCGATTGAGGAATTGCCGGACGATTTCCGCCAGGCGGTGATCATGGCGGACATCGAAGACAAGTCCTACAAGGAAATCGCCGAGATCATGAACCGGCCGATCGGTACCGTGATGTCGCGCCTGTTCCGCGGCCGCAAGTTGCTGCGCGAGAAGCTGGGCGACTATGCCCACGAACACGGCGTCGGCCTGAAAGCCAGCGTGGCGCAGTAAGCGCGCAAAAATTTAAACTGTATGTCCATGGCCGGGTACACTCCCGGCCATGGATTTTTCTGAACGCACTCCCCAAGCGCCGAAGCAGCATCACCGGCCCCTTGTAATTACTTCGACGATTGCCACGATTGTTGTGTTGGTCGGCGCGGTGGTGTGGACGGCGCAAACGCTTCAGTCGCACAAGCTGAACCGCTGGCTGCCCGAGCGCGCCGGAAATGCGACCGTGCTCAGCAAAGGCGAGCGCGGCGCGGATCTCATGCTCGAAATTCGACTCGACGTGCCGCCGGCGTCGCCCGCCGAAGCGGCCTTGATCCCCGAGGACACCGAAGGCCGCGACGCCATGGTTGGGGCGCACACGTTTGAAACCTCCGTGCACGTGGATCGCGCGCAATGGGACGCCGCGCAGCCCGGCACGCGCTTGCGCGCGATGTACCACATCAACGCGCAACGTTCGGAAGTCTTCGTGCCGACGGTATACCTCGATGCGATGGACGCCGGCGCAACGCCGCAACCGTAGCCGCCGTTTTTTGCCGCGTTTGTTCCGGAACATTACAATTACGGCATGAGCCTGAGTCCACACGAACTGCGGGAAATCTTCGACCAGACAGTCGTCGTGCGCCAGCCGCGCTACGGCATTATCAGCGGCTACCACGAACTGCCCTACGTGTGCGTCGGCGAAGGCATCGAGCGCGACACCAAAACCACGCGCATCAGCGGGAAGATTCAAGTCTCGCCACGTTTTCTCATCCGGCCGCAGCACCTGGAGCCGAGCTACCGCGAGATCTTCGGCGAAGATCTGCCCGAAGCGCTCGCGGGGCGGATGTTCGGCTTTCTCGGATTCAAAGGCCGGCCGGTGGAGTGTAAGTCCGAGTACCTGAAAGTGGAGCACATCGACAAGCCTGTGCAGGAAACGCTGAACGACGCGCTGGATTATCTCGAGCGCATGGAAGACATCACCACCGGCGTGCTGGTGTCGCCGAAGCCTGAATATTTCCCGGTATCGATCGAACGGCTGATTGCGGCCGTATTGGAAGATGAATTTCGCGCGTAAGGAGGCGATGTCATGAAAAGTGCCTACGAGATCGCGATGGAAAAGATGAAGGCCGCGGGGGCATCGCAGAAAAAGCTCACCGACGAGCAGAAGAAACGCGTCGCGGAAATCGAGAAGAAGTACGCGGCCCGCATTGCTGAGACCAAGCTTTCGCTCGAACAGCGTGTAGCCGCGGCGAAGCGAGAAGATCGTGCGGAGCTGCAGAAGCAGCTCATTGACGACGTGAAGCGGCTCGAAGAGAAACGCGAGGCGGAGAAGGACGCCATCTGGAACGAGGCCTGAGCCGCGTGCGAATCGCCTGGCTCGAAAAAAAGCGCGCGCGGCGAGGGTGGGTGGCGCTGATTTTTCTAACCGTCGCGATGACGATTGTATGGGCGACGAATAGTGCGCTCAGGCCAACGATGATGACGGGCCGCGAGTTGCTCGGCGCGGACTGGGTTTTGTACTCCGACGATTTGCCAGGTACGTGGGACCGGCTGGAGCATTCCGACCCTTTTGAACGAATCCGCACGGATGCCCCCGAAGTTTTAGCTGAGCTGGGCACCGCGCTACGCCAGGCAACCGGTGTTCGTTGGACACCGGCGCGTTGGCACCGCTGGCTAGGCGCGCCGGCGATCATTTCCGTGCGCGGCGAAGATGTCTGTGCTTCGTTTCATCCCGGTCCGCTCACATGGTTGGGGTTTCTGGCGGCAGGCTTGACGCAGGGGGGCCGGGGCGAGAATGGTCTCGTGCAACTAGGGGATCTGCACGCGGGGTGGTTCGACAGTTATTTGATCGTCGGCACATCGGCATCGGTGCTGGGCGACCTGATGCGCGAAGGCGAATGGATGGCTTATGAGACGGAACCGGGGGCCGTTGGCCTGACGATTAATAACAAACGTCCGGTGCGATTTCTCCTCAGGCCGTCCGACGAGATTGATCTCGAAATCGAAATGGCGATGGAAGCACAAGGCACGGCACGCCTCCCGGAATACCTGGCGGTGGAATGGCCGAAGACACCGATATTCAGCGCGCGAGTTCGGGACGATGCGATCTGGGAGGAGTGGGTGTCGGAACAGTGGCCCGCGTTTCCTGGACGCAACGACGCGGAGACCCTGTGGCACAGTTTTGCCGAAATGTTGCCGCCGGATTGGGACGGCGGGGCGGATTCATTTCAACTGGCGTTGTTCGGCGTGGACACCACCGACACGATTCCAATCCCTGACGCCGCGGTATACGCGCGCAGCGAGACGCCACTCACGCCGTTGCTGCCGCCCGTAAGCGCGATCCCCTACGAGTGGTCGGGCGTGAGCGGGTGGATGACGCCGTGGAAGGGGGAAGGCGCGAACCTGTTTGTGGTTGCGAACGATCGCGCGCGGGTGTTCACGAACGAAGAAGCCACGATGGCGGCGCTGATGGGCCGCGAGCGCGCAGGGCGTGTTTCGTCCGAGGACGCGTCGATCGCCATCGATGCGCCTCGTCTGGCCGAAGTACTGATCAATATCGCGCGCAGGGCCGCGAAGAACGAACTGTGGCCGGAACAAAACGCCGATGATGTCGAACACGACGTGTTGCCATGGATTCGCGCCTTCGGCGCGCTCGGCGAGATTCATCTCGAAGGCCACTATGAGAACGGCCCGCTCGTGTTGCGCGGCGGCACGCAGGCGCCGTCCGAGGAAGTCTCGGAGATTAACGCCGAATGATCGCTGCGGCGCTCATCGTGGCGGCCTGTATCGCGGCTGAACCCGCGGTCGAGAACCCCAAGCCGCAGGTGGCCGCGATATCGGGCCACGGCGGACTCACGGCCGGACTCGACGCTTCTGGAGTGCTCACCGTGCTGCGCTGGCCAAATCCCGGCGGCGCGAACATGATTCGCACCGCGACCGATGCAGACTCTGTCGGCGGCGGACGTTGGGGCATCGAGATCAATGGCGCATGGCGGTGGATTGGCGATCCGGCGGCGCGAGTGCAGCAGGAGTGGACGGGTTTTAGTGTCTTCGAAACGACCACGGACTGGCCGGATGGGGTAAGCATTCTTCAGATTTCCGGGGTCGTGCCCGGGCACGATATTTTCTTTAGCTCAATTGCGATCTCGGGTGCGCGCACCAAACCGCGTGCTGTATGGATCGCCGAGTTTGCCCCGACGATGCGCCAAGTGCCGGAGCTTGCTGCGTGGGAAGAAGCATTTAACGCAACGCGTGGCTTTGCTGCCTTTGTTGGCAAAGGACGCCAACGTATCTGGAATTTTCGCCCCGCACAGCTGAGCGCCAAGGACTGGTCCGAAGCGCGAAAACTTACAGGTATCGCAACAACGACGGACACCTGGACAGAGTTTGGAGACGGCGTGTGGATCGCGTTGTCGAGTTACGAACGGACGGAAAGCGCCGCAGTTACCGCGTCTATACGGGAAGCAGTCGGTGCGATAAGCAATCGTGCATCAATGTTGAACTCCGTTGTGGGTAGCGCTGTCTCTGCAATTGAACCGGTGGTTCAGGGAGAAAGCTCAAGTTACGGTGCCGCGATATATATTCGGGTCGCCGAAAGCCATAAAGACTCCGCCGCCTCGCTGCCGGTTAATTTATTTTCGCGGTCGGAGGAGCAGACGAGAGAATGGCCGCATTTAATTCAAGGAATTCTACCGGCCGAGATTACGAAGTACGCCGCTCGCCATTGGCTGACGTTGCGCGCTTTACAGGACAACGACTCGGGGCTTAGCGTGCGCGGCATTGCATCGCGTCCGGCGCAAGCCATGGTCTGGCCGAAAGAAGCGGCGATCGTCGATTGGGCGAAGATGTTGCTGGACGACAGCCAAACTGCCGAAGCACAGTTGGAAGTCTATCTTAAGTTAATCCGCACCGACGATCGCCCGCGCAAGCCCTACGGCAGCATGCCGGAGTCGGTGTATACGAGCGGCGAGATTGCCTCGCCGCATTTTGTGGTCGATGATCGCGCTGTTGCGCTCACGCTGTGGGCGATCGTGCAAGCGAAAATGCCGATCGACACGCGCGCCGCATGGCTGAAGGAACATTGGCCCGAGATCGAAGCAGCGGGGGAGTTCCTGAGCACGTGGGCGGACGCACGGCGTGGCGCGCCACTGTGGTGCGATGATCCCATCGAGTTATCGGACGCGGAAACGCAAGACCGTCTGTTCTCGGCCTACGCCGGGATGAACGCCGCGATTACGCTGGCGACGTGGGCCGAGCAACCGGTGCCGGCGGCATGGATCTCGCGGCGCGATCAGCTCCATGACCTGATCGAGTGGGTGCTGACGACGCCGGGGAAATGGATACCGGGCGAGTCCATCATGCTGGAACTGACCCCGCTGTCGAGTGACCTCATCCAGCGGCTATACGAAGACACAACCCGCCGCTTGGAAAATCCGATCGGGCTCACGGCGCGGCCGTTGGCAGCGCTGCTGCTTCAGTCCTCGCTGCTGCACGCGCGGGACGCGGGTATTGCGCCGTTGCCAGCCGAGCGGGTCGTGGTGGATGTGCTGACGCGGTTGGGCGATCCAAATCATCCGGCCTACGCCGGCGTCGATTCTTTGGTGTCGGCAGAAGTTCTCGCGGCGCTGCGCTTGCGTCAACCGGTTCCCGCGCAACACTAACTACTACGCGCGACGCTCGTGCCCAATAACGAATTGAGTTGCCGCGTATTCGCGGCGGCGTCGGCGAGTGTGTACTCCGCGAGCACGCTCATGAACGCATCTCCTGCCTGACGCAATACCTTGCGCAAGCGACACACCGGCGTGATGGGGCACGTCGGGTGTTCGCCGAAGCACTCCACCCATTCCATGTTCGGCTCCATGTCGCGCACGACGTGGTGCAGGCGGATCGAAGTCGCGGGTTTTGCCAGGCTGATGCCGCCCGAGCGGCCCTTCGTGGTGTGAATGTATCCCGCCTTGCCGAGGTTGTGGACGACCTTCACGAGGTGGTTGCGCGACACGCCGTATGCGGCGGCAATTTGGGCCACCGTGCTGCCTTCGGGATGCGTGGCGAGATAGATGAGCGTGCGCAGGGCGTAGTCGGTATACATCGTTAAATGCACGGGAAAGCCCTCCAAAGCGCACCTCATTGTGCGGCCTTGCCCGGTGAATTGACAAGGCCGAATGGTTAATATATATTAAAAATACATATTAACTGTCCGCGAACGAACGGCTCGCGGGCCGAGAGGAGTGGGGTTATGGCTACGATTTACGATCAAATCGGTGGTGCGGGCGCGATGGATGCCGCGGTGGATGTGTTTTATCGCCATGTGCTGAGCGATGACCGGATCAGTCACTGGTTCGACGATATCGACATGGAGCGCCAGGCGGCCAAGCAGAAGGCCTTTTTGACGATGGCGTTCGGCGGGCCGAGCCACTACACGGGCAAGGACATGCGGGCTGGCCACGCGCACTTGGTGAAGCGCGGTTTGAACGACACCCATTTCAACGCTGTCGTCGAGAACCTGAAAAAGACGATGGAAGAGCTCAACGTGCCGGCCAACCTGATCTCGGATGCGCTGGCCGTGGCCGAATCGACCCGCGGCGACGTATTGGGCCGCTAACCATGGCCTCGCTGCGTTTCGGAGACGCCGCATACGAATGCGGCGCGGGGGAGACCGTGCTGGAGTGCCTTGAGCGGCACGGGGTCCCGACGCGTTCCTCGTGCCGCACGGGCGTGTGCCAGACCTGTCTGATGCGCGCGACGGCGGGCGATCCCGGTGCAGTAGCGCAGCAAGGGTTGAAAGACACACTCAAAGCGCAGCGCTATTTTCTCGCGTGCGTGTGCCGGCCTACCGAAGATTTGACCGTGACCTCTGCGAATGATGCGGGTCTGCAACTGCGGGGACGGATCGTCGAGAAGTCACTGCTCAACGAGCGCACGGTGCGGCTTCGCTACGCACTCGATCGGCCAGCGGACTACCGCGCGGGTCAGTTTATGAATCTCGTCGGGCCGAGCGGCGATGTGCGCAGTTACTCGCTCGCCAGCGTGCCGGGGGTGGATGCCTTCATCGAGTTTCACATCATGGCGCTGCCCAACGGCCGCGTGAGCACGTGGGCGATGCACCACGCGAACGTGGGCGACGAATCCGAATTCCTCGGGCCACACGGCGCTTGTTTTTATGTGCCGGGTCGTCCGGAACAGCCGCTCGTTTTGGTCGGCACCGGAACGGGCCTGGCCCCGCTGTTCGGAATCGCACGCGACGCCCTCGCGCAGGGGCACACGGGCCCCATCCGGCTTTACCACGGCGCGTTGCGGCGCCCCGCGTTGTATCTGGTCGAGGAATTGCACGCGCTGAGCGCTGCGCATCCGAACTTCGAATATGTCCCGTGCGTCCTGCACGCGGACGACGATCACAGCGGCGCCAATGTCGGCGACATCCAGGCGATTGTGCTGGAGCAGGAGGGGCGCTTCACAGGAAAACGCATTTTTCTCTGTGGCGACCCGAATCTGGTGAAGGGACTCCAGCGGGCGGTCTTCAAGGCCGGCGCGAGCCTCAAAGAGATTCTGGCGGACGCGTTTCTGCCCAGTCAGGCCCCGGCGGCCAAGGTCTGAATTCCCGAAACGCGCGCGGCCTCTAAGTTAAACAAGGATAGGCGCTTAGCGTGGCCCGGCGCACCCAAAACGCATTTGGAGTCTTTTGCGGGTTAGCTGCCTTATATGCGGCGGCCAGGGGCGATCTAAAACTAGATTTTTCAACCTTTTATAGCGTATTCTATGCGGCACGGAATGTGCTCCAACGGCTGCATGTCTAAGTGTGTCTCGCGGATACCCCTCGGACTACTCATGGTCTTGGGGGTGGTGTTTGCTGCGGTGCCACCGGCTGTGGCGGACGACGTATCGAGCGAAGCGCCAAGCGTGACCTACGCCGTCGATCCCGTCAACCCCATCGCCAAGGCCCCGTTTCGGGTGACGTACGAGCTGCGGTGGTCTGGCGGACCGGAATCGCTGGGTGTTATTCCCGCGGAACCGGCGGCGGTGGTGTGGGGCACGGCGCGGTTGGCCAGTGCGATCGCTTATCCCATGACCGACGGACAACGGCTGCAGTACACCGTGGAATACGTCGCGTCGAAGGACGGCGAAGTGGCCGTGCCGCCCTTGGCGCTGAGTTACGTGTTAAATCCGCCACTGGAAGAGCGGCCGAAGGTCGTGGCGGGAGCCGCCGCGGCACCGGCACCTGATCCGACAGCAGTGGAGCCGGTCAGCGTCGAGGCGCCGGGTTTCACGGTGCAGGTGCATAAGGCTGTGAGCCCCGCGCTGGTGTACGGCGGAGTGGCTACGGTCATCGTGGTGATTGGGTTGGTGGCGATGCTGGCGATGTCGCGCCGGAGACACTCGGTGCTGGGTGAGTTGCCCGCCGAAGGCACGACGATCCAGTCGATGATGAACGCCGCGCGGCAGCACCGGTTGGATGGAAAGTTTTACGAGTACTACCGCGAACTCGCGCGGGCTTCGACGTTGTTGGCGCCGAGTATTGGCGCCAAGAAGCTCCGCGAAACGCTGGAACACTATGCGGAACAGGTGGGTTATGGTGCATTACACCCCACGGAAGACGACCTCGAAGGAGCGTTGCGCGATGTGGAGCGCGCATCGCGTGAGCGGAACGAAAAGCCGGAACAACACTGAGGGATCGGGCGCATGGCGGTATCGGTAGAAGCGATTCGGCGGCACGTGGAGGCGCAGTCGCAATTTGTCGCGCGGCTGCGCGCCGAGATTGCGCGCGTCATCGTCGGCCAGCAGTACATGATCGATCGGCTGATCGTCGCGATGCTGGCGAACGGACACGTGCTTATCGAGGGTGTGCCGGGGCTGGCCAAGACGACGGCCGTGAAGACCCTGGCCAAGTCGATGGACTGCCAGTTCTCGCGCATCCAGTTCACCCCGGACCTGCTGCCCGCCGACCTCGTGGGCACCCAGATCTACAGCCCGAAAGACGGCACCTTCAGCACCAAGCGCGGGCCGATCTTCGCGAACATTGTCCTGGCGGACGAAATTAACCGCGCGCCGGCCAAAGTACAGAGCGCGCTGCTTGAAGCGATGCAGGAGCGCCAAGTCACCATCGGCGCGGAGACCTTCAAGCTCGATTCGCCCTTCATGGTGCTCGCGACGCAGAACCCGATCGAGCAGGAAGGCACTTATCCGCTGCCCGAAGCACAGGTCGACCGCTTTATGTTCAAGCTGAAAGTGTCGTACCCGACCCGTGCTGAAGAGCGCGAAATGATGGACCGGGTGGACATGTTGCACGACCCCAAAGTGAGCACCGTCGTATCGAAGGACGAGATCCTGCGCGCGCGCGAAGTCGTGAACCAGGTGTACGTCGACGAAAAGGCCAAGGCCTACATCGTCGACATTGTGCAGGCGACGCGGCATCCGGAAGCCTTCGGGCTTGATGTGAAAAACCTGATCGAGTTCGGCGCCTCGCCCCGCGCGACGATTTACCTGCAACAGGCCGCTCGCGCGCTGGCCTTCCTGCAGGGTGAAGGCAATGTGTTCCCGAACGACGTGAAGCAAGTGGCCATGGACATTCTGCGGCACCGCGTCATTGTGACCTACGAGGCGGAAGCCGAGAACGTGGCAAGCGAAGATGTGATTCGGAAGATATTGGACACGGTGCCGGTGCCGTAATTATTCACCGACGCAGGAGGACCGTGTGCAGAACGAGGCCCAAGAGAAGTACGAGGGACCGAAAATGAGCACAGTCAAGAGCAACAACACAGCCCGCAAGAAGCGTGATTTCTTCACGCGCGACGAGGAGAGCCGCGAGGCGCTGCTCGGCGAGATGTGGTGCCATCGCTGCATGGAAGTCGCGGCGGCGATCGAAGAGCCGCAGGAGTTCGAAGGCAACGGCATGGTGTTCCTCGAGGGCCGTTGCGTGACCTGTGGCGCGACGATCGTCCTGGAGATTGACGAGTAAACCACTCCCGGCCGATTGGCCGTGTTTCCAGGACCGCCATGATTCCAGCGGAAGTCATGCAGAAGATTCGCCGGATCCAAATCCGGACGAGTCATATGGTCAACGACATCCTTGCCGGGGCCTACCACTCCGTCTTCAAAGGCCAGGGGATGGAGTTCGAAGAGGTCCGCGAGTACGTGCCGGGTGACGATATCCGGCTGATTGACTGGAACGTCACCGCGCGGACATCCGTGCCGCACCTGAAAATCCTCGTTGAAGAACGCGAACTCACCGTAATGCTCCTCGTCGACGCCAGCGGCTCCGGCCGTTTCGGCAGCGTGGGTCGATTCAAGAACGAACTCGCCGCGGAACTCTGCGCCGTGCTGGCCTTCTCCGCGATCCGCAACCACGACAAGGTCGGCCTCATTATTTTCACCGACGACGTGGAATTGTATGTGCCGCCCAACAAGGGCCGCCGCCACGTGTTGCGCGTGATCCGCGAAGTGCTCTACTTCAAGCCCAAGGGACGCGGCACGAACATCCCCGAAGCGCTACACTTCATGAACGGCGTGGTGAAGCGGCGCGCGGTGGCGTTTGTCGTGTCCGACTTCATGGCCGAGGACTACGAGACGCCGCTGCGGATTGCGAACAAGAAACACGACGTCATCGCCGTGACGGTGACCGACCCGCGCGAAGAATTTTTGCCGGACGTCGGCCTGCTTCACGTGCGCGACGCCGAGACCGGCGGGCAAACGCTTGTGGATACCGGCGACGCGAGCGTGCGCAAGAAGTATGCGCAGGCGGCCGCACGCCGGGCCGCGCGGCGTGAAGAAATTTTCCGGCGTACGCGCGTGGACGCGATCCACGTGCGCACGGACCGCGATTACATTGACGAAATTTTCCGCTTCTTCCGCATGCGGGAGAAACGTATTGCTTAGGAGCATGGGGGCCGTGAGCGCTAACGTCGCGGGGGCATGGGCACGCGTCGCGCAGATCTGCGCGGTGGTATGTCTGTGCATTCCGGCGATGGCGCAGCAGGCCGCGGCACCGGGCGCGCCCGCGTCGCCCACGATCCAGGCCTATGCCACGCTCTCGCCGCCGGTCGTGCCGTTCCACAAACAGGCCAAGATCAGCATCGTGATTGACGCGCCGGCGGACCTTGAAGTGACCGTGCCCGATATCCGCGATCTGATCGGCGATCTCAAAGTCGCCGGCACGCCGGAACACCTGAAGGCGCCGCTCGATAAAGAAGGCACGCGCGTGCGCATTACCGAGACCTACACGCTCGATCCGATCAAGATTCGCGACTACTACATTCGTCCGCTCGAACTGACCTGGGGCGACGGCGGGCAGATGATCATCCCGATGCCCGTGTTCCGCGTGCGCGATCTGACGCCGGCCGAACTCGAGGAAGCCGGCCAGTTCGATGCCGCGCTGCCCGGCGGTCCGGGCGTCGATACCGGCGTGCGGCGGCCGTGGTGGTTCTGGGCCGCGATCGCGGGCGGAGTCGTCGCGCTGGCACTCGCGGCGTTGCTTGTGCGCTGGATTCGCCGGCCGAAGGTATTGCCGGCCGCGCCGAAGACACCGTGGGAATTGGCGAAGGAACGCCTCGCGCTGCTCGAAGCGCGCCACCTGCCGCAGCAGGGCAAGCACGACGCGTACTACGTCGACCTCACCGCGATCCTGCGGTACTACATCGAAGCGCGCTTCGCCTTGCACGCGCCGGAACGCACCACGCCGGAATTCATGGGGGAGACGATCGGCAAGGGGTATTTCACGCCCGAGCAGGAAGTTTTCCTCTCGCGCTTCCTGCGGTTGGGTGATCGCGTGAAGTTCGCGCGCTTCCGTCCCGATTTGGAAGAGATGGCGCGCAGCTTTGAGGAAGTTTCCACCTTCGTCGAACAGACTGTTCCGCGTCCGGCCGAGCCGGCGACGGATCAGAAGGCGGCCGCATGATTGGATTCGGCCCCTACACCTTCCAGGCGCTCCGCAATCCCGAGGCGCTGCTGTTGCTGGTCGCCGTCGCGTTGCTGCTCGCTGCGGAACTCGGCGCGCGGCCGTCCGGCGTGCTCAGCGTGTCCACCGGCGACGTGCTCCGCGCGATCCGCTCCGGCCGCAAGGACGTGTTGCGTCGCCTGCCCGCCATCCTGCGCGCCATCGCGCTCATCTTTTTGGTGATCGCGCTCGCGCGGCCGCTCACCGGCATGCGCCCGCGCGTCGAGAGCGCGCAGGTGCGCGACATCATGCTCGTCGTCGACGTCTCCGGTTCGATGACGGCTCCGGACTTCGTGGACAACACCGGCGCGCGGCGTGATCGGCTCTACGTGACCAAACAGGCCGTGTACGACTTCATCCAGAACCGCAAGGCGCGCCCCGAAGATCGCTACGGCATGGACCGGCTCGGGCTGCTGCTGTTCGCCAGCTACGCGTGGGTGCAGACGCCGCTGACGCTCGACTATGCGCTCATTGAACACGATCTCACCGGCATCGAGATTGACCAGCGCAACGAAAAACATAACCGCACGGCGATCGGGTCCGCCATCGGACTGGCCGTGCACAACCTGCGCGACTCTCCCGCGGAATCGCGCGTGATCGTGCTGCTCACCGACGGCATCAATAACCACGGCAACCTCGACCCCTTTACGGCGGCCGAAGTGGCCAAGCAGTATGGCATGCGCGTGTACACCATCGGCGCGGGGTCGGCCCAGCCGCGCTCGGCCGTCGCGCGCGACAATCCGATCGACGAAGAAACGATGACGCGCGTGTCCGAAATGACCGGCGCAAAGTATTACCGCGCGACGGACTTTGCGTCATTGCAGCAGGCGTATCAGGAAATCAACGAGCTCGAAACGACGGAAATCGATCTGGGCGAGGCCTATGATTATGACGAGGCCTTCATGCCGTTTTTGGTGACGGGCCTCGCATTGATGATGGTCGCGTTGCTGTCGCGGCGCGTGTGGTTTGAGGCCATCCCATGAACAACGCCGCTTTCATTTTCCCGTCCGAAGCTGCCTGGCTGTGGCTCGCGCTCTCCGTGGCCGGGCTCGTGGCCTTATACATGGCGCTCGATTATCTGGAGCGCCGTCGCCGCCGCCGCATCGAGGTCTTCATCGAGCACCGGCTCGCGCCGCGGCTTGTGGCCGGCGCCGACGCGCGCCAGCGGCGTCCGTTGAACTGGCTCACGCTTGCGGGTTGCGGGTTCCTCGTGCTCGCGCTGCTGCGGCCGCATTGGGGCGAGGCGCGCGAACAGTCGAGCAAGCGCAGCCACGACGTGCTCGTGCTGCTCGACATCTCCGAGAGCATGCTCGCGCAAACCCCCGCGCCGAACCGGCTCGAACGCGCCAAGCAGAAGATCGCCGCGCTGACCGACAAAGCCTTCGGCGATCGCTTCGGACTCGTCGCGTTTTCCGGCGCGGCCGAGCTGATGTGCCCGCTGACACTCGACCACGGCTACTACCGAACCGTGCTGAACGCGGTGAATACCGACTCCATCAGTCTTGAAGGCACCGACATCGCCGAAGCGCTGACCGTGGCCACCGAGGCCTTCCGCGATCAGGACGCGTCCGAGAAAGACGTAAGCCGCGACAACCGCGCGGTGCTGCTCGTGTCCGACGGCGAGGCGGTCGAGGGCGACGCCCTCGCGGCGGCAAAAGAACTCTCGAAGTTGGCGCACATCTTCGTGATCGGCGTCGGCGATCCGAGTGGCACGATGGTCGAATTCACGAACCGTTTTGTCCGCGGCAACGCCGGACCCGAGACGCATCTTTCCGTGCTCGACGAACGCTCGCTCGAATCCATCGCGATGGAAGGCGACGGCGGCTACATGCGATCGACGCCGAATAACAAAGACATCGACGCGGTCTACGGACTGATTCAGAACCTGTTCGCGCGCGGCGTGGACAGCGACATTCAGGATCGTTTGCAGAACCGCTACCAGTGGCCGCTCGCGGCGGCCATCGTGTGCTTCATCGGCGAGGGCGTGTGGCTCGTGCTGCTGCCGTGGCTCGGCCGGCGCCGCGACGCGCGCAACGCGGCGGCGGGGGAGGGCGTCGAGTATGCGTAAACGCCTGATCCTGCCGATGCTGATGCTCTGCGTGGCGGCTTATGCCGAGGACTTCGGTCCGCGCTTCGAAAAAGGATACAGCCAGTTGCGCAACGGCGATCCCGAGGCCGCGCTCGCGTCGTTCAACGAACTGCTCACCGAAACGCCGGACTCCGATCTCGTGCGCTATAGCATCGCGGCCGCGGAGTATGCGAAGGGCGTGAAGGATCTCGAAGCGGGCGGCGCCGAGGCGGGCATGCAAGGGTTGACCAAAGCCAAATCCGATTTCGACGCGCTCTCCGGCGCGATGACACCGTTTGTGGTCCGCGAGTCCGGATTCGGCGCGGCGAACGCGTCCGCGCAGATCGCCAAGCACTACAACGAACAGGAACAGTACAAGGAGCGTGTCGAGGCGCTGCAGACGGCGGTGGCCGGCTACGAGGGCGTGCTCGATCAGTACCCCGATCACAAGGCCGCCGCGCGCAATCTGAACCATACACGGTATCTGCTCAAGAAGATGCTGCAGAATCCGCCCGAGAACCAGGACAAATCGAAGGACGAAGGCAACGATCCGGGCGAGAACGGCGAGCAGGATCAGGAGCAACAGAAGGGCGACCAGCCGCAGGACCAGCAGCCCGAAGATCAGCAGGGCGATCAGGATCAGGACCAGCAGGAAGACGGCCAGCCGCAGGACCAGAAGAGCGTGGGCAAGAAGACCGACGACAACGCCAACATCGAGGCAATTCTGGACAGCCTCGAAGACAAGAATCGGGAAGAACAGAAAAATCTGCGCAAGGCGAAGGGTGCGCCGAAGGTGGTGAACGGGAAATGGTGGTAAGCCGTCTTCTCATCGCCGCGGTGTGTCTATGCGTTCCGATGCTCGCGTCGGCGCAGGACGCCGTGCTCAAGGCGTATGTGCCGAACGCCGAAATCGTGCAGGACCAGGCGTTCTGGCTCGTCATCGAAGCGGCAGGCGCGACGGTCGAATTCGACACCCTGCCCGAGTGTGACGGCGTCGTGATCAATACCGCCATGCCGCAGCAGACCACGCACATCGCCATGGGCGGCGGCGTGCAGCAGCAACAGGTGCGCATTTCCTTCCCGGCCTACGCGATTCGCGAGGGCAAGGTAACCATTCCGCCGATTCGCGCGACGATCAACGGCAAAGCGATCCAGACCGAAGCGATCGTGCTCGAGGCAAAGGCCGCGCCGCCGGGTTCCACCGCGGAAGCCAACGCGCGCGCGTGGGTGGACGAGCCGACGGTGTCCGTCGGGCAGCCGTTCTGGATAAACGTCGAAGCGCGCGGCATCCAGATCGAGTTGCCGGAGATGATCGAAGTGGACGGGCTCGATATCGATCCCGTGAACCTGCGGCGGTCGTTGCAGCAGAACCAGGAAGGCCAGGTGGCCACCGCCAAGCGCGGTTACCTCGCGGTGGCGCGGCGCGCAGGCCCGATCACGGTGCCGCCGATCGAAGTGAAAGTCACCGGGCGCGTGGTCAAAACGAACCCGATCGAACTGAATGCTTCCGCGATCCGCACGGCGCAACAGCCGCCCACCGCCGAAGGCACGGCCTCCGAACAACAGCTCACGCCCGACGACCTCGTGTTCATTCGCATGGACACAGACAAGAAAACCGCGTACCAGGGCGAACCCATCGTGCTCACGATGCAGTTGTGGCGCATTCAGAACCGGCGCGTCACCGCGGGGCCGTACCGCGGTTCGCTGATCACGGGCCCCACGACCGAAGGCTTCTTCACGCGCGATCTGGAAACCTCGAACTACGACAAACCGAATGGCCCGTGGTTGTACGACGTGACCGAGACGCGCCGCCTGTTGTACCCAACGCGCACCGGCACGTTACGCGTCGGCACGTGGCACTGGGAAGGCATCGCGCTGATCAATCGCCAGAGTGTTACCTCGCGCGATCGCCTGAGCTACAAATTCGACGCGGGCCCGATCGACATCACCGTTCAGCCATTGCCCGAGGCGCCCGCCGGATTCACGGGGGCCGTCGGCGAATTTCAGGCCTCGGGTGAGCTCGCCGGTGGCGTCGTCACGCAGGGGATTCCGGTGGTTCTGAAAGTGCGCGTGGAAGGCTTCGGCAATCCCGATGCCATCGGCGATCCGGTCCTTCCTGAACTCGCTTGGGCCAGCCTGCGCGATCCGGATCGGCGCATCGAAACGGCCGTGGTGCCTGGAAACGACCAGCCGCGCATCGCCAAAGAATTTACTTTCTCCATTACCCCGTTGCAGCCCGGCCGCGGAGAAATTCCCGCGTTCCCATTCGTGCATTTCGATCCCGCACAGGGCAAGTATCAAACGACGATGCTCGGGCCGTTTACGCTCGACGTCGTTCCTTCCGGCGAAGGGAATGGCTCGCGCCTGATCGCATCGCCCGAAGTTCCCGTTGCGTCGAAACCGGTGGAAATCCTCGCGGAAGATATCGGCGCGCTGATGGAACGTCCCACGCCGCTGGTGCCCGATCGCGGCGAACAGCGTCCGCTGTGGGTGCTGGCATTCCTCGTGCCGGCGCTGGCTTATGCCGGCGTGCGCATCGCGGTGGGCAAGAAACAGCGCGCCGCCGCGAACATTGGCTGGGCGCGGTCCCGTGGAGCGCGAACGTCGGGACTGAAGCGCCTGCGCGGCGTGATGGAAGCGCCCGATCCGGCGGAGGCGCTGTCGCACGCGGTGGTGGCCTATGTTTCCGATGCGCTGAACCTGGGCGAGACCGGAATGACCTCGAGCGATATAAAGACGGCGATGGAGCGTTCGCGCATTCCGGCGGACATCGTCGATCGCACGGTGCAGATTTTGCGCGCCTGCGAACGCGCGCGCTACGGGTCGCAGCGGCTGAGCCGCGACGAAGTCGGCGCGCTCCTGAGCGGCGCGGAGACTTGCATGAACGCGCTCGACACGCACACGAACGGGGGGAAACGGATGTGAGTGTGTGCGCGATTGTATTTACCGTGTTCGCCGCGACGGCCTACGAGCAGGTGTGGGACGAAGGCGTCACCGCGTATCAGGATCGGAATTTCCCCGCCGCCATCGAAGCCTTCGAGCGGCTGGTGGACGAAGGCGTCGCACAGGAAGAACTTTTCTACAATTTGGGCAACGCCTACTACCGAAATGGACAACTTGCGCCCGCGATTGCGAATTACGAACGCGCATGGCAGATCGACCCGGGCGTGGAAGCCGTGGCGGAGAACCTGCGCCGCGCCATCGGGCAGACCGAGCGCGCACTGGGCCGGCCCGCGCCGCCCGCGTGGGAGGAGGCGCTGTTTTTCTGGCACAGCGCCCAGGCCGCGCGCGACGGTCTCATTGTTGCCGCGATCGCGTGGGTGATCGGCTGGGCATTGCTGATCGTGCGCGCCGTCCGGCCGTGGCCGTACCTTCGGCCCGCCGCCCTGATCGCGCTGCTCGTGGCCGCCGTTTTCGGCGCGTCGTGGTGGATCAAGGTGCATCCGCCGATGCTTGCCGTGGCCGCGAGTGAACGTGTGCCCGTGCGGTATGGCAAGGGAGACAACGAGACGATTCGGTTCGAGTTGTACGAAGGCGATCGCGTTCGCGTGGAGCAACGCCGCGACGGTTGGGCGCGCGTCCGCACGGCGGACGGCGAACGCGGCTGGGCCGAAGAGACGCAATTGTATTTTATCGGGCCGCCCTATAAATCGTATGCCGCGCATCGTGTGAAGAATGCGTCCGGCACGGAAATTGCCTCTATCGGGTACACTGGTGGGGACCCGGAGGATCGTCCGTGAGTGTTCCGATATTTCCCGATTTGGTGACTATGGCGCGCGAAAACCCAATGGGTTTCCGCACGTTCTCGCGGGAAAGCTGCGTGGCCTCGGCGAAACAATACGTCTCCGAGGGCCGTGCCGCGCTGCAATCCCGTCACCGGGCGGGCGAATCGGGCGGCGCCATTGTGCGCCGGATGACCGATCTGGCGGACGAGGTCGTGCTCGGCGTGTTCGAGTTCGCGCTGGCCAATGTGGGCCGGGCGGACCGCGTGCGCGAGCACGTGACCCTGGTCGCGCAGGGCGGCTATGGCCGCTGCGAGTTGAATCCCTTTTCCGATCTGGATATCGGCCTGCTGTATCCGACGCTGCGGAAGGGCCTGATCGATAACGTTACGCACTATTTGGTTCCATTTTTGTGGGACCTTGGCTGGGAAAACTCCTTCGTGCAGCGCACTGTCCGCGAGGCGGTGGCCTTGTGCGAGTCCGACAACCGCGTGTACACCGGTTATCTTCATGCGCGCTGCCTGATGGGCGACGAAGGCTTATACGGCGAACTGCGGTATCGCATTGGCGAGCTCGGCCCGCGCGATCGTCCGGAAGCCTTCGGCGAAATCGAGCGCCTGGCCGTCGCCGGTCCGCAGGCGGGTCCGCGCGAGGCTCTCTATGCCCGCGAGCCGAACGTGAAAGACGGCGCCGGCGGATTGCGCGAGTATCACCAGGCGCTGTGGTTGATGGCGGCGCATTTCGGCGCGCGCACGCTCGAAGAAGCGGCGGGCCAGGGCATCCTCTCCGAGGACCAGTTACTCGAATTCAGCCAGGCGATCGATTTCCTGTGGCGCGTGCGCAACGAGTTGCACTTCCAGACCGGGAAGCGCGAAGACAACCTCACGTTCCGCTACGAAGAGACGGTCGCCGTGGCGCTGGGCTACACGACACCCGACGAACGCGAGACCGCGCGTTTCATGCAGGACTACTACGCGTCGGCCCGTTCCATGCAGGCGCTGCGCTTTCTCGTCGGCCGCGCGATCCGGTCGCAGGGCCGATTGAAGCCGGCCGCCGCGCCCGCGCCGGGCCACGAAGTGACGATCACCAACGGCGCGCTCGAAGCCGGGCTCGCCGACCCGCACTGGTACGAAGAAAATCCCACACGCCTGATGTCGGTGTTTTGGGAAAGCAGCCGGCATGGATTGCCACTGACTTCCGCGACAGTCGATCAGATCGCGGCAAACGCGCACCTCATCAGCGAAAGTTTCCAGTCCGACGATCTTGTGCGAAAGTTTTTCATTGCATTGTGTGGCCGTGCGGATACCGCGGGGCTCGCGTTGCGCCAGGCGGCGCACTCGGGCGTGCTGGGCCGTTACCTGCCGGAATTTGCCGCCATCCACGGCATCGTGCGCTACGAAGACTTCCACCATTATCCCGTCGACGAGCACACACTGCAGACCATTGAGGCGCTCGAACGCATCGGCACGATGGAAGGGCCGGTCGGCAGTTTCCTGAAGTCCGCGCTCGAACACTTGTCCGATCCGTACATTCTCGTGATGGCGCTGCTGTTGCACGATCTCGGCAAGGCCAAGGGCGAGGAACACACCGAAGAAGGCATGCAGCTCGCCCGGCAGATCGGCCAGCGCATCGGCCTGCCCGAGGAAGACACGGAGCGCATTGCATTCCTCGTGAAGCATCATTTGTTGATGACGCACATCGCGCTGTACCGCGATGTCGATGATCCGGACATTGTCGAGGCCTTCGCGCGCACGATGAAATCCGAACAGCGCCTGCGCGCGCTGTTGCTGATGTCCTACGCGGACCTCTCCGCGGTTGGGCCGGGCGTGTGGACGGAATGGAAGGGCGCGCTGCTGCTGAAGTTGTACCTCCGCGCGGAGCGGGTGCTCACCGGCCAGTCCGAAACGGCCGACGAAGCGTTTTGGGATCAGCCGCGCGTGCGGCATATCGAAGAAATCACCGGCGCCGATCTGGCCCCGCGCGTGGCCGAGCACGTGAAGGACATGGGCGCGCACTATCTGCTGGCGTATCCGCCGGCCGCGATCGCGCGGCACGTGGCCTGTGTGGCCGAAGCGGAAGCGAAGGGCCTCGCGGTCCAGATTACGACCAGCGAAGACACGCGCACGACGGACGTCGTTGTGAGCACGCGCGACCATCTTGGCTTGTTCGAAGAAGTGACCGGCTGTTTTGTGTCGCAGTTCGTCGACGTTCAGGAAGCCAACCTGTTCACGCGCAGCACGGGGATCGCGCTTGATGTGTTTCGCGTGTCGAGCGCCAAGCGCGGCGGGCCGCTCACCGAAGGCGAGATTGGGCAGTTGGCCAAGGTGCTCACCGCCGTGCTCTCGCGCGAAAAACAGGTGGAGTCGTTCATCGAACAGAGCCGGCGCCGCGTGTTCGCGCTGCTGCATCCTCCCGCGCCGGTGCGCACGGAGGTTCGCTTCGACAACATGGCCTCGCGCCGGTTCACCGTCATCGACATCATGACCGGCGACCGCACGGGCCTGCTGTATGATATTTCCAAAGCGCTGCGCGAGCGCGGGGTCGACATTTCCAGCGCGCGCATCGTGACCGACGCGCGGCGCGTGCGCGATTCGTTCTACATCTCACGCGAAGGCAACAAAATCGAAGATTCGGCGGAACTGGCCACGATCGAGGAAGCGCTGCGCAGCGCCATCCTCGGCCGGCCGGTGGCCGCCGTCAAGGGAGGTGCCGCATGAAACCAAACGCCCGTATTGCATGGGCCGCAGTGCTTGTTCTCGGATTGACCGGCGGCGCGCAGGCGCAGCAGGGCCAGTCCCCCAAGGATTTGATGAAGGTTTTCCAACAGGCCTTCATTGAGCTTTCCGCGCAGGTGCGCCCGAGTGTCGTGGAAATTTCCTCGCAGGGACCCATGACCGACGAAGAGCGGGCTCAGATGGACGAGCTCTTTAAGTTTTTCGATCAGCAACAGCAGGAAAACGGCGGCGAAGGCGCGCCCGAAGGTGAACGCGGCCCGAATCCGCACGACATGCCCGAGCGCGGTCCGCGCGCGACGGCTTCCGGTTTCATTATTGATGCGCGCGGGTATATCGTCACCAATAACCATGTGGTGCGCGGCGCCGATGAAATCGAAGTGGAGCTGTGGGACGGTACGCTGGTGCCGGCCGAAGTCACCGGCACGGACCCGGATTCGGATCTCGCCGTCGTGAAGATCAATCCGGCAGGCCTCGATCTGCGCCCGGTGGAGCTCGCCGCCGATGAGGTGCTGGTCGGCCAGTTTGCCATCGCGATGGGCAGCCCGAACGGCCTCACCGGTTCGTTCTCGTATGGACACGTGACCGGTCTCGGCCGCGAAAGCCTGGAGCTTCCGGATCGCGATCTGCGCTTCCAGAGCTTCATTCAGACCGACGCCGCCATCAACCTCGGCAACAGCGGCGGTCCGCTCTGCGACATCGACGGGCATGTGATTGGCGTGAACGTCGCGATTGTGTACCGCGCGAACTCCATCGGGTTCGCGATACCCGTGAGCCGCGTGCGCGAAGTTGTGCCGCAACTCATCGAGCATGGCAAGGTGATTCGCGGCTGGTTGGGCGTGTCCGTGCGCGAGGTCGCCGAGCAGGCGATGGACGAGAACGTTGAGGTCGAACAATTTATCCAGGCCAACAAGCTGCCGGACAAAAAGGGGTCCTACATCGCAAACGTGACCCCCGGCGGTCCGGCGGAAAAGGGCAAGATTCAGGCGGAAGACGTCGTCCGTGAAATCAACGGTGTCCGCATCAACACCTCGACCGATCTCGTGAACACGATCTCGTCGATCACGCCGGGCGATGTTGCCCACATCAAGTTGTTCCGTCGCGGCGAGGAAATGGAGTTGCACGTGCCGGTGGGTGAATTCCCGGGACAGATGGCGGCAATGTTCGGCCGCGATTATCTCGGCATCCATGTCGATACGCTCAATGCCGAACAGTTGAACCCCGAATTCCTGAAGGAACGGGGTCTGGACGAAGCGCCGACGGATTTCTTTGTCGCGGCGGTGGTGGAGAAGAGCCCGGCGGCCGAAGCCGGCATTCGCCGCGGCGATCTCGTGGTCGAGGTTGGCTACAAGGAAGTGAAGAGCCTCGAACAGTTCAAAAAGGCGCTGAAGAACGAAGCCAAACCCGGCGTCGCGCTGCTCATGAAAGTCTGGACGCTCTCCGACGAAGAACCGCGCAAGGTCTACGTGAAGGTACCCGACGGCTTCAGCGTCGATTGAGCGCTGCCAGCAACGCGGGCAGGAACGTACGATTGTCGGCGGCGAGGTAACGCACCTCGCCGCCCATGCGCGCGAAGGTCTTGTTGAACCGCAGGTAATAGTCCGGGTGCGTCTGCGGCGGTTCGCCTTTCGACCAATCCCACGAGGCCGGTGCGAGATCGACCACCACGATCAGGAAGTCCCGGATTTTTTCGCCGCGCTGTTCGGCCAGGTTGCGCGCCATCGACAACGTTTTCTCGAACACCATCGGCGACATCACCGCCGAGCCGATCGAAAGATACACGCCGCCGTCGAGCCGCGAGACGCTGTCCGCGAACGCGAGAAAATCCCGCTCCGCCGTGCGCCCGATTGCGGCCCCGCAACTCAGCGGGTGCTCGTAGATAATGTCGTGGCCGAACATGGGATGGCCCGTGAACGGCACGCCAAGCCGCCACGCCGCCGCCTGCAATCCAAATTTTTTCTGCGGATGCGGCACCGGGAGTTTGCCCGGCGCGCATTTGGCCGTGTGCAACACGCCCATGAGATCGGCGGCCGCGGCGGAACGCGCAGCGTTGTTCGCCAACTGTTGCGTGACTTCATGTTCCAGTTCGCTGAACGACGGAATATCCAATACTTCGCGCTCAACCATTTTCCCCACGGCCGCGCCATAACCGAGACCTTCATAGGCGCCGACGGCAAGCGCGAGATTCAGGTAGCGCCCGGTTTCTTCCCACGCGCCGAACTTGCCGACGGCGACGTTTTCGCGGACATCCTCGCTGCTCGCGCCGAGGTATGCGAATTCCCAGTCGTGGATGATGCCCGCGCCGTTCGTGGCCAGGTGCGTCAGCCAGCCCTGCTCGATCAGGCGAATGAGCACGGGGGAGAGGCCGTTTTTGATCGTGTGCGCGCCGAAGGCCAGCATGCGCGAAGCCCCGCGTTCTTTCGCCGCGCGCAGGCGGGTGACCGCTTCGCTCAGCACCTTCGCCGCCGCCGGATCGAGCGCCGGCACCGGCGCATCGGGGGACACATGGTCACGATCGATGAAGACTTTGTTCGTGCGTGTGCGGAGTGGATCGAATTTCAACGATCGCCGATCGAACGGCATCGGCGAATGCGGGTCGGTCATGTAATCGTGCTCCCGGAATGGTCTCGGCGCGTTTTTTGGCGCACACATAATGATCCGATAACAATCGGCATCATCCGTTCAGGATAATGAACCAATGGTTATAGGGTGTGCTCCGGCCGGCGTGAAATCTTTATCGGGCCGCGCGCCGCATAGTATCATGTTGGGCGCTGCACAGTGTGTCGCGCACCGGCGCACGGCGGCATTTTTCCGGCTTCGTGGGGGAGCCAGACGGGCGGACGCCTCGATTATTTCAACATACCCGGAGTGCGCTGGTTTTTCAGGCGGAGGAGACACAAGCCATGGCGGAAACCCTTTCCGTTTCGGTAGTCATTCCGTTTTACAACGAAAAAGAAAATGTTCCGCTGATGGCGGAACGGCTCCGATCCGTGTTCGACCGCATCGGCGCTCCGTGCGAATGCCTGTTCGTGAACGACGGTAGTTCGGACGGGACCCGCGAGGCGATCGAGGCGGCGGCCAAGGCCGATCCGCGCTTCAAGGCCGTGCACCATGTGCGCAATTTCGGGCAGTCCGCCGCGCTGATTTCGGGCATGCGCCGCGCCACCGGCGACTGCATCCTGACGCTGGACGGTGATCTGCAAAACGATCCGGACGACTTACCTGAATTGGTGCGGTTGCTGGGCGAATACGATTGTGTATGCGGATACCGTGCGAAGCGCAACGACAACACCGTGCGCCGCATTTCGAGCCGCGTGGCCAATAAAGTGCGCAACTGGATTTTGAAGGACGGCCTGCGCGACACCGGCTGCGGCACAAAGGGCTTTCGCCGGAAGTGTGTGAACTATCTCGTCGCATTCAACGGCGCGCACCGGTTTTTCGCCGCAGTATTGCGCAGCGCGGGTATGACGATCACTGAATGCCCCGTGCGGCACCATCAGCGCGAGCACGGCGTATCGAAATACGGCATCGGCAACCGGCTCGGCCGCGGAATTTACGATCTAATCGGCGTCGGCTGGTTGCAGCGTCGCCTCGTGTTTCCCGTGGTCGAAGGAGATCGCTAGTTGAACGGCGATGCGGCAGCCAGCGTGAGCCAGTTCTGGCACATCCTCGGTGGAGTCGGCGCCGTGATTTTCTACGGCCGCTTCTACGTCCAGTGGATTGCGTCCGAACGCGCCGGCCGCAGCGTCATGCCGCTGCTGTTCTGGTACATGAGCAGCGTCGGCTCGGTCATGCTGATGGCCTATGCCGTCGTTTCGCGCTCGCCCCTCGGTGCGCTGAGCCAGAACTTCAATATCGTCGTATATGGCCGCAACCTGATCCACATCTGGCGCGAGAACGGCACGCTGACACCGCTGCGGAAGCGGTTGGTCTATGTCGTGGTGGGCGCCGTCGCGCTGGCCGCGATCTACCTGCTCGTGTGGGTGTGGGCGTGGGAAATTCAGGAAGTGCAGCAGCAGCCCGACGATGTCTCGCGGCAAGTGTGGCTCTGGCTCGGCATCGGCGTGGCCGGGCAGGCGCTCTTCGCCGCGCGCTTCCTCGTGCAATGGCTCGCCACCGAGCGCGCACGGCGCAGCGTGGTGCCGCCGAGCTTCTGGTATCTCAGCCTCGGCGCGTCGGTGCTGCAGGCTGCGGCGTTTCTGCAGCGCGGCGAATGGATCTTCGGCGTCGGCATGCTGGCCACGGTTCTGATCTATCTGCGCAACATCTGGTTCGTGCGCAAAGAGGGGGCGGCGCAAGGGGCCGCCGCATGATTTCCCGCGCGCATCTTTTGGCCTTGCTGGCCGTCGCCGCGATGTTGTTCGCGGTGCCCGCGTTCATGAGGGACCTGTGGACGCCCGACGAACCGCGCTATGCCCTCGTCGCGCGCGAGATGTTGCACTCCGGCGACTGGGTCGTGTTGCAGCGCAACGGCGAGGTGTACCGCGAAAAACCGCCGCTGTTGTTCTGGGCGATAGCCGCCATCTCCGCGCCGCTGGGCGATGTGAACGAAATCACCGCGCGCGCGCCGTCCATTCTCGCCGCACTACTCACGTTGCTGCTGACGTACGATCTCGCGCGGCGCATGTTTGGTCCGCACGCGGGGCTGTGGTCGGCGATGGTGCTCGCCACGACCTTTCGCTTCTGGTGGCAATCCAACACCGGTCAGATCGATATGCTGTTGACCGCGTGCACGACGCTGTCCCTATACGCGCTCTGGCGCTGGCACGAATCGCGCCAGGCGCAATGGCCCGTGGCCTATCACGCGGGCACCGCGCTGGCCCTGTTGGCCAAAGGCCCGCCGGCGCTCATCTTCACGCTTCTCGGCGCCGTGGTATCCCTGTGGGGACGGCGCGACGAGCGGCGCGGCCTTCGTCTGTGGCTCGGCGTGCCGTTGTCCATCGCGCCCGTCGCCGCGTGGTTCTATTTTTCACGGCAAACCGGCACCGGCGATGTCGGCGGCGAAGTCTCCGGCACCTTCGCGCGGCAGATCATGGGCCGAATCTTCTCCGGCGTCAGCCACTCGCAACCGCCGTGGTATTACCTCAAGGTCCTCCCGATCGAGTGGTTCCCGTGGATACTCCTGTTGCCGTGGACCATCGCCTACACCTGGCGCACGCGGCGCGAAGGTCCGGCTGTGCGTCTGCTGTTGGCGTGGATTCTGCCCGCCTTGATTTTCTTCCACATCATCGTGGAAAAGCGCGCGCTCTATTTGTTGCCGATGTATCCCGCGCTGGCCATTCTCGTCGCGCGCAGTTTGCTGGCGCTGCTCGACGAGGGGCGCTATGGATGGCTTCGCGCGACCGCGATGGCGTGGGTCGTCTTCGTTGCCGCGAATGTCGTCTCGACCTTCATGGTCGACTACACGGCCGCCGCCGGCGGCGAGCAGCCTTCGCTCTATCTGTTCACCGTGGTGGCCGTGATGTGCTTCGGCTGGACCTGCGTGATCGGATGGACCAAAGCATGGCGGCACTGGCCCGCGGCTTGGGTGGCGCAGTCGGCGGCCTTGCTGCTGGCCGCGGGCATCGGCGTGTTCCCCGTGGTGAATTACAACAAGGGTTCCAAGGAATTTTGCGCGCCCGTGCGCACACTCGCACGCGATGGCGGGGTGGATGTCTTGTCCGTCCGCTTCCTGCGCGAAGAGTATGTTTTTTATTCGGAAGCGAAGCACCGGGTGGTGTTGACGTATCCCGGGCTCTCGACCATGGGTGAGTCCGGCAGCGAAGCCGATCTGCAACGTGCGCGCATGCTGCGCTATGCGATGGAGGGGGCGTGCGTGAATGTTCCGGTGGCGGATTATGTTTCGCCGTCGCCCATGGAACGGCAAGCGCTCCGCGAGGCGGTGGAGGCTTCGTTGCAGGAAGCAGGCCTTTCGGACAACGAAACCCAGGAATACCGCGTGGCCGTCGCGCGCGATGTCGCGGCCGTGGTGAAAGCCTTGCAGGCGGACACGCCCGTGGTCTTGTTCTCCACCATGGGCGACTGGCAGTGGATTCTCGCGTTTGTCGAGGATGTTTCGTTTCTCGCGTTGCTCAAAGAGCAGCAGGTTTCGAGCCGCGAGATGGTGTTGTTTGCGAACCGTGCAGCGCAGTCCGCGCTGAAAGTGGGAATTGATACGAAAGACACGGCGATCCACAATATCGGGGCGGCGGAGCCCGAGGCGAGGTAACGATATGGCGCGCATCATGGTCACCGGAGCAGCGGGATTCATCGGGTCGCACCTGACCGAGCGCCTGTTGGCGCGCGGCGACACCGTGGCGGGCGTGGACAACTTCGACCCGTATTACGACCCCGCGATCAAGCAGCGCAACCTGGCGCAATCCCTCGGCAAGCCGGGGTTCAGCTTTCACCAGGCCGACATCGCGCATGAGCGCGCCGTGCAGGAAATCATCCGGAGTTTTCGACCCGAGGTGGTCGTGCATCTGGCCGCGAAGGCCGGTGTGCGTCCGTCGATCGAGAATCCCGGCGCGTACATCCAGGCGAACGTCGTGGGCACGCAGCACATTCTGAACGCGTGCAAGGATTTGCCGCCGCAGAACCTTGTCATCGCGTCCAGTTCCTCGGTCTACAGCGGCTGCAAGAATCCGCCCTTCGCGGAAACGCTCTCCGCCGACCAACCGCTCAGCCCATACGCCGCCACCAAGCGCGCGAATGAGCTGATGGCCTACACCTTCAGCCATCTCTACGGCCTGAATACGACGATGCTGCGCTTCTTTACCGTGTACGGCCCGCGCCAGCGGCCCGACATGGCGATCCATAAATTCGCCAAGTTGATCGACGCGGGCAAACCAGTGCCGATGTTTGGCACGGGGGACACCGTGCGCGATTACACCTTTGTCGAAGACATCATCGACGGCGTCGTGCGCGTGATCGATCGCCCGGCGCGATACGAGGTGTACAACCTCGGCGCGGGGCGCATGACGGATCTGCGCACGCTCATCAAGCTGCTTGGCCAGGCGCTCGGCAAGATGGCGATCATCGACGAGCAGCCTTTGCAGCCGGGCGACGCACTCGAAACGCAGGCGGACATCACCAAGGCGCGGCGGCAACTCGGATACGAGCCGTCGTTCACGGTCGAGACCGGCATTCCGCGCTTTGTGGAATGGTACCGGCAAATTCAGGCGCTGGGCTCCGCGGCAACCTCCGGCGGGAGGTAAGCGCGCTCCATGGCCACCTTCGACCTGAATCGGTCCACGCTCCCCGCGTTTCGCGATCGCGTGCGCGCGGTGACGGCCGGGTCGGAGCGGAAGTGGGGGCAGATGGACGCGACGCGCATGATGCGGCACCTGGGCTTTACGCTCGAGATGTCGCTCGGCATCGCGCGTGTGCCGGACATGTCGAAGCCGATCCTGCGCGATGTGTTCTACGTTGTGTTCTTCCAGTGGCTCACGACCTGGCCGAAGGGGAGAATCAAAGGCCCGGATTTCGTCACGCCGCCGCCCAAGGCGGATTTTTCCGTGGAACAACTCGAAACCCTGCGCCTCATGGATCGCTTCGTGGAAGAATTTGAGCGCGAACCCATGCGGTTGTCGGTGAACCCTGGCCTCGGGCCGATTCCGCTGTCGAAATGGTCGCGCGTGCACGGCGTGCACATGGACCACCATATGCGGCAGTTCGGCGTCTAGCCGCGCGCTTTGCCTTCGACGCGATTCACGAACTCGAGCGTCGCGTCCACGACGGCGTCCGGCGCTTCCGTCTGCGGGTAGTGGCCGATCTCCGGCAGCGAGACGACATCCGGATTCGGTATCAGTTCCTTGTACCGCGCGGCCATGTGCGCGCCCGACACGGGATCTTCAGGCCCATTCACCAGCCGCATGGGCACGGACGTGCGCTGCATCGCGCCCACCCAGCGCTCGCGGTGCTTGCGCCGATCGAGGATGTAGCGAATGAGCCGGTGCGCCTGCTTGTGACCGCCGTTTTCCGAATAAAGGCACCAGAACGCGTGCATTTCTTCGGCAGTTGGTTTGGTGTTCGGCCCGAAAATCTGGCGCATGCCGGCGGTGAATTTCGCTTCGTTGCTAAGGCGCGCGAAAAGCCATCCGAAGCGTCCGAGTAACGCTTCCTGGGCGGGCCGCATGCGGTGCGTTTCCGGAAACAGGCCGCCGTTTAACAGCGTGACCGAGAGCCAATCCGGCCTCGGCGGTTTGCGTTCCAAATGCCGCGCGAGCAGTTCCTGCGCCACGCTCACGCCGTAGTCGTGCGCGAGGATATGCGCGCGATCCACGCCGAGCTCTTTCAGCAAACCTTCGTGCAGGTCCGCCTGATCGACGAGGTCGTATGTATATCCCTTGGGCTTTGCCGAAAATCCGAACCCGATCATGTCGCACGTGATCATGCGTCCGAAGCGTTGCGCGAGCCGCGACCAGACGGGCGTGAAGTCCCACGACGCCGTCGGGAAGCCGTGGATGAGCACGAGCGTCGGGCCGGCGCCGGTCTTTTCGTCGACGTAGAAAATTTTGTGACCGCGGTGCGTGTACCAGCGGCCCCGCGTGCGCCACGCGTCCAGCGACACGCTCATGCGCCCGGCAGTTCCGTGCGCGACTCGATATGCCCCGCCAGGTCCTGCGGCAACCACCACGTCGGCTGCAGCTTGGCGGGGGAGAAGGCCTTCTCCGCGAGGTCGCGGTAGTGCGGCGACGTTTTGATGTCGCTCTCGCCGACCGGCAGGTACCACCAGCTTTGCACGGGTTTCGTCAGCACGACGATCTGCGTCGAGGTCTGGCCGTTCTTGCCCCAGCGCGTGTAGTCACTGTGTTCCTGGTCATAGCCCATGCTGCGCAGCGTGCGCGCGCCGTGATCGCCGCCGCCGCCGACCGGCCACGAGACATCGTCACGCCCCACGCGGAACTTGTCGCCGTACTTCGCGTCGAGCGATTTCATTTCGTACACGACATTATCCATCGCCCGCTCGAAGGAGGCGAGGAAATCGGACTGCATGGTTTGTTCAAGACCGGGATCGGTTTCCGGCTCGCCGGAAACGATCTTGTACCACTGGTCGATTTGCTTAGCGATTTCGGCCGATTTGCCGGCGCCAAAGTCGGAGTCCATCTGCCGCCGCCAGTAGTAGTACTTCAGCGCGCCGGTCGAATCGGCGTCGAGGCGGCCGTTCCACGTGAGAATGTCCTCAATGCCCTTCTTGTAGTTGTCGTTGCGGTTCTGCTTTGCGGCAAGGGTTTCGTGCGCCTTGCGCAGCTCGGTGATCCAGCGCTCCACACCGTAGACCTTCGTGTCGTTCGCAAACGCCAGCGCTTCGTCGATCGTCACCGAGTCATCGCTGCTGAGGTATTCAATCGCGCGCGCGCCGCGCTGGTTCGTCCAGCCGTCCCGCTGCGCGCCGTGGTCCTTGCTCGCAAAAATATAGTCGCGCGTGTCGGCCATCTTGAACGGCCCGCCCGGCAGCATCGCGTCCGGCGGGATATTGCAGTTCTGCATGTAGCCCTGCGGCGGGTTGAGGAGTTGCAGCAGGTCGCTCGCCGGGTGGATGCCCTGCCACGCGGACTTCGACGTTGTGCCATCCACCGGCACGGCGTAGTCGTAGCCCTCGGGACGAATGGGCACACGGCCCGTGCGCTGGTAGTAGATGTTGCCGGCGTTGTCGGCGACCATGATGTTCTGCGGGAACAGTTCGACGCCCGCGAGGCCTTCCATGATGCCCTTGTAGTCCTTCGCGAGATTGAACGTGCGCCACGCGGTCGAATTGCCCACCGACTCCGCGTACGCCATCGCTGCGGCATAGGCCTTGTTGCCGTGCTTCGCCACGATCGGCCCGAGGTGCGAATCCCAGATCGTGTGCGTCTGCGTCTCACCGCCGCGCACGCCGATCTGCACCTCGCGCTTGGTCAGGTCGCGCCATTCGCCGTCGTACTGGTACTTCGTGCCGTCGTCATTCAGCGTCAGCTCGAAAATATCGGCCGTGTCCGGACCGCCCGTCGTCATCGCCCAGGCCACGTCCGCGTTGTGCCCGAGGCCGATATACGGCGAGCCGGGCAGCGTCACACCGCTGCCGTGCAGGTCGCCCGCGTGCATGCGCACCGCCCAAAAGCGGCTCGGCCCGAACCAGTCGAGGTGCGGATCAATGTAGAGAATCGGCGCGCCGACGGCGGAGCGCTGCGCGCTGATGGCCCATTCGTTGGACCCGCGCTGCGCGGGCTCGTAGCCCGGCGCAATGCCGCCGCGTTCGAGATCGCCGTAGGCTTCGTCGATCGACCAGTTGTAGAGGAAGAGCCGCCCAAACGCGACGATCATAAATTCGTCGATCGGCCGATCGCCCCACCACGCGGGCTTCGCATCCGGGTGCGCGGCGAAGTAGCCGTTCATACCATGCGCGAAGGCCTTAATGTCCGTCTGCACCGGCGCGGGGATCGTGTCCCACTTGCGCTTGGCGACGCCGAGATGATCGAACATGCGCGAGCGCAGATCGGTCTGCACTTGATCCGGGCCCGCGATCGTCGAGATTTCGCCAATCGCGATCAGGATGTTCTGCAGCAATTGCTCTGGGCGATCCTCGGCCTGTGCCCAGCCCATCGCGTACATGCCTTGCTCAGACGTCGGCGCGTAGATATGCGCCACGCCCCAGGTGTCGCGATATAAAACCGTTTTGCCCGCGTCAGCGCCTTCGCCGGGGATCGTCGTGGTGGCGATGGAGGCTGGCGCGGGCGAAGTGGCAGGCGTGGGGGAAGTTGCGGGAACGGCTGGCGCGGCCGCAACCGGTTCGGAGAGAGTTACGACCTCAGACGTTGAGGCTGCCGTGGCCGCTTCCGGTTGCGTGGACGGCGCCGGCGTCTCTGCGGGTTTGGAACACCCGGCGATCGCCAAAACCAATAACGCCGCGAGTCCCCATCGATACATGTGCATGGTCGTGCTCCTCGTCATTCCGCAGAGAAATTCAGCCTAACAGCCGACTTCGAACCCTTCAAGCCATCGTCAACCCGCCACTGACCGACAGCGTCTGGCCGGTGATAAAGACGGCTTCTTCCGACGCCAGGAATGCCACCGCGGGCGCAATGTCGTCCGGCGTGCCGAGGCGGCCGAGCGGAATGGCACGCGTGAGGGCCGCGTAAATTTTCTTGCCGGTATCGCCGGTGTCTTCGAGACGATGGAGCAGGGGAGTGTCCGTGGGGCCGGGGCATACGCAGTTTGCGGTGATTCCGTGGCGTGCGGATTCGCGCGCAATGGTCTTGGTGAACGCGATGATGCCACCCTTCGCGCCGGAATAGATCGCTTCCAGCGACGAACCGACGCGTCCCGCATCGGACGCGATGTTTACGATACGTCCCCAGTTCCTCGTCATCATGCCCGGCAGAACGGCGCGCGTGACACGCATCGGCCCGGCCAGGTTGATGTCGAGCACCTTACGCATAAAGGCTTCATCGGTTTCGACGAAGGGCTTGAAATCATCCCAGCCCGCGCAATTGACGAGGATATCGATGGGTCCAAGCTTGGATTCGACGGCCTGGACGGCGTCAGCAACGGACGCCGGCTGCGTGATGTCGAGTTCGATCGGCGCGCCCCGAATCGCCGCTGCCGTATCACGCGCGGCTGCCATCGACACGTCCGCCACAGCGACGCGGCGCCCGGCCTGCGCGAGCGTGCGACAAATGGCCGCGCCAATAGCGCCGCCACCGCCGGTGACCAATGCAACGCGGGAATCAATCATGGGAGATCCTTGTCGTATGTGAAATCCAACCTGGCAGATCGCTCTAGTATTATCGATACGGCGCGAAATCGGGCGTGCGCTTTTCGTTGAACGCGGCGACGCCTTCCTTGGCTTCCGGCGTCTCCGTAAAAATATGCAGCGTGTCGAAGGCCATCGTGCCGATGCCGCCAATCGCTTCCGAGTCGGCGTTGAACGAATGCTTGAGAACCGTGAGCGCGGTCGGACTCTTCGACAGCATTTCATCCGCCCAGCGGCGGACCTCGGCGCGCAATTCCGATGCGGGCACGACTTGATTCACGAGTCCCCAGCGCTCCATCGTCGCCGCATCGTATTGCCGGCAGAGGTACCACACTTCGCGGGCGCGTTTTTCGCCCAGGATGCGCGCGAGATACGCCGTGCCGAATCCAGCGTCGAAAGAACCAACGCGCGGACCCGCTTGTCCGAAACGCGCATGGTCCGCCGCGATGGTGATGTCGCACAAGACATGCAGAACATGTCCGCCGCCGATCGCGAGGCCGTTCACCGCCGCGATGACGGGTTTCGGAACATCGCGAATGAGCCGGTGCAGTGTTTCGACTTCGAAGATGCCGGTCTCCGTCGGGCCATAGTCGCCCGATTCCTGTTTTTGCTTCTGGTCGCCGCCGGCGCAGAAGGCCTTGTCGCCCGCGCCAGTCAGCGCGATGACGCCCACCTTGCGGTCGGCCCAGGCCGCCTTAAAACAGCGGATGAGCTCGTCCACGGTTCGTCCGCGAAAGGCGTTGTAGCGCTCGGGTCGGTTGATGGTGATCCAGGCAAGGCCGCCGTCGACCTCGTAGCGCACATCGGTTAGCTCATTCATGTTCATGGTTTTTCTCCGCGTGAATAGCCAAAGAGTGCCAGAAATAGGCTGTTTTGTATAGTTTCAAACAAGCGTTTGACACGCGATTCAAACATATGTTTGAATTTAGACGGATGGAGGCTTCTGTCGTGGCGGTCGCAACCCAGCTTGAAGGCACCAAGCTCCGGCTCTTGGAGAGCGCGGGGGAGGTGTTTGCCGAGCGGGGCTATCGCGACGCGACCGTGCGCGAAATCTGTGGCCGGGCCGAGACGAACCTGGCCTCGGTGAAGTATCACTTCGGCGGCAAGGAAGCGCTGTACCGCGCGACGCTGGAGTACACGATCGCCTGCAGCGCGGACAGTTATCCGTATGCGCAGGCCGATGACCCGTCGCTCTCGCCGCACGAGCGCCTGCGTACGTTCATCGGAATTTTCCTGCGACGATTGCTCGATCCGGGCCGTCCCGCGTGGCACGGGCGCCTGCTCGTGCGCGAGTTGAACGAGCCGACGGCCAGTTTCGAAATCATCGCGCGCGAGATGCAGCGCAATTTGCTGCACCGCCTGGGCGCGATTCTTCGCGGGGTCATCGGGCCCGATGCGACGGAAGAGCAGATTCGCGATGCCGGATATTGCGTCGTGGGCCAGTGCACGTTTTACCGGCACGCGCGCCGGTTTCTGGAACGTTACGAGCCGCGCACCATCGCTTCGGCGGAAGACATCGAGGCGATCGCGGACCGGGTCTATCAGTTTTCATTGGGCGCAATCCACGCGCCGAAAGTCTAAGGAAAGGCAGGAGTCGTATGAAAGACGATTTACGAATAGACGAGATCGATTCACAATCCGAGGCCGCCGCGCCGCGCGGCAAGAGCCGGCTGTGGGTGCTCATCCTGGGGCTGCTCGTGCTGGCCGGCGTCGGTTTCACCGTGCGCTACTACCTCATCGCGCGCCACTTCGAGAAGACTGACGATGCGTTTCTGCAGGCGACCGTGACCACGATTAGCCCGCAAGTGGCGGGACAGGTGGTGGGCGTGCACGTGCAGGACAACCAGGCCGTCCACGCGGGCGATCTGCTCGTCGAAATCGACGCAAAGCCGTTGGAAGCACAGCTCGACCGCGTGCGCGCGACGATGGATTTGGCCAAGGCGCATCGCTCGACCGCCGAGTTGAACGTCTCGCTGACGAAGGACACCACCGGCGCCGACGTGCAAAATTCCGAGGCGCTCGTAACCGCGGCGGACGCCGCCGTGTCGCAGGCGCAGGCCGCCGTGAAGGCCGCCGAGGCCGACGCGACCCGTGCGAAGGACGACGCCGCACGCTACGAAGGCTTGATGAAGGAAAACATCGTCTCCGCGCAGCAACGCGATGCGGCCAACGCCGGCCGCGATATGGCCGACGCGAAACTGGCCGAGGCGCGCAAGGCCCTTGCGGCCACTGAGGCGCGGGCGCAGTCCGCGCGCGCACGCCTTACGCAGTCCGAGACCGCGCCGCAGCAGGTCGCCGTGACGCAGTCGCAGGTGCTGCAGTTCGAGGCCGAACTCGCGCAGGGCGAAGCGTGGGCGAAGCAGATCGAACTGGATCTGTCGCACACGAAAATCTACGCGCCCGTTGACGGCGTGATCACGCGCAAGTCGGTGCAAACCGGTGAAAACGTGGTGCCGGGGCAGGCCCTGTTCAGCCTCGTGCAGAATGACTTGTGGGTGGAAGCGAATTTCAAAGAAACGCAGTTGACCCGCATGCGCGTCGGCCAGCCGGTGGACGTGGAAGTCGACGCCTTCCGCGGCCAGACCTTCAAAGGCCACGTGCAGAGCATTCAGGCCGGTACGGGCGCGCAGTTCAGCCTGTTGCCGCCGCAGAATGCCACCGGCAACTACGTCAAAGTCGTGCAGCGTGTGCCGGTGAAGATTGTGTTCGACGACGCGCTGCCCGCCGAGCTGCCGATTGTGCCGGGCATGTCCGTCGTGCCGGCGGTGAAAGTGCGGTGAGCGAGTCCGTCACACCGGTGGCGGGCGACGTGCCCGCCAATCCGGACGACTGGAAGCCGCCCTTCAACCCATGGCTGACGGCCGTCGTCGCGACGCTGGCGACTTTCATGGAAGTGCTCGACACGACGATCGTGAACGTGTCGCTGCCGCACATCGCGGGCAACCTCGGCGCGGACGTCGACGAGAGCACCTACGTCATCACGTCGTACCTCGTCTCGAACGCGATCGTGCTGCCGCTGAGTGCGTGGATGGCGTCGCTGATCGGCCGGCGGAACTACTATCTGATTTGCATCATCATGTTCACGCTCAGTTCGCTGATGTGCGGCATGGCGCCCGGCCTCGGCCTGCTCGTGTTGTTCCGCCTCATCCAGGGCATCGGCGGCGGGGGGCTGCAGCCCACCACGCAAGCGATCCTCGTGGACACCTTCCCGCCGCGCCAGCGCGGCATGAGCATGGCGCTCTTCGGCATGACGGTCATCGTCGCGCCGATCGTGGGCCCGACGCTGGGCGGCTGGATCACGGATCACTTCAGTTGGCGCTGGGTGTTTCTGATTAACGTGCCCGTCGGCCTGCTCGCGGGTATTTTATGCTCGAAAATGATCGTTGACCCGCCACACTTCGTGCGCCGTTCCGGTCCGACCAAATACCGCGTGGACATCGTCGGCCTCGGCCTCATCAGCACCAGCATCGGCACGTTGCAGGCGATGCTCGACCTCGGCGAACGCAAGGATTGGTTCCAGTCGAATCTCATCATCGCGCTTGGATTGATTGCGATCCTGACATTGGTCTCCGGTATTGCGTGGGAACTGCGCCACAAAGACCCAATCGTGAACCTGCGGTTGCTGCGCGACCGTAACTTCGGTACGTCCGTTTTCGTGATGCTTATCTTTGGTTGCGGCCTCTACACGAGCACGGCACTGTTGCCGCTCTACATGCAGACCTTGATGGGCTATCCCGCCACCGTAAGCGGCATGGCGATTTCGCCCGGCGGCATGGTGGTCATGGCCATGATGCCCATCGTCGGATTTATGGCGACCAAATACGACGCGCGCATGATGATCGCGTTCGGCATGTGCATCATCGCGTATTCAATGTACCGCATGGGCAGTTTCAATCCGCTCATCGACTTCTGGACTATCGCCGACGCGCGCATTATTCAGAGTTTCGGCATGGCGTTCGTCTTTGTGCCGCTGAACACGTTGGCCTATGCCTACATCAGTCGCGAAAATCGCGGCACCGCGGCCGGCATCATCAATCTCGCGCGCAACTCCGGCGCGAGCATCGGCATCGCGCTCACCACCGCCATGATCACGCGCCGCAGCCAGGCGCACCAGTCCGTGTTGGTCGAACATGTGACGCCGTATGACCCGGCGGCCAGCCAGACGCTCGCGGCGCTCACCGCGCGGTTCACGGAAGCCTTCGGCGATCCCGTGCGCGCGGCCGAAGCGGCGTATCACGCGATGGGCGACATGATCGCGCATCAGGCGCGCGCGCTGGCCTTTGTCGATGCATTCCGATACGTCGCGATCCTCATGCTCATCGTCGTGCCGCTCGTGTTCGTCATGAAACGCCCGCCGTCCCTTACGGGCCCCAACGAACCGCTACACTAAATCCGCGCCGGGACTTGCAACAATTCCGGAAGCGGCGTATGGTTTCGCCCCGATACCTTCAGCGTTGTTTGCAGACGAGGGGAGCGGTATGGCCAAACAAACCGAACAAACGCAGAAGCCGGGCGCACTAACCCGGCGGCAATTCATCAAGCGCACGGCAGGGGCGACGGCGGTGGCGGCGGGGTTCCCGATGATCGTGCCCAGTTCAGTGCTGGGCATGGGGGGCAAGACAGCGCCAAGCAACAAGATCGTGATGGGTTGCATCGGCGTGGGCAGCCAGGGCACGGGCAACCTGGAAGGGTTCCTGCGCTTTGAGCAGGCGCGCGTGGTCGCCGTGGCGGATGTGGACGCGGAACACCGCGCCAACGCCGCGAAGATGATCAACGGCACCTACGACAACAAAGACTGCAAGGAATACAACGACTTCCGCGAGATGCTCGAGCGCAAAGACCTCGACGCGATCTCCATCGCCGTGCCGGACCACTGGCACTCGCTGACGGCCATCGCCGCCGCGCGCAAGAAGCTCGATATCTACGCCGAAAAGCCGCTCGCGCTGACCATCAGCGAAGGCCGCGCGATGGTGGACGCCGTCAAGGCGCACAAGGTCGTGTGGCAGACGGGTAGCTGGCAGCGCTCGGAGGGGAACTTCCGCTTGGCGTGCGAACTCGTGCGCAGCGGACGCCTCGGCGATGTGCACACAGTGGAGGTTGGTCTGCCGACCGGCTCCACGATCGCACCGCAGGCCGAGCAGCCGATTCCCGCAGGCTTCGACTACAACTTCTGGCTCGGGCCTGCGCCCGAGGTGCCGTATACCAAGGAGCGCTGCCACTGGAACTTCCGCTGGATTCTGGATTACTCCGGCGGACAGCTCACCGACTGGGCCGCGCACCACGTCGACATCGCGAACTGGGGCATGGGCACGGAAGACACCGGCCCGGTCGAAGTCGAAGGCACGGGCATTTTCCCGAAGACGGGCCTGTGGGACACGGCGACCGACTACTACATTGTGGCGAAATATCCTGCCGGTGCGTCGCCCGTCGCGCCCAACGGCTTCAACATGATCCTGTCAAACGCGTTCCCGAACGGCGCGCGCTTCAAGGGCACCACGGGCTCGCTGTTCGTGTCGCGCGGCAACACGCTCGAGACGGATCCGAAGGAAATCAAAGACACGCCGATCGGCGAGAAGGACGTGCACCTCTACAACTCGAAGAACCACGCCGGGAACTTCCTGGAGTGCGTGAAGAGCCGCAAGGACACGATCACGCCGATTAACGCCGCGCACCACGCGATCGCCGTGGCGCACCTGGGCAATATCTCGATGCGCCTCGGGCGGAAGGTGCACTGGGACCCCGTGGCCGAGCGTTTCATCAACGATCCGATCGCGGATCGCATGCTGTCCCGCGCCATGCGCGCGCCGTGGACGATTTGAGGGAGATGCACAGATGACCAATCCCATGATTCAAGCCATGGCCGCCGCGGGTGTGACCGGTGAGCTGCAGAACGTGAAAGTCGGCGGAGCACTGAGGGTGAGACCTGAACCGTACCGGGTTGATTTGAGCGCCGCGCAGCTGGCGATTCAGAACATCTACTCATACAAAATTGGCGATGGCCGCGAAAATCTCCTCGCCATCGAGGAAATGGTGCGCCAATCGCAGTACAACGAAGACGATCGCAAAGGGATGGCGGCGCTGTTGGCCAAAGTTGTCGATAGCCAGGCTTCGAAGGACGCGAAGGCATTCGCCTGCCGCCAACTTTGGATTATCGCCACTCCAGCGGAAGTCTCTACACTGGGCAAGGCGCTGATAGACCCGGCGCTCAGCGACATGGCGCGCTATGCATTGCAAAACATGGACTGCGCGGATGTCGACACGGCCCTGATTGCCGCGCTCGACGGCACGCCCGCCAGCGTGCAGATCGGTTGCATCAACAGTCTCGCGATGCGCAAGTCTCCCGGCGCGGCGGACGCAATCAAGCCGCTGAAGAAATCCAAGGACGAAGGCGTCGAAGCGGCCGCGAAGCACGCGCTCGCGCGGCTCGACGGAAAACTGGTTTAAACCAACTGCTTTAAACACATCGAAGGCGACGTATCGGACCGATACGTCGCCTTCGTCACAATCACTAGGAAATCACATGAAACGTTATCGCACTACAGTCATCGCCATTCTGATGATCCTCGGCCTCGCGCTGTCCGCGGCGGCCAAACAACCCAACATCATCCACATTGTCGTCGACGATCTCGGCTTCAAGGACGTCGGTTTTAACGGCGCCACGGACATCAAGACGCCGAATATCGACAAGCTCGCGAACAACGGCGCGAAGTTCACGCAGTGGTACGCGCAGTCGATGTGCACGCCCACGCGCGCAGCGATCATGACGGGCCGGTATCCGTGGCGCTACGGCCTGCAGACGATCGTTATCCCCGGCACCGCCGGCTACGGCCTCGACACCAGCGAGTGGCTCATGCCGCAAACCCTGAAGGAAGCGGGCTACAACACCGCCATCATCGGCAAGTGGCACCTCGGCCACGCGGATATGAAATATTGGCCGAAGCAGCGTGGCTTCGACTACGCCTACGGCGCCACGATCGGCGAGTTGGATTACTACACCCACGGCGACGCCGGCGTGCTCGACTGGTTCCGCGACAACAAGCCCGTGCACGAGGAGGGCTACACGACCAATCTCATCGGCGATGACGCGGTCCGGTACATCAATCAGCAGAATTCGAAGACGCCGTTCTATCTGTATCTCACCTTCAACGCGCCGCACACGCCCTATCAGGCGCCGGAGGAGGCCGTCGCCAAATATTCCAGCATCGCCGATCCGACCCGCCGCACCTACGCCGCGATGGTGGATTGCCTCGACGAAAATATCGGCAAGGTCGTCGCTGCGCTCAAGAAGAAGGGCCTGCGCGACAACACGCTGATTATTTTCCACAGCGACAACGGCGGCACGCAGAACGCCATGTTCGCCGGTCAAATGGCGGACGTCTCGAAAATCAAGATTCCGTGCGATAACGCGCCCTATCGTGACGGCAAAGGCTCGCTATACGAAGGCGGCTGTCGCGTCGCCGCGTTCGCCAACTGGCCCGGCCACATCAAGGCGCAGACGGTGGACGGCATGATTCACGTGGTGGATATTTATCCCACGCTGGCCCAATTGGCCGGCGCGTCCACGGCCAAGTGCAAGCCGCTCGACGGCGTGAACGTTTGGGAGGTGATCGCGGAAAACAAACCGTCACCGCGCACCGAAGTGGTCTACAACGTGGAGCCGTTCCGCGGCGCGGTGCGGCAGGGGGACTGGAAACTCATCTGGCGCTCGCTGATTCCCACCTCCGTGGAGCTTTACAATCTCGCGGAAGACCCGTCGGAAAAAAATAACGTCGCCGATGCGCATCCCGATAAAGTTACCGCGATGCAGGCACGCATCAACGCACTCGGCGCGGAATCCGCAAAGGCGCTTGGGTTGATGTTCGTTGCCCAAACGGGGCTTCAACACGGCAAACCCATCATCGCGTCCGAAGCGGGTACGCCGCAGGCCGTGATTAGCGGCGACGGCCCGTCGATCACCGATGAAGGGATCGGCGAACACGACGAGTTTCACTGATCTACGAACGCTTTTTCCGCGACGCCTTCGGGCGTTCGACTTTGTAGTGGAGGCCGACGACGCCGTCGCTGAATTTTTGCGCGGCGACGGTCTGGAGCAGCGTCGTGCGGCGGCCCGGCGCCATCAGGGGCACGCCCTCGCCGATATACACGGGGATCACGTTGACCATGAACTCATCGATCAGTCCGGCATCGAGAAACGCCGCGATGATTTCGGCGCCGCCCATCATCCAGATGTGTTTGCCGGGCTTCTTGCGCAAACGCGTGATGAAAGCCGGAATCGATCCTTTGACGAACTCGACGCCGGGCACCGGGCGGCGCGACTTTCGGGTGAACACATAATGTTTGAAGCCGGGGCCGAACATGGCAATGCCGCCCAACTTCACGGCGAGGTCGTAGGTCTTGCGGCCATAGAGGACGGTGTCGACCGACTTCACGAACTTGGTCATGCCGTAGTCGCCCTTGAGCCCCGGCCGCTCCAGCCAATCGATGCCGCCGTCCGACCGCGAGATAAATCCGTCGGCACTGGTCGCGATGTTCACGATGATTTTGCGCATGGGCCTCTCCGAAAGGGGACGCGCCCGATGATAGGCGCGCGCCCACGCCAAGGCAAGGGTCGCCGATGAGTACCTACGAAATCGCTTTGGTCGCGAGCGCAGCCACCGCCGTCGTGGTGTTCATCTCGCTGCAATTCGTCGCGGCGCCCTACGGCCGACATGCGCGGCGTGGGTGGGGACCCGTCGTGCCCAGCCGCTGGGGTTGGATCGTGATGGAGGCTGTCGCGGCGGGCGCGTTGCTGTACTTTTTCTTTCGCCAGCGCCCGATCATGACGCCGACGTTGTGGGCCTTGCTCGGACTCTGGGAGCTGCATTACCTCAACCGCTCGTTCGTCTATCCGCTCCGCATGCGCACACGCGGCAAGACGAATCCGCTGATGGTTGTGCTCATGGCGATGGCGTTCAACACATGGAACGGCTACCTGAACGGCCACTGGCTCGGCGTGCATGCGGCCGACTACACGACCGCGTGGATGAGCCAGCCAAATTTCATCGCCGGACTCGCGCTCTTCGTGACCGGCTTCGCGATCAACGTCCAGTCCGATGAAATTCTCCTACGCCTGCGCCGCGGCGCCGACACCGGCTACGCCATCCCGCGCGGGGGACTGTACCGATACATCTCATGCCCAAACTACTTCGGCGAGTTGATCGAGTGGACGGGCTGGGCGCTGATGACCTGGTCGACGGCCGGACTCGTGTTCGCGTTATGGACCGCCGCGAATCTCGTGCCCCGCGCACGCAGCCATCACCAGTGGTATCAGAAGGAATTTCGAAACTATCCACGCGAACGAAAGGCGATCATTCCGTTCGTGTACTAAAAGAAAAGGGCCGGATTTACACAACCGTGCAAATCCGGCCCAAGAACGAAGCACTTACTTCTTCGGCATCGCGACCCATTTTTCCTTCGACGCCGAGCTCTTCACGACCGTCTCGATGAACAGCATGCCGCGCAGGCCGTCGTCGACGTTCGGGAAGTCGAGCGCGAGCGGATCGGGCTTCTGCTTCAGGATGCTCGCGCGGATCGCGTCCGCCGCGTTCTTATATATATTCGCGAAGGCTTCCAGGAACGCCTCGGGATGGCCGGACGGAATGCGCGTCGCGCGCGCCGCCGCCGGGCTCTGCTCCGCGACGTAGCCATTCCCGCGCTTCCAGATTTCCTCGGGGCCGTCCTGAGACTTAATGTTCAGGAAGTTCGGGTGTTCCTGGTGCCACTCGATGCCTTTTTTCTCGCCGTAGACCCAAATCGCGAGGCCGTTTTCCTCGCCGACGGAAATCTGGCTCGAATGCAGCAGGCCGCTCACGCCGCCTTCAAACCGCAGCAGCACGTTGCCGTCGTCATCGAGCCGGCGGCCCTTCACGAAGGTGTGCAGGTCCGCGCACATCTCCGTGATGCGCAGGCCAGTGATGTACTCCGCGAGGTTCTCCGCGTGCGTGCCGATGTCGCCCATGCAGCCCGCCGCGCCGCTGCGCTTGGGGTCCGTGCGCCACGCCGCCTGCTTCTGGTCGGATTTCTCCAGCGCGGTGGACAGCCAGCCTTGCGGGTACTGCACGACGATTTTGCGAAGCTTGCCAAGCTCGCCCTTGCGCACGAGGTCGCGCGCGAGTTTCACCATCGGGTAGCCGGTGTAGTTGTGCGTCAGCGCGAAAACTTTCTTCGACTTCTTCACGATCGCCTGAAGCTCGCGCGCCTCGGCGGCGTTCAACGTCATCGGCTTGTCGCACACGACGTGGAATCCGGCTTCGAGAAACGCCTTCGCGGCGGGGAAGTGCACATGGTTCGGCGTCACGATCGACACGAAGTCGATCCGCTTCCCCTCGGGAAGCGCGCGCTCACGTTCGATCATCTCCGCGTACGAGCCGTACACGCGCGACGGATCAAGGTCGAGTTCCGCGCCTTTTTGTTTCGACTTCTTCGCGTCGCTCGAGAACGCGCCCGCGACGAGATTGATCCCGCCGTCCAGCGACGCCGCCTTGTAGTGCACGTCGCCGATGAACGCGCCGGGGCCGCCCCCGACCATGCCCATGTTCAGTTTTCTGCCGAATTGGCTCATGTAATGCTCCTTGAGATCGCCCCTTCAGGGCTTGTATTGCCTTGTGCTTCGTAACCCAGGGCGACGCTCACTTAGTTCGCTCTGCCCTGGGCTACTCTAGGACGCCCCTTTGGGGCTAACCCCGGCTTCGTTAAATAGGGTGCGTTACTTGCCGCGCTCTTCGAAGGCCTTGTCGAACGCGACGTCCGACGGCTCGAAGTCGAGGTTGCGTAGGTACTCGCAGGACTCGCGCGCGCCGTGTTCGCGGTTCATGCCGGAGTCTTCCCACTCCACCGACAGCGGGCCCTGGTAATCGATGCGGTTCAGCGCGCGGATGATGCCCTCGAAATCCACGTCGCCGCGGCCGACCGAGCGGAAGTCCCACGCGCGGCGATGATCGCCGAAGTTCAGGTGCGAGCCGAGGATGCCCGTCATCCCGTCCTGGTTCATGCCCGTGTCTTTCATGTGGACGTGGTAAATGCGATCGGAGAATTCGTTGATGAACTTCACCGAATCGATGCCCTGCCAAATCAGATGGCTTGGGTCGAAGTTGAAGCCGAAGGTCTCGCGGTGGCCGATCGCTTCGAGCGCGCGCTTCGCGCTGTAAATGTCGAACGCGATCTCGGTCGGGTGCACTTCGAGGCCGAATTTCACGCCGCATTTGTCGAACTCATCGAGGATCGGGTTCCAGAGATCCGCAAACTGCTTGTAGCCGTCGTTGATCATTTTTTCCGACACGGGGGGGAAGCTGTAGAGCAGGTGCCAAATCGACGAGCCCGTGAAACCGTTGACGACGCTGACGCCAAAGTTCTTCGCCGCGCGCGCGGTCTTCTTCATCGTCTCAATGGCCCACTTGCGCTTGCCCTCGGCGTTGCCCGCGAGGTTCGGCGGTGCGAACGCGTCGGAGCGCTCGTCGTTCAGGTCGCACACGAGCTGGCCGACCAGGTGGTTCGAAATCGCCCAGCAGCCGAGGTCGTATTCCTCGAGCAGCGCACGGCGCTTCTCGCAGTAGCCCTTGTCGCTGCTGGCCTTCTCCACATCGAAGTGGTCGCCCCAGCAGGCAAGCTCAACGCCGTCGTAGCCGAACTCGACGGTCTTCTTGAGCATTTCCTCCAGCGGCAGGTCGGCCCACTGGCCGGTGAAGAGCGTGATGTTGCGTGCCATGATTTGATTGCCTCCGTTGTTACCCTAGAACGCCCTTTCAGGGCTTCAAGGTGTTTGAATTTCGTTTACCCAGGGCGGCGCTCACTTCGTTCGCTCTGCCCTGGGCTATTCTAGGACGCCCCTTCAGGGCTAACTGCGTCCAAATCTTCGTCCATCTCGTCCACTGCGTCCAGATCGTCCACAGCTTTTCACACAAATCGGTTCACAATATTTTCGAGCATTTCCTGCCGGCCGGAGCGCGGCTTGGGGTTGATGTTCTGGTCGGCCACGCGCTTCGCGAGCGACTCCAGCGTTTCCTTGCGCGCCATGATGTCCGCGCCGAGGCCGGAGTTCCAGCCCGCATACCGGTCCGCCACGAACTTGTCGAGCGTGCCGTCCTCAATGATCGCGGCCGCATTGATCAGGCCGCGCGCCATCGTGTCCATGCCGCCGATGTGCGCGTGGAACAGGTCCGCCGGGTCGATGCTCTGCCGGCGAATCTTCGCGTCGAAGTTGAACCCGCCCTGCGTGAAGCCGCCGCCGCGCAGCAGCTCGAGCATGATCATCGTGATCTCGCCGACATCATTCGGGAACTGGTCGGTGTCCCAGCCGAGCATCACATCGCCGCGGTTCATGTCGATGCTGCCCAGAATGCCGTTCGCCACGGCATACGCAACCTCGTGCTGGAACGTGTGGCCCGCCAGCGTCGCGTGGTTCGCTTCGAGGTTGACCTTCACTTCCTTCTGCAGGCCGTACTTTTGCAGGAACGAAAGCACGTTCGCCGTGTCGAAGTCGTACTGGTGCTTCGTCGGTTCACACGGCTTCGGTTCGATCAGGATCTGGCCCTGGAAGCCGATTTTGTATTTGTGTTCGACGACCAATGACACGAAACGGCCAAGCTGGTCATATTCGCGCTTGAGGTCGGTGTTCAGCAGGGTCTCATAGCCTTCGCGGCCGCCCCACAGCACGTAACCACCACCGCCCATGCGTTGCGTCACGCCCATGCAGTGCTTCACCTGCGCAGCGGCATACGCGAAGACTTCCGGGTCCGGATTCGTCGACGCGCCGGACATATAGCGCGGGTTGCTGAACAGGTTGGCCGTGCCCCACAGCAACTTGATGCCGGTCTCGGCCTGCATTTTCAGCGCGCGGTCGGCGAGCCGATCGACGTAGCCGTTGCTCTCCGCCAGTGTGTTGCCTTCCGGCGCCATGTCCCGATCGTGGAAGCAGTAGAAGGGCACGCCGAGCTTCGTGAAGAACTCGAAGGCGGCGTCCATCTTCAGTTCCGCCATCTTCACCGGATCGCCCGCGAGATCGAACCACGGCCGATCGAAGGTGCCCGGACCGAACATGTCCGCGCCCGGCGACGCGAAGGCGTGCCAGTACGCGACGGCCGGCCGCAGGTGATCCTGCAGCGTCTTGCCCATCACCTTGCGGTTCGCGTCGTAGTAGCGGAAGGCGAGGGTATTTTTCGACGACGGCCCCTCGAACGGAATCTTGCCGATGCCTTTGAAGAAATCGGAACTCATTGCGTGTTACTCCTGCTTAGGTTGCCAAAAAATCAGTGAACGCGGGCTTCAGTTCACGGTACAGACGCTTGTACATATCGTAGCGGCGCTCAATCGTCTTCGCGTTATCCGCGCGCGGCTCGACGACACGCTGCACGGGGGGCGCCGTGCACACGGCGGCCGGTGTGTCTTTCGTGACTGCGAGTCGCGCGAGTCGCGCGGCACCGAGCGCCGGGCCGACATCCGCCGCTTCGCGATACGTCAGCGGACGCCACAGTACGTCGGCGAGAATCTGTCCCCAGAACGCGCCACGCGATCCGCCGCCGATCACGGAGACGTCGCCAAGCCGCGTGCCGGCATCCAGCAACGCCGCCTGACCATCCGCGAGCGCAAACGCGACGCCTTCGAGCACGGCATACGCCAAGTCCGCGCGCTCGGTATCGTGCGACAGGCCAAAGAACAGCCCGCGCGCATTCGGATCGTTGTGCGGCGTGCGTTCGCCGGAGAGGTAGGGGAGAAAGATGGGCGCGTTGTCGAAACGGCCTTTTTTCTTCGCCGCCGTTTCGAGTTCGGCCATCAGGGCCGCTTCGTTTTCGGCCTTGGTGATCTGCGTCACCCAGCTCACGCAAGCCGCCGCGCTCAGAATCACCGCCATCTGGTGCCAGGTCTTCGGCAGCGCGTGACAGAACGTGTGCACGCCGCCGGCCGGATTAGGGCGATAGGCGCTGTCCGCCACAAAATAAACGCCCGAAGTGCCCAGCGACACGAAGGCCTGGCCCGGCGCAATGACGCCCGCGCCGATCGCGCCCGCCGCCTGATCGCCACCGCCACCCGCCACGGGCACCGCGTTCATGCCCCAGCTTGCGGCGACTTCCGGAAGCAGGGTGCCCGTCGGCGCGGAACCTTCAAACAACTTCGGCATGTGCACGCGCCCAAGGCCGCACGCGTCCAGCACAATGTCCGACCAGTGCCGCCCGCCGACGTCGAGCCACAGCGTGCCCGCGCTGTCCGACATATCCGAGGCGTGATCGCCCGTCATGCGGAAGCGGAGATAGTCCTTCGGCAGCAACACCTTGCCGATTTTCTTGAAGATTTTCGGCTCGTGCTTGCGTACCCACACGAGCTTCGGCGCCGTGAAGCCTGGCATCGCCATGTTGCCCGTGATCTGGCGCAGCTTCGGGCAGGTGGCTTCGAGTTCGACACATTCCAGGCCGCTGCGGCCGTCGTTCCACAGGATCGCGGGGCGGAGGACTTTGTCTTTCTCATCCAGGATCGTCGCGCCGTGCATTTGGCCGGAGAGGCCGACGCTTTTTACATCCGCGAGGCCGCCCTTGTTCGCCTCGCGCAATTGGCGGACCGCGTCGTTCGCCGCCGTCCACCAGTGCTCCGGATTTTGCTCGGACCAGGTCGGATGCGGCCGCGAAACGTCGAGCGGCGCGGAGGCTTGCGCGGCGATCGTCCCATCGTCGCGCAAAAGAATGGCCTTCACGGCGGAGGTGCCGAGGTCTATACCCAGATACATTGCGCGCGCGGTCCCGATCAGCCCCAAAACAAAGCGAATGAACTTACCCGGAAACCGGGGGATAAATCAATGAACCGACCGTCCCAGAGTCGCGCAATGGCCCGGTGTTCGAGTCGGAAGCGGCCGGATTGGTATTATCGCGGGCGTATTTCCCGCGCATAAAATCGCGGTGGGAACGAACCGGCGAGGAATCACTCGGACATGCCGAAGATGCCATCGGAAATCACACGGCGTTCGTTTTTGGCGGGCGCCGCCGCGGGCGTGGCGCTCGTGGGTTGCGGGGGAGAGCAGGCCGACCCGGCGGCGACCGGCGGTCAACAAGCGACCCCCGGCGTGGCGGCTTCGGCCACGCCGAAGCCCCAGCCCAAGGGCCGGGTGGTCATTCTCGGGTTCGACGGCGTCGAGCCGAGCATCGTCGAAGCCATGATCGAGCGCGGCGAACTCCCGAACTACGCCAAGCTCTCGCAGTCCGGCACCTTCACGCGGCTGGGCTCCACCACGCCCCCGCAGTCGCCGACCGCGTGGACCAGTTTCTCCACCTGCAAAAACCCCGGCGGCCACAACATCTTCGACTTCATCCGCCGCGATCCGATGGGTCCGTTCCCCAAGGTCGGCACGGGCGAAATGACCCATCCGAAGTTCTCGCCGGATGGCAGCATTAGTTCACCCGCGACGGCGACCTCGTACCGCAAAGGCAAGCCGTTCTGGATGGTGGCGGACGAACAGGGTCTCAAGGTTAAAGTGTTCAATGTGCCGTTTGTGTTTCCGGCGGACAACGTCAAGAACGGTCTCGTCTTCGCCGGTCTCGGCGCGCCCGATCTGCGCGGCACGACGAGCACGTCTTTCGAACTTACCACGAACTATGACGCCACCAAAGATCCGCAGACCATGGCCGGCGGCGTCCGCATCGGCTTGACCTTCGACGGCAGCGGTGTCACGAAAATCATGGTGCCTGGACCGCGCCACACCTCGTATAAATCCGGCGATCCGAACATGTATACGAAGGCTGAAGTGGGCCTGCAGGTCGATCGCGGCGCGGGCCGCGGCACGGCGACGTGTGATGTGGGCAAGGTCGATTTCGAAACCGGCAAGTGGTCCGAATGGTTGCCGATGCCGTTCAAGATGACGGACAAATTCACCGCGTGGGGGATTGTTCGGTTTTACCCGCTCGAGATCGGCGAGCAAGTGCGGCTGTACATGACCTGCGTGCAGATTCACCCGGAAAAGCCCTACGTCCCCATCACGCACCCGGCCGAATATTCGAGCGAGATCGTCCAGCGCCACGGTTTGTTCAAGACCATCGGCTGGGACTTCGATACGCACGCGCTGCGCCAGGATCGCTTAACCGACGACGGCTTCCTCGACGATGTGCGCGGGCACATGGCCTGGCGCGCGCAATTGGCGCTTGAGGAATTCGAAAAAGGCGAGTTCGACCTGCTCGTCGCGGCCGACATGGCCACCGATCGCGTGGGCCACATGTACTGGCGCTTCCGCGATCCGCAGCATCCGATGTATAACGAAGAGCTCGCGCAGAAATACGGCAGGGCGCTGGAAGAAAGCTACAAGATTTCAGACGGCATCATCGGGAAGTTCATGGAGAAGCTCGGGCCGAACGATCTGCTGATGGTGCTCTCCGACCACGGCTTCGAGTCGTGGCGTCGCGGCTTTGACGTGAACCTCTGGCTCCAGCAGAACGGGTATCTCACCGTGAAAGATCCCAAGCAGGCCGCCGGCGGGTTCCTGATGGGTATCGATTGGGCGAACACGAAGGCCTACAGCGTCGGCCTCAGCTCGCTGTACATCAACCAGGCCGGTCGCGAACGCTACGGCTCGGTCGGCGCGGCACAGGCGCCGAACTTGATCAAGGAACTCAAAGACAAGCTGCTCACGATCAGCGACGATCTGACCAACGCGAAGGTGTACACCGACATCTA
>CAZUJL010000025.1:0-33031 GCA_964620045.1 uncultured Nitrospirales bacterium
TCGCGCTCACCACCACCACGCTCGTCGCCGCCGTGCCACCGAACGATACCGTCGCGCCGGCAATGAAGTTCGTGCCGGTCAACGTCACGCTCGTGCCGCCAGCCGTCGGGCCGGAGTTCGGCGAGACGCTCGACAGCGTCGGCACCGCCGGAGGCGCGTTGTACGTGAAGTTCTGACTGCCGCTCGTGCCGTTCGACGTCGTCACGGTCACGCCATACGTGCCAGCCGATTTCGCCGGGCTCGTGCAGGTGATCGACGTGCCGCTCACAACCACCACGTTCGTCGCCGCCGTGCCACCGAACGATACCGTCGCGCCGGAGATGAAGTTCGTGCCGGTCAGCGTCACGCTCGTGCCGCCAGCCGTCGATCCGTTGTTCGGCGAGATGCTCGACAGCGTCGGCGCGGAGCCGCCGCCACCACCGCCACCGGTCGTCACGACCAACTGCGGCGAGAAGCCACTCCACTCCTTGCTGCGGTACTGATCCCAAATATTGACGAGCGCTTCATCCGTCACATAGAGGGACGCCGTCTTGTCGCCGGCCACTTCCGCGGCGATATAGCTGGTCACGTTGAATTCATACCACGCATTCGCTGCGCCCACGGCCAAGGTCGTCTGCGAAGTACCCTTCGCCGGCTTGTTGTTCCAGGTAACGCCCGTTTCCGTCCAACTGTCCGTCGTGCTGAATACGCTCGCCGTGTGGCTGGCCGTCGCGTTGTTCTTGTACAGACGCAGTTTCGCGTCGGTCACCGTGCCGCCGAGCGAGTTCAAGTCGAACTTCAGCAGCGCCCAGATGTAGGCCGGCGCAGCCGTGCCCTGCACCTGGATGTTGTTGCTCGTGCCGTAGTTCGTGTTCGGGCCGCCATTCGCCACCAGCGTGTCTGCCAGCGGCGTCAGCGTGGTCACCGTGCCACCCGCCGTGTACGTGAACACCTTCGAGTTGCTCGTGCCCAGCGCCGTCGTCACCGTCACGTTCACCGCACCCGCGGCGCGCGCCGGCAGGGTGCAGGTGAGCAAGTGTCCGTTCGGGCTTACGGCAATGCCCGTCGCCGCCGTGCCGCCAAACGAAACGCTCGCGTTGGTCAGGCTCGATCCGACAATCGTGATCATTGAACCGCCGGCCGTGCCGCCGGTCACCGGCGACAGGCTCGTGACGAACGGCGCGGACAACGCACCGCCCGTTGTGCCGGGAACGTTCAGCATCGGCGCGCCATACGGCAGCGCACCCGCATCCGTTCCAATTTCACCCGGCGGCGTGAAACCAAACTCCGTCGTCAGGTTCGTTCCTTTGCCGCGTGCCGGGCTGCTCGCCGTCAGCGACACATCGCCGTTCGTCAGGTTCGTGAACCCGGGGCTCGACAAGGTCCAGAAGCTGTTCAGATCGATGCCGCGCGAGTGCGCGTACGCCTGACCGCCTGCCGGATTCGTCGTGCCCGTCTGCACACCGTTGACCATCGCGTTGTCGGCGTTGTTCAACCACGTACCCGTGAGGCTGACATACACGTTGTAGTCGCCGTCCCACGTCGCCGGAAGCGGGTAGGTGTTCGTGCTCGAACCGGAAACCAACTGCGCGTTGATCTTGATCCAGCGATCGGCCAGCAGCAGGTTGTTGTACAAGTGGTGGTTCACCTGCGCCGCGCCGCCTTGCGTGAGGTTGTTCAAGTGCCACGCATCGTGCACCACGCTGCCCGGCTCAACACCCGCCGGCGAATCCGCAATCTGCGTGATCGTGTTGTGGTAGAAGTACACGTCCGGCGCGTACGCGGGCGAGTAGTCCCAGTAAAACACAAGACCGTTCTGCGAAATCGGACCCGCGATCATGATGTTGTTGTAGATGTACATCGGGCCGTAATGCAGATCGAAGAGACGGCCGAACTGCAACACGTTGTCGAGTACGTTGTGGTGCAACTTCGTATTCGTCACGTCGCGGCCACCGCCAATCGCATCCTGATACGTGTCCTGCACCAGGTTGTGGTTGATTTCGATGTTCGCGTCGTAACCCAGCGACTGCGGCGGTGTGTAGTTCGGCCCGGTGCCGATACCCACGCCGATGTCGTGGATCCAGTTGTCGTAGAAGTGCATGCTGCCGAGCGTTTCTTTCGCAATGATGCCGAACTTGTCCTGGTTGCCCGTGTTCAGCAGGTGCGACTTGTTCATGTGCCACACGTTGTCGGCACGGTTCTTCGTGCTCTTGTCTTCCATGCGGTCGGTCGAAATTTCGACGTTGTGCACGGAGACGCCGCCCGAACCACCGTCGATCCAGATGCCGTTAAAGCACGGCTTGATCACGGTGTTCTTGATCTCGATACCCTTCGATCCGTTCGTCACCTTGATGCTGTCGTAGCCGAACTTCACACGAAAGCCGTCGATAATGACGTTGTTCACGCCGTCAAGCAGGATGGCCACGCAGTCGTACGGCGAGATACGCACCGTCTGGTTCGGAACCACGAGCGGCGTCGAACCTTCACCGCCCGGCATACACTTCAAGTAGAGGTAGTTGTTGTCCTGGCGCAACATCGCCATGCCGCGCACGCCGTTCCAGCCGACCGGAAGCGCGCTCCAGAAATCGTAGTCCGGCATGCCGGCCACGTTCTTGAGGCCGTACGTGAACAGTCGTTCGTAGTGCCAGATGTTGAACGTCGTGTTCCACGCCGACGCCGTCGGCCAGTCCACTTCGTGGATCGCCTGGTCGTTCACGAACACGGCGTTCGTGTTGTAACCAAGGTACGCCGTGTACAGACCGCCGCCGAATCCACCCGACAGCGTCCAGGTGAGACTGTCCGATGCCGCGTTGCTCGCGTCGATGATCGCGCCCGGCTGACCAAACAACGTCACCGGTGCCGCCGTCGTGCCGCCGTCGCTGCTGTCGAACACCGGACGCTCGCGATACGTCCCTGCGGCCACGTTGATCGTGTCGCCGGCGTTCGCCGTGTCTATCCCTTTTTGGATCGTGCGGAACGGACTTCCCGCCGTACCCGCGTTGTTGTCGTTACCAGTCGTCGAAACGTAATACGTTGCTGCGAATGAAGAACTTGATACCCCAAACGAAATAATTGCGAGCGCCAACATCCAATACAATGAAACCGGTCTTGCCCTGAACAATCGTTTGTGCACAGTGCCACTCCTTTTCATTTGTTTAAATGCAGGATTACTTACAGACGGACTCTCCCCAGACCCATCACTTACCTAGTACGACCACAAAACATCCTTGCAGCCTCTCGCGCTCAAACGCGCCGACTATACGCGCGGACTTAAATTTCGTCAATGGGTTTTCTTTCAGTATTTTGCTAATTCAGCGGCGCACCGAAAAACCGCTTCAATTTTTATTGAATTACTTCTTTCGATGGATCAACCCGAAGAAGTCGAGACCAATTGGTTTGTCCGCCGACACCGCAGTCAGTTTCAACGTATGACGACCTGTCACCAGCTTCATCGGCGCCGTACCAACCAACCGCGAGCGCACACCGTGCTCAACGTCAAGATTTAGTTCGTCTTTGCCTTCCAGCACTACTTTCGCGCCATCAACATCCGCCGAGAACGCGCCCGCGCCCGGCGCATACATGGACGTCAATGTCACGACGTATTCGCCGGCTTCCGCGATCTCAAATTCCAACTCAAGCGTGGCCCCATTTTTTGCCGGTTTCCACACCATCACCCTGCCGCCCTGCCACAGCGGTCCGTCAACAAATTCCGCACGGCCTTTTTTTGCGAGCAAATCCTCACATGCGGTAAATACCCATCCGTTTGATCCAAACCGCGATGCCGGCTCCCACGTCGCCGGAAGCGCCGGAATCTGCAAATCTTCAGCAATGAGCTGCCGGTGGTCGTCCACCATGCCCGGACGCCCGTACAGATAACCCAGGCGCGCATACGAAACGCCCTCGGTCCGCTCATGGCTGGCCAGCTCCATGTAAAACGCGAGGTTTTCCCGGAACGGCAACGGATCCAGCACATGCCAGCGCTGGTTTACGACAAATCCGCGGTTCGCGGGACCGTCGTCGCGCGGCTGGCCACAGTAGGCGTGCCCGAACAAATTGGGCGACGACCACGAATAGTTGAAGTAGTCCTCGCTGCCCGTGCCGAAGGTGGACGGAAAGCTCTCGCCGTCCACAAAAATCTTCTCGTCGCCCTCGCCCCACCAGTTGCCCCACGGTGTCGGAATCGAATTCGGGTTCAGAATCGAGATCGACGTGCCCACGTACACACCTTCGCCCTGCGCCATCAAGAATGTCATGTCCTGCACGCCGAGGCTCGCCTTGTTCGACGAGGTCAGCCCATGATCGGCACGCCACCGCGCGCGGAAATGCATCGAGGTCTTGTCGTCCCACGCGTAGTCCGCGCGCAACGCCGAACCCGTCACGCGCACGTCCTGCGCGCCGCGGTTCTCAAACGTCAGGCGCATCGATTTCGCGAACGGCATCACGTAGCGGCACGTCATCGTGCCGTCCGCCGTCACCGTAAACGGCAGCGAATCGAAGGGCACAATCCCCGGACCCGCGCCGAAGAAGTCGCCCACCGGCGCCTCCACCTGCCCCCACGGATGCCCATCAAACTGAATCCGCAGGACTGTCTGACGCAATGCGAGGTCAAGATCGTTCGCGGCCACCTTGATCGTGAGCCGCTCGATCGCGCCGCCGCCATCAAACGTAACGCCTTCGCGCGTTTCGCCCGCCGGCATGTTGGCGTCCACCGGCTTCTCCGCGCCACCCGCGCGATACGCCCAATTCTTCGCCGGATCCCCCAGGATTGCGGCCGCTTTCTGAATGCGCTCCGCATTCGCCGCCACATCCCCCGGCGTAAACGGCGTCACGGCCGTGCCCGCGTCATACATACGGAACTGGATGTGGTAGAAGTGCACGTCCTTCTGGTTGCCAATCCACACGATTTTGCAGTGTTTGCTGAACGGAATCGGCGCGTAGGCCGCCTGGGCCTGATAAAACGTGCCGTCCAATACTTCCGGCGACAATCCCCCACCGAGAAACGCGTTATACGGCCGCTGCAAAAAATCCACCGCCGGGCCGTCGTACACCGGAGTCGCGGTACCATCGAGATACACACGAATCGTCCCCGAAATCTCCGCCGTCCACACCCGCACAATCGCGCCCGGCCCATCGACTTCGGCGAGCACATACTCGCCCGGCGTCGTATCGGTGGCCTCTTTGATCACGGCTTCTACGCCGGATCCGTCGGAATTGGAGAACCACGCCTCTTCACCCGGGCGCACGCTTTTGCGGTCATACGACGAAAACTGAATCGTCTTATAGGCAGGAGATGGGTAACGTGTTAACCGTTCGAGGTTGACCATGTCGTCAATCAAACTACCCGTCGTCACGGCATCCCCGAACGCACCCGTTGCCGAAAAGCACAACGCCACCGCCCATACCATTCGCATCAGTGATTCCTCATCTAGTTTTTTGGCTCAAGCGCGCCGACTATACGGACACGCTCCCGATTCGTCAACGCTTTTTTTGGAAAGTGTACTCTTCGCCCTCTTGACAGCGCGCTTCAAATGTATTAAAGTCTTAATACAATTGGTCTATAGCCCATGCAACTTCACATCAACACCAGCGACGGTCAGCCCATCTACCGGCAGATCGTCCAGCAAATAAAACTCCTCGCCGCGTCCGGCCGACTGCAGCCGGGCGATGAACTCCCCCCCATCCGCAAGCTCGCCGAAGAACTCGTCATCAATCCAAACACCGTCGCGCGCGCCTATCGCGAACTCGAATCCGCCGGCATCCTCGAATCGCGCCAAGGCTCCGGCACACGCGTCGCCGGCAACGGTTCTCCCCTGAATCAGCGCGAAAAGACCCGCCTGCTAAACGAGCGCGCCGATGCGCTGCTCGCCGAGGCCCGCCAGCTCGGCGCGGATTTCGACGAAGTCCTGGCCCTACTCAAAAAACGCCGCGACCGCTTCCAAAAAGGAGACGAATGATGGACGCCCCCGCCACTCAACCCGTCATCGAAGTCCACGACCTCGTGCGGCATTTCCGCCGCGCCGACGCGCTCAACGGTGTCTCGATCAGTGTCCCGCGCGGCTGCGTCTACGGCCTCGTCGGCGAAAACGGCGCGGGCAAAACCACGCTCATCAAACACATCCTCGGCGCGCTAAAGGCCAAACAAGGCACCGTGCGTGTCTTCGGCAAAGATCCCGTGGCTGACGCCGTCGCCGTGCTCGCCGACATCGGCTACCTCTCCGAAGGCCGCGACATGCCCGGCTGGATGTCCATCCGCCAACTCCTGCGCTACACGGCCGCCTTCTATCCGAAGTGGGACCCCGACTTCGCGCAGCAACTCCTCACCGACTTCGAGCTCGACCCCGGCCAGAAAGTACGCCACCTCTCCCGCGGCAAACGCGCGCTCGCCGGCCTGGTCTTCGCGCTCGCGCACCGGCCCGCGCTGCTCGTGCTCGACGAACCGTCTTCCGGCCTCGACCCCATCGTGCGCAAGGACATCCTCAGCGCCATCGTGCGCACGGTCGCCGACGAGGGCCGCACGGTCTTCTTCTCGTCACACCTGCTCGACGAAATCGAGCGCGTCGCCGATTACGTCACGGTCCTCGCGCGCGGCAAAGTCGCGCTCTCCGATCGCCTCGACACGCTGAAAGAATCGCACCACCGGATCGTGCTGCGGTTCGACGCCCCGCTCGATCGCGCGCCCGAACTCCCCGGCGCCCTCCGCATCACAGGCCGCGCCCACGAATGGACCGTCCTCTGCAACGGCCGCCGCCCCGAAGTCGTCGCCGCCGCGAAAAATCTGCACGCCACCATCGTCGAAGAATCCGCCGCGCTCTTCGATGACATCTTCGCGGCGTATGCGAGGAGAAGCCGATGAACCTGCGCATTTTTCAAGGATTGTTTCTGGAGCACATCACGCGGACGTCTACCTATTTCGTCTGCGGTCTGGTATTCGCAGGGCTGATGATCTTCTTGTCCTCCGATGATACGTCTCTTCGGCAACACCAAATTGAGCACTTCATTCAGCTATGTCCATTCGTAGTGGCTACGCTGGGCTTGCTGTATTCGACCGCCAGCGGCGAACGGCTCACGTGTGAATTCCCAGAACGCACCCTCTTGCTGCCGGTATCGACGCGTACCTTGGTGACGGCAAAATTTCTCTATAACGTCATAAGTGTTGTCGTACTCAGTCTGATAGTCCATCTGTGGCTGCATGTCACGACGCTGGAACCATGTGAGGGGTGGTGGCTCTATCCCACGATTGGCGTCCTGATGATCGGCGTGCTGCAAACCGTCGCACTCGCCGCCGGTCCTCTCGGCGATTGGTCCTTCGGCATTGTGGCCGCCACATTTATCGCCCTGCTCATCGTTCTCGCCGCCGTGTTGGAGGGCACGCCGGAACTATCATTGATTCCACTCACGGCCCTGGTCGCGGGCTTGTGCCTGTTGACGTCACAGGGGATCGTTGCACGTCGCCGCGCCGGGCGATGGGACCCGCACGGGCTGTTGCCGGGCCGGATGGTGCTGCCGTTACCGGTGGCCCGATCGCTGCCGCCGTTCAAATCCCCCTTCGCCGCACAACGCTGGTTCGAAGCACGCCGGGCGCGTACTCCCTTGGTCGCTATTTATGTTTCCATTGCAGCGGTTATCGGACTCGCCGGCGTCGTTCCGCGGATCGGCGTACAGCGCTTTTACGAAGACTACTCCGCCACGGATCGTTTGCTCTGGGCCGCCGGTAACTACGGCATGACGTTCTCGTATACGATGCTGCTGACCGCCGTTTTCGGCGGTGCGGTGGTAATGTTTCAAAATTTTCGAATGCAACTCGGCCCCATGCGGGCTTTTCTTTGCCTGCGTCCAATGACTACCGAACATCTGGCACGCGCCAGGGTCGAAGCGGCGTTGATTCAGTTTGGTCTATTGTTCGGAGCAACCGCTTTCTTCACCCTCACGCTTTTTTCAGCATGGTTGCTGATTCAAGAAACCAATCCCTCCACGGGTGCCTTGGAACAATTTGGACTCGTGGGCCTCGTAGCCAGAATCCTCTTAAGCCTCGTTGCCATCGCCGTGGTGGCTTGGGTCGGATATTGGACCGGCAACGTGCTCGTTGGAGCGGCCGGCTATACCGCGATCGTTGCTATTCTCTGGATCTTCTTTTACTCCACGCGGTCCGAACTCAGCACCGATGTTGAATTCAATATTGTACTTGCGGTAGCCGCCATCGCTGCGGCTGTCCTGTATGCCATGGCCCTCCACAGTCGCGTCGTATCCATCTCCCGGCTGTGCGCCTCTTGGGGCATCGCCCTCATCGCAACCTTCGCGCTCCCGTACATGGGCACGTGGTACGGAGTGTTCTCCAGAAATGATTTCCCCGCACCTTTAACCAGTCTCCTGTACTTTGGGATATATGCACTGATTCTTGCACTCCCAGTAGCCACCATCCCGCTCACGATCCGCGATATCCGCCATCGGTAAGCTAGTCAACGGGCTCGCATTTTATTTTCTCCAATACATTGTAAATAAATAAGTTATGTGATTTTTGTCAATGATCTTTACCTTGTTCCGCACTTCTCCGAGCTCTGATATCTCAACTCTGAAATCGCGCGGCACTTCCAATCCCCACTGCAACAGCCGCGCACATATATATAGAGGCCGCGCTCGCGCTACGATCCCCATCGGACGGAGGGTTCCATGCGGATTCTGGTGGCGGGCGGCGGACGGCTCGCGGTGTCAGTGCTCGAGCCTCTGCTCGACGCGGGGCACGAGGTGCTGGGCCTATTGCAGAACGGCCGGCGTGTGCCCGCGAATCGCCGCGCCGTGTTTCGTGCGCAGCGCCTCGTCCTGCCGCCGGCGCTCGATCCCGCTGCGCTCGCGTACCGCCGCCGCATTCCGATCTTCTGGCTCGACCGGCTCGATGAAACGGAACTCGCGCCGTTGCGCGCGCTGAAGCCTGATCTGATCCTCACGGCCGGCTTCAGCATCATCTTCAACGAAGCGCTCATCGGCTTGCCCGCGATCAGCTGCGTGAACGTACATTCTTCGCTGCTGCCCGTGCACCGCGGACCCAGTCCCTTCGGCCACGTGATCCTCGCGGGCGAAAAAGAAACCGGCGTGACCTTCCACGTGATGACGCGCGAAGTGGACGGCGGCGCCATTCTCGCGCAGGACGATTTACCGTTGAACACGCTCGATACAAGTGTCACGGTCTATTACCGCTGCTGCGACCTCGCGCGCGATATGGTGTGCGACGTCGTCGACGATATCGAAGCCTACGGCCCGACAGGCCGCGCGCAGGATGTATCGCGCGCGTCATACGACCCGCGCATCACGGAGGAATCCGTCGCGATCGACTGGCGCGAATCCGCCGAGCACATCGAACGCCTCACCCGCGCCGCGCTCGCGTATTACCCCGCATGGTTCATGCACCGCGGCCGCCGCGTGAACGTCTTCCGCGCCACTTACGACCCGCGCCCCATCGACGCCGCACCCGGAACCATCCTCGAGACGCGCCCCTATCCCGTCGTCGCCACCGGCGCCGGCCGCCTCGTGATCCACTACGCCCGCGCGACCCGCCCGATACCGTGGAACTGGCCCGCCCCCTGGGCACCCCTCCACCGCGCCGAAGTCCTGTAATTCTTTGGCGGTCGGATTTTTTCTTTGTCATTCTGAGCGCAGCGAAGAATCTCCCCGTCCGCACAAGAAGAACCTCCAAATGCAACAAAGGCCCCCTATACAGGAGGCCTTTGTGGTTCCAATGTCCGATCGCTTACTGCGGCTGCTGGATCATCTGATACAAACTCGAATCCAGCCCAATCACAAACTCCGCGCCCTGCGGCGTCGCCTCCCCAATCACTTCGAGGCTGCGCACGTAGGTATAGAATTCCGGATTGCTGTTGAACGCCTCGGCGATGATGCGCAGGCTCTCCGCGTCACCTTCGCCGCGCAGTTTCTGCGCCTTCTCCTCGGCTTCCGCGATCATGATCCGCACGTCGCGGTCCGTCTCGCCCTGAATCACAGACGCCTGCCGTTCGCCCTCGCTGACGTAGCCCTTCGAAATGCGCTCGCGCTCCGCGCGCATGCGCGCGAACACCGCCTGCAGGTTCTCGGGCAGCAACTCTGCCCGCTTGATGCGCACGTCGATCACCGTGATCCCGAATTGCTCGCGCGTCACCGCATTCACGCGCTGCGTGACGGTATTCATGAGCTCTTCACGCCCGCGCTGCAGTTTCTCGCGCATCACGGCCTGGCTCTCGGGATCGATCTCTTCTTCTTCCGAAGTCTGCACGAAATCCGTAAATTCCTTGGTCGTGCGGATGATCTCGATCAGGTCGTTCTTGCCCAGTTCCTCGCGCATGATCGAGTAGATGATGTCATCGAGCCGCCCCTGCGCCTCGGCCACCGTGCGCACGCGCAGGCGGAACAGCAGCGGGTTCTCGATACGCCACCACGCGAAGTTGTCCAGCGACAACTGCTTCTTGTCGCGGGTCACGATGTGCTCGGGGTCCGAGTCGTACTCGATCAGCGTATCCGGCAGACGCTCCGGTGCATCGACAAACGGCATCTTGAAGTACAAGCCGGGCCCACTGGCGATCGCGACGCTGCCCATGTTCAGTCCGGCGATTTCCTGCTTGATCACATCGATATCCGCCGCGCGATCGCCCACAATCACCCGCACCGGACGATTGAAGCGCGTCACCACGACCTGTTCACGCTCATCCACGATGTAGCACGCGGACGACAACAGCACGAGGGCAATCAGCAAACCCAGCGCTACGAAGCCCGTTATCGCTGCGTTCCTATTCATCGCTGGCCTCCCTGCGGACGCGTAGTCGGCGCCGGTGTCCCCGCTGCCGCCGCAGCGGCAGAAACGGCGGCCGCTTGCGGAATGCCGAGGTTCCGCAGGTTCAACACACCCGCTTCCTCATCAATCACGGTCAACTTCACCCGCGGCAGCAACTCTTCCATCGCCTCCAGATACATCCGCGTGCGCGTGATCTCCGGCGCCGCGCTGTATTCCTTGGCCAGCGCGGTGAAGCGCACCGCCTGCCCGCGCGCATCGGCCATGCGCGATTCCTTGTACGCCGCAGCCTCCAGCAGAATCCGCTGCGCCTCACCTTTCGCGCGCGGCAATTGCTCGCTCTGGTATCCACGCGCCTTGTTTACGATTTCCTCGCGCTTTTCGCGCGCGGACGCCACCTCGCGGAACGCCTGCTCCACTTCCGTGGGCGGTTTCACGTCCTGCAACTGCACAAAGTCGATCCGCACGCCGATGCCATACAGATCGACCAGTTCCTGCGTCTTCTTCTCGATCTCCGTCTGGATCATGTCCTTGCGCGTGGTGAGCACGTGATCGATCGGACGATCGCCAATCGCCTGGCGCAGCGCGGCCTCGCTGATATTGAGAAGCGCCAGCTCCGCGTCTTCCTCATCCGCGAAATTGAACAAGTAATCCTGCGCGGTCGTAATGCGGTACTGCACGGACATCGAGCAATTCACCACATTCTCGTCGCCCGTGAGCATCTGCGCTTCATGCAGCATCTCCGGCGAATCGGAAAAGCTCTGGTAGTACTCCTGCCCATGGCGCGACACCGACCGGAAGCCGATTTCCACGCGTTTGACCTGCGTCACCTTCGGCGTCTGCACCGACTGCACCGGCCACGGCAACTTAAAGTGCAGGCCCGGCTGCGTCGTCTTCGTGTATTTGCCAAACGTCAGCACCACGCCCTGCTCTTCCGGCGCCACCGTATACACCGGCCCGCCGAACACGAGCCAAATCACCGCAATAATCCCCAGAAGCGCGATGGCGATCAGCCGCAGATCCACCTTGATGCGCAAATCGCCCCCCTTGGGCCCTACCCACTCCGGTTTATTCGGCATTTCCGTCCTCCCAAACACACACTTCACCCGAATTGCCTGACAATACCACTTAGACCAGCCCTGTATTCGCGCGGAGTCACCACTACGCTGGAGGCCACGTACCGGTGTGGAAAATCCGAAAGGTACTTTCTTGATATTCGGCCCCGCCAACCGCTACTCTATCCGACCGGTTCGGGGTGTAGCGCAGTCCGGTTAGCGCGCTTCGTTCGGGACGAAGAGGCCGGAGGTTCGAATCCTCTCACCCCGACCAGTTTTTAAAATCTCGCCATTCATCAGCAGGTCGAATGGTTTTCGCACGTGATAATGTCCCGCTATTGATGACCCGCGCCCGCTGCTTTTTGCGCATCGAGCACGCTCTTGAACCCTTGCGCCAGCGCCTTCGCGTCACCTTCTCCCCAAAAGTGAACGAAGTAGAACGCAGGCTCTTCGCCTACCATGTGATTGTGCAATGCGACGATGTAAATGTTCGCTTTACGCAAGGCGCGCAATACGGGCTGAATTTCGGCGGGCGCCATCATCACGTCGCCATCCATAAACGCCGCGCTGTCCGTACCGGCGAACGCAGCCCACGTCGTTAGGCCCATTGAACCACCGACCGGCACGCCGTGCATCGTCGCATCACGGCCAATGGTGAACTTCACCATTCCGCTATCTTGCGTGCTTTTGACGCCGAGAATTTCGTCCAACGCCGCGGCGGAGACGCTCCCCGATTCAGCCGCCGCACCCTGAAGTCCCGTCGCCACGGTGGCGGACTGCGCACGGACCGCTTTCACCGCGTCCCACACCTGGTGCACACCGCGCGCCAGGTCCGTCGCCGCTCCCATCCCGCCAATGTGCATGAAAAACACGCGCGGAGCGTCATAAAGGAAATGATTGTGCAACGCGGTGACCTCCAGACCTGCGGCAAACGCGGCATCGATGGCGGGATTGATCTCATCTTCGAATACCACCGTATCCCCCATGACCATCGCGTGCTCCGATGTGCCCGTGAACGCGGCCCACGATGTCAGCCCCGCGAATGGTCGCAAGGGCTTTCCATTTACGGTTACTTCGATCTCTTTTCGCGGATACGAGACACGAATGATGCCGTCGGGCGTGGTGGTCGCTTTTACGCCCACGGCATCTCCAATTGCGGCTGCGTCCAGCTCGGCATGAGCGAGCGGCGCACTCAATACGAACGCCGCCAATAGCCCAATAAAAATAGTTGCGCGCGCAATCATGGCTACACTCCTTCCAGTGGTAGGAGGGCTTGTAATGGCCCTAGCCCTTCAACGATACGCTTCCCTTCAAGCGCTCGCCAGCGGGTGTTTCGATCTCAATCCACAGCCGGGCGTCGGCGGGAATAGGATTCGGCATTTCGACGTGGCCATGGTGATAGTCATTCTCTATTTCAGTTTTGACGACCATGACGCCGGAGGCATCTTCCGGGCCAACCCACTCGCGGACAGCGGCCACTTCGCCCCCGGTGATGCGGATATTGAAATGTCCGTCGCTAAGTTCTTCCTCGTACATCGGTTCCACGAGATAAGGGCCCAGCTTTAGCGACTCTAAAGTGGTCATCGGAATCTCATACTTCGTTACCGCCGTGCCCGCGGTGATCGGTTCGCTCGAAGCCGCTTGTTTTGATTCTCCACCACAACCCATTAGTAGCCCAATTGCGAAGATGCTCATCAGTGTTCGTTTCATGTTCATTCCTTCCGTTATTTGTTACGACGCGTTCACAATGTTCGCGTCGGATTTCGCCACGATCGGGTTATTCTTAAACAGCATGTAGTACCCCGCGGGAACAACGATTAAGTTCAGCAGCGTCGAAGTAACGAGACCGCCCAAGACAACAATGGCCAACGGCGCCAGCAGCTCGCTCCCCGGCTCGCCCTTGGCCAGCGCGATCGGAATAAGGCCCAAGACCGCCGTGAGCGCTGTCATCAAAATCGGCACGAGTCGCTCCAATGAACCCTGGACAATCGCATCATCAAAGCTTTTGCCTTCCTCAGTCATCAGGTGCGTGTAGTGGTTGACCAAGAGAATCCCGTTGCGCACGGCAATACCAAACAGAGTCACAAATCCAACCATGCTGGCAATTGAAATTACCGGGGCCTGATAAGCTCCGATTCCCCCCAATGCGGCGACATTCCGGAATAAGTTGTCGCTTTCAGCCAGGAAAATCGCCACGATGCCGCCGATGAGCGCAAGTGGCAGATTCAACATGACGAGAAACGCCGCCTTCCCCGAATTGAAGGCTGTGGATAGCAATACAAAAATCACCATGCTGGCGAAGGCGCCCATGATGTAAATGGATCGGCTTGCAGACTGTTGCGCTTCGAATTGGCCGCCATAGGTGGCTGTATATCCGAATTCCTGAACAATCGGATTCACCTTGGCTTCCACTTGCCTGACGAGATCACCGACGTTGTAGCCTTGCGCGACGTTGAGTGAAATCACGGCCTTGCGTCGCCCATTTTCCCGCTGAATGCCGAGCGCCATTTGTTCCGGACCGATATCCGCGATTTCGCTGAGCTTGACCAGCCCGCCGCCTTCACCGATAAGCAAAAGATCGCGAATATCGCTCAGATTCTCGCGCTCATCCGGGTGTAAACGCGCGACAATGTCATACCGGCGAACGCCTTGATTCACTTCGGCGACATGGACGCCGTTGAGCGCCATTTCCACTTGCTCCGCCGCTGAGGCGTGCGTCAATCCCCACCGCTTCAAGTCCTCCCCGCGATATCGAATCGGCAGAGAATCCACCATCGCTTCACGATTGGCGAGAACGTCTCGCGCTCCGGGCAGCGTGCGCAGTTCGGCATCAACCCGCCGCGCAATCTCGCGCAATTTCTCCAAATCATCACCGAAAATGTTTACGGCAATCGCCGCCTGTGTACCGGACATCACATGTGAGAGCTGATGACCGATGGGCGAGCCGACTTCCGTGAGCACACCGGGGAGGCTATTGAGGGTGCTATAGATGTTCTCTTGGATAGAATCTTTTGAATACCCCGGTTCGACGGTAACCTGAATTTCGCTTCGATTGACCCCGTGCGCGTGCTCGTCTCGCTCGGCACGGCCCGTCCGCCGAACCACGGCATCCACACCTTGGATGGCCGCCAACGAACGGTCGAGGCCTTTCACCATGCGGTCACTTTCATCGAGCGACGTGCCAGGGGGAACATCCGTAAAGACGGTGAAGGTGCCTTCGTTGAATTCGGGAAGGAAATCGCTTCCATAGGTCGAGGCCAGCCAAATGCTCAACCCTGTCAATACCAGCGCCCCAGCAACGACCACGCGGCGCGCGCGCAACGCAGCCGCCAGAATCGGCGTATACGATCGTTTCAGCCATCGCACGAGGGCTCTGTCGCCGGATGCATGCTTCGATTGCTCCCGCAAAAGCAGCTTGCACAATGCCGGCACAACCGTTAGCGCGACGACAAGCGAAGCGAGGATGGAAACGATATAGGCGTACCCCATTGGCCGGAAGAAACGGCCCTCAATCCCTTGCAGGAACAGCAACGGCACGAACACCACGACAATAATGACGGTGGCAAACACCACCGAAGAACGAATTTCGTTGCTCGCCTCAAAAATCACGCGGACGCGAGACCGGCGCTTGCCATCGGGTAGCGCGGCATTCTCGCCCAATCGGCGATATACATTTTCTACGTCGATGATGGCATCGTCCACGAGCTCACCGATGGCAATCGCCAAGCCACCGAGCGTCATCACGTTTATCGTGAGACCCAACGCGTCGAGGAATAGCATCGCCACAGCCACGGACAACGGAATCGCAGTCAGGGTAATAACGGTCGTACGGACGTTCATCAGGAAGAGAACCAGCACGATTGCGACGAAAATGGCGGCATCGCGCAGGACGTGAATCAAATTGCGAAGCGATAGCGTGATGAACTCCGACTGGCGCATGACGTTGCGGTCGAGCACCATGTCGGCAGGCAGCGCCTTCTCGACATTATCGAGCACTTCGTCGATTCCGTCGGTGATTCGCAGAGTGTTGGTAAACGGTGCTTTTTTCACGGCGACGACCACCGCCGGATCGCCCGCCTGACTCGCTGTCCCTCGGCGCGGCGCGGGGCCGAGCCGCACGTCGGCCATTTGGCCGATGGTGATGGGAACACCGCCGGAATACGTCACGATGGTTTCGCGAATATCGTCCACCGACCGCACGCGGGCGTTCTGCCGCATGGGGATTTCGATGCCTTGGACGTTGGCGAGATATCCCGCGCTCGCCGTGCTGTGTGCCGCGCCCGCCGCACGGGCGATATCCCCCATGCTCACGCCATACAAGCGCAGTGCCTCTTGGCGCACGTTCACTTGATATTCCGGCAGCTCACCACCAATCGCCACCACTTGAGACACGCCCGCGACGCCAAGGAGTTGTTGCCGCAGGTCATATTCGGCAAACGCGCGAAGCTCCAACGGGCTTACTGTGCCGTTCGGCGAAGTAAGGCTGAGAAGCATAATTTCGCCCGTGATGCCGGTAATTGGAGCAATTTCGGTGTGTACTCGTTCCGGTAGTTGCTCCAGCACACCCGCCAAGCCTTCGCTGACCACTTGTCGCGCACGGTAGATGTCCGTGCCCCAATCGAATTCAACCCACACGAGCGACAGACCCATCGCGCTACCGCTGCGAACGCGCCGAACGCCGGGCAAACCATTAACCGCGCTTTCCAAGGGGAAAGTCACATACTGCTCGACCTCATCGGCGGCCAAACCACCCGCTTCCGACAACAGCACCACGGTGGGCGCATTCAATTCGGGAAACACATCAACCGGCATGTTGACGATGCGGTAACCCGCGACGACGACAATCAGTGCCGCCACCAACAGAACGAGGCCGGAATTGTTCAGCGAAAACGCTATGAGTTTTTTAAGCATCCGACAACGGCCTCAGTGGTTCTTATGCAACTGCCCGTCGGCGTGATAGTGGTAGCCTTCCGGTGGCTTGTTTGTCCCGCCCGCGAGCTTGAGAGCATAGGCACCGTCAAGAACAACCTCATCGCCTTCCTTCACGCCGCTTCGAACAACGACCCATTTACCATCAGACGGGCCTAAGTCTGCCTTCACCGGAAGCACTCTGTCTTTATCGGTGGGATGCCGACGGAAGAAAAGCGTGTCCAGTCCGTCCTGCACCAGCGACGCGACCGGTATCGCCAACTCGGCCGCGGAATTTTCCAACGCGATTTCCAGATAAGCCGACACACCGGCCTTGGCCCACGGTGAAATCGTTTCGGGACGAACGTACAACGAAATGGTTCGTTCTTGAGTGTGTGCAGTAAGACCAACCTGCATCACGCCCGGTATGGAATCCTGAAAATTCACACCACCGCCTTGTGGCGGAGAAATACGGCATTGCATTCCGTCCCTTAATTTCATCAATTCAGACTGCGGGGCTTCGGCATGAAAGCGAAGCGCCGCGGGATCGAGCGTTAAGACCACCAATTCGCCCGTTTCGCGCCAGCCACCCTGATTGACCGCGACCGTTTCGATTACGCCCGATTCCTCCGCGTGGACTTCCAGCGCGTCAATTTCTCGCCAACTTGGACTATTCTCGGCCGACGGCTTGAGCAATTCATCAATGGAAAGTGTGGTGATCGACGAGAGCGTACGCAGTCGAGATATATAGTGTTCGTTTGCTTCCTCCAGCGCCGCAGTCGCGGCATCAATCTCCGCTTGCAGCCGAAGAAGCGTCCCTTCCAGCGTGGCGGCCTCGGCTTCCAAATCGGCGTTCCGCACCTGCGCCGAAGCAAGATTCTCCAACCGTTTCTTCATGATTGCGACAGACGACTGCGTTTCGTGCAGACGGCTTTCGGCGACCTTGAGTGCTGCCTCGGCCATCTTGATTTCGCCCTCGGCCTCGACCGCTTCGTGTTGAATCCGCCGCCATTCCGGCGAATCCAGAGAAAACAACAAATCGCCCTTGCTCACGGCACCGAACTGTTTTCTGTCCGTTCTGATGTGACCGGCCAGCGGGGCGCGATACTCGTGCCGCGCATTGGGCATAAGCTCGAAGGCGCCGGGCACGCGCAATGTGTTCTGAACCTGCCGTCGTTCAACCGTTGCGAACGTAATTCCAAGGTTTTGCCGAACTTCTGACGGTACGGCAACACCACCTTTGACTACGGTGTTATCAGCAACCGGCGCACTGCTCGTTTCAACGCCTTGGGCCTGTTCGGATGGATCATTGATGCACCCCGTGATCACCCACAAAATCATCAACAGCGATAATCCATCGGCACATCGCCGTGCGATTTTCAGTTTCCTGCGCGCCTTCATTCCGGTGAACCTTTCTCTGGTAGTGGCAAGGCGAATGGCGTGGTGAGCGCCGAAACTAGAAGCGATGACGACTGCTCTTCCGCAACCGCGTCAAGCAACTCTTGTTTCACGTCGAAAGCCTGGACAAGCGCCTGAAACAGCGACTCCATGTCCAACTCGCCGGAATGCAGTAAGGCCTGCGACTCACCAATCTGACGGTCTACTTCCGGCGCAACCTCGACCATCAATCGTTCTCGACGCGCGCGTGCACCACTGAGTCCAGCATCGGCTTGTGCGATTTCCGAGAGGACTTGTTGCAATGCGTTTTCCGCGCGAGTTCGGGCAAGTTCACGCTGCGCGACAGCCTCGGCAATCCCCTGTCGATTCGCGTTCCAAACGGGAATTGGGAATCCAAACCCAAGGATCAGCGAAGTTTCATCCCGCTCTTCGCTGAATGACGGAGACAACGTGATATCGGGATACTGTTTTCGCAATTCAAAACGTAACCGCGCCTCGGCGGCATCGTATTCGGCCTGCAACCGCGCAACAGTGGGGTGTGCCATCGCCGACTCTTTTGGAGTGCGCATTTGCGCGATGGCGGCGTGCATCTGGTGAAATTCGGGGACAAGTTCAATCGGCGCATCCGGCAACAATCCCAAAATGCTCATTACCTTGGCGCGCAGCCGCGCTTCTTCAAATTCCGCTTCGTCCTGGAGTGCCCGTTTGCGCCCCCGCTCTATCGAAAAAAGCCGAGCAGTGCCATTGTCCAGCTCGCCGCCTTGCGCGAGTTCGCGCGCGGTTTCTGCAAACGGGCCAACGAGCGCGATGTGCTCATCCAACAAGCGCCTCTGCTCCACTACGGCTGACCAACGAATCCACGCCTCGCGCAATGCCACGAGCGCTTGCCATTCCGCTTCGGCGATGCCGAGCAATGCACTGTCATGTTCTGCCGCGAGTGCTCGTCTTTCCGCTCCGGTCCTGCCGGAGATCGGAATCGTGATGCTCAGCGATGCCGAGCCAATCCACGAGGGGTCGATATTGTCATCAAACCATTTTCGCCCCGCGCCAAGTCCAAGTTCAGGATCAGCCCATCGCCCCGCAACGCTTGCCAGCGCACCAGCGCGTTCGGCTTCCAACCGAGCAATCCGCAAGTTCGGGTTATACCAAAGGGCAACAGCCTCGGCTTCCAGCAGTGAAAGGCCGTCCTGCACATCGAACGGGGAGGCACTCGATCGCTGAGACAGCAGCCGCGCGGCATATTCCTGCACGGGCTGCACAGCGATATCACGGTGCGCGATTTCCTCGTATACAGCGTTCAAGTCGAGCGGACGAACCGGCACGCTTTGACAGCCGCATATGAAGGCAATGGTTGATGCGCCGAAACACTTCAAGAAATGAAATCGCATTCGATTCCCTCGCGACGCACAGCGATGGCGCGGCTTACACCGGTAGCAGGCTGTGGTCTAAAGCGACAGAGTTAGACGTTCAGAAAACGTCTAGGCGAGGGGCGGCGCGCGAGGTGCTGTATCTTGCGGTAAATGGAGTTTTGGCGGTGGATTCCAGTCCGTCTGAACCGGATTCTGCTCAACCTGCTTGGCATCCGACAACGGAGCCGCAGGAAGGACGGCAACGGCTAGAACCGGCAGCGTGCGAACTTTGGATGAAACAGTAACAGCCCCAAGTTCATGCCCGTGCGGCATTTCGTGGCCGTGATGGTGATGGCCGAGAGGCAAAACACGCGTCTCTGCTGAATCGGACCATTCGTCAGGCGACGAATCGTGATGATGATGCGAATGGGCTTCCGCCGCATGCTCAGCCGCATGGTGCCAGTACGCGCCGTGTTCGAGTGCCACGTGGACTTGCGTGCCGAGGCACAGCCACAATGCTAAGCAAACTCGAGATATGCAGCGGGAAATCGCCATATCGAGGAGTTTACCTGATACTCGCCAGCATGACAAAACGGCCTAAATCCCTCACAACTCTCCCTGCGCGCTGCGTCGCAAGAATGGGACGTGGATCGCGGATTGTCTGCGTCTGGAAAAGTTCAATCGACGTCCTCTGTCCTGACCGGTTTCACTCTCTGGCTTTCTTTCAGTTCGGGAATCTGTTGACGAGACGGCGCGCCGCCGGTTATCGTGACGCGATCTGTGTTGGAACGCTTTAGGATTTGGGCTGACGGCGTTCGCAGCGAAAGCGTCATACATCGGGAGAGGGAAACTATGAACAAATACGTTACGGAATTGATCGGTACATTCTTCTTGGTACTCACCATCGGCTGCTCGGTGCTGGCGGGCGGCGCGGGCGTGATTCCGCCGCTGGCGATAGGCTCGGCGCTGATGGTGATGATCTTCGCGGGCGGCCACATTTCGGGCGCGCACTACAATCCGGCAGTGACGCTGGGCGTGTGGATTCGCGGGAAGTGCGCGACGGCGGACGTCGTGCCGTACATGGCGGCGCAAGTCATCGGCGCGGTGTTGGCCGCGCTGGTCGTCGGCTTCCTGCGGCCGGACGCGAACCCGACTCCGGGCGATCCGGATGTCGCGCGCGCGCTGGCGGCGGAATTCCTGTTCACCTTCGCGCTTGTGTACGTCGTGCTGAACGTCGCGACGGCGAAGGCGAACGGCGGCAACTCGTTCTACGGTCTGGCGATCGGTTTCACGGTGCTCACGGGCGCGTTTGCGGTCGGTGATATCTCCGGCGGCGCGTTCAACCCGGCCGTTGCGGTCGGCATCTCGGTGATGGGTCTGTCCGCGTGGAACAACATCTGGATCTTCCTCGTCGCCAACTTCGCGGCGGGCGCCGCGGCCGGTCTGGCGTTCAAGGCGCTGAACCCCGGCGACAAATAAATTCCGATCCAAAACAATCCGGCCTTGGGACAATGCCCCAAGGCCGGTTCTTATTTACTATGAATTATTGTTGCACTGTCGGCAGATCGAGCGGCTCGTAGTACGGCTTGTCGCCCAATTCCATGTACTTCTTCATCCAGTTCTGGCCGGCTTCCTTCGGCGTGAACGACCAATCCTGGCGGTGGTAGTTCCAGCTATCCGGCCGCAGCTCCTGCGCCTTCGCCCAGTATTTATCGGCGCGCGCGGCGTCTCCAGCGCGGTGGAAGTGATTGCCAAGCTGGAAGTAGGCCTCGGCCTGCTCTTGCTCGTTCGTGCGCGGAGCGACGTGCTTCGCAACTTCCTCGGGCGTCATGGCGTATACGCTGTCGGGACCGTGCTCCACCCAGTCGCGCAGACCTTTCACGTAGTCTTCACCATTGACGGCCGTCGTCTTGCCACCCGGCGAGAGGGACACGTTGCTCGAATACGCCGTTTCGTTCGGGCGCACGATGCGGCCCTGTTCATCGATCCACACGCCCGTCGGCACGTTGACCATGTTGTACAAGCGGCTGATGACGTGATTCTCGTCCACCACCTGCGTGAACGTCGCGCCGCCGCGATCGAACCACTGCCCCGCGGCCGCCTCACCGCCGGTGTCTTCCGCGAAGGAGAGAATTTCGAAGCCCTGGTCTTTCAAATCCTTGTAGACGGTCTCCCATCCCTTGACGTCCATGCGGCAGCCGCACCACGAGGCCCAGGTCTGGATGAGTACCTTCTTCCCGCGGAAGTCGGAGAGGCGCACGGTGTTGCCTTTGCGATCCTTGAGTTCAAAGTCCGGCGCGACGGCAGATTGCAGGTAGCTCTGCTGTTCGGCCGGGATTTCTCCGAAGCTCCACACATTGCTCTCGCCGTCGTACACGTACGCCTGGCCCAGCTTGCGCGCGAGAGCGGTCACGTTGAACCACTTCTGCCCGGTGCGCGTCACGAAGAGGTCGCTGTCCTCCGACTGCTTTACCGGCACGCAGATCGCATCGAGGCACGCGCCCTCGTCCTTCAGCTCAAACCCGTTCACCTTCGGCAGGTCCGCCGGTGCCACCCACAAATCCGTCGGATCGCTCAGCGTCTGCTCGACCGTCACTGTTTGTCCGTTGTACAGCACCGTCGCCGGCGCCGCCCACCCCGCCGCGCTCATCAGTACGCACCCCGCAAATGCCATCGCCGCACGCATGGTAATCTCCTCGGTTTCCGATATCGCTCGGTCACGGATATAACCCGTCCAACCCCGCAATCTGTTCCATCCTCTCACTGCAATCTGTTGCATTCAAGGGGGCTTCGGGATACCGTGTGCGCGGCCTCAACTGGAAGGAAATATCCGTGGCGCTGCCGCTCGATCCGCTCAAGCCGCAAGATTTGCCGCAACGCACGCAGGCCTTCTGGAAACTGACCGGTCCGGGCGCGATCCTGGTCGGGCTGTCCATCGGCGCGGGCGAGCTCATCCTCTGGCCGTGGATTATGGCGCGCTTCGGTCCGGGCATGGTGTGGCTGGCGGGCCTCAGCATCTTCGTGCAGCTTTGGATCAACCTCGAGATCGCGCGCTGGATGATCTCGACCGGCGAAAGCCCGTTCACGGGGTTCGCGCGGGCGTGGCGCGGGTTTGTGCCGTTCTTCCTGGCGGTGAATATCGGCATCCTGATGCTTCCCGGCTGGGCGCGCGGATCGGGCACGGCGTTGCGCATGCTGTTCTTCGGGCCGAACGCCGCGCAGGACATGGGCGGACCGGCGTGGATCTGGTCGGACTGGGTGTGGACGGCGATCACGTTCATGGGCATTACGGCACTGCTGTTCGGGCCGAAGACGTTTTATTCGGCGATCGAGAAAAGCATCTCGGTGATGGTGGTCGTCATCACCGCCGGCCTGATCTGGGTATTCATCAAGACGGCGAACGCGGAGAGCCTGGGCGATTTCGGCGGCGGCATGATCAACTTCGGCCACATCGAGGTGGCCGAGGACTTTGGTTACATGAGCCTGTTCAGCGCGGTGGTATTCGCCGGCGCGGGCGGCATCGCGAACCTCTTCTACGCGTACTACCTGCGCGACAAGCGCATCGGCATGGGCGGGCGCGTGCCGATGCTGGTTAATCCGCTGCGGCAGCGCGAAGAGGCGGACGTGAAGACGGGCTACATCTTCCCCGATACCGACGACAACCGCCGGCGCTTCCGCGACTGGTTCATGTTCGTCAAGCTCGATCAAACGATTTATTTCTGGTTCCTCAACACCTTCACGATGTTTCTGTTCATGTTCGGCTCCGTGGCGGTGCTGTACAAACAGGGCATCGTGCCGAAGCAGTCGAATATTGTGTGGGAACTGGCCAACATCCTCCGCGAGACCATGGGGACCTTTGGCCTCTATCTATACCTGGTTGTTGCCGTGGCCGCGCTGCTGAGCACGCAGCTCGCGTTCATCGACGGCGGCGCGCGGGTGTGCGCGGACCTGCTGCACACGAACTACGCGAAGTTCCGCGCGATTCCACAGTCGCGGTTGTATATGTGGTTCGCGATCGGCGGGATGATCCTCGGCACGGTCAGCACGGTGTTCTTTGAGAAAGTGCTGACCGGCTTCGATGTGATCCTGTACAACGCGCTGATCAACGGCGTCGCGATGGCGGCGTATGTGCCGATCGTTTTGTATATCAACTTTAAATATTTGCCAAAGTCGGTACGGCCGCGGTGGTACAACGTGCTGTTTGTTGGTGTGGCGGGTGCGGTGTATATGGCGTTTACGATTTATACCGTCATTCAGCTTACGGGAAGCATTTTTTAACCGCAAAGAGCGCGAAGGAACGCGAAGAACTTCAAACACAATGAAACGAACTGACAGCATCAAGTGCAAACCCTTTGCGTTTCTTTGCGTTCTTCGCGGTTAAAAAAAAGCACAGAGGGCGGCTTTTGGAGAGCCGCCCTCTGTCGTGTCGGCGCTTGCGGTGCTTCACAGCAGCGTCGGCGCCAAAGTCTCAAAGCGACCGTGCGTTAGACGCCCGTTCGCTTTCCGCCCATGCCCACCACCAGCGACAGCAGGAAAATTACCAGGAATACGAAGAACAGAATCTTGGCGATACCGGCCGCGGTGCCTGCGATACCACCGAAACCGAGAATCGCGGCGACCAGGGCCACCACTAAGAACACCGCTGCCCAATACAACATGGCGTCTACCCTCCAACTGGCTTGCGGCGCCTTGGCCACTTTGCCGCGGAACCGCGCGCCGCTAAAACCGGCGAACCTTCGGTTACATCTCTCGGGCCGCCGATTCCAACTTCAATCTATGACGATCTCCGGCGCGAAGAGGATCGGCCAGAGTGGAGTTCGCCTTTCTTATACTCCTTCATGACCTTGTGGACTTTTTCCTGCGCGCCTTTGCCGTACCGAGCCATGATCGGCCTCCTTCCACGGAGCCTCACTCGCTCTAGGTAACAACTCGACGAAAGATATGTTTCCGGTTCGCGCAGTTTGTGTCAGGCGTGGACTCCGCACCGCGTGCCCAGTCTCCCTATATATCTATGCGCGCGTGTTGCAGTCCGGGGAAAACAGTGGGCGCGAAACAAGGGTCAAGCCCAAGCGGCGGGACGCCGCTTCCACATTAAGGGCAGTTGCGAAACAAGGATGGCGTGCGAAACAAGGGTCGGCGCTTGGGAATATTCCGTTGGGTTCGCCCGAGCAATGCAACAAATTTGCTAGGCAATAGGGACATGCTCGAGATCTGTCTGGTTGGATTTTCTGTCATCCCTCCGGGACTCGACGCGTGTGGCGACCAAAAACCCACCGCTGAAGCGGTGGGCTAATTTCATTCGGCCCCTTCGGGGCGAATAGCACGAGCATCTCACTTCAAGCATTCAGAGCACGGAAAGCGATCTTCGACTTAGCACCATCAGCAAATGCTTCAAAACGTGCGACATGTCCAAGATCATACGAGAGAAGACTAAGAATGTCGCGCCTATCTTCGTCAGAAGCGCGCAAACCAATATAAACTCCAGTTAGTTCTCTAGGATGAAATCCATAGTCGGAAAACAACCCTTCCTCTCCTGGACGCTTGAACGAGGCCAGCCTCCATTCACGCTCGTGCGCCCAGTCCTTAGTCTTGAAATAGGGATAATCCTCAATGAACATTCTCGCGAATGCATCGCCTCCTGAAAGCGCATGGACCCATGCGTCCAAGGTAATCGCTTCGGGCGTCTCATTTTGGTATGTCACCCCGCGCGCTGCAACAAACACACTGTCAAGTGAATCAACCGCCTCAAATTCGAGAACAAATCCTCTGTGATCGTCTGAGTAGTAGGCCCACATCGTGGTAACGTCGTTTGACTCTGCCAAACACAGAACGCGAAGATTCTTGACCTCTTCTTTCCAGAATTCCTTGAACATCTCGAAAGATAATTTGGCGTCAGCCGTTGGAACAGAAGCATGGTCCGTAATATGTTGCGCAATTTCGTTACGAGCTGCCGAATCTACGTTACTAACAAATCGATTGACAATCCGTACGAGCGGATCTTTGGAATCTAGCTGAGGCTCTCGAATCGCGGTTGCAAAGTGTGCGGTAATGGCGGATTGCAAGTGGGATGCGTCGAAAGCCAAAGGAAGCTCTTCTGGAAGATCGAAAGGATCATTGAACCCTATTGGCGAACTCCAGCGTAATTTGCGAGTCGCCAAGATTATTTTCGCTACTTCGGCGTTGACATATTTGTAAAAAAATTTCCGATCGTGCTTTCGGTGGGGAGATTTATACGGGAGCGTATCAGCGTGAACCGCGCCCGACGGCACGACCTTCACGGCAGCACCTTCCCCGGATTAAGAATGCCCTTTGGGTCCATAGTGTGTTTGATGGCGCGCATGAGGGCGAGGCCGGCGGGGCCGTGTTCGTGGGGCATGGCGTGGAGTTTGCCGATGCCGACGCCGTGTTCGCCGGTGCAGGTGCCGTCGAGGTCGAGGGCGGCTTGCACGAGGCGGGTGTTGGTTTCTTTCGCGCGGCGCGCGGCGGCTTCGTCTTCCATCGGGTAGAAGAGCGTGACGTGGAGGTTGCCGTCGCCGGCGTGGCCGATGATCTGTCCCTTGATGCCGACTTCGTCGAGGATGACGCGCGTGCGGCGGATGAGCTCGGGCAGGTGCGAGATGGGCACGGCGACGTCGGCCACGTAGCGCCCCTGGCCGGGGTGGTTGCGGATGAGGACTTCGTAAAAGTGGTGGCGCGCGTCCCACAGTTTCTGGCGCGACTCGCGGTCGAGACCGGTGGCGATTTGCTCGCAACAGTTGTCGCGGCAGATCGCCTCCCCCATTTCCGTGCGCGCCTTCACGCCGAGCGCGTCGGACCCGTTGAACTCCATGAACAGGTGCGGCAGCTCGGGGAAGTTCATCCCCTCGTCCTTGTTCATCATCAGGATGCCGGAGGTGTCGACGAGCTCCATCGCGGCGGGTTCGAGGCCGGAGGCCATGATCGCGTAGACGGTTTCGACCGCGCGCTCGACGTCGGGGAAGGCGGCGACGATGGCGCTAAAGTGTTCGGGGATGGGCACGAGTTTGAGCGTGGCTTCGGTGACGATGCCGAGCGTGCCTTCGGAGCCGACGATGAGGTGCGTGAGGTCGTAGCCGGCGGACTGCTTCACGGAGCGCGCGCCGGTGCGCACGACGGTGCCGTCGGCGAGGACGACTTCGAGCGCGAGGACGTTATCGCGCGTGGCGCCGTACTTCACCGTGCGGATGCCGGCGGCGTTGTTCGCGATCATGCCGCCGAGGCTCGCGTTCGCGCCGGGGTCGGGCGCGAAGAACAGGCCCGCCTTGCCGAGGTCGCGGTTGAGGTCCTTGTAGAGCACGCCGGGCTGGACGGTGACCTGGAAGTCCTGCGCGTGGACGGCGACGACGCGGTTCATGCGCTGGAAATCGAGCAAGATGCCGCCGCGGATGGGAATCGGGTTGCCTTCGAGGCTGGTGCCCGCGCCCCAGGCGACGACGGGGATGCCGTGTTCGTTCGCGTAGCGCAGGACGGTGCTGACGTGTTCGGTGGTTTCCGGCCACACGACGACGTCGGGCATGCACGCGGGCAACGTGGATTGGTCCCGCGCGTGTTGTTCGCGATCGCCGGAGGAAATGGACACGCGCGCGGCGCCGAGGGTTTTGGCGAGGGCGTCGTGCGCGCGCTGGATGGAATCGGGATTGAGGGCTACGGCCATGCGCGGATCATAGCGGATAAAGGCCCGGTGGACGAAGTGGACGTAATGGACGATGTGGACAGAAGGAAAAATAGCGCATGGTGCCCGTGGTGCCCACCATGTCCACAGAGTCCACATTGTCCACTGGCGGCACCGAGCGACGTGGCTTGCTGGATAAAAAATGAGCGCGGTAGCCGGGGGGTGCTACCGCGCTCGAAAAAGCCGGTGGAGTACTCAGGGGGGCTGACTGGCCACCGGCTTCAGGGGCGAATTAAAGGGTCACTGCGCGTTCGCGGCGTACTCCTGCGGCGCGACGACGGCGACCTGGTTGCTTTCGTGAATCGGGAAATCGATCTCGACGCGCTCGGCGGTGACGATGGCCGTGAGCACACCGGCCACGATGGCGCCGATCACGCCGAACGCCGCGAGCGATACTCTCAACCACAGGGTCTTCATTGCTTCTCTCCTATTCGTTCCGCCGAGTGCGGGTTACACATTCCAGAACAAGGCACCGAGCGCGGCGAGGGCCACGCCGGTGAAAATCGAGACACCGTAGGGCATTTGCAGGCTTTGCACGTCGCCGGCCGGCGCGAACATCGGGCGCTGGCCCAGTTGCAGCATGCCGAGCGAGGCGCGGGTGACATCCATGACGCGCGCGGTGACTTTGGCGAACTGCTTTTGCCAGGCCGCTTGCGCGAGACCGAGGATTGCGCCCATGACGACGACCGCGAGGAGCACCACGAGGCTCTGCGCGAGGCACAACCACGCGCCGACCGCGGCCATTAACTTCGCATCGCCGGCGCCACCGCCGGCGTAGAGGTACAACATCACAAACGGGAGCGTGGCGATGGCCGCGCCGCCGAGGCTCAAGGCCGCGCCGCTGAAACCGTCCGCCCAGGCGTTGAAGCCGAGGCCGAGCGCGAACAGCGGCAGGGTCAACCAATTCGGAATGCGACGGCAGCGCAAATCCCACACCGCCGCGGTCAGTGAGGCGCCGAGGACGGCGCCCCACTGGACCAGCAGCGCGTTGGCCTCTCCGGGGGAAGAGAGGTCCGACGCCTGGGCGGTGTCGATGATATTTTGCAGCCAGCCGTACATGGAGTTAGTGGATTCCGCTCACAACTTCGTCGACTGCGTTGAACCGGCCCTGGATCGCCAGGGACAGCGCGGCGATGGCGGCCACCAGGGCCGCGACGATCAGGGCGGTCATGACGGCGTATTCAACCGTCTCGACTCCGCTGTCGTCCCGCATAAACTTTTTGAGTGCCATGCGCATTGCCGTCGTCGCTCCTCTTACTCGGTGTTACCGATTTCCGCAATTTCTATTCGTTAGCGGGCGCTTCGCGTCCGCCGAAATACACTAGAAGTGGATCACCTGCGTGAGCGAGGCGATGTCGCCGTTCAGCGCGACACCGAGGCCGACGAGCGCGGCGAAAATCGCGCCGACGATCAGGGCGGTCATCACGGCGTATTCGGCGCCTTCGAAACCGTCCGCTTCGCGGATGAAACCTTGTTTTTCTGTCTGCACGTTCGTCATTGCTGTACTCCCCTTTTTCCCACCAACCGGGCTAGTTCACCCGGTGATTACCACTTCCTGAAACGCACCTGACTTCGCTTCCGACAGGCGCTCGCGGGCCCTTTCGAGCAGCCCCAGCGCGGCGTCGTCGGTCGGGTAGGTCGCAATCGAAAACCGCAGATCGACCCGGCCCGCGCAGAACGCCTTGAAGCGCTCCACCGCACGGTTCGCGTCCTGCAGCGTCGTGTGCGGCATCAGGATCGCCACCGAGTCGTCGAGGACGTACACCTCGTCGCACTCGCGCAGCGTGTCGCTGAGCAACTCGCGAACGCTCATTCCGGACTGCGTCGGCGCAACCATCACGACCGAAACAAAGAACCGATACCGCGCTGCCAGCTTTTGTTCGTGTTCGAGCTGGCGTTCCAAGTCGTAGTGCTGAGCCATTAGCTTCCGTGCTTCCCCGTTTTACTTACTCAAATGTTTACTGTGTTGCTTGCCGTACAAAAGGCAAGCAGCATGCCAGTGGATGCGTTCGCGTTTGTGCAAAATGCACAAGTGATTTGGCGGCAAACGGTTATGGCTTTTTAGGGGGTTAGAGAGGGCGTGCGGAGTTCGCGGGGACCTATGAAAATCGCCCAAGTTGGGCAAGGGATGGCCAGAGTAGACCGTCAAACCTGGGTGAGCTTAACGTGTGCTGATCGCCGAATTGTCAACGATGACTAACTCTTTTGAAACCGGCAACTTTGCAGCGAATTGGAACGGCTGGGGCGCGAGTAGAAACAGGTATATGAGCGTTTTGGAAGGGTGCGCGGGTTAGCGCGCGGCGTGGAGGTCGAGCTGGTAGCGCTGGATGCGGCGGCGCAGGGTGTTGTAGCTGATGCCGAGGGCCTTGGCGGCTTTGCGGCGGTTCCAGCGGGTCTCGGTCAGGGCGGAAAGAATCACCCGGCGTTCGCTTTCGTGGTAGAGGTCGCCTTCGCCGTCGTTGTTCAGTGGCTGTTCAGTGCTGACGAAGGTGGAGGTCAGCGCCGCTTCGTCGCCACTGACGGCGAAGCGCTTCACGGCGACTTCCAACTCGCGGACGTTGCCGGGCCAGCCGTACTGCGAAAGCGTGGCGAGCGTGTGCGCGGAAACCGCGGCACGGTGGCCGCCGGTGAGCACGGCGTATTTCGTGAGGAAGAATTCGACCAGCGCCGGGATGTCCTCGGCGTGCTCGCGCAGCGGCGGCAACTGGATGGTGTAGCCGTTCAAGCGGAAATACAGGTCGCGGCGGAACTGGCCGGTGGTGTAGAGCTGATCGCGCGTAAGGCCTGAGGTCGCGACGAGGCGTACGGCGGCGGCTTCCGGCGCGCCGGATTCGGGCTCGAGCACATCGAGCAGGCGGGCCTGCGGGCCCAAGGCCATTTCGGAGATTTCATCGAGCAGCAGCGTGCCGCGCGCGGCGAGATCAATGCGGCCGGGGCGGCTGGCGCGGCCATCGGGCTCTTGGCGGCCGAACAGTTCGTCTTCCAATGCGGCCTCCGGGAATCCGGGGCAGCTTACTTTCACAAACGCGCCGGGGCGCGTGCTCGCAACGGCTTCGTGGATCAGGCGCGCGACCAGGTCTTTGCCGGTGCCGGTTTCGCCGTGAACCATAACGGGCAGGTTCGCGCGCGCGGCTTCGGCGATTTCGCGGCGCAGGCGTTCCATCGCGGCGCTGCGGCCGATCAGCGTCGCACCCTGCTTCACACCGCCGAGCACGGATTCGGATGCCGCGGCACTGCGCGGCGCGACATGCACTTCGCGGCGGCGCTGCAACGCCTGGTGGACCTTGTGCGTCAACCAGGCGCCATTCACCGAGCGCGGCAGACAATCGAAGGCGGCATCGCCGGCGACGGCGTAGGCGTCGGACAAGTTGCTATCGTCCGCGAGCAGTATCAGCGGAATCTTGATCGCGAGCGAGTGCAGGCGATCGGCGGTATCGGAAGGTTCCTCGGGAACGCCGGCGAGAACCACGTCGTATCCGGCTTCGAGTATCGGCACATCGTCGGCATGCGCGATCGCGATGCCCGCGACCGTGAGGCTTTCTTCCTGATCGCGCGAGAGCGTGCGCTCGTCGCCGATCACCAATGCCGTGCCGACACTCATCGAAGTCCCCCGGCGGCCCAGCCAACCTGAGCACACCTTGACCTCTTTCTTGAGCAACTTGAGTGCCATACGCGGACGAAACTGCGCATAATGCAAAAGACTTGCGGTTTTATATCGTTTTTCGGGATTTTGCGGGAAACGCCGGGTAAAGGAATAGTTCCATCATACAGTTCGGCGGCGTACACGTGTGGACAGCGTGACAAAAATCGGCACGCGACGGCGAATCGGGGCCTAGATCTTGCGGCCGACGCCTTGCCAGTACGGCTCGCGGAGCTTGCGCTTGAAGAGCTTGCCGGAATCCTCGCGCGGGAGACCAGTGCGGAACTCGATCGTGCGCGGGACCTTGTAGTCGGCGATGCGCTCGCGCAGATACGCGCGGATGGCGTCTTCGCTGAGTTTGGTCTCCGGCTGCGGCTCGACGATCGCGATGACGGACTCGCCGAAGTCGGGATGCGGAATGCCGAACACGGCGCAATCGTGCACGCCGGGAAAATTAATCAGTACGGATTCGATTTCGGCGGGATAGATGTTCACGCCGCCGGAGATGATCATGTCATTCGCGCGATCGCAGAGGAACAGAAATCCATCATCGTTCACGTAACCGATGTCGCCGCTGGTGATCAGGCCGTCCTTCTCGATGCCGCGCCGCTTGTCGGGATCATTCTGGTAGGTGAAATCCGTGGTCTCGTGCATGCGCGCGTAGATACGGCCGGGCACATTGCGCGCGCATTCATTCCCCTGCTCGTCCAAGATACGAATCGTTGCTTCGGGGATCGCTTTGCCGACGGTGCCGGGATAGCGGATGGCCTCTTCGGATGAGCAATGCGTCACCGCGCTCATCTCGGTGCTGCCGTAATACTCCCAGATGACGGGGCCCCACCACTCGATCATGGCCTTCTTGATCTCGGCCGGGCACGGCGCGGCGGCGTGGATGCAGTACTTCAGCGAGCTGAGGTCGTACTGCTTGCGCGTGGCTTCCGGAAGTTTCAGCAGGCGCACAAACATCGTGGGCACGGCCTGGAAGTGCGTGACTTTGTGTTTATCGATCACCGCGAGCAGTTCTTCGGCATCGAATTTCGGCATCAGCACGATGAACGCGCCGAGTTGCATGGCGTAGATCGTAAACGTGTTCGGGGCGGAGTGGTACAGCGGCGCGGGAATGACCGTGCGGATGCCGGGCAACACGCCCAGCACACGGCCGATGACAGCGACGCTACGCTGATACTGTTCCTGAGTCGCGGACTCGCGGCGCACGCCCTTGGGGCGGCCCGTGGTGCCGGAGGTGTAGATCATGCTGGCGGTTTCGACATCGGGCGGTGTGGACCACGGTGCGTGACGCTCGGTGAACGCGCGCCACTCCTCCGCACCGGCGAGTTTCGACGGTCCCGGATTTGAAACGTCGTAGGCTTCGGCCAAAACCGGCGGCACAATCACTTCGAGCACTTTTACGCCGCTCGGGATTGCCGCGTGCACGTCGCGCAGCAGATCCGAATGAATAATGAGAACTTTCGCGCCGGAGTCGTTCAGGATATATCCGATTTCTTCGGGCTTCAGGTGCCAGTTCATCGGCACCGGCAATCCACCCACGATGCGCGCGGCGAGTGTGGCTTCGATATAGGCCACATCGTTGCGCAGCATGATGGCGACGCGATCCTCGCGGCCGACGCCGAGCGCGCGCAGACCGGAGGCGGCCTTCGCCACGCGCCGCATGACCTCGGCCTGCGGGATGAATTCTTCGCCCAGTTGAACGCCGGGTTGCGACATTGCGTGGAGCCTCCCTGTATCGGGTTAGGACTTGGCAGCCGTCTCGCGTGCGTAGCGGTCGCGCAGTTCACGGCGCAGAATCTTGCCGACGCCGCTCTTGGGCAGCGCTTCGATGAAGAACACCTGCGACGGCGCCTTGAACGGCGACACGTTTTTCTTCGCGTGCGCGATCAACTCGTCGGATGTCGGATTCTGACCCGCGTGCGTCACCACAAACGCGATGACGTCCTCGCCGTACAACTTGTGCGGCACGCCGATCACAGCGGCCTCGGCGATCGAGGGATGCTTGTAGAGCGCGTTCTCGACTTCCGCGGGGAAAATGTTCTCTCCCCCCTTGATGATCATGTCTTTCTTGCGATCGACGACATAGAGCCAGCCGTCTTCATCGAGATAGCCGATGTCGCCCGTGTGCATCCAGCCGCCGCGCATCGCGGTTTCGGTGGCCTTGGGATCCTTGAAGTAGCCCTTCATTCCGGCGGGACCGCGCGTGACAATTTCGCCCGCCTGGCCCAC
>CAZUJL010000025.1:33041-63449 GCA_964620045.1 uncultured Nitrospirales bacterium
TGTCGTCGTGGATGCGCAGCGCGACGTTGCAGTATGGCCGGCCCGCCGAGCCGCGGCGATACGGCTGGCTAATGCGGCCGCAGGTGGCGACCCCGGTGTTTTCGGTCATTCCGTACAACTGGCGAACAAAGCAGTCCGCCTTCTTAGCGAAAGCATCGGCCACTTCGACCGGCAACGGCGCCGCGCCGACGTCCACCTTCACCAGCGAGGTGAGATCGTACTTGTCCACATTTGGATGCGCGAGCATCATGGCGAGCATCGTGGGGACGGCGGGCAGATCGGTGACACGTTCTTTCTGAATGATCTGCATGAACTTTTCGGCTTCGAACCAGATTTCCTGAATCTGGATTGGCGGCGTGTATTCCTTCGGATAGGTGTAGCCGCCGATCATGACGCCGACGCCGAAGATGTGCGCCATCGGCATGGCCGACAGCGTGATCATCGGATGCGGCCGCGCGTGTAGCTCCTGCGCGTCGAGCGTGGCGACGGCCATCGCCATCAGGTTCTTGTTCGACAGCATCACGCCCTTGGGCTTGCCCGTGGTGCCCGAGGTATAGAGCATCAGCGCGATGTCTTCGGGATCCATCGCCGGGAGGACCGGCTGCGGATCGGCCTTCAGCAGGCCTTCCAGCGAATACTCGCGCGGCGTCGCATTGAGATCATCCTGGCCGCCCAACACGGCGATCCATTCGACATGCGGCAGACCCTTCACTGCTTCGCGAATTTTTGGCAGCAGCGTCGAATCGGTGACCACGCCGATGGATTCCGTGTGGCCGATGATGTAGTTCAGCTCGGGTGCGGTGAGCTGGAACATCATGGGGACCGCGGTGCCGCCGGTGCGGAAAATTCCGCCGAAGACGGAGTACACCAGCGGATGATTCACCATGCACAACGTCGCCACCTTGCCCTTCTTGAGGCCAAGATCAGCGAACGCGCGCTGCAGTCGCCGCGCGCGATCGAGAATGGTGACGTTATTGACACGCTCGCCCTGAAACAGGAGCGTGTCGCGTTGGCCGAGTCGTTGCAGCGCGTCCTCGGCGAGGGCCGCGACCGTGGGTGAGGTCAACATCGCCGTCCTCCCGCCGTATCAGGCGTGAACTGGTTGTTTTTTGGATTGCCGGGTCTTCTGCTGTTCCTTGAGCTCGACCTTCGCGATGGTTTCCAGATGCACTTCATCCGGACCATCGGCGAGGCGCAGCGTGCGCGTGCCGGCCCAGGCCTTCGCGAGGAAGAAGTCCTGCGACACGCCGCCGCCGCCGTGCGCCTGGATGGCGCGATCGAGCACGCGCAATGTGACGTTCGGCGCGAGCACCTTGATCATCGCGATTTCCTTGCGCGCGACCTTGTTGCCGACGGTGTCCATCATGTACGCGGCCTTGAGCGTGAGCAGGCGGGCCTGTTCGATTTCGATGCGCGATTCGGCGATGTGCGCGCGGATGGTGCCCATTTCGGCGAGGTGCTTGCCGAAGGCGACGCGCTCTTCGGCACGCTTGCACATCAGCTCCAGCGCGCGCTCTGCGACGCCGATGGTGCGCATGCAGTGATGGATGCGGCCCGGCCCGAGGCGGCCCTGTGCGATTTCGAAGCCGCGGCCTTCGCCGAGCAGCATGTTCGACGCCGGCACGCGGACGTTGTCGAAAATCACCTCGGCGTGGCCGTGCGGCGCGTCGTCGAATCCAAATACCGTGAGCATGCGCTTAATCGTGATGCCCTTCGCATCGAGCGGAACGAGGATCATGGACTGCTGCGTGTGCGACGGCGCGGTGCGATCGGTCTTGCCCATGAAGATCGCGATCTTGCAGCGCGGGTCGCCGGCGCCGGAAGTCCACCACTTACGGCCGTTGATCACATAGTGATCGCCGTCGCGTTCGATGGAGGATTCGATGTTCGTGGCGTCGGAGGACGCGACCGCGGGTTCGGTCATCGCGAAGGCGGAACGAATTTCTCCGTTGAGCAGCGGCGTGAGCCATTGCTTCTTCTGCTCTTCGCTGCCGTAGCGCACGAGCACTTCCATGTTGCCCGTGTCGGGCGCGGAGCAGTTGAACACTTCGGAGGCCCAGTTCACGCGGCCCATGATTTCGCAGAGCGGCGCGTACTCAAGGTTGGTGAGGCCGGCGCCGAGGCTGCTTTCGGGCAGGAACAGGTTCCAGAGGCCCGCTTCGCGCGCTTTGACTTTGAGTTCTTCGATGATGGGAAGCGGCTGCCAGCGATCGCCTTCATCGAGTTGTTGGTGTGCGAGCTTTTCGTTCGGATAGACGTGTTCATCCATGAACGCGGCGACGCGTTTGCGGAGGTCCTTCACTTTCGGGGAATACTCGAAATTCATTGCAGGCCAGCCTTTCCTGTGATTGGTTCCTCGGCACCCTTGAGCGGGCGCACGAATCGTTCTGCCGATGTGGGGAGTGCTTCGAGACGAGTCATTTCGTCGCGATCTTGCTGCGCGCCGGCGGCGTTGCCGCGCGCCTCGCGCACGTGCGCGCGATTATACAAGGCATCGAGCACGCGTTCCTTCGTGAAGGAATACTCCACGACGGTGGTGAATTCCGTTTCCGCGCCGGCGAGGTCGCCTTTGCGCGCGAGAATGATCCCGCGGCCGGTGTGCGCGGCCATGGCGGTGGGCTTTTCGAAGCGCGCGATGATGGCGTCGAAGTCTGCGAGGGCATCGTCATTTCGCCCTTCGCGCAGGCGGAGCAGACCGCGATTCAGTTGCGCGATGGTGAAATCCGGTTCGCGCGCCATCGAGGCGGTGAAGTCGTGCTCGGCTTCTTTGAATTCGCCTAGACGAAAATGCGCGACGCCGCGGCTGTTGTATACGTGCTCGTTGCGTTTCGCGAGCGGAATCGCGGTGTCGTATTCGGCGATCGCTTCTTTCGGTTCGTCACGCTCCAGATAAACGCCGCCGAGGAGGTAGTGCGTCGGCGCGACGGAGTCATCGATCTTGAGCGCTTCGCGATAGATGGCTTCGGCTTCGTCGAGTTTGTCCGCGGCTTGCAGTTCCATGCCTGCGTTCAAGGTGTCGTAAGTTTTCAGGCGTTGCGCGGCGTGTGCGTATTTTTTTTCGTCGTCGATGCCGCGCGGATTGAGTGCGAGCGCAAATGCGATGCAGGCGGCGGCCGTTACCGCAGCCGCGATGATCCAGAGAATGGGAATGCGCACCGGCACAGACGCGGCCTTCATCCTTGGTGAACGATCGCCCGACGTGAAAATCTGATTCTAGGCAAGGCCCGCGCACGCCGCAACTTACAACGGCAAGTAAATTTCGGGCAAGAATCATCGGTTCACGCGACGAAATCGTCGGTTTGTCTTGCAAGGTTTAGCCAAAGATTCCTACTTTTGGTTGGATTCGCCACGGAGAAACCCACAGATGGCCTATGGATTTTTCTTAATTCATTGAAAACAAATGAGTTATGCCGAAAAACAGCATTGGAATGCCCCTTGCCATAGGCTCCATATATATAGCCACTCGAAAAGGAACGAGACATGAGCGCGCAGGTGATGGAACAGCCGATGATGCTGGTCGACCTGGAAGACGACCCGGAACTGCAGGCGCGGATCGCGCGCAAGGCGCTGAAGACGGATTTCCAGGGGCGCGTGAGTTATCGGCAGGGCGACTACATCGAGGGCACGGCGCTCGCGCGGAATCTTGGCGGGGGCGACGTTGCGCTCCTGCTGAACCGCTTCATCGCGCCGGACGAAACGATCGCGGTGCAGCTCGAATGCCTGACGTACCGCGGTTTGCCGATTCAGATGACCGCGCGTGTTACGTCGTGCGCACTGTCGAAAGACCGTCGCGGATTTCTCGCGATCATCAGCGCGCGGTAGTCGAAAATTTTAGAACGCGGCTGCGCCCGCTTCGGCCACCGCGAGATCGTTCTCAACCGAGGAACCCGACACACCAATTGCGCCGATGACCTGACCGTCGGAATTTTTCAGCGGGATTCCGCCCGCGAACGTGACCAAGCCGCCGTTCGTTTCTTCGAGGCCGTAAAGCGGTCCGCCGGGTTGCGTGAGCTGGCCGAGCGCGCCGGTGGGCGCGTCGAACATGCGCGAGGTTTTGGCTTTCTTCATCGCGATGTCCGCGCTGCCGAGAAACGCGCCGTCCATGCGCGCAAAAGCTTTGAGGTTCGCGCCCGCATCCACGACAGCTATGTTCATTTTCAGATCCAGCGCGTTGGCCTTTTTGATTGCGGCGTCGATCACGCGTTGCGCGTCGGCGAGCGTCACGTCGTAACCATCCGGCGCGGCGAGCGCGCGGGGCGCGGGCGGAACGAGAATGAACGCGGCGAGAGTGGCGGCTACAAGCAGGGCGGCGATGTAAGAGCGCATGTGGGGTCTCCAGTTTGTTGGTGAGGATTCTGGTGGAAGCGATTGCCGCGTCGCAAACCCCGCTCCTCGCAATGACGGAGCCGGCTAGGGCAGCGCGTAGGCGACGACGTAGTCGCCCTGTTTCGTGCCGGCCTTGCCGTGGCCGCCGGCGCAGATGACGACGTACTGCTTGCCGTTTGCGGCGCGGTAGGTCATCGGCGTGGACTGCGCGGGCACGGGGAGTTTTTCCTCCCAGAGGGTCGCGCCGGTTTCGATATCCAGCGCGCGGAAAGTGCCGTCGCGCGTGGCGGCGACGAACACGAGGCCGCCGGCCGTGAGCACGTTGCCGCCGACCATCGACGAGCCGAGGTCTTTGTATTTTTCGTCGATATAGCCGAGCGGACGTTCCCAGAGTTTCTTGCCGGTGGCGATCTCGACGCCCACGATCACGCCCCAGGGCGGCGGCGTGGCGAAGACGCCGTTCGCGAGGAAGGTGCGGCGCGTCATGCCGTAGTCGGTGCCGGCCTGAATCGCGACCTCGCCGCGGAGCCCGAGGATCTCTTCGCCGGTGACTTTGAATTCAGATCTTGGGATCAATTTCACGAGATGCGCGAAGCGGTTCATGTTTGCCACGAGCACGCCGCGCGTCGGGTCGACGCTGAGTCCGCCCCAGTTCATGCCGCCGGCGGTGCTGGGGAACTGGATCGTGCCTTCGAGGCTCGGCGGCGTGAAGCGACCGTCGTAGCGGAGTGTGCCGAGTTCTGCTTTTTGCTCCGGCGTGAGTTCGCCGATGCCTTCCCATATTTGGAACGGTTTGGGCAAGTCGTCGAGCAGCGGCGCGGGGATGGTCGGGAATGGTTGCGTCGGCCAAGACTCCTCTCCCGGCACGGTGCTCTGCGGCACGGGGCGTTCCTCGACGGGGAACACCGGTTTGCCGGTCTCGCGATCGAGCACGAACACATGGCCGATCTTGGTGCCCTGCACCACGACGGGGATGCGCTTGCCATCGACCGTGATTTCGGTGAGCACCGGTTGGCAGGGAAGATCGTAGTCCCACAGATCGTGGTGCGCGACCTGGAAATGCCACGCGACCTTGCCGGTGGACGCGCGGATCGCGACGACGGAGTTCGCGTAGACGTTGCTGCCGAGACGTTCGCCGCCGAAGTGATCCGGGCCGGGGGCCGTGGTGGGTAGAAACACGAGGTCGCGCTCGGAATCGACCGAGATGATCGACCAGACGTTTGAGCCGCCCGTATTGCGGACGCGCTCGCCCTTCCAGGTATCGGCGAAGGGGTCGGTGTCCTTGCGCGGGATGGGGTCCCACGACCACTGCTGTTTGCCGTTGCGCACATCGAAGCAGCGGACCACACCCCACTCGACGTCGGCGCGACGGTTGTCGCCCATGGACGAGCCGACAACAACGCGATCGCCGATGATCGCGGGCGGCGACGTGACTTGATACTGGCCGGCGCCCTTGAGCGTGATGCCTTCCTTCAAATCGACGGTGCCGTCGTTCCCGAAGTCTTTGCACGGGGTGCCGGACTTCGCATCAAGACAGATCAGGCGGGCATCGAGTGTGCCGAGAAGAATGCGGCGTTGTTTGCCATCGGTCCACGTGGACACGCCGCGGTTGGTGAATTCAGAAAAGTTAGTGTTGACGTCGACCTTCGGGTCGAAGGTCCACCGCTTCTCCCCCGTCACCGGGTCGAGCGCGAAGACTTGGCAGGTGGGCGTGGTGAGGTAGAGCGTGCCGTCGACCATGATCGGGGTCGACTCGAAGGCGGCTTTCTCGCGGAACTTGTCGCTGCGGTCGAGGTCGCCCGTGCGGAAAACCCACGCCTGCTTGATGCCGGTGACGTTCTGCCGGTTTATTTCGTCCAGCGGCGAGAAGCGCGTGCCACCCGCGTCGCCGCCGTATGCCGGCCACTCACCCGCCGATTGCGCGAAGACCGATGTAGCCGCCAGAAGTGCGCACGCGAGACCGACCGGTCTAAGAAGCACAGAAGAAACTCCTCGGGAAATTTGAACATCGGTGTCGGCTCCGAGAAATGGAACACGGATTAGACCCGAGCGGTTCACGATTGGTTTAAGAAAACGTTGTGAGAATTTTGTTAGACGATTTTTGTTTAAGGCCAAACCACAAGTGCGCCATTGAAAAACAAAGTGGCGAATTCTACCAAGGATTCGTCCCACGGAATTATCAGACGACTCCCCCCTGAAAACCGAATTTCGAGAAATTCTCCGAATTGCTCTTCAAATGCTTCGATATGCTTTCCGATTAATGTGACGAGTTCGTCACAATAGCCGGGTTGTCCGCGTTCGAATGAGGCTGAACCATTTTCGAGTCGCGCGTTGCTGTAAACGTTCAGGGTCCAAGCGTCGGATATGAGTTGCACGTAATCGTGGATGAAGACGACGCTGGTCAATGCGTGCCCACAGGTCTGCTGCGGCAAATAGAATTCGTTGGGCGATGGTGGCGGCAAACCGTCTGCCGGTTCCTGATCCAGAAACCATTCATCAAGAAATTCCCGCCGCGCCGTTGTGGACGCGAACCGTCGCCCGTCCCAGGTATCGCTTCCAGGCACGCGAAACAGCAGAGAAAATAAGAGGCGCGATTTTCCTTCGCGTGCGTCACGATCAGAAGCAAACGAGACATTTACTTCCTGAAATTCATATCGCAAATGGCCCCACGTGCCGAGGCCTTGCGCAATAACTTCTATACCGACCTGCATAAGAATCCGATTCGCACGATGAGTCCGCTGCCTGCTACTATACCGCCTCTTTCGGGCATCCGCAGACTGGTCCAGTCGAACCACGTTAGACGCCCCGGACAATGTCGATGCAGCGGATCGCCACACCCGGTCAGGAGTTACGATGGCACTAAAGATGGGCATTGTGGGCCTGCCGAACGTCGGCAAGAGCACCACGTTTAACGCGCTGACGAAGGCGCAGAACGCCGAGGCGGCGAACTATCCCTTTTGCACGATCGAGCCGAACCGCGCGATTGTGCCGGTTCCGGATGCGCGGCTGGACACGCTGGCGAAGATGGTGAACCCCGAGCGCGTGGTGGCGGCGACGATTGAGTTTGTGGACATCGCGGGGCTGGTGGCGGGCGCGAGCAAGGGCGAAGGCCTGGGCAACAAGTTCCTGGCGCACATCCGCGAGACGGCGGCGATTGTGCATGTGGTTCGGTGCTTCGATGACGAGAACGTGATCCACGTGCACGGCAAGCCGGACCCGAAGCGCGACATCGAAGTCATCGAGACGGAACTGTTGATGGCGGACCTTGAACAGGTCGAGCGACGCGCCGATCGCGTGGCGAAACTTGCCAAGGGCGATAAAAAGCAGCAGCCGATGCTGGATCTCGCCATTGCGCTGAAGGCGCACCTCGACGGCGGCAACCCGTTCAGCACCTTTGCCGACCAAGATTCCGACGAGTGGATCGAGACCGTGCGCGATTTGCAGCCGATCACAGCCAAGAAAATCATCTTCGCGGCGAATGTGGACGAGGCGGGCCTGGCGGAAGACAATACCTACGTCAAACAAGTGCAAGCGATCGCGGCGGAACGCGGCGCGGAAGTCGTGAAGCTCTGCGCGAAGGTTGAAGAAGAAATGGCCGGGTTGTCCGACGCGGAGCGCCAGGAATTTCTGGATTCGCTCGGCGCCAAAGAAAGCGGCCTCGACCAGATCATCCACAAGAGCTACCATGCGCTCGGCCTGGCCAGCTACTTCACGGCGGGCGAGAAGGAAGTGCGCGCGTGGACGATTCCCATTGGCGCGCGCGCGCCGCAGGCGGCCGGCGTGATTCACACGGATTTCGAAAAAGGCTTCATCAAGGCCGAGGTCATTCACTACGCCGACTACGTCGCGGATGGCGGCGAGCCGGGCGCGAAGGCCGCGGGCCATATGACGGCGGAAGGCAAGGAATATGTGATGCAGGACGGAGACGTCGTGCATTTCCGGTTCAACGTGTGAGCGTGCACTCCCTTCTGTAGAACCGTATACTAAGCGCGGCGAGACGAAGTGGAGTTTTTGCGTGGCCGATAACGCACACATGCGCACGCTGCGCGAGGGGGCCGAGCGCTGGAATGCCTGGCGCACGGAGCATCCCGAAATCGAGCCGGCGTTGTCCTCCGCGATGCTGCAACGGTATGAGCTGCGCGGGATGAACCTCACGCGCGCCGATCTCTCGGCCGCGAACCTGATGCACTGCGACCTCTCGGGCGGAAACCTGACCGAGGCCAATCTCAACAGCACGGACTTGCGCAACGTAAAATTCAACGACGTGTCGTTGCGCGGCGCGAACCTGAACAACGCGAACCTCGGCCGGGCGGCCTTTGAAAATTCGGACCTGAGCCAGGCGAAGATCGTGCGCGCGGTCGTGCAGGGGTGCACCTTCCGCAACGTGAAGTTCTGCGCGGCGGACTTCAACGCGATGAACCTGTCCAGCCTGAACTTTGCCGGGATGGACTTCACGCGCGCGGATCTCAGCGATGTGCGCTGCGCGTCGGCGGATTTCTCGAACACGAACCTGCGCGGCGTGAACTTTCACGGAGCGGCCTTTGAAGATACGAATTTCGAAGGCGCCGACTTCACCGAAGCCGCCCTGGGCGAGGCGAAATTCATCCGCTGCAACTTCTCGCGCGCAAAAATGCCCAAGCTGGAACTGCGCACGACGATCTTCGATACGTGCAACTTTGCCAGCGCGGACGTGCACGAGATTAAGCTGCCCGGCGCGAAACTGATCGGTTCGAAATTTATCAAGACCAATATGGCCGGCGTGCTGTTTGACGGCGTGGACCTGTCGCAGGCCGACCTCACGGGCGCGCGGCTGGTGGGCGCTCATCTCAGCCATGTGAATTTCATGGCGGCGACACTGTCGGGCGCGGATCTGACGGGCGCCATCGCGGCGGAAGCGGTGTTTACCGGCTCCAACATGATGGCGGTGGTGTTGAAAGACGCCGATCTCACGGGCGCGCGGCTGGTGGCAGCCAACTTGCGGCGCATCGTGGACTGGGAATCCGCGAAGTTTCGCGACGCGAACGTCACCGGCGTGCTCGGCGCGCCGAAGGGTTTTCGCGAACACATCAAAGCGCACGGCGCGGTGTTTGGCGCGCCGATCGAAATTCTGAACGCGGGCATCGGCGTGTGGAATGCTTGGGCGGCGGACGTGGCCAAGGCGGCGGGCGAAGTGAAGGGCATCGACCTGCGCGGCGCGAAGCTTGCGGGCATGGACCTGCTGAATGCGAACTTCCGCAACGCGGACCTCCGCCAAGCGGATCTCTCCGAGTGCAATCTCCACGGCGCGACGCTCACGGGCGCGAGCCTGAAACGCGCGCGCGTGGTCGGCGCGACGCTGACCGAGGCGAACCTCGAGAATGCCGACCTGCGCAACGCGGACCTGACTGGCGTGGATCTGCGGGGCGCGCGCATGCGCGGCGCGGTCGTGATTGAGACGGACCTGACGCAAGCGAAGCTGAGTGGGGCCGAACTCTTCGGCGCGCGCTTTGGCAATACGCAACTGATGGGCGCGGACCTCAGCATGTGCACACTGACGCGGGTCGACCTTTCGGGGCACGACCTCGCGGGGGCGAATCTGGTGCGCTGCGACCTGCGCGGCGCGACGCTGCGCCAGACGAAGTTCACCGGCGCGAACCTGATGCACGCGCAACTCGGCGAGGCCGTCGCCGAATCCGCGGATTTCTCCAAGACGAACCTGAGCCATGCTTCGCTCGTCGCCGCGCAACTGCAGCAGGCGAATCTCAGCGAGGCGGACCTCACCGATGCAGACCTGACCAACGCGAACCTCGAAGGCGCCTCGCTCAAGGGCGTGAGCGCGCGCGGCGCAAAGCTGGACGGCGCGGTGGTTTCGCTTGCGCAGAAGACCTTGCTGTGGGTGGCGTCGAAGGGGCGGTAAGTCACGGCCCGCTTTGATTCACGCGGTGATCCAGCGATACCATACGCGCTTCCCAAGCATCAGCCGGAGTCTTTAGTCTGTGGAACAGATCGTTTCTCTTTGCAAGCGCCGCGGGTTTATTTTTCAATCGAGCGGCATTTACGGCGGCATCAACGGCTGCTGGGACTTCGGCCCGCTGGGCACGGAACTGAAGCGGAACATCAAGAACGACTGGTGGTGGACGTTCGTGCAGCAGCGCGACGACGTGGTCGGGCTGGACGCGAGCATCATCATGCATCCGTCGGTGTGGAAGGCCTCGGGGCACGTCGATGAGTTCCACGACATGCTCGTGGACTGCAAGGAGTGCAAGAAACGTTTCCGCGCGGACCACTTCAATTCGGAAGAGGACTGCCCGAACAAGCCGAAGTGCGGCGGCGCGCACCTGACCGAGCCGCGCGCGTTCAACATGATGCTGCAGACGCGGCTGGGCGCGAGCGGCGATTCGGCGGTCGAGACCTACCTGCGGCCGGAGACGTGCCAGGCGATTTTTGTCGACTTCAAGGATGTGTACAGCAGCTCGCGCATGTCGCCGCCGTTTGGCATTGCGCAGATCGGCAAGGCGTTCCGCAACGAGATCAATCCGCGCAACTTCATATTCCGTTCGCGCGAGTTTGAGCAGATGGAAATCGAATTCTTCTGCCGGCCGGAGGAAGAGGCGCAGTGGTTTGAGCACTGGATGGGCGCGATCTGGTCGTGGTACCTCGGCATCGGCCTGAACGAGAAGAAGATGCGGTGGTATGAGCATCCGAAGGAATCGCTGGCGCATTACTCGAAGCGCACGGCGGACATCGAGTATGAGTTTAACTTCGGCTGGGGCGAGTTGCAGGGCCTGGCGAATCGCGGGTCGTATGACCTGAAGCAGCACTCCGAGCATTCGGGCAAGGACTTGTCGTTCTTCGATCCGGACAAGAAGGAGCGCTACATTCCGTCGGTGATCGAGCCGTCGGCCGGCGCGGACCGCACGACGCTCGCGATCCTGTGCGATGCGTATTACGAAGAAATGGTCGAGAACGAGCAGCGCATCGTGATGCGGTTCCATCCGCGCATCGCGCCGATCAAGGCGGCGGTGTTGCCGCTGGTGAAGAAGGACGGCCTGGCGGAACTCGCGGAAGGCTTCGAGAAAAAGCTGCGCAAGAAATTCGCGACCTTCTATGATCAGGGCGGCGCGATTGGTCGGCGCTACCGGCGCATGGACGAGGCGGGCACGCCGTATTGCATCTGCGTGGACTACCAGACCAAGGAAGACGAGACCGTCACCATCCGCGATCGCGACGCGATGACGCAGGTGCGGATGAAGATGAACGACGTCGAGGCCTGGTTGGACGAGCGGGTGAACCCGCGCTAAGCCCGCGGTCGCGCGGGAGCGCGACCCTCCCCTACGCCGGCTGATCGGCCAGTGCTATGCGTCCGGTCTGGATGTCGGCCTTGATGTAATTTGTCGGCGCGATCGGCGCGCCTATTTTGCGGCGCATCGAGTGAAGCTGGCCCACGTGGGTCAGCGCATCCGCGAGCGGGCCTTGAATCAGTTTTAACTCCATCCCTGATTCCAGCGAGGCGCCTGCGGCGAGTTTCGCGTCGAGTTCGCCGAGCAGCGCGTAGAACCGATCCACTTCCCCTTTCCAGTCGCGCGGCTCGTGACGCACGCGCTCGGTGCCGGTGACGGTCGCGTAGGCGAAAGCCATGACGTTCGTCATGTGGAACACGAGTTCTTTGGCGGACATGGAATCGTCTGAAAGGCGGACGTTCTCATAGCCGGCGGGCGCGTCGCGCAGTGAACGGCTGGAGCGGAACGCGATCGCGGCGACCATGTGACGCATGGCGCGGGTCATGTCCGGGCTGAGCGGTGTGGGCATCGTGATTTCCTCCTCGGAATTCGCACCAAGTATGCGCACTTACAACATACTTCACCACAGAGGCACAGAGCATCACAGAGAACCTTTCACAAATTCAATGACCTCTCTGTGTTCCTCTGTGTCTCTGTGGTTAAAATAGAGGTGTGGACGATAAGAAGCGGAAAAAGAAGCAGAAGCGGGCGCGGAACGTGGATTGGGAAGCGCAGCAGGACACCACGTATTCGCGCGACCTGAAACGGCACTTGCGAACCAATACGGCGGTGTCGGAAAACGCGCCGCAGCCGGATATTCCGGAAAATTTCGAGCCGAACGGGCTGGTGGTGTCGCGCTCGCGCAAGTGGGCGTTTGTGCAGTGGGACGGCCGCGAGGATTTGTGCAAGCTGACGGACGACCTCGCGCAGCGCGGGGCGGCGCTGGCGCCGGGAGACCGGGTCCTGATCGAGCAGATCGACGGCGAGCCGTGGGTGCGCGCGGTCGCGCCACGGCGCACGAAGCTGAGCCGGCCAGCGATGGAACATTCGGGTGCCGACGAGCAGGTGTTCGCGGCGAACATCGACGTGCTCGTTGTCGTCGCCGCAATCGCGAAGCCGACGTTCAAGCCGGGGCTGGTCGATCGTTATCTGATCGCGGCGGAGATCGGCGGCGTCTCCCCCATTCTGTGCATCAACAAGATGGACCTCACCGATCGTGAGCCGCCCGAGTTACAGGCCTATCGTGACTTGGGCATTCGCGTGTTCACGACGAGTTGTGAGACGGGCCAGGGCGTTGCGGAACTGCGCGACGCGCTGCGCGACTGCATCAGCATGTTCGCGGGTCACTCGGGCGTGGGCAAATCCTCGCTGCTGAACGCGCTGCAGCCGGGGCTTGATCTGGAAACGCGCGAGATCAGCGATGCGACGCAGAAGGGCCGGCACACGACGACGACGGCGCGCATGTATCTGCTGGATAACGGGATTCGCGTGATCGACACGCCGGGCATTCGCGCGCTGGGCCTGTGGGAGGTCTCGCCGGAGGAAGTGGCTTACTATTTCCCGGAAATCGCTGAGCATGCCGCGGGCTGCAAGTTCCGCGATTGTACGCACACGCACGAGCCGAAATGCGGCGTGCGCGATGCCGTCGCCGCGGGCACGATTTCGCAGCACCGCTTTGAAAGCTTCTGCCGGATTCGCGAAAGCCTGCGCGACGAGTAGTCCGCGCTACGACCAGGTCTGCAGTTCGACGATATTGCCTTCCGGGTCGCGCACGTAGGCCCACTCGACATTTCCCTTGCCCGGCGCGAACGACCTGACCACTTCCCCCACCATTGATCCGCCGGCCGCGAGGACGGCCTCACAGGCGCGCGTGACGTTGTCTACACCAAACGCGATGTGCCCGAAGCCGGTCTGATTCGGCACCGACTGCGGCGACGCCTGTTGCGGCGCGTAATGAAAAATCTCGAGCGTTGGTCCGTCTTCACCATAGCCGGGCAACCGCAGATGCGCGCCGTCGAGCACGATTCCGGGAACCGCCGTGCCCGCAGCGATATCGGGGCCGTCGTAGTGCCGCACCGGCGGCGCGAGCACGCAGCCGAATACGTTGATGTAGAAGTCCGCGAGGCGTTGCCAATCGCGGGCGATCAGGTTCGTGTGGACGTAACGCGCGGTGAAAGCGGGCATCGGTTTTCCTCTAGCGATCCGGATTTCGGCGCTTACGCACCTTTTTCTCGCGCCTAGCAATTTCAGCGCGAATCTCTGTGGCACGGGCTTCAACTTTCCGGCGCTGGGCGGGGGTTAATTCGCGCAACTTGTCTTCCAACGTCACATAACCCTTGTAAATGCGCGCCGATTCTTTTTCCAGGCGGGTTAGCGCCGCGCGGCCTCGTGGGCTCAGGCGATAACCCGGGCTGCGGCTCTCGGTGAGCCCAAGATTTTTCAGCTTGCGGACGTCCAGCTTCAAGCGCGCACGTTCGCACCCCAAGTGCTCCGCCAGCTTACCCGCCGGGAGATCAGGATGCCGGCGTATGGCGGCGAGCACGGCGACTGTCCATGGACCGGTCCTGCTGGCCGTATCCAGACGCGTTAGCGCTTTGCGTAGCGCTGCGAATTCGTCCACCGTCATTTTCGAACTTTTCCGCAATGCCACGCGCGGATCGGGCCCGGCGGGATGCAGCGCAATACGATACACGGTACCTTGCTTGCGACGATTCAATTCGTCCAGCAACTGGGCGCGCGTTGCGAAGCCGGCACGGCGCGCATCGCGTTCGGGAATCGACGCGGCGAGTATCGGATCAATCCGATCGATGCCAATCACACCGCGTGCCGTTTTCAGCGTACCCCCGGCGCGTACGGTGGGGCGACGCCATTTGCGGAACACCAGCGTGACATGTCCGGCGAAAATAGCGTCCAGGGTGTTCATGTCCAACAGCATTTCGGGAAATCCCGCACCGGCAGAGGAACGTTGCAACAACTCGCAGCATCCGTGCGGAGTATAACTGCCCACACGGCGGCGTCCGAGTTGCGCGCGAATCCGGCATTTGCTACGCTATCTCCCACGTGGGGGTGTAGCTCAGTTGGGAGAGCGCATCGTTCGCAATGATGAGGCCAGCGGTTCGATCCCGCTCACCTCCACCACTTCCTCAATTTCCCGGCTTTAACCAAAACCTTGCCGAAATTTAGCTCCCTTACGCCGCATTTTGCCCGTGGTAGCCGTATCTACGTATTTCAATGACATACAAAAGTGTGTTAGTGTCGTCATTTAGAGTACACGGCTGCGTGTCATTGGAAGGATTGATTGTGGTCCAACGCGTGTTTCTAGTGCTGCTGGGCCTACTGTCCATCGCTTCGTTTCCAAGTTCCGCGGAACCTTGGATTGATATGGATCAAGACAACGGGATTGTGTACTTCCTGTTTGCGTCCCCGGCCCGCGTGGAACGATTCGACCTGACCACCGGAGCATTCCTGTCCTCTGGTTCTTTGCCGGGTACTCCTTCTGCAATGACGATCGATTCCTCCGGTCTGTACATCAGCGACGGCGTATCCGTGCAACGACACAATCTCGATGGATCCGGAGGTGTGCATCGCCTGGACGTTCCCGGGACTATCGAATCGCTGATCCTGCTCGGAAGCCACTTGATCGTGCATTACGATGGCGGACTCTTCAGGACCTACGACAAGGACACCGGCGCATTCCTTGGTGGTACGGGCGTTTTTAATATGACTGGGCTCTCCGTAAACACCACCACGCGACGGATTTTTGGCCGAACAACATCAATACTTCCACCGTCGATCGAGGCGCTCTATGTCAATTTAGACGGCACCATTACTGACTGGGAACTTCAAGACTATAACCAAGACGCGGCTACTACGACATTCACCGACGCGAGTAGCACATTCGTACTCGACAACAGCGGTACGGCATACGAGTCGGCAGACCCAAATTTGCAAGTGGCCGGTAGCGTGGCCGAACCCATTGAATATGCCGCGTTCATTCCCGGCGGAGTTGTGGTTGTGCGGGGAAATCACTTCGTCGCATACGACACGAATTTGCTAGAGACTGGGCAATACACCCCGGCGGCCGATCCCGCCGCCGTGGCTGTAAACGGCAACACGGTCTATGGTTTCCGTTCGATCGTGAGTGCGCCGGGCGTCGCTGCAACAACGAATGACTTGGACGAATTCGCTCCAGTACCAGCAACCATTCCTGTTTCCGGCACGGGCCTGAACTATACGGCCGATGTAATCGAATCGGATGGTTCCGGTCTCATTTACCTGCTGGCTTCGGATTTACGAATGATTTTTGTCTGGTCGACGAGCGAACAGGCTTACATAGACACTATTCCGCTTAGAGACTCGCCGCAGTATATGGCGTATTCCGTAACGAACGATACGATCTACCTGGGGTATGACACGGGGAAAATAATGCAGGTAGATCTTTCTACACCATACGACGAAGTTCCATTCGCAAACGACCCTTTGAATATCATAGGGATCAAGGCCGTGGACAGCTTTGTGTTTACAGCTGCGCCAAGCACCATCAGTTCGATCCGCTCATTCCATATGTACGATGCGACCGGTACGTTGACGGACAGCACCAGCAATTCTGCCGAAATTTCATTAGAGTATGTTTGGGAACCGAACATGCGCCGTCTCTACTATTTGCAAGACAACATCTCCCCAAATGACTTGAACTACATGCACGTGAACATCGATGGTACTTTCGGCCTTTCCGATGACAGTCCGTACCATGGCGATTTTTCGTTCGAATATCCGATTCGCATTTCCTCTGATGGCCAAACGATTACGACTGGAACGGGCCGCGTTTTCGACATCAATCTGAACAACACGGATTTGCTGCCGGAAAGCATTCTGGACGGCGCGTGGTTCAATGGAAACCTGCACACGCTGCATGCGGCCGGCGCTGGTAGTTCACGCGTTCAACGATGGACGGGCGCCGGATTTTCGCCGGGTTTATCTACCGTGCGATTCGGCACACCACGGGCCCTTTTTACCGTGCCTGAAGGGCTGTTGCTCATCCACGAACTAAACGGAACTCCGCGGTTCACCCTATTTGATGCCAACCTTCAAATAATTCCAGGGCCCAACGCGCCGCTCGACTGGAACTGGCTCTTGGTATGCTTCGCGCCACTGTGCATGTGGGGCGTGTATCGCTCCGTGCGCAGCCCACTTCGCTGATTACTATCTCGAATAAATCGCCACGAATTGCCCCGTCGCGAGGACGTGATCTTTCATTGCTTCGAGCAACTGCTCTTTATTCAGGCCGGGTTTCAGGTCTAGATCCGCATCCAGCGCGTAGAGTGTGAAGGTGTAGTGGTGGTCCTTGCCCGGCGGTGGCGCGGGGCCTCGGTAGCCAGGTTTGCGCCAGCCGTTCGGGCCGGAGGTCGTGCCGGCGATCGGTGCGGGTTCCTTGAGCACTTCGTCCATGCTCAGGCCTTCGGGCAATTCGGCGGCCGTGCCGGGAATGTTGTAGAGCACCCAGTGCACCCACGGTTTCGGCGTCGGCGCATCGGGGTCGTCGAAAATCAGCGCGAATTCTTTGGTGCCTTCCGGCGCGCCCGACCATTTCAGCGGTAGCGACGCGTCCTTGCCGTCGGCTGTGTTGTCCTTCGGAATCCGCTCACCCGCTTTCACGGCGGGGCTTTCGAGTTTGATCGTGTGATCATCGGCGTGTCCGCCGCAGGCCATGGCTACGCAGGCGGCCACCAGGACGAGAGTTATTCTGATCGCGCCACTCATTCATATCTCCTTCAGCGGTACGGCTTAACACTTCAAAAACGATGTATCTCTGTGGCAAATCACAAATTTCTCGTTCGCGTGTTCTGTCGTCCCTACGGGACTTGTTATTGAGAGATTATCAATACCCACCACTAAAGTGGTGGGCTAATTTCTTTCGGTCCCTACGGGACGAAAAACACAAGATCGGCCTTCGGTCATTCGGCCATTGAGGCATTGGGTCTTTCAGTCTTTCGGTCTTTCAGTCTTTCGGTCTTTCGGTCTTGGGGCAGCGTTGCTCGCTACACCAGCGTCCCCTGCGTCTGCGCTTCGGCGAGGGCGCTGTAATGTTCGGGGCGGCGATCGTCGATGCGGTGGTTCAGTGTGGCGATGGTCTTGTCGTCGGCATCCTTGGGTTTGATGTCGACGAGGCCGACGAATTCTTCGGCTTCGGTAGCGTTGATGAGCACTTCGCCTTTGGGATCCGTGACCTGGCTCGCGCCGGTGAAGCGCAGCTTTCGACCCGCGCGCGTCTCGGTGCCGATGCGGTTCGCGGTGACGGCGAAGACGGCATTCTCGAGGCAGCGACAGAACATCGCGCGCTGGCACCACTGCAATACGAGGTTCGACGGATGCGCAATGATCTGCGCACCTTTCACGGCGAGGATGCGCGCGGTCTCGGGAAAGAACCAGTCAAAACAAATCATCAGGCCAACGCGGCCCGCGGGTGTCTGAATCACCGGGGGCTCGGCGTCGCCGGGCGTGAACAGTTCTTTCTCGCGCGAGAACAGGTGCAGCTTGCGGTAGTTGTACAGCTTGCCGTCAGGATTCGCGAGCATCGCGCTGTTGTACACGCCGCGCGTGGTGTATTCGGGATAGCCGATCACGAGCGACATCTTGAGCCGCTTCGAAAGTTTCTTCAGCGTCTCGCTCGTGGGTCCCGCGCCGAAGGGTTCGGCGTAGCGCTCGGTCTCGCGCGCGTCCTTGAACTCGTAGCCCGTCAGGCCGAGCTCGGGGAACACGAGCAGGTCGGCGCCCTTCGCCGACTCCGCCAACCGCGTGATCGTCGCGGTGTTGTCGTCGTACTCGCCGAACTTCACTTCATATTGCGCAAAGCCGATCTTGGACACGGAACGGAACCCTTCGGAATGAGGCCACGGACGGCGACATGATACCTGCGAGATGCGATGCGGGGCGAAAAGACAGGGCAAAATTTGAACAGGAGGCAAGGGAGCACACAGAGAACCCCTAAACGCGCGCCTGAAGGCCTGTCGAGCTGTAGGTTATGGCCGTGAAACCCGGTGAATAGCGGGTGCGCCGGTTTCGTCTGGATTGGAGGCGTATTGGTGTTTGTGGGCGCGGCGAGGTGCGTCCGGGAGGGTCCTGCGATGTCGATCCGGCTTGTTCTGACCACGATGGCGGCGTTTACCGTGTGGGCCGCGACGGCGCATGCGCAGATTCGCTTCCCCGACGGCACGACACAAAGGACGGCCTTCGGCGGCTCGAACAACACGGCCTCGGGCACCAACGCCACGGTTGCGGGCGGCGTGGACAACATCGCCTCTGGCCTCCAAAGCACGATCGGCGGCGGCAGCACGAACGACGCGACCGGCGAGGCGTCCACGGTGGCGGGTGGCTTCGCGAACCAAGCGACGCAGATTGACGCGACCATTGCCGGCGGTTCGGAAAACACCGCGAGCGGCTCGGGCGCGTTCATCGGCGGCGGCTCACAAAATATCGCGAGCGCGAACTACACCGTCGCCACGGGCGGCCTGCAAAACGAGTCTGCCGACATTTACGCCGCGATCGGCGGCGGCAACCTGAACTTCTCGGCGGGCGATGCGTCGACGATCTCCGGCGGTTTTTTTAACGACGCGACAAACCTCGACGCGGCCGTGGGTGGCGGCTCGGAAAATATCGCGAGCGGCGTGGCCGCGACGATTCCCGGCGGCAGCCAGAACACCGCCGCGGGCGACCTGAGTTTTGCGGCCGGTTTCGGCGCGACGGTGGACGCCGCGCACGACGGCGCAATGCTGTTCGCCGATTCGCGCGACTTCTTTTTCTTCTCGGCGCGCGCGAACGAATTTGCCGTGCGCGCGACGGGCGGTGTGCGACTTGTGACGGGCGTGAACTCGAGCCAGAACGGCGTGCCGAATGCGGGCGTGGGCCTGAATCCCGGCGGCGGCACGTGGCTGAGCCTGAGTGATCGCAACGCAAAAGAAAACTTCGAGCCGGTGGATGGCCAGGAGATTTTGCACAAGGTCGTCACGCTGCCGCTGGCCGAATGGAACTACAAGACACAGGACGAATCCGAACGGCACCTTGGGCCGATGGCGCAGGATTTCCACGCGACCTTCGGCCTCGGCCCGGACGAAGTCCACATTGCGGACATCGACCTCGGCGGCGTGGCGCTGGCCGCGATTCAGGGACTCTACACGCAGGTGAAGCAAGAGAACGCCGAGCTGCGCAAAGAGTTGTACGAGAAATCGGGCGAGATTGCCGCGATGCAGAAACAACTGGATGCGATTGCGGCACGCCTGGAGACGAGCGGGAAGTAATCGCGCTTAGTCGGTCTGCTTGTCCCGCGCGGAAAGCGCGGCCAGGGCAGTATCGAGCGCATCGCCCGTGATGGCCTCGTGCGAGGCGGACCACACGGCGCGCATGCGGTCCAGAATGATGGCCTGCGGCGATTCGTGAGCGATGGACGTGCGCGTGGCAATTTCTTGCGACACGGGCCGTTGCTCGATCACTTTGACCACAAAAATCTTCGGCGCGGCATCGCCCTTCGCCTTGGCCCATTCGGCCATGCGGCGATACGCCGCGCCGGAGATTTCACATTCGGTGCTGTGCTTGAAAATAACCACCGGCGCTTTTTGGCTGGCCGCGCTGGCAAACGTGAAATCGCGCACGGAGAGCAACTCAACCGCGCCGACTTCGGAGAGATTGCCCGTTTCGACGCCTTCGGTCTTGGCGTTCAGGAAACTGCGCAGCCCGGCAAACGACGGGCCGTTGTCCGGCCCCATTTCCGCGGAGACCCACGCGAAGCCGCCCATCAGGGTGATGGAGATGCCGAGATATGCCAGTCGATAAGGTGTAATCATTCGCTTTCTATGTCCCCCGCAGCGGTTAGTATAGCGTACAAAGGGCGTAATTGCTCGGCGATTCAAGGCGCATGTGAATACTGCGACCTTCGCCGCTAGACTCTCACACATTGCGCATTTACAAGGAGCCGGGGCATGAGTGAAATGTCACGACGGGGATTTCTTGCGGCGGGATCGGCGGCGGCCTTGGGGGCGAGCAGCTTCGCTGCTACAGCGGCGCAGGCGCCTCGCGCGGACATACGCGGCGAAAGCGCGGGAAGCGTTTTCGACGTGGGCGTTGTGCGCTACGACGTGACACCGCCGCCGGGTCAGGAGATGTGGGGCTACTCCGACCCTGAGCAAATCGCGACGGGCACGCGCGATCCGTTGCAGTGCCGCGTGGTGGTGATCAAGGCGGGCGACACGGCCATCGGAATCGCCGCGCTCGACATGGGGCGCATGCCGCTGCCGCATTTGTGCACACGCATTCGCGAGCAGGCGCGCGGCTTCGGCATCGGCGATGTAATCTTCACGGCCTCGCATACGCACAGCGGACCGATGATGGAATTTTCGGATCGGCCGCATATTCCGGTGATCGAAGAAGCGATGATCACCGGCCTGAAGGAAGCGCTGAACAAGGCCGAGCCCGCGCTGCTGCACACGGGGCGGACGACGATCGACATCTCGCACAACCGGCGATTGATCAAAGACGGCGTGTGCTGGATGCGCTGGCGCAACGCGGAGCGCGTGCCGACCTCGCCCGTGGACCACGAGGCGGGACTATTTAGCTTTCAATCGGTCAAAACGAAGAAACCGATTGTGACGCTGGTTCATTACGCCTGCCACCCGGTGATTTTTGGGCCGGATAACCGGCGCTATTCCGCCGATTGGGTCGGCGAAATGTGCAAGGGTGTGGCGGCCGCGACCGGCGGTGAGTGCGTGTTTTTGCAGGGCGGCGCGGGCGATATCAATCCATACCTCGACAAGACACCGATTGCGGATGGCGCGGAGAACGATGTCGTCGGCGAGGGCAAGAAGGCCGCCGATGCGGTGCTTGGCGCGCTGAGCCAACTGAAGCCTGTGCCGGGCGGCAAGCTGGCGTATCGCGAGGAACCCCTGCCGGTGGGCCTGCGGTGGGACCTCGGGGATCCGTCACAGACGAAAATTCTGCAGGAGAACTACGGGCGCATTTATGAGAAGTACATGAAGGACGCGCCGCGCGACCTGCCCGTGCCGCTCGGCACGCTGCTGCTGAATGATCGCGTTGCGCTGTCGTTCATGCCCGGCGAATTGTTCGTCGACTTCCAGCTCGATCTCAAGCGGCGCTCGTCGTTGCCCGATACTTTCCTGTGCGGATATGCCAATGAGTTCCACATCTACTTCCCGACGGTGCGCGACATCGTGTACGGCGGGTATGGCGCGGCGACCGTGAGCTATGTCGGCGTCGGCGCGGGCGAAAAACTTGTCACGCGCGCGACGGAAATGATCGGCGAAATGACAGGCAAGATCGGGCCGCTCAAGGGACCGGAAGACTTCGAGATTAAGGAAGTCTGAGCGATCTCACGCGTCGCGGTGCACGGTCTGCGGCGCGAAGGCCGGGTGACACACGGCGATGTAGTCCGCGCCTTCGGTGCCCGGCGTGCTGTACTGCACCCATTCCCCCGCGTGCGTGATGATTGCCTGCCCCGCCTGCACGATCGTCGTGCGACCATCCTCGGTGCGCACATGGAGCGCGCCCGATAGCACGACGGTGTATTCGTCGAATTCGGGCCGCTGCCCCGGCTCCACCCAGCCGCCGGGACTGCTCATGTGCGCGACGCTGAGGTTTTCGGTCTTGCTGTTCACCCGGCCGATGTATTCGCGGATGATTTTGGGCTTGTTCCCCGCCGCGGCGATTTGGGTCGGTTTGGGCACGAACGTCGGCATAAAGGGCCACCTTTCCGGTCTTTTCAGGGAAGTCCCGCCGGGGACAGCCCCGGTTCCCTGCTTTTAAAGGCCGAAACGGACGAATTCCTCCTTGACAGGATCGACTTTGCGCTTTTACAATTTAGCAATAAGTACGGGAGAACGTCTATGTACACTCTACAGCTCAGCGGTCGGCGTGGATTTACCCTCGTGGAGCTGCTGGTGGTCGTCGCGATCATCGGCATTCTGGCCTCGATGGTGCTGCCCGGCCTGGCGCGGGCGCGCGAAGCGGCGCGGCGCGCGGTGTGCGCGAGCAACCTGCGGCAGCTTGGCATGTCGCTGATGATGTATGCGCAGGAGGCGGACGGGAACTATCCGAACCTGCAGACCTCCGACCTCGCGGAATACGATCCTTCGTGTGACTGCGAGTGCAAGGTCAAGGGGATTGGGGGCGCACTGACCTTTCGCGGGCCGGCGATGTACCCCGAATACCTGACCGATACGCGCATTCTGATTTGCCCGTCGGACATGGACGGCAAAGACCAGTACGATCGCGGCGTGTGGCGCGAGCCGGATTTCACCGAAGTGCCCGGCATGCGCGCGTCCATCGATCCGCATTTGATCACTGACTTGTCCTACGCCTATGTACCGTGGGTATTTCGCGACGAGTGGCTGTTTGATGATGCGACGCTGGATCTGGACAGCAACTTTCTGGAGCAATTCATCACGGCCACGGCCAAGGCGGCGTTGAGCAATGGAAAGACCCCCGACTGGAAATACACCGACGAGAACATGAACGAGAACACCGTGATGGCGACGCGGCAAGGCGTGACGCGGTTTCTCATCACAGACATCAACGCGCCGTGGCGCGGCCACGTTTCGGATGCGGAAGTGCCGCTGATGTTCGATCTGATCTCGTATAACGTGATGGACTACAACCACGTGCCCGGCGGCGCGAATATTCTGTACATGGACGGCCACGTCGACTACCACCGCTACCCGCAGATGCACCCGTATCCGGCATCGCGCGCGTGGGCCAATGCTTTCACCCAGTTCCGCCTGACGGCGCTGGCCCTGGAAGCGGAAAAAGAGCAAGAAACCGAGACCGCAACGCCGACAAGTACATACGCGCCTGCGGTAGTAGGCGTGCTGGGAAATGCCCATCCGGTGCAGTAGAGCGGCTTCACGCTGGTGGCGTTGCTGGTTGTCATCGCGATCACCGGCATCCTGACGGTGACGGCGTTGCCCGGCCGCGCGCGCGGGAATCTGCCCGGCGCCTGGTGTGCTCCAACAACCTGCGGCAAATCGGCTCACCACGGTGCCCACGCCCTAACGCTGCGCGTTCAGTTCCTCGTAGTGCTTGATCAGCTCGGCCATGTCGACCAGGCCCTGTTCTTCGGCGATTTCGCGCGCGCTGCGGCCGAAGCGATCGAGCCGCATTGGGTCCACACCGGCCGTGAGGAGGCGCGAGACCATGTCCATATCGCCCCACTCGACCGCCTGATGGAGCGGCGGCAGCGCGTCTGAGGAGGCGTATTCCAGGCGCGCGCCATGATCCAGCAGGAGCTGAATCATTTCCTTGTTCTTTTCCTTGAAGGCGTTTTCGATCAGCGATTTGTTACTGCTCTCGATCACAAGGTTTGGATTGATGCGTTCGCGCAACAGGTACTCGGCGAGTTTTGTGTCGTTCATGCGCACGGCGTACACGAGGTAGGGCTCGCCATCCGGCAAGGCGCCCGCCGGATTGAAGCCATATTGCGACAGGAAGTTGACTACGTCCACGTGGCGCTCGCGCATCGCGAGATCGATCGCCGTCCATCCGGTGGATGTCGCAATCGACGGCTTCGCGCCGTAGGAGATCAGCATGCGCACCGCGTTCACGTGCCCCGCGCGCGCCGCGTAGTGCAGCGCGGTGACCCCGGCGATGTCGCGCAGGTTCGGATCCGCGTGCTCGATGCTCAGCAGATGTTCGAGTTCGGCCGTGTCCCCGGAAATCGCGGCGCGGTGCACGGGTGCGAGGCCGTCGTAGCCCTTAATCTCGGTCGGATTCTTCTGCGTCGGGTTTTTGCAGCCGACCACTGCGACAGCGACGGCCATCAGCGCCGCAAGGAACAGGTATCGATTGGTGTGCATGGTCCCCATCTCTCTACGATAAACCTTTCTTCCGTAACTATCAATATACCGTGCTCTCAAATTATACGCTATTCCCGGCTTGACCCGTGGGGGGCGGTGTGCGAGGCTGGGCGGCGATTTCCGGGGGAAGTGCATGGCGCTTATCGAAGCCGATAACCTGCGCAAGGTGTTTCGCGGGGCCAAGGGACGTGCCGTCGAGGCCGTCCGCGGCGCCAGCCTGGGCGTCGAGCGCGGGGAAATCTTCGGCCTGCTCGGCCCGAACGGCGCGGGCAAGACGACCCTGCTGCGCATGCTGGGCACGATCATCTCCCCCACCTCGGGCACCGTCTTGGTGCAGGGGGAGCCGGTGGGCCCGCGCGCGGAGAACGCGCGGCGGCACATCGGCTTTCTCTCCGGGAACACGAAGCTGTATGGCCGGCTGACCGCGCGCGAACTGCTGCGATACTTCGGGCGGCTGTATGGCATGGACAAAAGCCAGATCGATGCCCGCACGGGCATGCTGGCCGAGATGCTCGACATGCGCGACTTCCTCGATCAGCGCTGCGAGACGCTGTCCACCGGACAGACGCAGAAGGTGTCCATCTCGCGCGTGATCCTGCACGACCCGGCGGTGCTGATCCTCGATGAGCCGACGCTGGGGCTCGACATCATGACGAGCCGCGCGATCATCGAGTTCATTCACGGCGCGCGCGAACGCGGCCACGCGATCATTTTCTCGACGCACTACATGACCGAAGCGGAGACGCTCTGCGATCGCATCGGCCTGATCCACCGGGGCGCATTGCTTGCCATCGATCGCGTGCCGGAGTTGTATCGACAGACGAACACCACGAATCTGCAGGACGCATTCCTGGCGATGGTCGCCGCGGCGGGAGAATCCGCCGCATGAGTTGGTACATGGTGCGCACGATCATGCTCAAGGAATTGTTGGACACCTTCCGCGACCGGCGGACGCTGGTGGCCATGATCGGCGTGCCGATCGTGTTGTATCCAGCGATCTTCATCGTGGCGACGCAGGCCGCGTTGCTCCAGCAATCGCGCATGAACGACATGGTTTCGCGCGTGGCGGTGCGGGGTCCGGGCGCGGAAATCGTCGCCTCGTGGCTCGCGGACCCGAAACAATTTGAACGCGTGGACGGCGCGGCGGACGACGCGAGCCTGAACAACGGCACGCTGGACGCCATCGTCGAGGCGCCGGGCGACGTGGCCAGCACGCTGGCCGCGAACGGCCGCGCGGAACTGGTCATTCGCTATGACACGGCCGAACCGCGCTCGCGCGAGGCGCGCGAACGGCTTTTCGATACCTTTGAGAAAACCCGCGACCGCCTTGTGGCCGAGCGCGTTGCGCGCGCGGGGTTGGCGGAGACGTTTACGAAACCGCTCAGCGTGAAGGAAGAAAACGTCGCGCCGCCGGCGAAGTCCACGGGCTCGATCCTGGGCACGGTGCTGCCGCTGATCATGGTCGTGATGCTCGGTGTCGGCGCGTTCTACCCGGCGGTGGACCTTACGGCGGGCGAAAAGGAACGCGGCACGTTTGAGACGTTACTCTCGACCCCGGCGACGAAACTCGAAATCGTCACCGGCAAATTCCTGACGGTGTTCTCGCTCTCCATGCTGACGGGGGCCCTGAACCTCGCCAGCATGCTGGCCACCCTGTGGTTCCAGTTGACGCAGGTGTTCAACGCGAATCCCGGAAGCGAACTCGGGCAGGTGGTCATCAAGGTCCCGCCCGAGGCCGCGCTCACGATTCTGGCGATCCTCGTGCCGCTGGCGTTCTTCATCTCCGCGTTGATGATGACGGTCGCGCTGCTCGCGCGCAGCTTCCGCGAAGCGCAGAACTACGTTTCCCCCTTCTTCATCGCCATCGTGTTGCCCGCGACCGTAGTCGCGATCCCCAGCGTGAGCCTCGACGGCGTCACGCAGTTCATCCCGATCACGAACGTCGCCCTGCTGTTCCGCGATCTGCTTATCGGCAAGGACAGCGCCGATCTCGCGTTTATCGTCTTCATCAGCACGGCGATTTACGCCTTGCTTGCACTGTTGCTCGCCGCGTGGATGTTCCAGCGCGAAGACGTGGTGCTTTCGCAGGAGGGCGTGATTCCCATCACCTTCGATCGCAGCACGATCACGCCGTCCGCCGTGCCGTCACCGGGGTTCGCGCTGGCGACCTTCGCGTTCGTAATGCTGCTGATCTTCTACGCGGGCAGCGCGCTGCAGTCCTGGCGCATGCACGCGGGCGTCGCGCTCACGCAATATCTGCTCATCCTCGCGCCGGTACTGCTGATGCTGTGGTACGGCAAGATCCAGCGGCGCACGGCGCTGAGCCTGCGCGTGCCGTCGCCGGCAGCCGTGGGCGGCAGCCTGTTGGCGGGCGTTGGCTGGGTCGTGCTGAGCATCCAGATCGGCGTGTATCTGCAGCGCCTGATGAAGACACCGGAAGAACTCGAGATCGTCGCGCGCAAACTGTTCGAACTCGATACCTTGCCGGGCGGCGTGTGGACGTTACTCGCGATCGTGGCGATCAGCCCCGCGATCTGCGAGGAGTCGCTGTTCCGCGGCGTAATCCTGTCGTCGCTGAAGGATCGACTGCCGAACTGGGCCACGATCGGCGTCGTCGGATTGCTCTTCGGCTTGTTCCACCTGAGCGTCTACAAAGTAATCCCGACGGCGCTCAGCGGCGCGTTCTTCGCCTACCTTGTGCTGCGCAGCGGCTCGATTGTGTGCTCGGCGATCGCGCACGCGCTGCTCAACGGCCTCGCGATTCTGCTCGAAACGAATCACTTGCCCGAGGTGATCACGTCGTCCCTGCAAGGCATCGACATCGAGCACAACGGACTGCCGTTCACATGGAACGTCGTCGGCGTCGCGCTCTTTGTCGCCGGCATCGTGCTCGTAGAATGGGACTCGCGGCGGCAGAGAATGTAGGGGCGGCCCCCCGTGGCCGCCCTCGACGCGGATGCAAACGAAAAGGGCGGCCACAGGGGGCCGCCCCTACATTTTTGTGAGTGCGGTCTAGGCGATCTCGTTCGCGAAAATCGTGTCAAGCTGCTGGCGCTTACGAATCAGGCGCAGCGAGCCGTCCTTCTCGATCAGGACTTCCGGCGATTCCGGGAACGAGTTGTAGTTCTTCGCCGGCATCGAGGCACAGTACGCGCCCGAGCCGCCGATCACGAGCAGGTCGCCGATTTCCGCGCGGCCGAGTTCGCGCGGCGCGAGGGTTTCCGGCTCACCCGGGGCCGGCGTGAGGATGTCGCCGCTCTCGCAGCAATGCCCCACGACGACGTACTTATGCGTCGGCCGATCGCCCGGCGTCTGCGGCACGAGCACCATCGGATGCTGCGCGCCATACATGCTCGGGCGCAGGACGTCCGTCATGCCCGTGTTGAGCTTGATGAAGTCGTAGCCGGAGGCGCCGGTAGTCACGACGTCTTCGATCGTGGCCACGATCGCGCCGGCGTTCGCGACCAGATAGGTGCCCGGTTCGAGTTCGATGTGCAGCTTGCGGCCATGCTTCTCGGCGAAGGCTTTGAAGTCCGGCAACAGCGTCGTGCCGATTTCCTGCAGGTTGGCGGTCTTCTCCCCCGCCACGCGCGCGACCTTGAAACCGCCGCCGAGGCTTAGCGTGGTGACCTCCGGCAAACGCGCGGCGATGTCGAGCGACAAGCGCGCGCAATGTTTCCACACTTCTGGATCGCCGCCGGAGCCGATATGCGTGTGCATGCCCGTGATGCGTATCTTGTGTTCGCGCGCGGCGGCCAGCACTTCTGGCAGCAGTTCGTGCCAAATGCCGAAGCTCGAGGCCGGTCCACCCACGTTCGTGCGGTTGCTGTGGCCGGAGCCTTTGCCCGGGTTGATGCGGACGGTGAGGTCCGTGTTCGGAAACAGCTTGCCGTAGCTGCGGAGCTGGTGCAGGCTGCAGGCGGTGTATTGCACGCCCTTTTCGACCAATTCTTTCAGGTTTTTCGGCAGCTCCTGGGCGGTGATTTGCACGTCCTTCGGCGGGATGCCCGCGTGCAGCGCGCGCTCGGCTTCGTAGCCGCTGCTGGCGTCGAACTTCAGGCCGGCCGCGTGGAAAATCCGCAGGACGGCGGCCGAAGGCAGGGCCTTCATCGCGAAGCGGGCCGTGAGGCCGAAGGCATTGGGGAAGGCTTTAACTTCGGCGGCCGCCTTCTCAAGTGAGGCTCGATCGTATACGTATACCGGCGTGCCGAATTGCGCGGCGACCGCCTTGGCCCGCGCCGCATCCAAAAAATGAACCGAATCCATCCGTACTCCTCGGAAATTTCCCCGTGACCCCGGGGACAGGGCCGCCAAGGATAACCAACGCGCCACTTCAAACGCCACCATGCGCACGTGGGCCTCGAACTCCGTGAACAAAATCGGGTATGCTGTGCATGCAACGACTCGGCAGGGGGTGCCGGGCCCATCGTGTGGCGTCCGCACTGTCTCCGGCATCAAACGCATCAGGGAATCGCATGGACGGCGAACGCTTGGGGGAAAAGCGGAAAAAAAGCGAGGGCGAAGTCTATCGCCACGCGATCCGCATGGTGTCCCCCGGCACGCACGTGCGCGAAGCGATCTCCCTCATCCTCCAAAGCCGCACGGGGGCGTTGCTGTGCTTCGGCGCACCGAAGCGCATGAGCGATCTCTCCGAAGGCGGCGTCATCGTCGACACTCCGTGCACGCCGCAGTTGTTGTACGAGCTCGCGAAAATGGACGGTGCGATTTTGCTGAACCATGACGGCACGCGCATCATCGCCGCGAACCGTTTCCTGCGTCCGCGCAGCAGCATCCCCACTTCCGAAACCGGCACGCGACACATTTCCGCGGAGCGCATGGCGCGCCAGGCGAAGTGCATCGTCGTCGCGGTGTCCGAGCGCCGCAACAGCGTGACGTTGTACGTAGGCGAACAAAAGCATGTGATGGACAGTTTGCCGACGTTGCTCAACCGCGCGACACAGGTGTTGCAAACAATCGAGCGATTCATCGATGCGTTGAACGAGAGTCTCGAAGATCTCAGCATGCGTGAGTTTCAGGACATGGTCACGATCTTCGACGTGTGCCGCACGATCCAGCGCTGGGAACGCGTGCGGCGCGCGGCGGCCGAGATGGAACCGTATCTGCTCGAACTTGGCACCGAAGGCCGCCTCGTCGAATTGCAGTTGCAGGAAGTCATGGTCTCGGTGAGCACGGCCGAACTCGTGGTGCGCGACTTTTACAAGGACAGCGCCAAGACGAATTACACGCAGGTGGTCGAACGGCTGGCGGCGCTCGAAGAAAGCGAACTGCTCAAGCTCGGCAACATCAGCCAGATCCTCGGCTACGGCCCGAACCCCCGGACGGTGGACACCTACCTGTCGTCCCGCGGCTACCGGATCCTGGCCCAGACGCACCGCCTTGTGCCGCAGATTATCGACAACCTCGTGACCCGGTTTGGGACGCTGCAGCAGATCCTGCGCGCCCCCAAGGAAGACCTGGTCCGGGTGGACGGCGTCGGCGAGGTCCTGGCCGAGCGTATCCGCTCCGGTTTGCACCTGCTTCAGAACCAGCTCGCGCTCGAACGGAGGTAAACCATCGCCTTCGACCCGCTAGACGCCGCCTACCGGCTGGCCCGGCCTCTCCTGTTCCGGTTTGATGCCGAGCAGGCGCACCGGTTAGGGACGAGGGTGCTCGGCGTCGCGGCGAACCTCCCTCTGTTTGGCCCGGCACTCGCCCGGCACAACCAGGTCAAAGACCCACGGCTCGAACAGTCACTCCTCGGTCGCACCTTCCCGAACCCGGTCGGTCTCGCGGCGGGATTCGACAAAGACGCCGAACACACCAGCGACTGGGCCATGCTCGGGTTTGGCTTCGCGGAAATCGGTGCCGTGACCCCGCGTGGACAGGACGGAAACGCCAAGCCCAGGCTGTTTCGCCTGAAACAGTCTCGTTCCGTTCAGAATGCAATGGGCTTTAATAACGCAGGCATG
>CAZUJL010000026.1:0-58910 GCA_964620045.1 uncultured Nitrospirales bacterium
TCGTCAGCGTCGTCTTGCCATGGTCCACGTGACCAATCGTGCCTATGTTCACGTGCGGCTTCGTGCGCTCAAACTTCTCCTTGGACATGCTGATCTCGGTCCTTATCTGTAGTGCGTTGATATCGTTACGGCCACGCGGACCGATTCGATCCGGTGTGCACCGCTTCAAACAATGGAGCTCACGACCGGAATCGAACCGGTGACCCCTTCCTTACCATGGAAGTGCTCTGCCAACTGAGCTACGCGAGCCTGTATCGTTCACTTCGGCGTTGTCGGCCGGAGGGACGCTTGGAGCGGGAGACGGGGCTCGAACCCGCGACCCTCAGCTTGGAAGGCTGATGCTCTACCAATTGAGCTACTCCCGCGACGTCTAAACCGCGGCGCCCTTTCGGGTGCAACGGGAAAACTCGTGGTGGATGGACAAGGATTCGAACCTTGGTAGGCGCAAGCCAACGGGTTTACAGCCCGTCCCCTTTAGCCACTCGGGCATCCATCCGCAGAACGTTGTTCAACTGTGTAATTTTGCCTCGACCGGAACTCGGGGAGGAGGCGAAAACGAATTGCTGGAGCTGGCGGAGGGTCTCGAACCCCCGACCTGCTGATTACAAATCAGCTGCTCTACCAACTGAGCTACGCCAGCCCGCACGCAGATCTCCCGCGCACGGCTGCGCCGCCGGCGAGACACACGCCGACCGCCCAAAACTCAAACCGCCGCCCGCAGGCGGCGATTCAGCAAGGAATCCTAGCAAACGCAGCGGGGGGAGTCAAGAGAGAATGGCCGGATCTGGGCGGGTGCCGTACCGGAGATCGCCGGTTTGCCCATTCCAAATCAGGTCTATTCCGCCCGGCCTACCGTTTATTAACCCACATCACCACGTTGAAGGGGTATAGCTGCAAGGCAAGGGGCCCGATCATGGCGGACAGCAACGCCGTTTGCAGCGTAGGCGAGCCGAGGGCATCGAGCGCGACCCGGCGCAGCAATGAGTTTGCCCCCTCTTTTTTTCGGGCCGCCACTTTTTCGGGAATGCCGGCCTGGGCGATTTCGAGACGCAGGTTTAGTCCAGCCGCTTCCGCGAAGCCGAGCCACTCATGGGTCCTATATATATGCTCGTTGATGCCGTCAGCACTTTCTTCCTTGCCGAAGGCGGCGACGCGTTTGCGCTCGAAGCGACCGACCACGGGTTCGTTCACGAGCACGCCGCGGCCACCGGGTTTGAGTACGCGCGCGATCTCGCGAAACGTGGCGGCGAGATCGGGGCTGTGGTGCAGCGCGGCATTCGCGAAGACGAGGTCGCAGCGCGCGGATGCGACCGGGAACGACGTCATATCGGCGAAGACGCGATCGAAGTAGCGCGATTCATCGAGCAGAAATCGGCTGCGCGGAAGATAGAGCGTGGAGATGTCCATCGCGATCGCGCGGCATCCGTGATCGGCAAGCATGGCCGTGGTCCACGCCATGCCCGCGCCAATGTCCAGCGCGACATCGCCTGTGCGCGGCGCGAGCGCCCCGATCGCATACCGCACCACGGGCGCCTGCTCCGCCATGGGCGCATAGCCTTCCGGCAGGCTGCGCATGAAGGCGCGCAGGCGTGCGTCGTTGCGCACGAGATCGGCGTAGTCGGGCGAGGCCGCCAGCGCGCGGTCTTCGATCACCTGTTGCGCGGCGCGTTCCTGTCGCACACCGGCGGAGGGTTTCGGGCAGAGGTCGCAGCAGCCTTCCGCAATCGGGAAGCGTTGTTTACACCGGGCGCATTCCAACTCGCCCGTTTCGATCTCAATAGCGCCCTGCGCCTTTGTATGGACGTTGAACGAAGTTTCGGCCCCGCAAGCGGGGCAGCGTAAAAGCTCTAGTAACGGCGAGCGCATGGCGAAATCGAGCCTTCATCTCAGCACAGAGATCACAGATAGGCTTAAACGAACCGGATGCCCTTGAACTCAGTGTTGATGCTTGTGAGTGATCGTCGGACGATACCGTTGCGTGGTACGCACTGCAAGCAGTAGGCTTATTGTGTTCTCGCGCCGAAGTCCATCGGCCGCATTCGAAAGAAAGACAATCATGACGTTGTACGAAGACCTCCAATGGCGCGGGCTGGTGAGTCAGGCCACGCATCCGGAACTGGCGGGGCTGCTCGAAAAGGAGCGGTTCACCGTTTATGCGGGCTTTGATCCCACCTCCGACAGCCTGCACATCGGGTCGCTCGTGCCGCTCCTGTGCCTTGCGCGGTTTCAGCGCGCGGGCCACACGCCGATCGCGTTGATCGGCGGCGCCACGGGCATGATCGGCGACCCGAGCGGCAAGACCGAAGAACGGACGCTGCAGGATTCGCACGCGGTCGAGCGCAACGTGGTCGGGCTCGAGGTGCAGCTCCGCAAGTTCCTCGACTTCCGCGGATCGAACGCCGCGATCATCGCGAATAACCTGAGCTGGCTCGGCCAGTTGCGGCTGGTCACCTTCCTGCGGGACATCGGCAAACATTTTTCGGTGAACGTGATGATGGCGAAGGAATCCGTGCGCGCGCGGCTCGAGGATCGCGATCAGGGCATCAGCTACACCGAGTTCTCCTATCAGTTGCTGCAGGCCTACGACTTCCTGCAGTTGTCGGACGAGTACAAATGCCGGCTGCAGATCGGCGGCAGCGACCAGTGGGGCAATATCGTCGCGGGCATGGACCTCACGCGGCGGCTGCGGCCGGGCGTGGAGACGTATGGACTCACATTCCCGCTCGTGATGAAGGCCGACGGCGGCAAGTTCGGCAAGACCGAGAGCGGCAACGTGTGGCTGGACGCGGCGAAGACCTCGCCGTATAAGTTCTACCAGTTCTGGATCAACGCAGCCGACGCGGACGTGGTGCGGTTCCTTAAGTACTTCACGTTCCTGCCGCACGGCGAGATCGACGCGCTCGACGCGGCGGTGAAATCCGCGCCGCAGGAACGCGCCGCGCAGAAGGCGCTGGCGACAGAGATGACCAAGCTCGTGCACGGCGATACCGCACTGACGGACGCCGTGAAGGCGAGCGCCGCGATGTTCGGCGGGTCGCTGGAAGGTCTAAGCGACGCGACTCTAGAGGACATCTTCTCTGGCATGCCGAGCGCCGAAGTGCCGCGCGCCGCGTTGTCCGGCGAACGACCGCTGCTCGACGTGCTGGTCGAGGTCGGCGTGTTCAAGAGCAAGGGCGAAGCCAAAAAGCTCGTGCAGAACGGCGGCTTGTACATTAACAACGCACGCGTCGATACCCAAGACGCGAAGCTCACCACGCAGTGCCTGACAACCGAGCGGATCGCCGTCGTGCGCACCGGCAAGAAGAACTACCATCTGCTGAAGTTTGTTTAAGCGGTTCGTAGCGCCGCCGTCCCGGCGGCAAAGAGCAGACTTACGTTCCTGCAAAATACCCGAGCGTCCCATCGCCGCTATTTTTCTCGCGCATAGGGATCCCGCATGGCCGCCGAGACGGCGGCGCTATGGAGTACGGCTCGTGAGGACACTCGCCCTCCCGGCCGTATCTGTGTTTTAATTCCACTTTCCCCCGAAGGAGATTTACCCATGGCATCCATCCAATGGGCCGATGTCGGCCAGCAATACAAGGAAATCCGGTATCACAAGGCGGAGGGGATCGCGAAGATCACGATCAACCGTCCGGCCCGGCGCAACGCGTTTACGCCGCTGACCGTGGACGAGATGCGGCACGCGCTGGACGAGGCGCGCATGGATACCGGCATCGGCGTGATCATCCTGACGGGCGAAGGGCCGGATGCGTTTTGCAGCGGCGGCGACCAGGGCGTGCGCGGCGATGCGGGCTATCAGCATGCCGGCGCGCCGCCGCGGTTGAACGTGCTCGATTTTCAGCGCGAGATCCGCGCGTGCCCGAAACCCGTCATCGCGATGGTGGCCGGGTTCGCGATCGGCGGTGGACATGTGTTGCACCTCGTGTGCGATTTGACGATCGCCGCGGACAATGCGCGCTTCGGGCAAACGGGTCCGCGCGTGGGCAGCTTCGACGCGGGCTACGGCTCGGCGCACATGGCGCGGTGCGTGGGGCAGAAGAAGGCGCGCGAGATTTGGTTCCTGTGCCGACAATACGACGCGCAGGCCGCGCTCGACATGGGCCTCGTGAATACGGTTGTGCCGCTCGCGAAACTGGAAGAAGAGACGGTGCAGTGGTGCCGTGAAATGCTGAGCCACTCGCCGATTGCGCTCGCGTGCATCAAAGCCGCGATGAACGCGGACGAGGACGGCGCGGCGGGCCTGCAACAGTTGGCCGGACACGCGACGCGCCTCTTCTACATGAGCGAAGAAGGCCAGGAAGGCCGCAACGCCTACAACCAAAAGCGCAAGCCGGATTTCGGACAGTTCCCAAAACTGCCTTAGTGAACCACAGATGGATACTGATGGATATTGATGAAGGTCATTTAGCCACGGATGAATCGGATAAGCACAGATAAAACCATTTTGGTTGAAGTTATCTGTATCCATCCGCATTTATCTGTGGTTCCAATGGGGTTGAAGTGAGTACGAACCGCTGGGTGATGGCGATGCGTCCGAAGACGCTGCCGGCGGGGGCGTGTCCAGTGGCGATGGCGGGTGCGATGGCGGCGGACGCTGGAGTCTTTCACGCCGGCGACTTCGTCGCGTGCCTGGCGGGCGCGCTGCTGCTGCAGATCGGCGCGAACTTCGCCAACGATTTTTCGGACGGTGTGCGCGGGACGGACAAAGAACGGCTGGGCCCGCCGCGCGCGGTGGCGTCGGGCCTCATTCAGCCGCAGGTGATGAAGGGCGCGATCATTCTGACGATGATCGCCGTGTTCATCCCCGGCACGTACATCATGTGGCGCGGCGGGCCGATGTATTTGATCATCGGCATGGCGTCGATTCTGAGCGCGCTTGCGTATACCGGCGGGCCGTATCCGTTGGGGTACCACGGCTGGGGCGAGGTGTTCGCGTTCTCTTTCTTCGGGCCGGTCGCCGTTTGCGGCACGTACTACTTGATGGCCGAGGCGCTGCCGCGCGAGGTGATCGCGGCATCCATCGCGCCAGGCCTGTTCTCGGTCGCGATCCTCACCGTGAACAACCTGCGCGACATCGACGGCGATCGCAAGGCCGGCAAGCGCACGCTCGCCGCGCGGTTTGGCAAGGGTTTCGCGCGCGCGGAGTATGTGCTTAGCGTGGCGCTCGCGACGATCGTTGCGCCAATGTGCCTCATGCTGCAAACGGACAAGCGCTGGGCGCTGCTGGCAATGGCCGCGTTCTTATTTTCGATTCCGAATATCGCGAAGACGTTTCGCTACACCGATCCGCGCGATCTCAATCCGGTATTGGCACGCACGGGCGCGGCGCTGGTGATTTTCACGATACTTTTTGGGTTCGGCCTTTTTCTGTAGCATATCCGTATGCAAACCAAGGCCCGCATCCGGCTAGCTGTCTTGCTTCTTGCGGCGCTAATGCTCGCGTATCCGTGCTGGTTGGTGTATCGCTACATCGAACTGTCGGGCGGATCGTTCTCGCAGGCCGGGGCGCGCACGGCGCTGAACGAGGCCATCAAGCTCGACGATTTGACGATAGTGCGCGCGTTGCTGCTGGTTGGCGTGGATCCGAATCGGCGTCTTGGCGACCAAGGGTTCCCGCCGCTGTCGATCGCGGCGCAGACGGGCAACGATCGTGCCGTGGAGATGCTGCTGAATCACGGTGCCCATCCTGACAGTGCCGAACGCGTTTTTGTGGATAGCTTCGAGATCGCAAACCTGCCGCCCGGAGCCATTCTAACTTTTGATCGGCCGATGTTTCGTGCGGCGAAGGCCGGGCATCAGAAGGTTGTGGCTGTGTTGCGAGCGCACGGCGCACGCTATGAAATTTGGGATGCGGTTTTCTTGGGCGACGAGGATACTGTGCAACGCATGGCCGAGTCGGCCGAAGGCGCCGTGTTGCTTCAGGCGGGTGGCCAGGATGCCTTGGCCATTGCGGTAAACTCCAGCAGTATTGATGCGGCGCGACAGTTTTTGGATCTTGGCGTCGATCCGTTTGAGCAGCAGCACGGCCTTCCGAGTCCTTACGATTTCGCAGTGGACGGCGAACATGCTGAGATGGTCGCGTTGTTTGAGGCGCACCGTGCAAAGACGGATTCGTCGGAATAGATTGCCGTGAGTTGGGAACACGCTGAATGCGCCATCGTTGCGCCGTTGGGCCAGGGGTCGTGGCAGCAACTGCGAACGTCGCTGCGCGAGTACTCGGGTGCGTTCGGCATGGTGGGGGCGACGCCGGGGCAGCGCATGCCGATCGCGCAGGCAAATCCGGCGTCTCTGCTCGCAACGCTTTGCGCTGCGTGGGAGACGGGTGTGGTGCCGGCGCTGATGAATGCCCGCTGGCCGCAGGCGATGCAGCACGAAGTCGCGAAATCCTTCGGCCCGAAAACGCCCGCGATGTTCGATTCTCAAAGCTCCGAAGGCCCGATGGTTGTCGTGACGGCGGGGTCGGCACACGGAATGCGCCCGAATATGCGGCCGGAGGAGTTGCTGGCCGCGATTAGACAACGCGCGCCGATGGAGACCGCAAAGCCATTTTTTCAGCGCGAGGACGATGCCGAAGCGGTGGTCGTGTTCACTTCCGGTAGTACCGGCACACCGCGTGCGGCGGTGCTCTCGTTTCAGAATCTGGCGGCCGGTGCTGATGCTTCGAATCGCGCGATTCCGTTAACGCGCGGCGATCGATGGCTGTTGTCGTTGCCGTTGTATCACGTCGGCGGGATTGGGGTACTGATGCGGTGTGCACGCAGCGGCGCGACGATAGCGGTTCCGGATCCGAACGAGGCGTTGGCCAAGTCGTTGAATAAATACATGCCCACGCACGTGTCGCTCGTCGCGACGCAGTTGTATCGCCTGCTGCGCGACGAGAAATCCGCCGAGGCGCTCGCGCGGTGCAAGGCCGTCGTGATGGGTGGCGGGCCGACGCCGGAGAGTCTGGTGCGCGAAGCGTTGGCGCGCGGGATTAAGTTGGTGATGAGCTACGGCATGACCGAAACGGCAGCGATGATCTGCTGCACACGACCCGGCGATCCTGCGGAGCGGTTGATCTCGTCGGGTCGGCCGCTGGTGGACGGCACCGTATCCATTTCGCCGGACGGCGAAATCCTGGTGCGCGGCGATCAGTTGTTCATGGGCTACTTGCAGCCGGACGGATCACTGATCCGTCCGCTGATGGACGATGGCTGGTTTCGCACGGGGGACTTGGGGCACTTCGACGATGCAGGCTATCTGCACGTGACCGGCCGTCGCGACAATATGTTCATCAGCGGCGGCGAGAACATCCAACCGGAAGAAATCGAAACGGCCCTGCGCGCGATCGCGGGCGTGGAAGAGGCGATCGTAGTGCCGGTGGCGGACGCCGAATGGGGCAAGCGGCCTGCGGCCTTCGTGCGTATGGAAGAGGGTCGTGCGCTCGATACTACTTCGATCGAGAACGCGCTCCGGCAGGCCCTGCCCGGCTACAAAATCCCACGCGCGATCCACGCATGGCCGGCGGATTTGGTACAGGCCGGCATCAAGCCCGCGCGCAAAGATTTCGAAAAACGGGCACAGGAATTGGCGACCGGCTAGTCGCGAAGCGCGAGATTCTTCGCTCCGCTCAGAATGACAAAAATTAAGAAGTCTTCGTCTTTGCTTCGGCGTCTTCGCGCGCCTGTTCGTCTAGGTTCTCGCGGAGTTTGTGGATCCCGCCGGTGAACATTACGACGAAATCTTCCACTTCCTTGCCGGGGTACTTTTGCGCGTTGAAGAATTCGACGAGCTCCATGTAGTCCTCGCCGTTGATGCTGTCCTGCACATATAGATCGTAAAGCGGCTTGGTGGAGACCACGCCGTCGGAATGTTTGGGGCAACCGACGTCCTCGTGCAGTTCAAAGCCCACGTACTTGTCGTTCTCGTCCTCGATCACTTTGAAAGGATAGAGACGGCAGAGTAGCGGCCGCGCCTCATAGATCGAGCAGAGTTTCGTCTGCTGGTTCAGGAAATGGCAGCCGGTGTTCTCGTCGCGCTTGAGCGCCATCATCCATTTTTCGCCGTCGACGATGAGCCAGGTCGGATCATCCATATCGCAGTCTTCAATTTCTTCCGGGCTCAAGAACTCGATGAAGTCGAATGGATCGAGGCCCGTCATCCGCATGATGCGGCGCACGTCCCACGGGCTCGGCAGGCAAATCACATCGGTGCAACAATGGTTGCAATGGTGGCACTTAAAATTTACGGAATCGTTGCTCATGAAAACAGCGGTACTCCCCGAAAAACGAAGCACTATTGTCGCGTGCGCTGGACAATAATGCAACCGGGAATACCCGCTCAGCGCTAACGAAGGCGGCCTTTCGCACTCCTTGGACAAAACGGTGTCCAAATCGTAGTAGGGAACAAGGGCCGGAAACGGACGAGGCGAATGGAAAACGGAAACCCGACGCAAGCGGCGTGGGTACGGCAGGCGCTCGATACGTACGAGCGTCCGCTGGTGCGGTACGCCGCGCGGTTCACGGGCGACCTCGACCTCGCGCGAGACGTCGTGCAGGACACCTTCGTCAAGCTCTGCCGGGAGAACCCGGAAAAGCTGAACGGCCGGCTGGCCCCCTGGTTGTACACCGTATGCCGGAACCGCGCGCTCGACGTGCGGAAGAAGGAGGGCCGAATGCAAGCGTTACAGCAAACCGAGGCCGAGGCAAGGCCCGATGCGTCACCCGGACCGGGCCGGCGCGCGATGGCGCGCGAAGAGCACGCGCTCGTGCTCGAGGCCGTCGCCGCGTTACCCGCGAACCAGCAAGAGGCGTTTCGCCTGAAATTTGAGAGCGGGCTGACCTATCGCGACATCAGCCGCGTGATGAACATGCCGTTATCCACCGTGAACTACACGATCGCGCAGGCGCTGGTCGCCGTGCGCGCACGCTTGCGCGGCACGATCGAAATGCCGCGCGTGAACGAGAGGGTCGAACGATGAAGATGGAACTGAACGACGAAACGCTGACCGCGTACGCGCTCGGCGAATTGGATGCCGCCGAAACGAAGGCGGTCGAGAAGTTGCTGGCCGACGCGGCGAAAGCCGGAAACACCGCGCCGCGGGAAGCCTTGGACGAGATCCGCGCGGCCGCGCAGTTTGCGGAGGAAGCGTTTGCGGAAGCAGGCGCCACGGAATCGCTTACCGACGCGCAGCGCGAGGCCGTGACGGCGCAGGTGGCCAAGCCACGCCCGGTGCGCTGGGGCCGGGCACTGGCTTTGGCCGCGGGGATCGTGCTGATCGCGACGGCGTTTGTGGTCTCCAGGATGGATGACCAATCCCTTATGGAGATTACATCCGAGATCGGAATCGCGGGGAAGAAAGCCGAACCGGGATCCAATACTTACGAGTCGTTAATGGAGATCGCGCCGGGAATTCCAATGGACCAGCGCGAGCAGATGGAAGCTCTCGGATATGGCGATCCGTCCTCGGTGGCGGGCACCGAATTGAAAAAGACGCGGGAAGAACTCGGCCTTGTGCGGGGTGCTCCGTCGGCTGAGTCGGCTCCGCGATCGGGTAGTCTGCAAAACGTGCAGGTCGGCGGCTCGCTTCGTGTGCGCGGCAATTGGTATTCGGAGAACGATCTGAAACGCGCGCTCACCCCTCAGTCCCCGGCGGCATCGCCTCAAAGTGCTCTCCCTGGCTTGCAGGCAGGACAGAACGAGCAGCTTTCGGCCTTGGGATATGTCACCGACGGCGTCGAGGTACGCACGCGTATCGATCTGCAGCGAGCAGAAGCGAAAGAACAGGCTAGCCGTGACTGGCGCTACCATACGGCGCGGGCTGATTATGCTTTCGGCGTACAGCCAGCGCCCGTCGAAACACCAGGCACCGAGGCCTACGCGCCGATCGCGGACAGCGCCTTCGTGCGCGTGACGGATCAGCCGCTGTCGACCTTCTCGATCGATGTGGACACGGCGTCGTACAGCAACGTGCGGCGGTTCCTGCAGGACGGCCAGTTGCCGCCGCCGAACGCCGTGCGCGTCGAGGAGTTGATCAACTACTTCGACTACGCGTACCCCGCGCCGACGGACGGCACGCCCTTCGCCTCGCACTTCGAGGCGGTGGCCTGCCCGTGGGCGCCGCAGCACACGCTCGTGCGGATCGGGCTCAAGGGCCGCGAGGTGCCACGCGCCGAACGCCCCGCGTCAAACCTGGTGTTCCTGATCGACGTGTCCGGCTCGATGCAGCCGGAGAACAAGCTGCCGCTCGTGAAGCGCGCGATGAAGATGCTCGCGCAGCAGTTGGACGAACGCGATCGCGTCACGATCGTGACCTACGCGAGCGGCGTGAGTCTGGCGCTGCCGCCGACGAATGCGGGCCAGCAGTACACGATCCTCAGCGCGATCGATATGCTCGGCGCGGGCGGATCGACAAACGGCGAAGGCGGGATTCAGCTCGCGTACGAATCCGCGCGGCGGAACTTCCTGCCCGGCGGCGTGAACCGCGTGATCCTGGCGACGGACGGCGACTTCAACGTTGGCATTAGCGACAACGGCTCGTTGCAGGCGCTGATTCAGCAGGAAGCCAAGAGCGGCGTGTTCCTCAGCGTGTTCGGCTTCGGCATGGGCAACCTGAAAGACGACACGCTGGAGACGCTGGCCGACAAGGGCAACGGCGTGTACGGCTACATCGATTCCGAGGCCGAAGCGCGCAAGGTGTTCGTCGAGAAGCTGTCCGGCACGCTGGTCACCATCGCGAAAGACGTGAAGATTCAGGTCGAGTTCAACCCCGCGCGCGTCGCGGCGTATCGCCTCGTCGGCTACGAGAACCGCGCGCTCGCCGCGCAGGACTTCAACAACGACCGTAAGGACGCGGGCGAAATCGGCGCGGGCCATACCGTGACCGCGCTGTACGAAGTCGTGCCGACCGGCTTGGTGGTGCCTGCGGAACCGACGAAGGCTACTGACCCATTGCGGTATCAGCAGCGCGCTCCGATGAACGTGTCATCACTTGAAGGCGGCTTGGGACTGGCTGAAGACATGGTGTACAGAAAGAACTTCGCAGATGCCATTGCGATGCTCGATGTCCTGCGCAGCCAGTACCCTGAATCGTGGATAAAGCTGTCGATGCGGATCATCGAAGTGAAGCGGCTCGGCGGTATGCCGCTGACGCCCAGCGAACAGGCGGCGATTGCCAGCCCGAATCACATGGACGAGATGCTGCTCGTGAAACTGCGCTACAAAGAGCCGCAGGCCGACGTGAGCAAGTTGCTGGAGTTCCCGCTGAAGGACGCGCGCGCCGAGACGATGTCGGCCGACCTGAAATTCGCATGCGCCGTGGCGGCCTTCGGCAAGCTGCTGCGCGGAAGCCCGCTCGGCGCGCTCAGCTACAACGACATGCTGCAGCTCGCGCAGGCCGGCCTGGCGGCGAGCGACGATCCGCACCGCGCGGAGATGGTGCAGTTGATGCAAGGCGCGCAGCGGATGCTCTTGGTCCAGTCAGAAATTGAGGCGCGGAGAAATGAGCTTCGCGCGCTGGGATACGCTCAGTAACCACAGGAAATTCGCCACGGATTTGGCGGATTGCACGGATTAGTTACGAAAATGATCCGTGCAATCCGTTGAATCCGTGGCTAGATTTTTTTGCGCACGCGCTACTCGGTCGCGGCGCTCTCGAAATAAACCTTGTGATACGAGTAATACGCAAGGATGTTCCCGTCGAAGCCCTGGACATCCGGCTGGATCAGGAACGGGCGCACATAGTCGTAGATGGGCAGAATCGGGACGTTGTCGATCAGGATGTGCTCGGCTTCGTCGTAGAGCTTGTGGCGTGCGGCCATGTCGTTCTGCTTGAGCGATTCCGCCACGAGGCGGTCGTACTCCGCGTTGCCCCAGCCGGTGCGGTTGTTGCCGTTGCCCGTCGTGAAGCATTCGAGGAAGTTCATGCCGTCGACGTAGTCGCCGATCCACCCGGCGCGCGCGAGGTCGAAATCCATCTGCTCGTTCGACGTGGAGTTGAGATACACCTTCCACTCCTGGTTCGTCAGCGTCACGTTAATGCCAAGCGCATTTTTCCACATCTGCTGAATCGCTTCGCCGATCATCTGGTGGCGTTCGAGCGTGTTGTACAGGATGTCGATGGTCGGAAAACCCTTGCCGTCGGGGAAGCCCGCTTCGGCCAGGAGCTGCTTGGCGCGCACAGGGTCATACTGCACCTTGGCGGTGGTGGTGTATCCCGCGACGTTTGGCGGCGTTAGCGCATAGGCGGGCTTTTCACCCGCCGTCATCACCTTCGTGCAGATCGCCTCGCGGTCAATCGCCATCGCGAGCGCCTGCCGCACGCGCACATCGTCCAGCGGCTTGCGCTTCGTGTTCACGCGATAGAAATACGCGCCGATCCAGTCGTCCGTGCGCAGCAACTGCGGATTGTTCTTGCGGTAGTCGTGTACCTTCGCCGGCGGCACGTTTTCGGTGATGTCGAGTTCGCCCGCGCGGAACATGCGCTCTTCGGTCTGCTCTTCGTTGATGGGCCGGAAGTCGACGCCCTTGTTCTTCACGCCCGCCGCGTCCCAGTAGTGCGGATTCGGCCGCACTTCGATGATCGAGTTCGGCACCCAGCGCGTGAGCTGGTAGGGCCCGTTGCCCACCATGCTGCCGGCGCGCGTCCACTTTGAGCCGCGATCGTCAAACGCGCCCGCCGCCTCGATCGTTTTCTGGTGCACGGGGAACCACGTGTAGTGCCCCTGCAACTGGAAGAGGTACGGCGTCGGGTTGTCGAGCGAGAGAACGACTGTGTAGTCGTCGGGGAACGAACAGCCGACCTGTGAGAAGTCCTTGAGCGCGCCTTCGTTGTAGGCGCGCGCGTTTTTCAGCGGGTAGAGCATGTACGCGTATTCGCTGGCGAGCGTCGGGGTCAGGCAACGGCGCCACGCGTAGGCGAAGTCCTTCGAGGTCAGCGGATCGCCGTTGCTCCACTTCGCGTCCTTGCGCAGGTGGAAGGTGTAGGTGAGGCCGTCGGGCGAGACTTCCCAAGTCTCCGCCACGCCCGGAACCGGGTCGAGCGTCTTCGGGTCGAGGCGCACGAGGCCCTCGAACAGCGTCAGCAGGATATGGTGCTCGGGCACGCCGGTGACCACGTGCGGATCAAGGCCTTCGGGCTCGGCGCCGTTGCCCACGCGCAAAATGCCGCCGGTGGCCACGCGATCGACGGAGCGAATGCCCGCGCCCTTGGGGCCGTTACAGCCAACGAGGGCTAGCGAAACCGAGGCGATGGCGGCGAAAAATGAGATAAATCGGATACGGTTCACGGCGTCCCCCTCGGCTTTTAGGGTCATTATACCTTTCGTAGCGCCGCCGTCTCGGCGGCAAAGGATAGGCGTCCGTATGGAAAGAAGAGTGACGTTATTGGCGAGTGTGGGTTCGTAGCGCGCATGGAAGCGTGCTTTTGCCGCCGGGACGGCGGCGCTACGAATAGGTGCTCTGGTATTGATTCCAGCTTCCGCCGTTTGGTATGCTTTTCAAGCTAAGCAGTAAACGACCCGCGCGTCGTAGACCGTCGGCGGCTCCTCGGAGCCTTAAAAATCGCCTACAGAGACAGCGGCCATAGGGTGCCTTTTGGGTGCCCGATGAGGGTGAAACTTGTGCCCGCGCCGTGAACCTCACGGTGCGGCATTTTTGTTTTTCGGCGCGCGATTATCGAAATCTCTCTGGAAGGAGGTGTACAGATGGCACGACCAGAAAAAGAAGAAGCAGTAGCGGAAATGGTGGCGCGCTTGAAGGATTGTTCGATCGCGATTGCCAGCCAATACCAGGGCATTACCGTGGAGCAAGTCACGCAGCTTCGTTCGAAAATGCGCGCACAGAAGATCCACTTCAAGGTGTACAAAAACACCCTGGCGACGCGTGCGCTGCGGGAACTCAATCTCGAAGAAGCCGCCAAATACATGGATGGCCCGACGATTTGGGCGTTCAGCAAGGACGCCGCGGCCCCCGCAAAAATCCTGAAGGAATTCTCGAAGGACGTCGACAAGGTAAAGATCAACGGCGGCATTCTCGACGGCAAGCCCGTTGACGCCAAGATGCTTGAAGCGATCGCAGACCTGCCCTCGCGCGAACAGTTGCTGGGTCAGTTGGTCGGCGTGTTGGCAGCCCCGCTGCAGAACTTTGTCGGTGTCATGTCGGCCGTCCCGCGCAATTTCGTGGGCGTTATCGACGCAATCAAACGTCAGAAAGAAGGCGGCGCCGCGGCGTAACGTCGCGCGCTTTAGTGCAACAACAAACATTGCAAATTCGGCCGCATAGCGGCCAGGGAGACAGGAAATGGCAGCAGATATCAATGGCGTGTTGGATCAGATCGCCGGCTGGACCGTGCTCGAACTGAGCGAGTTCATCAAGGCGGCGGAAGAGAAGTTCGGCGTGAAGGCGGCGGCCCCGATGATGATGGGCGCAATGCCGGCGGGCGGCGGCGGTGGCGCGGCGGAAGCTGCGGCCGAGCCGACCGAATTCGACGTGATCCTGAAGGACGCGGGCGCGCAGAAGATCGCGGTGATCAAGGAAGTGCGCGCGGTCACCGGCCTGGGCCTGAAGGAAGCGAAGGACCTCGTCGACGGCGCGCCGAAGCCGATCAAGACCGGCGTGTCGAAGGCCGAAGCCGAAGACATCAAGAAGAAGGTCGAGCCGTCGGGCGCGACCGTGGAAATCAAGGCCGTCGGCTGAGGTTTTCCTCACTGTACTGCATCCCGCGGCGGGGCTTCGGTCCCGCCGCGGTTTCATTTTGATGCGCGTGCCGTGTGCTATCATTTGTCAATCGTTTTCCGGGGAGGTGGGCGGGGTGGAAATCGTATCGTTCGTAATGACGCCGTTCGCCGAAAATTGCTACGTCATTTTCGACGGCGGCGAAGCGATGGTGATCGATCCGGGCGAGCCGGCGAAGGAACTCTTCGACGCGCTCGAGGGCCACAAGGTCACCCTGCTGGTCAACACCCACGCGCACATCGACCACGTCGGCGGGAACGCCGAAGTGAAGCAGCGCACCAACGCCGAATTCGTGTGCCACGCCGACGCCGCCCAGATGCTGCCCAGCGTGCCCGCGCAGGGGCGGATGTTCGGCATATCCGTGGCACCCTCGCCCCAGCCGGACCGCCTGATCGCCGAAGGCGATACGCTCAAGGTCGGCAACGTCGAGTTGCGGATTGTGGATGTGCCGGGCCATGCGCCGGGGCATATCGCACTCATTGGCGACGGCTTTGTCATCGGCGGCGACGTGTTGTTTCAAGGGTCCATCGGCCGCACCGATCTTCCGGGCGGGGACTACGACCAGCTCATGGAATCCATCCACACCAAGCTGCTCGTGCTGCCGGATGAAACCGTCGTGTTCAGCGGCCACGGCCCCGCCACGACCATCGGCGCCGAACGCGCCACGAATCCCTTCATCCTGTCCACGCAGTAACCCGCGGATGCTCGCGCTCGCCGCTTACACGCTCGCGTTTGTCGTGGCACAGACTGTCGAAGTGCGTCTCGCACCCGATCAGCCCGCGCCGATTTTCTTCACCGATGAACCGCTCGTCGTGCAGGTGCTCGCGGACGTGAACACCGTTGCGACGCCGGAGATTGAAGCCGAATTGCCCGACGGCCGCCGCGCGAACTGGTCCGCCGGTTTGCTGGAGATGGCGCCGGAGCGCGCGAAGTGGCTCACGATGGACGACCTGCCCACCCTGCGCGGGCCGCATGTATTTCACGTGCGCAGTGCACCGGGAGAACCCGCGGTGGAACGCGCGCTCGTGCGCATCGATCGGCCGACGCCGTCCAGCGCGGAAGGCGCCATCATTGCGCTTGCGTGGCCGTCGCCCGCTGCGCGGTATGCCGCGCAGTGCGTGGGTGCCGGCGTGCAGGTGCCGCTGGAATGGCCCGAGCTCGATGCCGAAATCGCCGGGTTCGCGCAGCCCGGCAATGGACCCATTCATGTGCGAATCACGGCCTCCAATGGCCGTCATCCACGCTCCATCGAATCCGCGACAAAGGCGCTGGCAGACGGTGTGGATCTGTGGAGCGTCGGCGGCACACTGAGTCCGCGCGAAGCCCTGCGCGAGGCGAACGCCGTACACAGCATCGATCCTTCCGCGCGCTGGGGATTGCGCGTCGGGTCGTCGCGCGACGCTTCGGCAATTTTGGTGCGCGCGAGTGCCGCGCCGCCGCAGACGCTCGTGTGCACGCCCGAAAACGCCGAGGCGCTGGCGGCCACGGCGGCGCGCTCGGGCATTGAGCGCATGCCGTTGCTGGTGGAATTGGCACCCGCCATGACGGGCACCGCGCAGGATCTGCTGGGCTCGCTGGTGGAATCCGTGATCGCGCCGGGGCGCAGCGCATTGATTGCCCAGGAATCGATCGAAACCCCCGAAGGATTCACCGGCGCCCTCGCGGTGCTTGCCGCAGCGCAGTTTCATCTCGCCGGCGCGAAGAACCTCGGCCGCGTCACCGAGCCCGGCGCAAACGAATCGTGGATTTTCCGGTTGAGCCCGACGGCGTCGCCGGATACGTGGTGCATCGTGACGATCGTGCGGGACTCCGCAATGCCGATGGCAGCGTTGGCCCCCGGCGCCGGCGCGACCTGGAACGTGCTCGATGCCTTCGGCAATCCGCTGGGCGACGCGGGCCGTCCCGATGGGATGATCATGCTGCCATCGTCGAACGCCGATGCCTGGTATGTGCGCGGTGCCGGCGGAACGATACTGCGCGACGCGCTGGTGGCGCGGGTGCGCGCGCTGGCGGCGCCGCACGTGGAACACCTCGCGGAGCTGAACGCCGTCGCGCCGGAGACCGCGCCCTCGATCGAGGCGCTCGCACAATACGAATACCCAAGGCCCGTGCGCCTGCATTTTTTTGCACTGCTGCGCAGCTTGCCCGCGCTGGAAGAAGGATGGCGGCGCGGCATTGTGGAAACGCGCCACGCGATCCCCATGATCCGCGACTTCGCCACCATGGCGGAACTGATCGCGGTGCTGGAGCAGGAGCTCGAAGAACCCCTACTCGAGCCCCTCGACAAGACGATGGACACCTGCACGGAATGGCTGCAGCGGTTCCCCGAATCGAGCGACTCCGGCGCGCTGAGCGTGCAGCGTCTGGCGTTTTTGCGCAACGAAGTGGCGCGATTGTCGGATGCCGCGCGCGCGCTCGAAGCGGCCGGCCGCGAGATCGAGGCGAAGGCGACGGCCGCGCTGGCCGAGTGGCGCGCACGCAGTTTGGAACCTGCGGCCACGGTGATGTGGCCCGCGGTGGAATTTGAATCGGGCGAGGAAACACCCGTCGTGCCCGCGGTCGAAGAACATACGGACCAAAACGTGGAGGATGATCCCGAGTGAAGACCATCGGTGTATTGACCAGTGGGGGCGACTCCCCCGGCATGAACGCGGGCATCCGCGCCGTCGTGCGCACTGCGTGCCGCCACGGCATGACGGTGTACGGAATCCGCCGGGGCTACCAAGGCCTGATCGAGGGCGACATCGTGCCCATGGGCCCGCGCGACGTGGGCGGGATCATCAATCGCGGCGGCACGGTGCTGCGCACGGCGCGCAGCCAGGAATTCATGGAGCCGGCGGGCCGCGCGAAGGCCGCGGAACAACTGGCCAAGCGCGGCGTGGAAGGCATCGTCGTGATCGGTGGCGACGGCACCTATCGCGGAGCGCAGGCGCTGAACCGCGAGCACGGCATTCGCTGCATTGGCATGCCGGGCACCATCGACAACGACATCGGCGGCACGGACTTCACGATTGGCTTCGATACGGCGTTGAACACGGCCCTCGAAGCGATCGACCGCCTGCGCGATACGGCGGAGTCACACGACCGCTTGTTCTATGTCGAAGTGATGGGACGCCGCAACGGATTCATCGCGATGTTTTCCGCGATCGCGGGCGGCGCGGAATTTGTGCTCGTGCCCGAGACGCCGACCAACATCGACGAGCTCGTGCAGACCCTGAACAACGCCAACAAGCGCGCGAAGCGTTCGAGCATCATCGTGGTCGCCGAAGGCGACGAAGCGGGCGACGCCGCCGCGATTGCCAAGCAAGTCGCCGAGCGGTCGAGCTTCAAGGACTACCGCGTGTCGGTGATCGGCCACCTGCAGCGCGGCGGATCGCCGACCGCCTTTGACCGGATTCTGGCCGCGCGGCTGGGCATGTGCGCGGTGCAAGCACTGCGAGACGGGAAGTCTGGTCTAATGGCGGGTGTGGACGGCCGCGACGTAGTGTTGCGGCCTTTGTCCGACGCGTGGGAGCGCCCTTCACGCTTCGATCCGGCCTATGCGGAACTTATGCAAGTGCTTGCCGTGTAATAACTTGCAAGGCATTCCAAACCCTTTAGGCCTGCGAAGCATCTTATCGGGCGAACGATGTTAATGGCCGAGCGCCTACCAGGATACAGCGCGCCGTCGGTGGTTCAGGCGGATTCAGCATCACCCGTGCGCGAGCCGGGGGAGCTGGTGCGTCGCGCCCGCGAGGGTGACGCGCGTGCGTTTGAGGCGCTGTATCGGGAGAATCTCGGCCGGGTCTACGCGCTGTGCCTGCGCATGGTGCGCGACCGCACGCGCGCCGAAGAGCTCACGCAAGAAGCCTTCGTGCGCGCGTGGGAAAAGTTGAATTCGTTTCGGGGCGACGCGGCCTTCTCCACCTGGTTGCATCGCCTTACCGTCAATCTTGTGTTGACCGACCAGCGATCCCGCGCGCGGCGTACCGATCGCGTGACGCTGGCCGACGAGAACGGCTTGCCCGATACCCCGGCGCGCAACGAGGCGCCGGGCGAGCGGGTGGATCTGGAAGCCGCCATCGCCACACTGCCCGAAGGCGCACGACAGGTCTTCGTGCTGTATGAGATTGAAGGGTATCGCCACGAGGAGATCGCCGAAATGATGGGCATCGCTTCCGGCACAACGAAGGCGCAATTGCACCGCGCACGCAGATTGTTGCGCGAGGCGTTATCACGATGATGAACGACGACACATACGAGAAACTGAACGACTATCTCGACGGCGTACTGCCGGAAGAGGAACGTCGCGCGTTTGAGGCGCGGCTCGCGTCCGACGCAGAGCTGCGCGCCGAGGCGGACGCCCTGCGCGCGCTCAGTACCCAGGCGAGCGCGTTGCCGTGCGAGATTGCGCCGGAACGCGACCTGTGGGCCGGCGTGGCCGAGAAGATCGGCGCGGACGAGAGCAATGTGGTGATGTTCAATCGGTCGCGCCGTGGAGCGCAGCGGATCGCGTGGTGGTCTTATGGCCTCGCCGCAGCCGCCATTGTCGTGCTGATGCTCAATGTGCCGGCCTTGCTGAGGCGCACGAATACGACAACGCCCACCCCGCCAACACCCCCGGTAACCGTGGCGGAAAAGCCGCTCCCGGAAGCCGACGCCGAATTGCAGCGCGTGACCGCGCAGTACCTCGATGCGCGCAAGGAGTTGGTGGCGCTGCTCGAAGAGCGCAAGGCGGAAATCGCGCCGGCGACCTTCGCGGTCGTTGAGGAAAACCTGTCCGTGATCGCGGCGGCGGTGACGGAGATTGAGACGGCGCTCGCGGCCGAGCCGCAGAGCCCGAAGCTTGAGCGGTTGTTGTATGCGGCGTATCGAAGCGAAGTCGACCTGCTGCAGCAGGCGGTGAAACTGGCGGATAGCAAGGCGGATGCGGGCGACACTGTGGACCAGAACAAAGGAGAAGACGATGCTGTCTAAAGCATGGGCATGTGCATTGGCGGCGTTGCTGTGCGGCGCGGTGTGGGCGGACGATCGGGGCCGATCCGACGACGATGACGACGTGATCGTCATCCAGAAGGAAGACATCGAAGAGATCGAACGCGACGCGCAGGAAATCAGCAAAGACATCATCGAATCGCTGCGTGAAGCGCTCGACGAGGCGCATGCCGAGATGAACGCGGAGCGTGAACGCGGCCACGATGACATTCATATTCAGATCAGCGGCAGCGAGCGCGATGAAATCCGCGAGGCGCTGCGCGAAGTGTTCGAGGAGTCGCGCGGGGCGCTGGAAGAGGCCGGCAACGCGATGCGCGAACTCATGGCGCAAGCGACGCCCTTCTTCACGACGGCCATCGCGCCGCACTTGGTATTGGGAGACTCCGGCGCGGGCAATTCGCGACCGGTGGATCTGCACAAGCCCGCGGCCGGCGTGAGCGAAATTGAAATCGAAAACGTGGCCGGCCGGATTACGGTCCTCGGCTGGGACAACGATGAAATTCACGTCGAAGGCTACATTGGCGAGGATGTCGAAGAGTTGGAGTTTGAGATCGACGGCAGCGAAGCCGAAGTGACCGTGAAAATTCCGCAGAATCACCGGCGCGACATGAAGATTAAGTCCGAGCTGACGATTCACGTGCCGCGCCGTGTGAGTGTGGATGCGCACACGGTGTCGGGCGGCGTTGAAGCGCGCGGAATTCAGGGCGCGCGTGTCGATGTGGAAACCGTGAGCGGCGGCGTGAAGGTAAGCGAATGCACCGGCGATATCGAGGCCTCGACCACGAGCGGCGGGATCAACATCGAGGACGCCGTGAAGTCCGTCGACGCCGAATGCGTCAGCGGCGGCATCAACGTGCGCGGCACGCCGACCTCCGTCTCGGCGGAGTCCGTCAGCGGCGGCGTGACCATCGAAGGCGTGCAGAACGAAGTCGAAGCGGAATCCGTGAGCGGCCGCGTCACGGTCAAGGGCGGGAAGCTGTCGAAGTTTTCGTCCGAAAGCGTGTCCGGCGGGCTGGATTACGAAGGTAGCATGGCCTCCGGCGGCCGGTTCGACCTGAACACGCTCAGCGGCGGCATCGAGATCACGTTCACCGAAGACGTCGGCGCGGAGTTCGACCTCAACAGCTTTTCCGGTGGAATCAACGTCGAACTTCCCGGCGCGCCGACCTCCGGCAAAAAGCACCTTAGCTTCAAAACCGGCGACGGCAGCGGGCGCGTGGACGTGGAAGCCTTCAGCGGCGGCGTGCGCATCCGGCGCAAGTAAACAGGACTATCCCGACGGCGGCTGCACAGATGTGCGGCCGCCGTTTTTATTTCAGGCCGAGCACATCCTGCATGTCGTAGAGGCCGGGCTGCGCTTTCACGGCGAACCGCGCCGCCACGAGCGCGCCGCGCGCGAAGGTGTCGCGGCTGTGCGCGCGATGCGTCAACTCAATGCGCTCGCCCTTGCCGAAGAAGGCCACCGTGTGCTCACCCACGACGTCACCGCCGCGCAGCGTGTGCACACCAATTTGCCGCGCGGGCCGTTTGCCCGTCATGCCTTCGCGGCCGTAAATCGCCTCGCCGGGATATTCGAGTCCGAGGCCCTCGGCGGCACGCTCCGCCAAGCGCACGGCGGTGCCACTGGGCGCGTCCACTTTTTGATTGTGGTGCACTTCGGTGATCTCGACGTTGTACTCGAGGCCCAGTGTCTTCGCGACCTGCTGCGTTAGCTTGAACAAAAGATTTACGCCGACGCTGGTATTCGGCGCGAACACGATCGGAATCTGCTTGGCATATTCAGCAAGCTTCGCGCGCTCGCTTTCGTTCAGGCCCGTCGTGCCGACGACAGCGGGCTTGCCGGCCTTTGCCGCGGCGGCCACGTTCTGCAGCGTCGCCGTCGGCGAAGTGAAGTCGATGAGAACGTCGGCATTCGCGAGCGCCGCGGCCGCGTCCTTCGCCAGCGCGATGCTTTGCGGCTTGCCGGACTCGGCGCCGATCTGAATTTCCGTGCCGGCCTGCTGCGGCAGGTCAAAAGCCCCGCCCACACCGGTATCCAGCGTGCCCACGGCCAGTTCCAGGATGCGGCGGCCCATGCGGCCCATCGCGCCCGCCATGCAAATCTTCATTGCGCTGTCTCCAATCCTTCCGGCTAAAAAATCGCGGGACGGCTACCCGGGATGCCGGAGTAGCCGTCCCTGTGACTATTCTCGATTGTCCCTAGGAGACATTCAAGAATGCATACTGCCTTATTTCGCCGCGGCCGAGACCGGCGCTGGCTTCTTCGGGTAGTTCGGGTCCTGCTGCACTTCAACGATCTGCTTACTGTGGCGCACGGTGTGCAGGGGCACGTACAGCAGCCAGTCGTAGGCGTTCAGCCAATTGAAGATCGGGAACGGATGCTCGAAGGTGCGGTTCTTGATCTCGCGCGGCATGGTTTCGATATACGCGCGCACCTCACCGTGGATCTTGTAGAACTCCTGGATCGTCTTCGCGCGGTCCCAGTGCTCCGTCGGCCGGATTTCCATCGGCGCCTGCGCGCCGCCCACGCCGCCCGGGTTGCGGTTCGGCATTACCTTGCGCAGAAAGTCCGCCTTGTCCTTCGTGCGCGTGAACCACTCGGGGTCGGGCGGGTTCTTCATCGCATTTTTCGCATAGTCGAACAAGGCATGCTCGGAGCGCACGATGTGCTCGGCGCACTCGCCCACCGACCAGCGATCGGCATTCTGTTTGAAGTTCCACTGCTCATCGCTCAGGCCCGAGATCAACCCAAGCAGCATGTCTTGCGAGGAGTCCATCTCCTTCACGAGGTCGGCGAATTCCTCGTCGGTGAGATAAGGACTGGGATCGTCCGCGACGGCGAGCGCCGCCGGCGCAAGCAGCAGGACGACGAGCGCGATGAATCGGTTTCGCATGTCGAATAACCTCCGCGATTACTTTGTGGCTTTGGGGTAGTTTGGATCCTGTTGCACTTCGATTATTTGCTTACTATGCCGCATGACGTGCAGCGCGGCAAGATTCAGCCAGTCGTTGGCGTTGAGCCAGCCAATTTGCGGGAAGGGATTTTCGAAAGTGTGGTCCTTGATGTCGCGCTGCATGGTTTCGACGTACGACCGCAACATGCCGTGTGATTTGTAAAATTCCCGGATCGCCTGCTCGCGACTCCAGTTCTGAGTCGGTGAAACCTCGAACGGGGCCTTAAACCCACCAACGCCGCCGGGATTCCGATTCGGTACGACCTGCCGCACGAGGTCCAGCTTGCCGTCGGTGCGCGTGAACCATTCGGGGTCGCGCGGGCCGGTCAAGGTCTGTTGCACCATCATCAGGATCGCGCCTTCCGTGCGCGTAATGTGCTCCACACACTCCGCGACAGACCAGCGGTCGGGATTTTGTTTGAAGGACCACTGCTCATTCGTCATGCCGCTGATGAGGCCGACCAGCATGTCCTGGCCTTCGTCGATCGTTTTGAAGAGCTGCGCGATTTCCTCATCGCTCACGACGGGGCTCGGTGCTTTGCCCGCGGCGGCGTTTTGCGGCGTGCCGACCGGCGCCTTCGGATAGTTCGCGTCCTGCTGCACTTCGAGGATCTGCTTGCTGTGGCGCATGACGTGCAGCGGGATGATGTTGAGGTAATCGTAGGCATTCATCCAGCCGAGCACCGCGGCCGGGCTTTCCTGCGTGTGATCCTTGATGCTGCGGTCCATCATCTCGATGAACGCGCGCACTTCGCCGTGCGCCGCGTAGAACTCGCGAATGGCCCGCGATCGGTTCCAGTTTTCACTCGGACGAATTTCCGTCGGCGCCTGCACGCCGCCCTGGCCCTGCGGCCCGCGGTTCGGCACGACCTGGCGCAGCAGGTCGGTCTTGCCCTTCGTGCGTGTGAACCATTCAGGATCGCGTGGCGATGCGATGATCTGCTTCACTTGCTCGAGCAGCGCACGCTCCGAACGCGCGATGTGCTCTGTGCATTCACCCACCGACCAACGGCTCGGGTTCTGCTTGAAGTTCCACTGCTCATCCGTGAGTCCGGAGATGTAGCCGAGCAGAAGATCTTGCGCCTCGTCCATCTCTTTGACAAGCGTGGCATATTCTTCGTCCGTGACGTAAGGGCTGGGCGCGTCATCGGCTGCGAGCGCAGCGTGCGAAGCGAGAATTAGGACTGCGGCGAGTGCACACGGTAGATGATGCTTCACGACCAGACCCTCCGGTAGTGCGGCCGCCCGACGCAGCCGCACTACCGTGAAACACCAACTTTTAAATTAGCGCCCACCCGTCGCCGCGGCGGCTTTCGGGTAGTTCGGATCTTCCTGCACTTCGATCAATTGCTTCGTGTGACGAACTGTGTGATACAGAATCATATTCAACCAGTCATACCCGTTCAGCCAGCCCAGCGCGGGCACCGGATGCGGCATGCCGTGGTTCTTGATCTCGCGGTTCATCGTTTCAACATACGCGCGGTAGTGGCCATGCGCCGCGTAGAATTCTTCAATGCCTTGCTGACGGTTCCACTTGTTCACCGGCTGCAGCGGCTCTGGCGCCTGGAACCCGCCCTTGCCCTGCGCTCCACGATTCGGCACGGCGGACTTCACGATCGCGAGTTTGCCCGCCGACTTCGTGGCCCATTCCGGATCGACCGGACCCGCGATCGCCTGCTGGACACCCGCCAGGATGCCGCGTTCGGAAAGTGCGATGTGCTCGACGCATTCGCCGACGGACCAGCGGTTCGGCGCCGCCTTAAAATTCCATTGTTCATCGGTCAGACCCGTGATGCGGGACACCAACTCCGCTTGCGTTTGATCGACGAGCGCCAGCAGTTCCTTCATTTCAGCATCGGAAACGACGGGGCTCGGATCTTCCGCGAATGCCGCACCCATCGACAGCGACACCAGCAGTGTTGCAACGCCCAAAAACAGTTTGCGCATGACCTCAACTCCTCCCGGTAATGGTGGCGCGCAGCTGCGGCCACGAAATTAGATTATCGCCATAATACAACACGAAAAGGCCATGGGGGAGCCTTTATTTGCGCGGCGAATGGTTTTCCGTTTCGCAGGTATTTATTCGATAGGAAAACTAATTATGTCGCGGGTCGTGGATGCTCTTAAATCGATTGGTCGCGTACTGAATCGTCCGCTTTGGCCGCAAAAGCCGGAGATCGTGATTCCGTCGAGCAGCGATGATCGAACGCGATGGTGGGATGTCGTGTTCGGCGCCTTCGATTTTCTCGAAGGCATCGGTTGCCTCCTGCAAGCGCTTGCAGGAGGCGTGCTGTGTGTATTCGGTTGGCTCGCGAGCCGCGCGATTTTCTAGCTACTTCTTCGCCAGCTTTGTGTCGAACCAGTCGCCCATCTTCGCGACTTCTTCCGGGATCGTCATCCACGGGTGCGCGCCGCCCGGCTTAATGTAGAACTCGACATCGGTGCCGACGCCCTTGAGTTTCTCCACGAAGAACTCCGACTGCTGCAGCGGCACGAGCGGATCCGCGTCGCCGTGCCAGATCAGGAACGGCGGCGTCTTCGCGGTGACCAGCAGTCCCGGCGAAATCGCGCGCGCCTTGGCTTCGATTTCTTCCGGCGTGCGCCCGGCGACGCCGTCCGTGAACAGAATGTCGCCGATGAGTTTGAAGTCCGGCATGCCGCCGTCGCCCCATTTCAGGAAGTTCGTCGGCGGGAAGAAAATGCCCACAGCCGCGACATCGGTGCTGAAGCGGTTCAGTGGATTCTTCGCATTCGGATCGCCGTCCTCGCGCGTGACGGTCGTCAGCGCCGCAAGGTGTCCGCCGGCGGACGCGCCCGTCAGCCCGATGCGATCAGGATCAATGCCATAGTCGTCCGCATGCGCCTTTACCCAGCGAATGCCCTTCTTCACATTCGCGACCATATCCTCCGCGGTGAAGCGCCCGCGCGTGCCAGGGCGCACGGCGAAGACCGTGTAGCCCTTGCCACAGAAGATGTTGTACATCTGCGCCATCTTGTGGTCGTTGATCTTGCCGCGGTCACCGTGCCACGCGCCGCTCGCAATGTCGACGATCGCGAGGCCGTTTTTCGTGCCGGTCGGCGTGAACACGTCCATCAACAGGCCGACGCCGTCCACTTCGCCGTAGAGCAGGTCCTGCTTTTGCTCAAACGGCAGGCTGTCCGCCGTGGCCAGCGTGGCGGTAAATGCGAGACAGAGAATAAGGGCTAGCGCGCGCTTCATCGATCAATACCTCCGGATCGGGAGTGGGTTTGCGCCAGTATAACCGGTGCCGGAGCGGCGTGCATTCCACCCACGCGGGTTGACTGTCCGCGCGCGCGATTGGTACCGTGGCGTCTTCCCCGGAATCGTTACGGAAGGGCATGTTTTCATGGCTGATTCAAACAAAATTCAGGTCGCGGTGTTGATGGGCAGCAAGTCGGATTGGGACACGATGGGCGCCGTATCCGAAACGCTCGACGAATTCGGCATTCCGCACGAATGCCGCGCGCTCTCGGCGCACCGCACGCCCGAAGCGCTGGTGGAATTCATGAAGGACGCCGAGAAGCGCGGCTGCCAGGTATTCATCGCCGGCGCGGGTGGCGCGGCGCACCTCGCGGGCGTCGTGGCGTCCAAAACCGTGAAACCCGTTCTCGGCGTTCCGATCCCGAGCGTGTTGAACGGACTCGACTCGTTGCTCTCCACCGTGCAGATGCCGGGCGGCATTCCGGTCGGCACGCTCGCGATCGGCAAGGCGGGCGCGACCAACGCCGCGCTGCTCGCCATAAGCATCCTCGGCCTCAGCAATCCGGAGCTGCTCAAGAAGATCGAAGCCTACCGCAAAAAGCGCGCGGACAAGATCCTCGAAGAGACGTTGCCGCAGAAGAAGATTGGGTTCTGAGTATCACGTGCGCGTGTAATCTTGCGCAGCGTGCAAGACACGGACTACGTAAATCGAGTCTGCTCGCGTTTGATATACGACGAGATAATTGTCAAATCCATCTAGTTTCCAAAGCCGAATATTGTGCTTGGACTCTACGTGTCGGATGGTTCCGATCTCGGGGAATTCTGATAGTCTTCGAGTGGCTGCATCGTATGCATCTAGGAATCTAAATGCAGCGTCGGCGTTATCGTGCGCGATGAATGCGAAATGCTCGGTCAAATCGCGACTTGTCCGGCGAGACTGGACGACGCGTAGCCTCAATGGCCTTGTATTTTCCGCAGCAGGGCGAGACCTTCTTCGCGAATTTGAGCGATGGTCTCTGAAGTAACCGGAATTTCCTCGCCATCGAAGCCTTCAAGTATCGCGTCCTCAAGGGCGCGTTCGCGCGAAAACGCTTTCAGCGCTTCACGCAGGAAATCCTCAATAGGCATGTCGCCCAATTCCGCCGCCTGGCGGCGGATTTCCGCTTCGAGTTCAGGTGAAAGGTTTACCATACCGACATTATAGCACCGTTTTATGTGGAGTTATTCCGTTACTGCCTCTTCCAGCCACTGCTCGATGCGCGGCTTCAGCACGTCGTACGGGCGATAACCGAAGGTGAGCAAGATGGGCTCGCGGTCGTCTTCGAGGATTGCGCTGGGGAAGCCCGTGATGCCGTAGCCGCGCGCGCGGGCGAAGTCCGACTGCGCGCTCCATTTCGTCATCGGGTCGTTGAACTTTTCGAGGAACTCGTAGCGCGCGACGCCGACATCCTCTGCAAGATCGGCAAGCACGGCTTCGTCGGTCACGTCGCGGTTCTCGGCGTAGAACGCGTGCTGCGCGGCCTCGAGAAAATCGATCGCGGCGCCGGGCGAGAGTTGCCGCACGGCGACGGCCGCGCGCGCGGAAGGCTCGGTGTCGTAGCGCCAGCCGGCGGGCATCGCGAGGTCGTAGTTAAAGGGCTGGCCCGTCGCGCGGTTCACTTCGTGCCAGTGGTGCAGCACGAACTGCCGCCAGTCTTCGGTGAATTCCTCGGAGGTCCCGGGGCGCAGGCCGCCGCAGATAAGCTGGATGTCGAGATGCTCATCGAAGTCCGCGCGGATCTGTGCAATCACGGGCGCAAATCCCCAGCACCACGAGCACATCGGGTCGGCGACGTAGTGCATCTTCGGCAGGTTCATCGGCGGTCTCCCCGTTCCCACGCGGTCACGGCGTCGCGCATCGCGCGCGCGGCGCGTTCCATCGCGGCGTAATCCTTTGCGGCGACCCACTCCGGCTTGCACACGCTCGTGCCCAGCGCGAGTGCCGCGGCGCCGGCGCTGAGAAAGCTGCCCGCGTTTTCCACCGTTACGCCGCCCGTCGGCACCAGCTTCAAGAATTCCATCGGCGCGAGCACTTCGCGCACATAATTCGGACCGAGTCCCGCCGCCGGAAACAATTTGATGAGGTCCGCGCCCAGGGCATGCGCGGCGTGAATTTCAGTGGGCGTGTAGGCCCCCGGAAGAATCGCGCAGCCGTGCGCGTGCGCCGCGTCGATCAATTCCTTCGAGGAAATAGGCGACACAATGAAACGCGCCCCGACCGCCGCGGCGCGGCTGGCCACTTCGCCGGTCATCACCGTGCCTGCGCCAATGATCGCGCGATTGGCGAGTCGCTGGACCGCTTGTGCGATGCCGTCCAGTGCACCGGGCGAGTTGAGCGTGAACTCGATCGCGTCGATGCCGCCTGCGGCAATAGCCTCCGCAATCGCGGACAGATCGGCCGGCGCTTTCACGCGCACGATCGCAATCAGGCGGCCCGTTTCGAGGCGGTGCGTGGTCTCGGCGATGGTTCCCATGCGTCCAGCATGACGGGCACAGTGCCTCGCGCTCAAGCGGGCCCGCGCCTTGCCGTTTTCCGCGCCGTTGCGTACCCTGTTGGGCTGTATGCACGCGCGCGACGACTTTCATCAGGAGCTGGACCGCCTCGACGCCGAGGGACTGCGGCGGCGCCTTCACGCCTTGCCGGAGGCGGGCGGGCTGCTTGAGATCGACGGCCGCCCAGTGCTGAATTTTTCGTCGAACGACTACCTCGATCTCGCGAATGATTCGCGCCTGAAGCGCGCAGGGCAAGAGGCGATCGATCGTTTCGGCTCCGGCGCGACGGCGTCGCGGCTGATGACGGGCCACCTCGATCTGCACGAGACGCTGGAGGCGCAGCTCGCCGCGCTCACGCACCACGAAGCGTCCCTCGTGTTTCCGAGCGGATACCAGGCGAACGTCGGTGCGCTGCAGGCGCTGGCCGGGCCGGGCGACGCGATTTTCTCGGACCGCCTGAACCACGCGAGCCTCGTGGACGGCTGCCGGCTGTCGCGCGCACAGGTGCATATATATAGGCACGCGGACGCGGCCCATCTGGCCGAACTGCTGCGCGCCTGCGATGTGCCGGGCCGCAAAGTGGTGATTACGGATGCCGTATTCAGCATGGACGGCGACCTGGCCCCGCTGCGCGAAATCGCGGACGCCGCGCGGGCACACGGTGCCTTTCTATATGTCGACGAAGCGCACGGCTTGGGGATATATGGTCAAGGCGCGGGACTCTCGGCGGAGCTCGGTGTAAAGCCGGACGCGATCTCGGCCAATCTGGCAAAGTCGCTCGGCGGTGGCGGCGGATTCGTCGCAGGCACCGCGGAATTCATCGATCTGCTCGTGAACCGCGCGCGGAGTTTCATTTTCTCCACCGGTCTCGCGCCGGCCTGTGTGGGCGCGGGACTCGAAGCAGCGCGTATTGTGATGACCGAGCCGAACCTCGGTACAGAGCTATTGGATCGCGCGAAGTTTTTCCGCGCGGAGTTGCGCCGCCATGGAATCGATGTCGAAGAGCACCGCTCGCCGATCATCCCCATTATCGTCGGCTCGAACGAAGCCGCCGTCGCACTGTCCGATGCGCTGTTCGAGCGCGGCATTCTGGAGACGGCCATTCGTCCGCCCTCCGTGCCTTACGGCACGGCGCGCCTGCGGCTCTCGGTAACGCTGGCCCATTCGCGCGATGACCTGGCACATGCGGCCGTTACGATCGCGGCTGTGCTGCAGTCTGCGAAGGTGTAATGCCCGGCCGCGGTTATTTCATCACCGGCACGGACACCGGCGTCGGCAAGACCGCCGTCACCGCCGCGATCCTGCGCGTGCTGCGCCTGCGCGGTGTAAATGCGGCGACGATGAAGCCGGTGCAGACCGGAGCGGCGATGTGCGACGGGCTGTGGATGGCGCCGGATTTGGCGATTCACCGGGCCGCCGCTGAGTTTCGTCCGCCGGCCGATCACGTGCGCCTCATGCAACCGTATTGCTACGAACCCGCATGCTCGCCGCATCTCGCGGGGCGTATGGTGAAAATATATCCCGATCTCGCCCGTATCGAAACCTGCGCGCGGCAACTTCTCGATCTATACGACGTCCTGCTCATCGAAGGCGCGGGCGGAATCTATGCGCCGCTGACCGAAACCGAAACGACGCTTGATCTAATGAAGCGCCTCGCAATGCCCGTCATCCTCGTCGCGCGGCGCGGACTCGGCACGATTAACCATTCGCTGCTGTCGCTGGACGCGCTGCGTCATGCGAACGTGCCGATCGCGGGCATCGTGTTTAACGAAACCGAGAACATGCCGGTGGATTTCATTCGCGCGGACAACCCCCGCGCGGTGGAGACTTTCGGCAAGGCGCCGATCTTGGGTAACATGGATTTTCTGCCGGATTTCGCCGCGAATCCGGCGAAGGCGCTGCAGGGTTCAGAGAAATTCCTGCCCGGATTGGCGCGGGTGTTTCCCGAACTGGGATGAGGCCGATGGTGATTCGCACCGACACGCTGCAGGAACTCGACTATCGCCACCTGTGGCATCCGTACACCGACATCAATGCGTACGAAGCCGCGCCGTGGATCAGTTTCGAGCGCGCCGAGGGCGTGTACCTGTACGATCGCGACGGCCGCGCGGTGATGGACGGCATCGCGTCGTGGTGGGCGGTCGCGCTGGGGCACAGCCATCCGCGCATCGTCGCCGCGATTCGCGAGCAGGCCGGCGTGCTGCAACATGCGATCCTCGGCAACCAGACGCATCCGCTCGCGGTGAAACTCGCCGCGCGTCTCGCCGAGATCGCGCCGGGCGACCTGACACGGTGCTATTTCGCCTCCGACGGCGCCAGCGCGACCGAAGCCGCGCTCAAGATTGCGATTCAGTATTGGCACAACCAGGGCGTGCGCGGAAAAAACCGCTTCGTCGCGCTCGACGAGGGATACCACGGCGACACACTTGGCGCCGTCGGTGTGGGATTCGTGCCAACCTTCCACGCGCCCTTCGACGGTGCGCTGATCAAGTCCTTCGTCGCCCCCGCGCCACACCGCGCCGCCAACACGGATGACGCCGCCGACCGCGCGCACGCGATCGAGGCCTTCGCCGCGATGGAACGCATCGTGAATGAGCACGAGGCCGAGATCGCCGGGATCATCCTCGAGCCGCTCTGCCAGGGCGCCGCCGGCATCCGCATCCATCATCCGGAGTATCTGCGGCGCGTGCGTGCGCTGTGCGACGCGCGCGGATTGCTACTGATCGCCGACGAAATTGCCGTCGGTTTCGGCCGCACCGGTGGCGTGTTCGCATGCGACGTGGCCGGCATCGTGCCCGACATCCTCTGCCTCGGTAAGGCGCTGACCGGCGGCACGCTGCCCATGAGCGCGACGATCGTGACCGACGCGATCTACGACACCTTCCGCAACGAGCCCGGAAAAGACCGCACGTTTTACGACGGCCACACCTACTGCGGCAATCCGATCACGAGCGCGGCTGCGCTGGCGTTTCTCGATGCCTTCGAGCAAGACGGCGTGATGGACAACGTCGCCGCGCGGGCGCCACAGCTCGCCGAGGGCATGGCGCGACTCGCGCGGCACGCGTCCGTGCAATACCACAAGTCGCTCGGCTTGATCGGCATGATCGCGCTTACGGCCGAATCCGGCGGGGCCGCGCTCGCCAAACGCATCGCGCGCCGCGCCTTCGAGCTCGGCCTCTTCATCCGCCCGCTCGGCAACGTGCTGTACCTCTGGCCGCCGCTCACCACGACCGAACCCGAGCTCGCCCGCATGCTCGATGTCTTTGACGCCGCAATAGCACGCGGCAATGAACCGATGGCTGAACCGCTGCCCTCGTCCGACGACGGACGGTAGTTTCCGTGAACTCGCGCGTGAAAGCTTGGCAGATCCTGTACCTCGTCGGACTCCCGGCGATGGGTGTGTCCGCCTACATGCTGCATGAGGCCATCTGGCCCGGCCAAGGGATTTTCCTCGATCTCATTACCCGAAGTCCCACTTCACCAACGCCGCCGCCGGACTATCCGCCCGGCGACTTTTCGCGCGTAGGTACGATTGAGTACTGGTTGCTGTATTACATTCCGTTTGGCGTTGGGGCGATGTTGATGGTGGTTGGATGGTATCTGCGTCACACGGCGCCGATGCCGCCGCATGTGACCTTCGACCAGATGGAAGACTGACCACGCCCCGCTTGCCTCGGCCCGCGGCCACGCCGTAGACTCACAGATCGAACCGAGGGATCCCCATGGGCACGTTGATTGACGCGGATGTTGAAGCGGGCGGCGGCCTGCGGCACGACTGGACCGTCGAGGAATTGCAGGCGCTCCACGACCTGCCGCTGACGGAGCTGCTGTTCCGCGCGCAGACCGAGCACCGGCGGTTTCATGCGCCGGGCGAAATTCAGTGCTGCACGCTGCTGAGCGTAAAGACGGGGTACTGCCCGGAGGACTGTTCGTATTGCGCCCAAAGCGCGCGCTACGACACCGGCATCGAGACGAACGCGCTGATGGACCTCGACGAAGTGCTCGGCGCCGCGCGGCGCGCGAAGGAACGCGGCGCGACGCGATTCTGTATGGGCGCCGCCTGGCGCGATGTGCCCGAGGGTAAACAGTTCGACCGCGTGCTCGAGATGGTACGCGGCGTGCGCGCACTCGGCATGGAAGCCTGCTGCACGATGGGCATGCTGACGCGTGAGCAGGCGCAGCGCCTGGGCGAAGCCGGTCTCACGGCGTACAACCACAACCTCGACACCTCGCCCGAGTTCTACGACAAAATCATCACGACGCGCACCTACGACGAGCGTCTGCAAACCCATGAACACATCCGCGACGCGGGCGTCGGCCTGTGCTGCGGCGGCATCATCGGTATTGGCGAATCCATCACGGACCGCATGCGCCTGCTGCAGGTGCTCGCGAGCCGCACGCCGCATCCGGAAAGCGTTCCCATCAATTTGCTCGCGCGCGTCGCGGGCACGCCGCTCGGCGAGACACCCGCCATCGATCCCTTCGAGATGGTGCGCATGGTGGCCACGGCGCGCATCGCGATGCCGGCCAGCATGGTGCGCTTCGCGGCGGGCCGTCGCGGGCTGTCGCAGGAAATCCAGGCGCTGTGCTTCATGGCCGGCGCGAACAGCATCTTCACCGGCGACAAGCTGCTCACCACGCCGAATCCCGGCGAGAGCCACGACGCGGAACTCTTCGCGCGCACGGGAATGAAGCCGATGGAATTGCCCGCGTAACCCAGCGCATTGGTCGAACGGATCACACGGAGGTTCGTATGAGCGCGCCATCAGGTCCGACGCCAGACAAAATCATGCAGCTCGGCTTTGGATTTTGGGGATCCAAGGTATTGCTGAGCGCCGTGGAGCTCGGGCTGTTCTCTGTGCTCGCGGACGGCCCCACGACGGCGGAAGACCTGCGCAAGAAACTGGGACTGCATCCGCGCGGCGCGCGGGATTTCTTCGACGCGCTGGTCGCGCTCGGCATGTTGCAGCGCCAGGGCGACCGCTATTCCAACACGCCCGAAACGGACCTCTTCCTCGATCGCAAGAAGCCGTCTTATATGGGCGGCATCATGGAAATGAGCAGCGAGCGCTTGTTCCTCAATTGGGGCAAGCTGACGGAAAGTCTAAAGACCGGCAAATCGCAGACCGCGCCGACCGGCGGCGATCCCTTTGAAATGTTATACGCCACGCCGGCGCTGCTGAAGCAGTTCCTGGGCGCGATGACGGGCATCAGCATGGCCGCGGGCACGGCGTGCGCGCAGAAATTTCCGTGGAAGGACTACAAGACCTTTATCGACGTAGGCTGCGCGCAAGGCGGGTTCACGGCACAGATCGCGCTCGCGCACCCACACCTCACCGGCGGCGGCTTCGACCTGCCCAAGGTGCGGCCCGTGTTCGACGAGTACGTAAAATCCTTCCGACTGCAGGATCGCCTGACGTTCTACCCCGGCAGTTTCTTCGACGACCCGCTGCCCAAGGCGGATGCAATCATCATGGGCCACATCCTGCACGACTGGGACCTCGCGCAGAAGAAGATGCTGATCAAAAAGGCCTACGACGCGCTGCCCTCCGGCGGCGCCTACATCGTGTACGAATCCATCATCGACGACAACCGCAGCGCAAACGCGTTCGGCCTGCTGATGAGCCTCAACATGATGATCGAAACGCCCGGCGGCTTCGACTTCACCGGTGCCGACTGCCAAGGATGGATGAAAGAAGCCGGCTTCAAAGAGACGCGCGTCGTGCATCTCATCGGCCCCGATTCGATGGTGATCGGGATTAAATAACCCGTCGCCGGGCTACAGCCCCGCCACAAACACCGCAAGTCCGAACTGTTCTTCTTCCGAATATTGGTGGATGTTCACAATCGCCGTCGCGGCGGTTTCCCGAATAATCGTGAGGTCGTCGTAACGCGCCGCGATGCCGTTGAGCGTTTTGATCAGCGGATAACTCGTATCCGTCCCGTCTTTGCCGTGGCATCGGGAGCACACCGCGGCATAGATCGCCTGCCCGCGGTGCCAGTCTTGTACGCGCGAAAACAGCACGATGGCGTCGTCAGGATTCTCGAAAAATTCCGCCCGGCGGATTCGGCCGTCCGCGCTGATGTACAGACCGAAGTGATGCGTGGCCGAATCGAGATACGTATTTAGCTGAAGTGCTTCGCGCGCGCTTTTCGGGGGGATATGTTTCATCAGATCCGGTGTAATCGAATGGTCATCGGCAAACGCAACGGCACGCAACGTATGTTCGGGCGCTGGAATACGGCTGACAGTGAGCGCAAGGCGTTTTGGCGCGGGCGCGGGGGCGTTGCGCGCGGGAATGAATACCAGCGCCCCATTCTCCGGAAGAGCGCCGATCGCATCGAGCAAGGCCTGCGGCGCCGGCGTGCCGAAAAGGCTGCGCAGAGTGGGGGTGGTGTTGTCCGGTTCCGAAGCGACGCGCATATTCGCCAACACGAACGCCGCGAGCACCGTGCACACAGCTATGCGCGATCTGATCGCCATGCTTTATTTCCCGGTCGAAAATCCTGCCCAATCCTGCGGCTTCAGAAAGAAATCCGTCAGCTTGTGCTCCGGCGTGCCTGGCGCGGCGTGGTAATCGTAGCGCCAGTGGGCCGTCGCCGGCAGACTCATCAGGATCGACTCCGTGCGGCCCTGCGACTGCAGGCCGAACAACGTGCCGCGATCGTAGACCAGGTTGAACTCGACGTAGCGTCCGCGGCGATAGAGCTGAAATTCGCGCTGCGCATCGGTGACGGCCGTGTCGCGATTTCCTTCGATGAACGGCCGGTATAAATTCGGGAACGACTGGCCCAGTGCGAGGCAGTAGTCAAAGGCCTTCTGCTTGTCGTCGCGCAAATGATCGAAGAACGTGCCGCCGATGCCGCGCGTCTCGCCGCGATGCTTCAGGAAGAAATACTCGTCGCAGTTTTTTTTGTGCTCGGCGTAGGAATAGCCCGACTCGTCGCAGATCGCCTTGAGCGCTTGGTGAAACTCGACCACCTGTTCGACCACGGGATAGTACGGCGTCACGTCAATGCCGCCGCCGAACCACCACACGTCGCCCGCTTCGAAATAGCGGATGTTCATGTGAATCGTGGGGATATGCGGGTTCCACGGATGAATCACAAGGCTGACGCCCGTCGCGAGGAAGGGCGTGTTCGCCGGAATCTGGATCTGCGTGGCGGCCGCCTGCGGCAGCGCATTGCCCCGAATGGCGGAGAAGTTCACACCGCCCTTTTCGATCAGGTCCGCATGCTCCCACACACGCGTCACGCCGCCGCCCGAACCCTTGCCGTAGTCCCAGCGGTCCTCATGCGGCGCCCGACCGTCCTCCTCCGACAAAAACGCGCAGATGCGATCCTGCACGTCGCGGAACCCGTTCTGGATGTCATCGGTGCTGGGCATAGGGGGTAGAGTACAACTTTTTGAACGCGTAGCGCCGCCATCCTGGCGGCAGTGCATTCTCGGCGCCTCAGGCCGGCTGGAAGCCGACGCTACGGCTACTTCAGCAGCGGCCGAATCAGCTTGTTCACTTCGTCATACCCCGCGCGGGAGAGGTGCAGGCCGTCCTCGATGAAAAGCTCCGGCTTCGGCTTGCCCTCCGCATCAAGAATCGCCGGCTCGATGTCCAGATACGTGATGTACGGCTTGTCCTTCGCGTAGTCCTGCACCAGCTTGTTCGTCGCGCGGATGTTTTCGATGTTCTTCCAGCGCTCGATGCTCGGCTTGATGCACACATAAATGAACTTCGCGTCCGGCAACGCCGCGTGCACTTTTTCAAAGAAGGCCTTTGTGTCGCCGGAAACTTCCTGCGGCGTCTTTCCGTGGGCGAGGTCATTGTCGCCCTCGTAGTACACGATCAGCCGCGGCGCGTACTTGATCACCGCGCGATCCGCAAAATAAAGCGCGTCCGCCGCCTGCGACCCGCCGAACCCCCGGTTCAGGATGTGCAGGTCCGGAAAATCCTCGTCCGTCTTCCAGAATCGGATCGTCGAGCTACCGTAAAACTCGATCCCGCCCTTCGCCGGCGGATTCGTCGCATCCTGCGCCTCGAACGCCGCGATGTCTTTCTCGAACGCGTGAGGTCGTGTTTCCTGGGCAACGAGCAACGCCGGCGTCAACACGACGCAAAGAGCGGCAGCCAAACGTGCGATGTGCAGACGACGATTCATGTGGAAACCCCCGGATACAGAGTGACCACTACGCTACCACGAAACAGAAGGTCGGCGTGGATGGGCGGTTCCTAACGGCACGGGAATCGGCGTTTTACTGCTGTTTTGGCTGCGAGACCAGATCAACCATCAGTTGCACGGTGTCGAGGTTGTCCGAGGCATTGCGCACGACAAGCTGTTTGGTTTGCAGGTTGTACCGCATGTACGAGAGTAATTCGCCCGTTTCCGGATCCAATATCTTGGGAATGACTTTGCGCAGCAAAAGAACCAGGTCCGGTTCACCGGGGTTGGCCTGATCGAAACTGGGGACTTTATCTTCAAGAAGAAATATTTTCACTTCCATGTCGGAGTACGGTTTCGTGTCGATGCGTTCCAGCGTGGTCACCCAGACGTATTGCTCTTTCACCGCGTACGCCAGCCCGAGGGGCGTCAATATCGCATTGAGCGCTTCGCGCACCGCGACGTCTTTTACGTTGACATACTGAATGAGGCCATCGGTCACATATGATTTGGAGACCTTCTGCCCCAGCGGCGCGACGACGTGATTGTCGATCAGAATCGAGATGCCGTATTTTTCTTCGAGGAACTGGCAAACAACGTACACATTGGTGTTTTCGAATTGAAGGCTTACCGCAGTATCGAGCTTTTCATTGACGCGATCGACTCCCTGCGCACCAAAGGCGGTTACACCCAGCAGCATTGCGACAACAAACACCATCCAGCCAGACCGTTTCATACGACCCTCCCGCGCGTATCCGCGCTGTCCTCGCCTGCGAGTACGCTAGCACCCGCGGCAGTTTCTGTCAGCTATTTTGTGTGCATGGGTGCGGGGGAAATAGCGAAATCGGCGGACAGTTGGCCCAGTTTTCATATATATGGCAAAATTATTGACTGGCAAGGACTTAGGACGCGCACATGCGGCTCGTGAAAATCGGCGTAGCAGGCATTTCGGTGAAGGTGGCTGACTTCGCCGGCAATGCCGCACGTCTGGCCGAGGCGATCGCCGCCGCGCGGGGCGAGGGCGTGCACCTGCTCGTCACGCCCGAACTCGCGATCTCCGGATACAGCCTGAAAGACCGCGTGTGGTGGCCGGATATCCGCCGCCGCAGTTGGGACACGCTGCTGCGCGTCGCCGAGCACACCAAGGGCATCAGCGTGTGGCTCGGGCTGCCGGTCGACATCAACTCGCGCATATATAACGCAGCGGCGTTTGTGCACGACGGCCGCGTGCACGGACTCGTGCTCAAAAAATATCTGCCGACCTACAACGTGTTTTACGAAGGCCGCAACTGGAGCTCGTGGCCCGGCGGCGTGGGCGAGTGCCACGGCCTGCCCGCGGGCGATCTCGTGTTCGACGCGCCCTACGGCAAAGTGAGCGCGGAGATCTGCGAGGACCTCTGGTCGCCCCATTCGCCCGCGAACGCGCGCGTGCAGGCCGGCGCCGAGATCATCTGCAACGCCAGCGGCTCGCCGTTTACGCCGCGCAAGAACGAACACCGCAAGCGGCTCGTGCAAAACGCCGCAGGCGGCATGGCGTGCGTCTACGCGTACAGCAACCTCCTCGGGCTCGACAACTCGCGGCTCGTGTTCGACGGCGGCGGAATTATCGCGACGCCGGAGCGGATCGTGGCCGAGGGCCCGATCCTCGACGCGCGGCAATGGACGCTCGCGACGGCCGTGGTCGATCTCGACGATATTGCGCGGGTGCGCGCCGAAAACTCCACCTGGCGCGCGAGTTCGCAGAACGATGAACCCGTGAACGGCCCGCAGACCATTTCGGTGAAGGGCGACTACAAGCCGTCCACCACGCCGGAATACGCCGCGACCCTGCCAAAAAATTTCTGGGTGCCCGATGGGCAGCCCGGCGCGCCGGAATCGACGGCGTATCTGAACGAATTGTTCGACGGCCTCGTGCTCGGCCTGCGCGACTACTTCGAAAAGGCCGGCGTGTTCCAGCGCTTCCTCATCGCGCTCTCCGGCGGTCGCGACAGCACGCTCTGCCTCATGCTCGCCGTGCACGCCGCGCGGCGCATGAACTGGGGCACGGGCGCGCCGGTGGCCCAGCGCGTAAGCGCCGTGTACCTGCCGAACGAAGCCTACAGCTCCAGCGGCACGCAGGACGCCGCGCGCGCCGTGGCCGAGGAACTCGGTGTGCCGTTCCAGGTTGTCTCCATCGGCGAGGAAGCCAAGCTCGCCGAGAAGAAGGCGGCGGACATTTCCGGCGGCGCCGACAAGGTGCTGCCGCTCACCAAACAGAACCTGCAGGCGCGCATCCGCGGCGCCGTGATGCTGAACTGGGCGAACAATGTCGGCGGGTTGCTGCTTGTCACCTCGAACCTCAGCGAAGCGGCCGTGGGCTACACCACCACCGGCGGCGACAACGAAGGCGGCTACTCGCCCGTCGCGAATTTGCCGAAGACCTTGCTGAGCCGGCTCGTCGCGCATATCGCCGAGCGCGACAGCCTCAAGTCCGTGCAGAAGGTGCTCGCGATTCCGCCGAGCGCCGAACTCGCGCCCGATCAGACCGACGAAGCGGATCTCATGCCTTACGTCGTGCTCGACGATCTCTTGTATCTCTTCGCGCAGCGGCGCATGGCGCTGGCCGATTGCTGGCGCGTGATGTGCGAACGGCATCCGCAGCACACGGCGGAAAAACTCCGCGACTGGACCGCGAAATTCGGCAAGATGTTCGTCGCCAGCCAGTGGAAGCGCGAACAGTTGCCCGTCGCCCTACGCGTCCTCGAACTCGACCTCGATCCGAAAACGGGATTCCGCTTCCCCGTCCTGCAAAGCATCGACGACGAGCTGCAGGAACTCGCGAAAGCGAAGCGCTAACTACGTTTCGCGCCGCTTCGCGCAAGCAACATGGCAATCGCGCCAAGCACACCGACAGCAACCATAATCGCGCGAGTATCCAGCAACGCTTCAATTCCGAATCGTGCGGTAGCGCGCCATTCCGGTCGCTCCGCGATGAAGTTCGCGGCAGGCGGACTCAACCGGTAATACGCATCGACAAACGCCGCGCCCAACGGGTTCGTCAGCAAGCGCGCATCGCGAATTTCTCGCAACCCGTCAAGCTCCGCGGCCAGCGGCGTGCCGTAAGCCGCCGTGGCGATGAAGCAGCCGCCGCCATCTCCGCCACCGCCGGATGAGATGGGATTGGCGCCGTCGTTCGTCGGGTCGAGCGCGGAGGCCGCGAAGTCTTGCTCGTCGCCGCCGTTTCCGACGACGTTCGCCCACTCTTCGGCATTGGTGAACCCGTCGTCATCCGGATCGCCCCCGCCAGAGAGGGGTTCGCTCTCGGTGCGCGCAGGGTTCGCCGTGCAAGTGCCGTCTTCGCAGGCGACGACGAAGTATCCGTATTTTTCTATCTCCTGATCGAAGGGAGCGAAGGCCTCATTCAACCCCGGTTCCATCGCTTCGCTGATCATGCGCAGCGTTGCGAGTGCATGGAGGTAGGGCCGCCAACCACTGGGTCCGTCTGCCTCCGTTTCCGCGTACACACTGACAATGTTAATCAGGTACACCTCCGCGATCGGACGCGTCAGTGGATTTCCATCGCCGGCACACGCGGCCTCCTGGATCAGCGCCAGCGAAGCGGCTTCGGGTAATCCATCGAGGTCGATGTCCGGCGCGAGGCTGTACGCGGCGGCCAGCGCTTCGTATTCGTCGAGTATTCCGGGGAAATCGGAGCACGGGAGCCCGTCGCCGGCAGTCGCGTTTACCGTGAAGGTAGAAACTGCGTCTTGTGCAACGCTTGAGGCGTATACATTCAGGCTGTCGGGCGATACACGGAAGTTTGGAGTCAACAGAGCCTGCGCGTAAGGTTCCTCGATCAAATCCACCAGCACCAAATCACCGGTGTCAGGATCGCGATCAAAAACCGAAAACGGCGAGCTGCCGACGTATAGTCGCTGTCCATCCGGAGCCGCCGCCGCGTGGCCCGCAGAACGGATACTCACAATATCGGAGGAGCCGGGTACCGGCAGGGTGAGGTCGCCCGTGATCGGGTCGCGCGCGTATACGATAAGCCTTGTCGGACTCAGGAATTCGAACCCTGTCGTGGTGTGATCGAGCGCGAAGACCTCGCGGCCATCCGGCGAAACGGACACGGAATCCACGTTTGAGTTAAAGATCCATGATCCTGTAACAAACCGAAGAAACGAGACTGCGCCCGTGTCCGGCGCGACAGAATAGATCTCGATACCGCCCTGCGTATTGCCCTCGACATACACGTTGAGGCCATCCGGCGAGACACAGACTCGGCCGACGATCGATCCGCTCGGATGAACCGGTATCGAACTCACCGGCAGCCGATCATCGCGATCGATGGGCGTAAGCGCTCCGGTGTCTGCGTCGATGGCAAATGCGAGTAGCGATTCGGGGTTTGAGGAAATATTGAGCGCTGGGGCGTAGAGATAGTCGCCGTCCGGCGAGACCGCAATCGAGGCGATCACGTCGACTCCGGCGAGCAATCCCTCGCCCATCGGAAACGCCTCAACTACGGTCAGAATGCCGGTGTCCGAATCCCGCGCGAACAGTCCAATCACCGGGACTCTAGCTTCCTCCGGATCGGGTCGCACATAGAAATATGCATACAGATAACGACCGTCAGGAGAAATGGCCATATCGCCCAGCCGTTCTCCCAGCGGAAGGTCCTCGAATTGCAGCGGCGTGATCTCACTGAACACCAGCGAACCATCGTCCTCGTTCCGCCGAAAATGCGCGATGTCGCCATAGCGAGGGTCAACATTCTCGCGGTTTTCCACCGCGACATACACGTCAAGACCGTCCTCGGTGATCAGGGGAGTGTCGGGCCGATCGATCTGATTGTTTAATTGATCGGAAAACTGCGCATCGAGAAGACTGAGAGTTTCGCCGCTGCCGGCGTGGGCATGCCCAACCCCGAGAGTGAGTGCCAGACAAAGGAGAGGAGTTCCGATAAGCCAACCCGATTGTTTCATGGAGTTCTCCGGCGATTAACTCAATCGTTTGTGCAAATCAAAGTAAACCACTTCTCGTTGTTCCATTCCACAGTATACACATTGGCCGAGTACGGCCAAGGCACATGCTACGGCTTCACGGGCTCCACCCACGCCGTCTCCAAATCGCCTTCGCCAATCGGATTTTCCTGCAGCTTGTCGGAGTACACACGCGCACGGACGTACAGTTCGTCGCCCTTGAACGTGTACACCGCCGGGTTGTCCGTCGTCTCCAGCAACACCGCGCCGATTTCGCTGCTGTACTTGAGCGACGCGCGCGCCGGCACGGCGCCGGTGGCGTCGGTTCGCTGCGACGTCGCCGTGTCAAAACCGGCGCGCGTGCCGTAGAACACCGTGCGGTATTTCACGCCGTCCTGCGCGGCGATCGTTACGCTGAGCGACGTGTCGGTTTTTTCGATCGCGTCGAGCAGCGTGCCCGTCGTGGCGTAGAACATGCCCGCCTGCAGCGCGCGCACGAGCGAGTCCGCCGACAGATCCGTCGCGTTCACCATCACCCAGCCGCGCCCCGGATTCACGCGGCCCAGGCCCCACTTGTGATAGTCGTGGCTGTCGTCCGTCGCCATGCCGTAGAGCAGCGGCGTCTGCGGATCGCGGTTCAGGCGCGTCGACTGAATGTTGTCCCAGTGCTCGTCATACGGCGGCATGCCGTCGTTCGCGCGGCCCCACGGATGCGTCCCCGGATGGCCGTTGTAAATTTCGATGAAGCGCAGCGAGGGCGCGCCGAGCACTTCCTCCGTCGTCACGGCCTCGTTCCAGTTGATGTGGTTCAGGTGCGCGATCATCGGCTGGTTGTATTTCGCGCTCTGCGCCTCGACGAGTTTCACCTGCGCCTCGATGATCTCGCTCTTGGTCGCGCCTTCGACAACCCCAATGCGATCGCGGATGTTCACGGCATTCGTGTGCACGCTTTTGCCCGACGTCATCTCTTCGCCCGGCACCAGCAAAAATTTTCCAGCCTCGTTGAAGTGGGCCGAGAGTTCGTCGAAGGTGCGCAGGCGCATCGCTTCCGGGTGCCCGTCCGCCGCATTGCGGATCACGGGCCAGTCCGCGCCGAAATCCGTGCGAATGGCGTCCACATGCTCGAGCTTCAGGTTCGAGCGGCCGCCGATCGTGGCCCAGCGATCGCCCGTCTGCATCAGGTTATGTTCAGAAAACATCACAAACGAGTAGCCGCGATCCTTGTACCACTTTGCGATCACTTCCGGCGCCGCATCGCCGTCGCTCCACAGGCTGTGCACATGCGTGACGCCCTTGTACCACTCGGCGTGCACGGGAATAGTGATGAACAACAGAAGAGCAAATACGAGATTGCGCATACGACGTCTCCGGAAAATTTCGACAGCGCGAGTGTAGAGAGGCACGCGCTTGGCCGCAAGAGAGCGAGACAAAGGTAATTTCATTACACATCTAATAATATTTAGATCATTTGGGAATACGTAAAGTGATTACTAAAACGACTCGCATCGTGCTCGCTGAAGAATTTTTTGCTGAAGCGATCATCGCTTGACAGCGCTATCACTTTGAACTAAAGTAACTTACTGCGATTGGAGGCGCGGGTTGCGCGCTCGGGCGCAATCGCCTCACGCGGGGGAATTCGATTCGGGGCGGCGTGTCTCGTTCTGTTTCAAAATCTCCGCACAATGCGCAGTCTTCTCGCATCGCGCGAACTGGGGATCGTAGCGCGCGCGGCTGCGGGGTTTACGGCGGAAGGGCGACGCACGCATGACAACCAGCAGGCTCCATCTGGACTTTTTCGGCCTGCGCGAACAACCCTTCGCGCCCACCGCAGATCCCTCGTATTTCTATGCCACGCGCGATCACAAAGCATGTCTCTTCCGCATGTGGAACAGCATTGACGAACGTCATGGCATCGCCGTGATTCTCGGAAGTTATGGAACCGGCAAGACAACGCTGCTGCGCAAATTGATGAGCGGCATGGCGGCCGATCCGGAAAAATACAACACGGTCGTGCTCGGCTCGCCGATTCCGTCGTGGACAAGTTTCTCGCTGCTCGAAGCGATCGTGAATCAGTTTCAGATTCGCCCGCCGGATCGCACATATGGCGCGTATATGCAGGCGTTGAATGAGTATCTGCTCAGCAAGCGCAACTGCATTAGCACGCTGATCATCGACGACGCGCAGAACCTGAATAAGCGCGGCCAGCTTGAGCTGTTGCGCCTGGCGCAGAACCTCGAAACACCGCAGCACAAGCTGCTCAACCTCGTGTGCTTCGCGCAGCTCGAATGGGCCCGCGTGCTCGAGGCGGCGCCGAATTTCCTGCAGCGCGTGAACCTCGTGTACACGCTCTCGCCGATCACGGTGGATGACCTGCGCGAGATGATCCAGTTCCGCATCAAACAGGCAGGCGCGGGTGAAGCGCGCGCGCCGGAATTTGACGACGCGGCGATCCGCGCGATCCACGCGCACTCCGAAGGCAATCCCCGCGTGATCGTGAGTCTGTGCCGCAATTCGCTTCTGCTCGGTGCGCAGCTCGAACAGCGCCGCATCACGGCGGAGATGGTATTGCACACGATCGAAAAAACCATGCCGGCCGACGCGGAAAAATTGGCGCGCACGCGCGCGGTCGTCGCGGAAGCGACCGTGACGGTGGCGGCGCCGCGCGTGATCGAGCGTGTGGTCGAAGCGCCGCAGCCGGTGGGCGCGCAGGCGGCGGTCGCCGTCGGCGGGCGCGCGCCGGTGAACGTGAAAAATTTCAGTCAGCGCGCGAATCAGTTGTTGATGCAAGCGTCCCGGTCTCGCGGCCGGTAACGCATTCGTTAGAGGGTGAGGGGGAGGATGAACGTGGCGGCACAGTCCGGCGGCAATCAGTGGTGGCAGAGGCCGCCCGATGCACGCCTAGACGACGATGCCGATATCGAGGCATCGCTGTTGCGCGCGATGGAGAACGACCCGCGCCTTGCGCACGGGGCCGGTCCCGCACGCTCCGACAACGTGCTCGATTTCATCCAGATGACGGGACTCACCACAAGCCGCGGCTCCGCGGCGGTTTCGCCCGCGCGCGATGTGAACGGCGAACGCGCCGACGATCCGATCAGCTTCTTCGAATTCGGCGTGCGCGATGTGGACGGCAGCGGCGATCCCGTGCAGGTCACCGATCCAGAGCTGGATCTCGATGCGTTTCATGTGACGCCGCCGGTTGAAAATTTTGCGAGCCAGTCGCTGACCGATCTCAAGCAGATCATCGCCGAGTTGGCCGCCGAGACTGATCCGGCACGTGAGCCTTCCGCGCGCGTCATCACGATTGAAGCGCCACACGTTCGGCCGGAAGATGAAGAGACGCGCGACCTCGATCCCATCCTGGAAGCGTTCACATTTCCGCAGCTCGACGAACCGGCCGAACCCAAAACGGAAAACGAACACACCGCGTCGCCGGCAACGGCGGCGGGGCTGGCCGCCGCGCGCGATCTGCTGCGCGAACTTTCGAATGCGAACGAAGCCGCCGCGGAAAAGGCGCGTGCCACCAAGGCGCTGCCGGAAACGATGGTGCATCCCGTCACCGCGCAGCGCGCGTCGCTGCCGTTGCCCGAGGACGAGAAAGACGATGTCACCACGCATCTGCACGCAGGCCTGCCGCGCCGCAAGCGCACGCTGCGTTTTCAGCGATGGTTCTCCATGCTTGGCATGGTGGCGATTCTCGGGCTGGTCGGCTACGGCGCGTTCCTTGGGTATCGGTACTACACGCAGACCTCGCCCGCGGCCTTCGCCTCCGCCGAGGCGCTGATCGATGCGGGCCGATACCGCGAAGCGTCGGATGAATTCCTTGGGTTGTACAATCGTTTCCAGCGTTTCCCGATCGCGGCCGATGCCCTCTTCATGGCGGGATACGCATTGCAGCTCGAGCCGGACACGCCGCGCGCCGCGAAAGAGGCCTACAGCGAAGCGATCGGAATTTTTGAGCGTTTCATCGTCGAATACCCTGGCCATGCGAAGACGCCGCGCGCCGAGACGCTGATGGGTTTGCTCTATTACAAGACCGGCCGCCAGCTTGAAGCGGTGAACGTGCTGGGTTCACCCGATCGTCGCCTGCGCGATCCCGGCGCGTACCTTATGTCGCTGCGCACGCTGGGCCAGGCCTATGCCGAACTCGGCCAGATGGAAAACGCGCGCTCGGCCTTCATGCGCGCCGCCGCGCTCGAAAGCAACATGACGCCCGACGCGGATTACGTGCAGTTGGCGACGATTTACCAGGGCGCCGCGTCGCAGACCGGCGACCCCGCGCAGCGTCGACGGTATTTCCAGTTGGCCGTCGAACAGTGGGACTTCGCGCTGCAGGTTGCGGGTTTGCTGAAATCGCGCAAGGAAGACATCAAGTTGCTCCGCGATGCGGCGGCCAGTAAGCTGGAAGCCTTGCCGGGGGGCGCGGTGGCTGCTGGGGATTCCGCCGCCTCCACGGATCCATCCACGGGCGTGCGAACGTTGTTGGGAACTACTTCCGGAGCGGCGGGGGAATCGCCGTCTTCGGATTCGAAATCGGATCAGGCGCCGCAGTAAAGGGGGGCGTCGATCGCGCGCGGAAATTCTCGCGCGTGTACGGCGAGTCGGCTCGTGCGCAGCAATCGCCGCGGGCCGGGCGCAAGTAGCAGGTGGGGGAACATAGTCATGCGAAACGCGCGTGCGTGCGCGGCGGGATTCGCCGTATTTGCGGCGCTGTGCTGCTGGACGGGGATCAGTTCCGCTGCGGACGATCGCATTCGCCCCGGCGATGTGTTGTACGTTGAAGTATATCGCGTGCCCGAAATGACGCGCGCATATCTCGTCGGCGAAGACGGCGCAATTCGTCTGCCCTACATTCCGCCGGTTCCCGTCGGCGGCATGGATCCCGGCACCGCCGGCGCCACCATCGGCAAAGCGCTCACGCCGATCCTCCGCAATCCCAGGGTCAGCGTCTCGCGATCCGATGTCGGTCTGGTCTCCGATCTCGGCCGCACGGCCGAAATGCGCCTAGAGATCATTCCGCTGCGCAACGCAAACGCGGAATCGATCGCCGACGCGCTCAAAGGCATGACCACACCCGGTGGCAGTGTCTCCGCGGATCCCGATACCAATTCGCTGCTGCTCACCGACACACCGGACGCCATCAAAAATATGATGGGCGTCGCCGCGCGTCTCGATCAGATGCAGTCGCAAGTCACGCAGGTGCGCATCGAGACGAAAATCGCCGAAGTGCGTGTGGGCGCGCTGAAAGAACTCGGCGTGCGCTGGTTTGCGCAGGGCGACAACCTCAGTGGCGGGTTCAATCCGCCGCCGAATGCCCTGCTGCCGTTGAGCGCGCGCAAGGGCGGCTTCGGTCCGCAGGCCAACGAGTTCGTGAACAAGAACGACGGCGGCCAGTTTAACTCCGGCACCGAACGCGAATTCCTCGGCGACGAATTCGATCGCCGGTTGAACATTCCCGTGCAGGTGCCACTGCCGGGCCAGGCGTTCCTGGGCTACATGAACGCAGGGATCGACATCGGCGCGATGATCGACGCGCTCGTGACCGACGAGAACGCCAAGATGCTCGCGAACCCCGCGATCCTGACCGTGAACCACAAGCCGGCCGAGATCAAAATGGTTGATGAGTATCCGTATACGGAATTCGGCACGGAGGTCAACGGCGCGTCGAACTTCTCCGTGAAATTCATGGAGATGGGTATCGTGCTGCGCGTCACGCCGCACGTCTACCAAGACACCGTGGGCGACTACGTCAAACTCGATTTGCGCCCTGAAGTTTCGTTCCCCACCGGCATCGTGGCCGGCGTGCCCATTCGTTCGCTGCGCACATCGCAGACACTGGCCAACGTGCGCGACGGCCAGACGCTCGTCGTCGGCGGCATCATCACCGAAGACCAGCAGGACGTGGTGACGAAAGTCGCCGGCGTCGGCAGCCTGCCGATCGTGGGCGCGCTGTTCCGCACGAAAGAAAAACAGAAGTTCCGCAGCGAGCTGATGATTTTCGTGACCCCGACCGTGCACCGCCGGCCGGAAGAAATCACCTGGGACCAGATGATCGACGTGGCCGAAGGCATCAACGAGGCCGAACTGACCCCGACCACACTCAAGCGTCAGGAAGCGCGCAAGGAATGATGGATGTCGGCTGACCTGCCCACACTCGATCAGGCGCCCCACCCGCGGGAGACGGACCGCGGGCGGTTCGTCATCGATATTTTGCTGCGGCATTGGGCGCTGGTCGTCTTGTGCGTGCTGCTCGGCGCAACCATTGGCGTCGGCGTGGGCCTCGTGCTGCACCGTGTGCGCCTCGAATATGCGGCCACCGCCGACCTCGCCGTGAAGCCGACCTTCTGGCAGAGCCACGCGCTCGAAAATCTCGACAATAAAGTATTCGGCGATACCACGCCGACCTCGCTCGTGAATCGTCTGGACCTGCACGCGCTCACGCGCGATGTCGCCGAGGCGATCGTGCAGGACGATCTCGCGGATGGCGCAAGCGGCGGATCGCTGACCACCGACAGCGAGCTTGATGCGCGCGCCCGCGCGCTGGAGTCGGCGGTCCGTATTGAGCCGGACGACGCCAAGGCCACGCTCAAGGTGACAGTGTTCAGCCCGAAGAGTCCCGACGACGCGATGAAGCTCACGGAATACGTCTCGCGCGGATTGATCGACCACACGCAGTTGCAGCGGCTCGATGAACAGAAGCAGGCCTACGAACTCGTCAAGCAGCAAATCGACGAGACGCGCGGGCAGCTCGACGAGGCCGATCGCCGCGCCTGGGACTTCCGCGAGAAGATGGGTTTCAAGACCGACGAGCAGGTCTGGGTCGACATCGAACGCAAGAACAGCGAGCTCACCGACGCGCAGTCCATGGTGGTCGAGCTCGAGCAGCGCATCGATGAACTCGACACAGAACTCTCCGCGAACACGGAAAAACTCCCCGAAGTGCTCGGCAATGTCACCGAAGGCGTGGTGAAGGGGTTGCTCGAAGACCTCGACGAACTTCGCCAGCAGGAAATCGGCCTGAGCGTGATCTGGAAGCCGGGTTATCCGGAACTGGATCGCCTGCAGGCCGAGATCGACGAGAAAAAAGACGCGATCCTTATCTCGATTAATGAACTCAAGGGCGGCACCGGCGGCACGGGCCTGTGGGAAGAGCGACAGGATCTGTATCGGCAGAAGGTGCAGATGAAATCCGACTTGATGACGCAGTCGGTGCGCGCCGCGTCGCTCCAGAAAATGGTCGACGAATTCTCCAAGGGCCTTCCCGAACTCGCCGACCAAAGCTTCACCTACACGCAGCTTTCGCACGAATCCGATCAGTTGCGCGTGCAGTTCAACAAACTGCTCGAAAAGGAATTCGAGTTGCGCACCGCCATGCGCCGCGGCACCGCCACCGTCGAACGACGCACCGCGCCGACACCCCTGCCGGCGTCGCAGGGCCGCAACGCACCGATCACGGCGACGGGCCTGCTCGGCGGGCTCATTGGCCTCGTGGCCTCGCTCGCGTTCGCCATGCTGCGCGAATTGAACGACACCTCGATCCGCACGCCGGACCAGGTGACGCATTACCTCAAGCGCGAAGTCATCGGCACGGTGCCCGAGATGCACTTCAGTGGCACACGCCGCAAGAGCAGTCGCGGCGGCGCCTATGTCGTGAGCACCGAAGAGGGTCAGGTGGATCCCTGCGTCGTCACGCAGCACGATCCGAAGTCGCCCGTCTCCGAGGCCTACCGTTCGCTGCGCACCAACTTCCAGTTTGCCACGTTGCAGCATGATCCCAAGGCCATCATGGTGACCAGTTCTGTACCCGGCGAAGGCAAAACGACGACGGCTGCGAACTTCGCGGTCACGCTGGCCGACCTTGGCAAGCGCGTGGTGCTCGTCGATACCGACTTGCGCCGGCCGAATGTGCACCACGTGATGAAGATGCCGCGCGAGAAAGGTCTGGCGGACGTGCTGCGCGGCCAGGCGTCTCTCGAAGAAGTCATCCGGCCGACGCCCGCTGAAAACCTGTGGATGATCTCTAGCGGCCGCGTGCCGCCGAATCCGTCGGAACTGATCGGTTCCGAGACGATGACGAAGATCATGGAAGAACTGAACTCGCGCTTCGACGTGGTTGTGTGCGACGCGCCGTCGACGTTGGTCGTGACGGACCCGGTCGTGCTCGCCACGCGCGTGGACACGATCCTGCTCGTCGTCGCGGCCAGCCGCGCGCGGCGCGAGACGATTCAGCGCGCGGTGAAAGTGCTCGAAACGGCGAACACGCCGATTGCGGGCGTCGTGCTGAACGGCATCAAGGCCACCTCGCGCCATTATTACTATTATTATTACTATTACGACGAGCGCGCCCAGGGCCGCCGGCGCCGCAGCCAAGTCGTGGTGCCCGCCGCCGTCGGCGGTGCAGCCCGCGGCGGCCGCCCGTAGCGCGGGTCCCCGCTCATGTCGCGGTATTCGGGCCCAGAGCGGCGGATCGGCCGCGGTGAAGTAGCCGAAAGCCAAATCGAAGCGCCGATTTTCGTCGTGCTCATGGCCGGCGCCGCGCTCGGTCTCATCGCGTTACACCTGTACTACCAGAACACGCCCGTCACCGTCGCGGCCGCGATCAGCCTGCTGGCCTTCGGCGCGACGGTGTTCCGCGTCGAGTACGGCTTGTACCTGCTGCTCGTCGCCATGCTGCTCTCGCCCGAAATTGAGTATGGCGAAGTCGGGCGCGACGCCGGCCGCGGGCTAAACCTGCGCTACGACGACATCCTCGTGATTGTGATCTTCGTCGGCGTTATCGTGAAGCACACTTTCGAAGGTCGCCCGCTTTACTGGCGCAGCTCGCCGATCAACGGCGGCATCTTGGCGTACTACGGCGTGTGCCTCTTCTCCACGCTGCTCGCGCTGCGACTGTCCGTGGCCGCGTGGGACAAGGACCTCGCCTTCTTCGTGCTGATGAAGATGCTCGAGTTTTATCTCATCTTCTGGATGGTCGGCATGTCCGTCAGTAGCATGACCGAAGTCCGCCGCATGCTGCGCGTGTTTTTCGCCGTGTCGCTCGTCGTCGCGGCATACGGCGTGTTCAGCGTGGGCACCATGCCGCGCGTCAGCGCGCCGTTCGAAGCCGGCGGCACGGAGCCAAACACCTTCGGCGGCTATTTGATGATGGTCATGGTGCTCGCCATCAGTCTCGCGTCGATGATGCGGGCGGGGCGCGGACGCACAATGCTCTACGTCATCGCCGGGCTCAGCGCCGTGCCCTTCCTGATGACGCTGTCCCGCGCGTCGTATGCCGCGCTCATCGTCGCCTTCGTTGTCTGGGGCATCATGACGCGGCGGTATTGGATCATCGGCGTGATCGCCGTGGCCGCGTTTTTTGCGCCGCTCATCATGCCCGAGCAGGTCGTCCACCGCGTGCAATCCACCATCGAGCCCACCGGCGTGCCCATCGATGTTCCACTGGTCGGCGAGGTCAGCATCGACAAGTCCGCCTACGAGCGCGTTTATGTGTGGGAGAAGGTAAAGCACAACCTCACCGTGTGGCCCATGTTCGGCGGCGGCGTGGCGTGGGGTGCGATCCTCGATAGCCAGTTCGCGCGTGTCATCATCGAGACCGGCGTCTTCGGCTTGACCACTTTCCTCTTTCTGTTGAGCCGCATTCTCATCACCACGCGCCAGACCTTCCTCTGGTCGCGCGATCCCGTGGCACGCGCGCTCGGCTCTGCAATGTTCGCGCTCACCCTCGGCCTCATTGTCCATAGCTTCGGCACGATCTCATTCCTCATCGTCCGCATCATGGAGCCGTATTGGTTCCTCATGGCGCTGGTCGTCGTCTCGCGCCAGATCGCGCTGCTCGACTTCGAACAGCGACAGGCCGCCGTCGCCCGTGCCGCCGCCCTGCCGAAGGCCTCGCCCGCGGCGGCCTGAGCCGCAAAAGGGAACGGAATTCCGCCGCAACGTGTTATGGTGAGGGTGCATACGCGGCGCGAGGGCAGGGCATGATCCGGTGGGCAGGTTTCTGGGCCGTTCTGCTGCTCCTGACACCCGCCGCACTGCCACAAGAAACGACCCTGCAACCGCCCGAGGAGACCCCGCCGTTGGCGCCGCAATCCCCCGCCAAGCACACAAACCGCCTCGCGAACGAGACCAGTCCCTACTTGCTCCAGCACGCGCACAATCCCGTGGACTGGTACCCATGGGGGCCGGAGGCGCTCGGCAAGGCCAAGGCGGAAGACAAGCCGATTTTCCTGTCCATCGGCTACTCCGCCTGCCACTGGTGCCACGTGATGGAGCGGGAATCGTTTGAGAACGAAGACGTCGCCGCGGTCCTGAACCAGCACTTTGTCAGCATCAAGGTGGACCGCGAAGAACGGCCCGACCTCGATGAGATCTACATGGCCGCTGTGCAAGCGATGACGGGCAGCGGCGGCTGGCCGATGACGGTGTTTCTCACGCCGGAATTGAAACCGTTTTACGGCGGCACCTACTTCCCACCCGATGCCCGCTTCGGCCGACCGGGGTTCAAGACCGTGCTCGAGCGGCTCGCCGAGGCGTGGGAAACGCGGCGCGACGAAGTGACCGATAGCGCCACGAAACTCAGCGCGCACATCAGCGACATTCTCACCGCCACGCTCGGCCAGTCCGGTTCGGTCTCCGGCGAACTCGTCACGAATGCCGCGCGTGATTTGGCGAAAAGTTACGACGCGGACGACGCCGGCTTCGGCGGTGCGCCGAAGTTTCCGTCCGCGCCCAGCATTCAGATTCTGCTGCGCGAACACGCGCGCACGGGCGAGGCCGGCCTGCTCAACATGGCCACGCACACGCTCGATCGCATGGCGCAGGGCGGCATGTACGATCAGATCGGCGGCGGCTTTGCGCGCTACTCCGTGGACGCGCAGTGGCTCGTACCGCACTTCGAAAAAATGCTCTACGACAACGCGCAGCTCGCCGAGGTGTATGTCGAGGCGTGGCAAGTCACCGGCGACCCTTTTTACAAACGCATCGCGGAAGAAACGCTCGACTATGTGCTGCGCGATCTGCGCGACAAGCGGGGCGGGTTCCACTCCAGCGAGGACGCCGACAGCGAAGGTCAGGAAGGCAAGTTCTACGTGTGGAGTTACGACGAAATCGCGCAGGTACTCGGCGAAGAAGACGCGAAGTTCGCGGTCGCGTGGTACAACCTGAGCCGTGGCGGCAATTTCGATTCACACGAGGCCTATCACCGCGGCATGAACATCTTGCACACGCCGCGACCGACCGCCGAAGTCACCGCAGAACTCGGCCTCTCCTCCGAGAAATTCGACGAAAAACGCCATGAAATCAACCAAAAACTGTTCGACGTGCGCGCAAAGCGCGTCCGCCCAGGGCTGGACGACAAAGTGCTGACCTCGTGGAACGCGCTGATGATCACGGCCTTCGCGCGCGCACACCAGGCCTTCGGCGAGCCACGGTATCTCGCGGCGGCGCAGGAAGCCGCGGACTTTATCCTGCGCGACATGACGCGCGACGGCGCACTCTTGCACACGCACCGCGACGGCGACAGTCGCTTGCCGGGATATCTTGACGACTACTCCTTTCTGATCGCGGCGTTGATCGATCTGTATGAATCCGATTTCAACGTGCGTTGGCTGGAAGAGGCCGATCGTCTCGCGCAGCGCATGCTCGATCACTTCTGGGATGACGAGCGCGCCGGGTTCTACTTCACGTCCGACGATCACACCGACCTGCTCGTGCGCACGCGCGCGTCGCAGGATGGCGCGACACCCTCCGGCGCGTCGGTCGCCGCGCTCGCGCTGCTGCGGCTGTCGAAATACCGGGACCGCCCGGACTACTACGACCGCGCGCAGGCGCAGCTCGAAGCGCAGTATCGGTACCTGGCCGAAGTGCCACGTGCGTTCTTGAAAATGCTCGTCGCGGTGGATTTTTTTGTGTATCCGCCGAAAGAACTCGCGATCGCGGGACCGATGGATGCCCCCGGCACACAAGCTCTGCTGAGGACCATTCGCGGAAAGTTTCTGCCTAATAAAATCGTAGCGTGGGTCGATCCGGCCTCGCCGGATGCCGCGAAAACGGCCAAAGCCGTACCGCTGCTGGAAGGAAAAACCCTGCAAAAAGGCCTTCCCGCAGCCTATGTCTGCGAAAATTTCGCGTGCAAACAGCCTGTCACTGCGCCTGAGGAAATGCTGGCGCAGCTCGGCATAAAATGAGGGTATGAAACCTGTGCAACGACTTTCCGTTCTCGCGATCCTGACGATTCTCGGCCTCAGCGGCCTTGCCCACGCGCAACCCGGCGGCGTGAAAATTGAAACGACTTGGGTGCTCGGCGCCGACGGCATCCACCCCGGCGAGAGCATCGCCGCTGCGCTCGAAGTGAAGCTACAGGAAAAATTCCACGTCCAGTCCGACAAGCCGCTCGAAGAATTCCTGATCCCAACAAAGCTCACGGTCACGCCGCCCGACGGCTTCACCCTGAAAGAGACGGCGTATCCCGAGCCGATCCTGATCGACGTCGCCAACCAGAAACTCTCCGTGTTCGAAGAGCACTTCGTGCTCGGCGCGCTCGTCGAAGTCGCGGCGACCGTCGCGCCCGGCACCTACACCATTCCCGCCACGCTCAAGTACCAGGCCTGCGACGACGAAAAATGTCTTCCGCCAAAAACGGCGAAGCTGGAATTCACGATAAACGTCGTCGCCGCCGGTGCGCCGGTAACCAAAAGCGACTCGCCGTCGATCGCCGAACTTAAATTTACCGGTGCAGCGCCCGCACCCGCTGAACCGGCGCCCGCCACGCCTCCACCGGCCACTCCCAGCCCCGAACCGGTCGTCGAGGAAGGCAATCCACTCGCGCTACTGGACAAGTTCGACATCCTCGCGACGGAAGGCGGCTATCTCGAATCAGGCAAGTTCATCGCCTTCATCGAGCGAGCGGAGACGGGCCAGAAAAAAGTGGGCCTGTTCGACGATCGCGGGCCGATTGCCGTGCTCGCGCTGATCGTGCTCGGCGGCCTCGCGCTGAACCTCACGCCCTGCGTATTGCCGTTGATCCCCATCAATCTCACCATCATCGGCGCGGGTGCGAAGGCCGGCTCGCGCAGCCGCGGGTTCGCGCTCGGCGGCGCATACGGCCTCGCGATGGCGGTCGTGTACGGCGTGCTCGGCCTCATCGTCATTCTCACGTCGAGCGCCTTCGGCGCGATCAACAGCACCATTTGGTTCAACGTGAGCATCGCCGTGTTGTTCGTCGTGCTCGGCCTCGCCATGTTCGACGTCATCACGATCGACTTCTCGCGCTTCCAGTCGAAATTCAGCGGCATGGGCGGAGCGAAGCAGGGTTCGTTTCTGCTCGCGTTCGGCATGGGCGCGATCTCGGCCCTGCTCGCCGGCGCATGCGTGGCTCCCGTGGTGATTCAGGTGATCGTGTACTCCGGGGATCAGTACGCCAAGGGCAACGCGCTCGCGCTCGCATTGCCGTTCTTCCTCGGCCTAGGCATGGCGTTGCCGTGGCCGTTCGCCGGCGCGGGGCTCAGCTTCCTGCCCAAGCCCGGCGGCTGGATGGTCCGCATCAAACAGGCGATGGGCGTGTTCATTCTCGGCTTCGCCGCGTACTACGCCTACCTCGCCTACGAGATTTACGACAGCCGCAATGTAAACCCCGATGAAGTCGCGGGCGCGGTCGAACAACAACTTGCCGAAGGCGGCTGGACGCGTTCGCTCAGCGGCGGCCTGCAGCAGGCGCTCAAGGAAGACAAGCCCGTCCTCATCGACATGTGGGCCACGTGGTGCAAGAACTGCCTCGTGATGGACAAAACGACGCTGAAGGATCCCGCCGTCGTTGCGAAGCTGGAAGGCTACGTGAAAATAAAGTTCCAGGCCGAAGACTTGGATAGTTCGCCCGCCAAGGACGTACTCGAACGCTTCGACGGCATCGGCCTGCCACAGTACGCCATCCTGCGGCCGAAGAAATAAAAAAACACGCCTAAGCTCGGCTTAGGCGTGGCACTCATTCCAGAATCGTGGCGTTTTACAGCCCCGCGCTCATCATGCTCTGTTCGATGCGCTGATCCATTTCCAGCGCCGGGCTTGCCGTCATCGGCGTGCCCACGATCTTCGCCGGCACACCCGCGACTGTCGTGTGCGCCGGAACGTCCTCCAGCACAACCGCGCCCGCCGCCACCTTCGCGCCTTCGCCGATCTCGACGTTGCCCAGAATCTTCGCGCCGGCCGCAATGAGCACGCCGCGGCGCACCTTCGGATGCCGATCGCCGGACACCTTGCCCGTGCCGCCCAGCGTCACCTCGTGCAGCAACGAGACGAAGTCCTCAACAACAGCGGTCTCTCCAATCACGACGCCGGTCGCGTGATCAATCAGGATACCGTGGCCAATCGTTGCCGCCGGGTGAATGTCCACGCCAAACACCTCAGAAATGCGGTTCTGAAGATACTTCGCGAGTGAGCGGCGGCCCTGTACCCAGTAGTAGTGCGCCGCGCGGTAGGCCTGCAGCGCGTGGTAGCCCTTGTAAAACAGCAGAATGTTCGCAAACCCGTCGCACGCCGGATCGCGGTCGCACACCGCCGCGATGTCCTCGCGGATCGCACGCGCGATTTTCGGGTCCTTGGCATAGGCCTCGTTGATCAGGTCGCGCAGCGTCGCCGCCGTCAGCGTCGGGCTTTCCAGCTTGTGCGCCAACAGGAAGCTCAGCGAGGACTCAAAGTTCGCATGGTTGAGCACGGTCGCGTGCAAAAAGCTCGCGAGCATCGGCTCCTTCAGCGCGTCCTTCTCCGCCCGCTTGCGGATGTCTTCCCAAATCTCGTCGCGTTCGGTCATGTCTTGCCCTCGCGTTTTCGGCCCACCAGTGTACTCCGCGAACGCCGCGCGGGTCACATCGCCGCGTTTTCGAGCAACCGCCGGTAGAACCGGATCATCGTGCCATAGGCTTCCACGCCCAGGCGCTCGTTCGTGCCGTGCATGCGTTTCAGGTCGGCGTTTTCGATGGTCATCGGCGCGAAGCGGTACACGTTCGGGCTGATTTTCGTGAAGTACCGGCTGTCCGTCGCGCCCAGCACGAGGTACGGCGTGGTCACCGCCGCCGGCACGATTTCCCGCACGGTGCGCGAGATGACTTCAAACTGCGGCCCGTCCGACGGTGACACCGGCGAGGCCTCGCTCGCCTGATCCAGGAACGGCTCAATCTCTACGCGATCATCCGACACAGCGTTCTTGATGTGCGCGACGATGTCCTCGCGCGTGTCCCCCGGCAGAATCCGGAAGTTGACGATCGCCATCACCTCCGGCGGCAACACGTTTTCCTTCGACCCACCCTGGATGATCGTCGGCGCCGTCGTCGTGCGCATGAACGCGTTCATCACTGGCGAGCCCGCGAACGTGCGCTCGATCAGCGGCTTCGTCAGCCACAAATTCGCGATGGCGAGCCGCATGCCAAAGCTCATCTCCGGCCCAAGGTGCGCGAGCATGTCCGCGCTCAGGCCCTTGATGCCGCCCGGCATCTGGTGCGCTTCGAGACGTGCAATGGCCGCACCCAGAATGCCGATGGCCGACTCGCGCGGCGGTTGCGACGAATGCCCGCCGTCCACTTTCACGACGAGTTTCACCGTCATATAGCCTTTTTCCGCAACGCCGATCGTGGCGACGGGCGCATCCAGTCCCGGCATCGCACCCGACACGATCGCGCCGCCTTCGTCCAGCACAAACTCCGCCTCGATGCCCCGCGACTTCAGCAGCTCAGCCGCCGCGGACGCACCAAACACGCCCGTGACTTCCTCGTCGTGCCCGAAGAACAGGATCACCGTGCGCTTGGGTTGTTTACCCTCCGAGGCCAACTGCTCGACGGCCTCCAGAATCGAAAACACGCACGACTTGTCGTCCAGCGTGCCGCGACCGTAGATGAACCCGTTCGCGATCGCGCCAGAGTATGCGTCTTCGTCCCACCCGCCCTCCGTCCCGGGGATGACGGGCACCACATCCTGATGCCCCATCAGCACAATCGGCTTCAACGCGGAATCCGTCCCCGGCCACGTGAACAGCAGGCTGTGCGTGCCCACGCGCTCCAGCTTCAGCGTCGAGTGGACCTTGGGATACGCCTCCGCCATGAACGCGTGCATGCCCTCAAACTGCGTCGCGTCCGATTCCGCCGGGTCCTGATACGAAATCGTCTTGAACGTGATCGCCTTCGACAACCGCGCCACCGCCGCATCCAGATCAAACTGCGCCGCCGGAACCGGCGTCACGGCGACCTGCTTGGACGAAAGCATGAACGCCCGCGCCACAAGCGCGCCCACTAGCCCCAGCACCAGCAAAAACACCAGCAATAACAGTCGCTTCAGCATCGTATGTCCTTCGCCGCCGTTGAAAATGTTCCGCAAAGCCTACCAAAGCCTGCACAAATTCGCCCGTTTCGCCGGTGGTATAGTCGAGGACGCGATGCGCGACCCCTTCGTCGAACGCCTGCGGCATCTGTACGAAACCAGCCGCGCGGAGCTGTATATGTACGCGCTGTCGATCACGCGGAACCCGCAGCACGCCGAGGACGCCGTACAGACCGTCTTCTGCGCCGTGCTCCGGCAAAAGCGTCCGCCCTTCGAACTACGGCCATACGTGTTTCGCTGCATCCGGAATGCCGCCCTCGACCTGCGCGCGCGGGACGGCCGCGAGGCTGAAGCCGCGCCGCTGCTGGATCGCGAGACGGCGCCGGATCCCACGCTGCCCGCAATGATGGACGACCTGCTCGCGCAGCTCCCGCCCGATCAGCGCGAGACGATCCTGCTGAAGACCTACGCCGGCCTGACGCTGCGCGAAATCGCCGAGGCCCGCGAAGTTTCCATCAATACCGCCGCATCGTGGTATCGCCGAGGCTTGGAACGTCTGCGTGAACTCATGGAGGAAGTCCCCAATGGACCCGATCGAAAAACTGTTGAGTGAATTGGCACCCGCTCCGGGCAGCCGCGGATTGGATCGCGCGATGGACGATATTTTCCGGCGCGCCGATCGCCGTAAGCAGTGGCGGCGCATAGGCGTTATTGCGAGCGGTATGAGCATTGCCCTCCTCGTCGGTCTGGCTGCTGGATTTTTTTTGCGACGCGATTCCACGCCAGTGACGGATTCGTCGAGCATCACCTACATAGTGCCGATGGATACAGAGACCTTTCACGCACTAGTGGAGAGTTCTACCCGACGTCCTGTGTTTCCAGTGCAAGCTGCCGTGGAGCTGACTCATGACGATGGGGCGTGATCTCGGCAATGCGATGGTGTGCGCGTCACTGCTGGCGTTGATGCTCGCGCAGTGCGTCTGGGCGGACGAACCGAAGTATAAGGCCGAAGTGCATATCTACCATGTTCACGACACGCCGATTCATTTCTATGGCTGGAACGGCGTCGACGCCAATGTAAATTCGGAGCTGGAG
>CAZUJL010000027.1:0-53378 GCA_964620045.1 uncultured Nitrospirales bacterium
GGCAATCCCATACACGCGACGAAGCTCGCCGTGGGTATCCAGAAGAATAATGCGCTCATCGCCGGCGCCCGGCGTGCGCAACGTGGACCGCAACACATACGGAGCGGCGCCCAAGGCCTGTTGTGCTTCGCCCACGCGCTCGAGGTGGCGCGGCGCAACAATGACGCGCAAGCAGGGAAACTCGCCGCGCAACGCACGCCAGCAGGACGCCGCCAGGGTCTCGTCTCCCGGATGCGTGCTGCCGAAAATCACAACCGGCGCCGCGGGCGCGATACCCAGCGAGGCACGCAACGCGCCTCGCTCGGCCTCGGAGAGCTTGGGAGGCGTGGCATCATATTTGATATTGCCCGTGACTCGAATGCGCTGAGGCTGAACCCCTAACGCCGCAAGGCGCTCGGCGTAGACCTGCGACTGCATCCCGGCGGCCGCCATGGGCCGCAACACCGCGCGCCACAAAGACCGGGTCCGCGCATAGCTGCGTGCGTGCGCATCGCTCAGACGCCCGCTGACCATCGCCACAGGCACACCCGCCGCGTGGGCATGCGCCAGCACACCGGGCCACAGCTCCGTCTCCACGAGCACCAGCGCCGACGGACGGACACGCGAAAAAAATCCCGAAACGGTCAAGGAGTGATCCAGCGGAAACCAGGTGACCGGAACCGGCGACCGATCCCGCGCAAGCGCATGCCCCGTTCGCGTGGAGACCGTGAGCAGGAGCCCGCGGCCGGCATACCGAGACTGCAGCGCCTGCAGTAGCGGCAGCGCCGTCGTCACCTCGCCCACGCTGCAGGCGTGCACCCAAATGGGGTCAGGCCCCAACGCCGGCACCGTCGGCCGGAACCGCCCAAGCTGTGCGCGTCGCCCGCCGTGTACGGCCAGCCAGGCCGCCGCCAAGGGCGCGGCCGGCCAGAGGGCAGCGCGATAGGCCTCAAGCCCCACACGCTCAATAAACGGCGGCGGCCAGCCCTGGGAGGGGCCGGCCGCCGGAATGCCTGCTATGGAATCGCGATTCTGCGTCGCCTGATCCTACAACTGAGGTTCGAAGTAGCGTGCGCCGGACGGATCGATAATCGTCGGCGTCACGAAAATCAGAAGGCTCGACTGGCTCACTTCACGCGACTTGCCGCGGAAGAAGAACCCAAGGACCGGGATATCGCCAAGGTACGGAATCTTCGATTCGTTCTTCGTGGTGCGATCGGTAATCAAGCCGCCGAGCACCAGCGTGTCGCCGTCGGATACCACGACGTTGGTCCACACCGACTGCGTGCGCACGGTCGGATAGGTCAATGTGTTTTCCGACTCCGACCCGTTGATGGTCGTGCTGAACGTGAACTGCTTCTCGACGCCCGTCTTGTCGGTCACCTGCGGGTTCAGCCACAGACGCACCTGATCGCCCGCGATGTACGGCGTCACCGAAAGCGTATATCCGAAGATGAACGATTCGATGATCGGCGACTGGAACAAGTTCTGCAGCGGCGGCGAACCATCCGTGCCGGAATCCGTTACGAACGACACCGTCTGGAACAAGCCAACCTGGAAGTACTCTTCCGTGATGTCGGCAATGACCGCCGGCTTCTGGTTCATCGTGGTCACGCGCGGCGAACTGAGCACTTCAGTTTCACCAAGCTGATCCAGGAATTCAAAGGTCACGCCGATACCGGTGCCGTTGGCGTTGTCGATGATCGACCACCCAATCGACGCGCCATTCGGACCGGGGCTAAACGCCATGCCGGCGATGTCCACCAAGCTGGAGATGAAATCGAACGGCCCCTGCGTGCTGCCGTCCGAGGGATCGATATTCGGCGGAAGCGGACCGTTGGGTGTGTCAACATCCGGAAGGTTGTCCGGATTCGGCGGGTTACGCGGATCCTGGAAAATCGTACCGTCGTCGGTATCGCCCGCGGTCCAGTTGAAGCCGATTTTGTCGGTATCGCCAATCGACAGGTTCACAAACTTCGCTTCAATTGATACCTGGCTCGGCCGAATGTCGAAGTCCTTCAACAAGGCCGCGATGCGTTTGTGATTGGCCGGTGTCTGATGAACCACAAGCTGGTTCGTCAGCAGGTTGTAGCGCATGTACGAGAGCAGGCGCTGCGTGACCGGTTCAATGACCGGCGGAACGAGGCTGCGCAGCATCTGAATGGCCGTGGATTCACCAAAGAACCCTTCCGAGAATCCAAGACCCGGTCCAGGCCCGCCGATGAACTGGCCGCCTTGGCCACCTTGGCCGCCGCCACCGAAACCACCCTGGCCACCGCCGCCGCCCTGACCCTGACGGCCGCCGCCGAATCCACCACCACCACCGCCACCCGCTTGATCAAACGGGTTCGGGAATTCACCGACTTCATCGTCGTCCACCGAGTCAAACAACTCGGAGATATTCGTAAATCCAGACGAGCCGCCGCTCTGACCGCCGCCTTGGCCGCCACCGCCGCCGCCACGGCCACCACCCGCGCCGCCGCCAGCACCACCACCCGCGCCGCCGCCAGCGCCACCACCGGCACCGCCGCCAGCACCACCACCCGCGCCGCCTCCATCGCCACCTCCGGCACCGCCGCCAGCACCACCACCGGCGCCGCCAGCACCACCGCCCTGACCACCCTGACCGCCGCCACCACTGGACTGAACACTGAACCGGCGGCCTACGCCACCTTCGTTCGTCAACACAAGCTTGAACAAGGTCTCGGCGCCGGCGTTCTCGAGGATATAGATTCGCGTTTCGAGATCTTCAAATGCCTCGGTGCGGATGTTCTCCGAGGTGCTGATCCAAATGTAGTTCCCTTGAACGGAGAAATCGAGATTGAGCGGATGAAGAATCGCCTTGAGCGCTTCGCGCAGCGAAACGTCTTTGAGGTTGATGTACTGAACCATGCCGTCGGTGACCAGTTCGCCACCCAATTGCTGGTTCTGCTGGTTAGGACCACCCGCGCCGCCGCCAGACAAACCCGCCAGGCCGCGCTGACCGCCCTGCTGCTGGCGCGCACGCGCCGCCGCGCCGCCACCCTGCTGCGGACGTGCACCGGCTTGCGCACCCGCGGGCGGCGCACCCGGCTGATTGCCGGCGCGAAGGCGCGCGGCGTCTTCGGCGGACAACACCGCGCGGTTGTCGACGACGATATTGACTTCATAGATTTCGTTCACGAACTCGAGGATTTCGCTAAGGTGCACTTCCTCGAACTGAACGGTGATCGGGCTATCCAGAATTTCATCGACGCGCGAACGCACCGCGATCTCCGGCGCGCGCTCATCCACGCGCGGCACGTCAATGCGCGGGTTCTTGATGCCTGTCGAGTCCGCGCCATTGGGAAGCCGCTTCATCTTCTCGATTTGCGTGCGGATATTGCCGATTTCTTCCCGGACCTTGCCCTGCTCTTCCTTGATGGTCTCTTCGTATCGACCCATCGTGGCCGTGTGCAGGCCCTTTTTGGCGCGCATGTTGTCCGGCGCGATCAAGAGCACTTGTTCAAAGTATTCGACGGCTTCCTCATAGAAGCCATATTCGAGATAGCTCTCGCCGAGCTCCACCAATTCACGCACGCGCTGAATCTTGAACTCTTCGGCGGAAAGCTGCGGCGACTCATCGGGTACGCCGAGCGCTTCGGGATCGAAAGATTCAAACTGCGGCCGCGCGGTCGGATCGACGCCCGTGGAGGTAATGTTTACTTGCGTTTGCGCATCATCGCGAAATTTCTTGGCATCTTCGTAATCAGGATCGAGAGCGAGCGCGCGATTAAACTCGTCCAGCGCTTCGCGGAAATTTCCCTGACGATAAAGTGTTACGCCCATGCGGTAATGTTCTTGCGCTTCGGAGATCACCGTGCCCGTCGTTCCGGCGGACGCTTGTGCCGGAGCAGGCTCCACTTGCACGGGCTCGATTGGAGCGACTGGCGCAGCCGGTTCCTGCGCAAATACAAACGGCGTGAAGAGTGCCAGCGCCACGCCGCACGAGAAGCACACTGTAGTGCCGGTGGCTCTCGTTAACCCGGGAAACTTCATACCCATGGACGCGCTCCCTCCTCATCCGCACGCGCACTTGCCGACAATAATCCGCGGCAAGAACTGAATTCGTCACAGATATCCCGTGACGACCCTTGAACCCGTAGACACGCTCTTAGGCATTGTGCCGTAAGAGTTTAGCCCATTCCAAGCATTTCATCAACCGCTAAATCTGCTAACGGCCACCGGTTATGCAAAAACGACCCCGCCCGGCCGGTGACCTACTGCTGTTGCTCCTTGCACAATTTAAGGTTGCGCTGTGCCCGATCTGAGAATATTGTCACGCATCCACCCGCCGAGTCGATCTCCATCAGCGTGTATTGCTCAAACGGCTCGTCCACCTGATACCAGCTCGTCCGGCTCGCCGTCTTGATGCGGGCGCGCCACGTACCGTTCACCTCTTTGAGGTCGACCAGCGAAATGTCCAGTTGCTCGGGCCCGTTTTGGTTCTCACCGGTAGTGCGATTGCCCGTCTCGGGAAGCCACGTCCATATGTTCCGGCGCCACAGGCGTGACCAGTCGTCCGTAAGTTCAGGCGGCGGCGGAGACGGCGGGACGCCCGGGCCACCTTCAGGCGGATTGGGTCCTGCGGGACTGAAATTCGGGCCCGTCGTGATGGGCGGCGGATTGAGGACCTGGTAGACGCGAAACACAAGAATCGCGACCATGACAGCAAGGACCATGCGCTCTTTATTGAGCCACAGCCAATTGCCTATTTTTCGAAGCCAGTTCACCTGGACATATCACCGGGTTGAGGACTGATCAACATGCTTGTGGAAATCCAGGCGTATCTCGGTTGATTAGAATGGAAGCCATTTTCTGCGGAATTGCTGCCATTTCGTTGGGCCTTGGGCGGCATCGTCCGCATCGCGCGGCTGGCTGCTGCGGCGCCCACCGAACAGCGTGGTCAACGCCTGGCTATCCGCCCCACCCCCGGCCACACCGGCCTGACCTGTATCGGAAATCTTCTTCGACGGCTCAAACGCTGCCTGTGTCAACACCATGTCCACCGACAACAACGGATTCGGATCGCGCAGGTTCGTATTGGCAATGCGCAATTCATCCACCTTAAAAAAGCGGTCCGACTGCGAGAGCCGATCCAGAAACTTGACCAACGGCTCCGCCGTCGTCTTCATCGTAATTCCCGTCACCCGCTTGTGAATCACACCGCTCCGGGTCTTCACGTCTTCCTGGGGCCAAATGCGAAGCGGCTCGACCGAAGTGGGGCCGGCATCGATGATCATGCGGCTGAGCGCGGCGCAGTAGTCGTAGGTCTCGAAATGCTTCTTGATCTCGTCGCGCTTGGGGTTGGTCCCCTCGCCATAGAAAGTGGCCGCGGGCACGCCACAACCGATATCGGCAATCTGAACGTCCTTGCTCTGCGCGTACTCTTCCAAACGCTGTATCCGCTTGGGAAGTTCGTTTCGGTAGTAAATTTTCGGAATCACTTCCTCCGGAATTTCAACCGGCTCAACCAGCGTGCCGAGCGTGAAAAAACGCGAGCGGCCATCGACGGCTTCCGCCCACGGCTGTGTCGCCTGACGCCACTGATCCACAACCATCTGCGGCTGTGTATGGGTAAATGTATCCTGCATGATCTTGATGCGCGCCTCGAGCTGCGCCACCTGCGCAGTGTGTTCACCGAGCGCCTTCATCTTTTCCTTCACGTACAGTTCATACACGGCGTACGTGCCGGCGATGCTGGCGATCAACAATATCGTGAGAAGGACAACGCTTTTTTTCATAAGTCACCGGAGGTCGCCGTTCCTCGATGCAGAACGGATTAGTCTCCCTCCCTCACAACAGGCTTGCCGACAAACTGCACGTCCACATGAAATTGCACAATCATCTCGCCCGTGCCCGCGGACTGATTGGATTTACTGGGCGCAGCCGGAGCCGCCACGGAAAAGTCGGCAAGGCCGCGAGACCCACCACTGTCGTTGTCGCCGCCGCGCCCGCCGCGGTTCGAACTCGCGCGCGAAGCACCGGGTATCGAGGCTTTCGCGCTATCCAACGCCGCGGCGTCAACCGGGTTAAGGTATTCCACATTCGAGTACACGTCTACAAAAAGCGGGTTGGATTTAAGGTTCTCAACGAATTCCGCAACCTTTTTCTCGGAAGCCGCGTAGCCTACGATCGATATTCCATTCGGATCAACCACGGCATGCGGAGCCGTGCCGCCAAAAATCGATAGCTGCGCACCGCCGCCCGAGCGGCCTCCGCCACCACCACCACCGACGCCACCGCCCGACGCCGCCAACGCCGCCAACCCACGACCGCCGGCACCAGCCGCCGGGGCTGCCGGCGCAGCAGCGGGTGCTGCAGCCGCGGTCGCCGCCGGGGCCGTAACACCTTCCTTGGTGCGCCACGCCGCCGGTCCGGTATTGCCGGGACCGCCAAGCACAATCGTCTCCGTGAGGCTGATGCCGAAGCCGTTCCCGGCAGGCCACGCCTCGCTGATGGCCTTGAGGTACGGCAACCAGAAATTACGATACTTCTTCATGTCGTCAAGCTGGAAGACGTCGTCGCGGAACTTCTGAACGTCGGCCGTCACAATCTGCAATTCATCTTCAAACTCGGAGCGCGCCTGCGGGTCGCCCACCAGCGAGGCATCGTAAGACGCGAGCACGTCGTTCAACATGCGGATGCGTTGCTGAACTTGTTTGTCCTTCTCCGCCGTCACCGGAATGATCGATGCCAGGATCAGGTACATCGTCGCCAGCGACAACACCCAGTAGAAAACCTGTTCCTTGCGGCGCGCGATTTCACGCACGCGCGGCGGAATCAGATTGATCTGGATCGGCACGTTCTGGCAGCACCGCAGCGCAAGCCCCAGCGCGACACACGCCTGCTCCGGGTGCTCGCTCGCTTCGTTCGCCTTGGGCGAAATCGCCAGACCCGCGAGCGGCTGTGCAATGCGCACTTCAATGCCGAGCGAACGGTGCAGATACGGAATGATATTGCGCAGGCACGCGCCGCCGCCCGTCACCACCACGCGCTGCACGGGCCCGCCGCCCGGCTGCGAGCGGAAATACGCAAACGACCGGTTAATCTCGGAAACAAGCCGGCCCAGCACGCGCCCAATCACTTCGCCGCCGCGGCCGTCGCGCTGCGGATCGCCCGTGGGGGCAAAACCTTTCTCGCGCTTGAGCTTCTCTGCTTCCTCGAAACTCATGTTGAAATTCGACGCGATGCCCGTGGTCACGTCGTTCCCGCCCACGTGCAGGCTGCGCGTGAATCGGAACTGGTTGTCTTTCTGAATCACGATGTCGGTCGTCGTGGCGCCCATGTCGATCAGCGCGACACATTGGCCGTCGTCGCCAAACTCGCCGGTTTGCTTGAGCCAGTTGTACGCCGCGATCGGCGCAACGTCCACGATGTCGATCGAGCGCTTGACCTTGCGCAGAATCTCGAGTTGCTTCTCGACGACGTCGACCTTGATCGCCGCCATCATCACGTCGTAGCCGCCGGCCTCGGTGCGGCCGAGCACTTGATAGTCGAGCGCGATCTGATCGAGCGCGAAGGGAATCTGCTGCTGGATTTCGTAACGAACGATCTGCGTGACTTTGTATTCAGGAACCGGAGGGAGCGGACGATTGCGCGTGAACACCGATTGGCCCGGCACCGCCACCACCGTGCGGCGGCTGCGGATTTTCGCCTCCTTCAGCAATTGCTGAAGAATGTCCCGGCGACGCTCGGCCTTGTCTTCGTCGTCCATGGCGGGATCAATGTTGAGTTCCCGCTGGTAGTACCGAGAGAGTTGATAGCCTTCCTTGGTGGGGCTCAGCTCGGCGAGCCGAATCGCGCTCGTACCGATGTCCAACACCAGACGCTTCGCCCGACGAGCTCGTCGCAGTCGTGCCATGTTGCAGCGCCTCCGCACTCGTTAAGAACCGTGTTCGAGTGCATTCTAGTAAACAATTCGCTGAAAAGGAATGACGCTTTGATTAAATGCTTAAACTAATTAAAATGAAATCGGCGTCTGCACTGACAACATTGTAAATCCTTATGAATTAGTCTAGTACACCGCAGGCCGCTTGTCAAGGATGCTGTTTTTCTTGGCAAGAGTTTCCCCTGCAATCACTTCCGCGCGGTCACCCTTCCGTGACCTGAACCACCTCAGGGTTTTGTCGCCGGTTTGGCTTCCGGAGCGGCCGTCGCCGTGGCGTCCATGGCACACCGGAAGCCATAGTCCTCGCCCCGGCTATCGATTTTGTCGTAATGGCGGGCCACCGTGCGCACGATAAAGCGCTCCGATCGGTACGAGCCGCCCCGCAGCACGCGGTACACCTGGCCGTATTCGTTCTTCACGTCGCTGTTGCCCGGATATGGCTGATACCAGCTCGACGTCCATTCGTACGCATTGCCGGCCATGTCCAGCAGCCCATTGGGCGACGCGCCCGGCCGGAACTGCCCGATCTTCATCGTGCCGGGGTTTTGGTCTGTCCGCAGTGAGTTGCAGAGCTGCGGATCGAAAGTGTTGCCCCACGGCCACTCGCGGCCATCGGTCCCGCGCGCGGCCTTCTCCCACTCTTCTTCGGTCGGCAAGCGCTTGCCGACCGCCTGCGCATACGCGACCGCCTGCGACCAACTGACTCCCGTCACCGGGTGATCGGCCTTCCGCTCTTCGAACGTGTGCGCGGGGAACACAACCTTGAATTCTTTGTTCGTCACTTCGAACTTATCGATGAAGTACGCCGGAATATTCACCGTGCGCCGCGGACGTTCGTCCGGCGCGCTGTTGTCCATGCCCATGATGAATTCGCCCGCCGGCACCAGCACCATCCCCGGCGGCATGAAGCCGGGTTTCAATTCGAGCTCGACCTTGTGCTGGCCTTCGGGCTCGATGGCGATGGTGCTTTCCCCCATCAAATAGCCCGTCTGGTATGCCCCAATCGAGTATGAGCCGGGCGGTAACAGGAACGTCGCCGGCGTCAATTTCTCCTGCGCGATGTCGTTGATGTACACCTGCGATCGGCTCGGCGTGCTGAGCACCGTCACCGTGCCGCGCATGGGCTCCAGAATGTGTGTCTTCTTGACGCGATACTCTTCCTCGATCTCCACGGTGCCCTGCGTGGGCGTGAACTTGTCCAAGCGGAGTTCATAGTTCACCAGGCCCACCTTGACCGGCGCCGCAACCAGCGGCGTCGTGCCGATCAATTGAATGCCGTCGATATACACCTTCGCGCCGGGCGGCGTGGATTCAATCGAGAGGTACCCCACAATCGGCCGCATCTCGACATTGATGCGGACTTCGCCTTCCTGGGGCACGGTGACCGCGGCCGTGTTGCGCTTGTATCCGTACTGCGTGAGCACGGCGTAGTACTGCCCCGGAGCGAGGTCGCGCAGCGTAACGGGCGTTTTGCCCTTCGGAATATTCGAGAGGACGACGTCGGCCCCTTGCTCGGGCGAGGAATCAATCACGACGACGGCGCCAAGCTGCGGACCTTTTTCGCCGCCGCAACCGGCCAGACACACCAGTGCGCTCAGCAACAGGAATGCTGCTCGCGCGACCGGGCGCCGGAATTCCATGGGGACGACAATCCTTCCCACGGCCCAATGGCACAACGAGCGCCCACACGGCGCGTACAGCGGGGACGGCGGGCCATCTGCGTCCTGTTTCAATTTAACACGATAACCGCCGTTTCCCGCAAATCCTGCCCGGCTTATTGCGGGCGATCCATCTCCTGTATCGGCTGGGCGTCTTGCGACTTCCGCCGCTGGATAAACTCCGCCACGTTCTGCACCACCACGAACTGCACCGTGGCCGGAGAACTGTCAATGATCTCACCATTATCGAACTGGCTATTTTGGTTGGCGTCGATATACGCCTGCGCTTGCAGGGTGTAGTACGTCGGCTGACGATCCGCGGAACCGAGATATCCGCTGTCCTGCGTGCCCAGCAGGGGCAACGTAAGCGTTACTGAATTGCCAGCCACCTGCGTATATGGAATGTCCTCGAGCGTACCAAAATTCAGTTCGACTCCATTTTCACTCAATTTCCAGATCACACCGAGCGAACCCGATTCGGCATCCAACGTCATAGAGAAATTACCCATCACGCGTTCGATCATTACGTCTGCATTCGGATTGAAGGTCCTGATCGACGGATACGGAATCACTTCAGCATCGCCATACGACGCTTCAGGAGCGAAAAATTCTCGATCGCCATCAAACTCTGGTGACGCTACGCCCGGACCCGCGTCATGCCAGAAGAACGGCTCCACGCGCGTCTCAACCTGCTGCCCGACCGGCGGCACAAACCACCGCTCCCAGTTCCGCTCTTCGGTGCCGACGCCTTCGTTGACCAAATTGATGGTCTGCGGACCATCGTTTGCGCTAATCTGCAACTGATCCTGCGGCCAGACTTCGACGTTGCCCGCCTCGTCGCAATTCATCACGACCAGCAGGAACCACACGCCCGTTTGACCGCCGGTCAGCATCTGCACATCTGCGCGCGTCAACGCGGATCGCGTCGACCAGTCAGTCCACGCGCCCACCAAAGTATACGGTCCGTCGCGCTGCTCTTCGCGCGTACCGAACGAAGCATCCGTGCGATACACCGCGTAGCTGTACAACTGCTGCACGCCGAGGCCGTCAACCGGATCGAGTACCGTCTCCGTCGCGGGCACGCCGGTGTTTTCCCACGTAAATTCAGGGTTCGCCGCGTCGCCGCTCGTGGGCACCGTCGAGGACAGGCGCGTGGCCGTCGATCGCAGCCACCACATGTTCAACGGACCAACGTCCGGCTGTTGCTGCGAGGCGTACGCATCGGGCGCCGACGAATCGTTCGCGGTAAATATCTTCTTCCGCCCACGCGTCGCTTCGCCGCGCGGGAAGTAGTCGCCCGCGCGATCGACCGCGCGAAACACGACCGACAGCAGATTGCGCGCACCGGTATCTCCCACGTACACACCCGTCGTCGGTGTACCCGGATCGCCGATGGTGTACGTGCCGCGCAATATCGTCGGCGCGGCCTCCAGGGCCGGCGAGAGCGAGCTGCCGCCTGCGGCAAACGGCGGCTCGGCGCTGTAATCCACGGTAATGTTGTCGATGTTCGGTGATTGGAACGGCGTGGGCTGGAAGTCCCACTGAATCAGCACATTCGGCTCCGTCGAATTCGGGATGAGCACTTCGTCGCGCGGACCAAACAAGTCGGCGGGATCATCCTGGAATCCCGCCACAAGGCGATCGTCCGAACCGGTGAAGCGATCGACATCCTGCGAGGTGCGCGCGCGGCCCATCATCGTGTAGATATCGACATCTTCAAACACGACTTCGAGAGTAAACCGGAGATCCGTCGTCGGCTCGCCGTTCACATACCCGCTGTCGAGAAAGTAGTTCGACAACGAGGACGCGCGGAAGAACACCTGCGCCCGGCTGCCAGCCCGAATCGGGCGTTCCATCCAGTTGCCCGCAAACGGCACTTCGGGAAATCCGTTCAACAAAGTCCTGTCGAAGGGATGCGCGAACTGCGGCGTCGGGGGCGACCCTGCCGTATCCATATCGCCGGTTTGGCCGACCGCCCAGTTCCCCGGAATGTCGCCGCTCACGAAATCGTCGCCGCGCAGTCGCGCCAGGGACGGCACCAGCCGCATGCGCGGCGGGATCGTGTCGATAATGAAGTGGCGGCCTTCCAGCGCGAGGCCTCCGATGACGCTGCCGTCGGTCAGGTCGCTGGTGTCGTCGCCGATCAATTCGTCGTTCTCGGTGTCGAACAAATACACCGCGGCGTGACCGTCCACAAGCTGGCCGTTCAACACGCGCGGGATCTCTTCGACGTTCGTACCCACCCATTCCCAATCCCCGCTCAAACCGGGGCCGGCCGAAATCTCTTCCAACTGGATGCGGTTCGCCGCCGCGGCCGGGTCGGCGCCCTGCGGCACGATGAACACGGTGTCGTCGCCCTCGATCTCGCCGGTGACCGTCACGCGCACGAGCAGTTCGCCCGGCGGCAGTTTGCCCACCGGATTGGGGAACACCTCCGCGTTGGTCCACTCGCCCACGCCGTCGGGGTCCCGATACTCGTAGCAGTTCGGGCAGATCGTCGTCTCGTCGCGCAGATCCGGATTGATCTCGAGGTCCTCAATCCGCACGTCGACAAAGCCAGGGCCATTGCCGGGCGGCACTTCCACGTACATAAACCCGGTCGTGTAAATCTTCGCCGCCATGCTGACGATGGTGCTCGGCTGGAATACCGGCGGCGGGCCCACATCCACGAAATTCGCGCGGTTCGACCCGAAATACACGGCATAGCGTGCGTACGCGCTGTAAATGTTGTTGATCGTCCCCAGGCCCGGCAGGAAACCTTCCAGGCGCGCGGTATTCAGCCCCGCCACCGGCCCGAAGTTCGGAATCACGCGTGTCAGGTACATCGCGTAGTACTTGTACGCACGACGCAACTGCGCGATTTCGGAATTCGTGAAGTCGCCGTTGTCGTGCGAAATGATTGTGACGTCGACCAGTTCGACGTTGTCGCCAAACGGCGAGCGCACGTACATGTCGGAGGCCGTGATCACCGGCGTAAGCACGGTGGCGTCGAAGGCCGCCAGCCGCCCGCCGCCGTCGAGGTAATCGAAATATACGCGGTAGTACTGCGACGCGCCGGCGATGTTGCCGAGCAGCGACTGCGAGAACGCGTTGGTGACGGGATACTCACCGCGCACATCGGCCGACTCGTCGCCGAAGATCCAGCCGCGCGCCGGCACCACGTCGGAAATCGTGAAGTCGGTGTTCACATATTCGTAGCCGCTGTACAACGCGGCCGCGTCCTGCATGGTCGTGATGTCGCGGAAAATCACATCGACCAGGCCCAGCGCGTCTCCCGGCGGGACCACCACGTTGATCGCGTTGGCGGTAATGTACGGCGGGCTCGCGGTGTCGTACGGCGCGATGTTGTCGCCGAAATACACCGTGTACGTGTTCAGGATGGTGGCCAGCTCCAAGGGGCCGGCCGGCTGCGGGAAAATGCCGCGCAACTGCGCCGCGTTGCCGCCCGGCAACGGACCCTGCGGCGGAATCACTTCGATAATGTCGTAAATGTCGCCCACGCGCGCGACCGCGCGCGCCGTCGCGGGCAGGGGATACTCCGGGTTGTACACGGGCGGCACATCGTATTGCGGCGCGGCGGCCAATTCCGCGGCGCGTTCTTCTTCGCTGCGGTCGCCCTGCCCACACCCGGAAAGCGCCGCCAGGCACAGCGCCGCCGCGCCCGCCCGCCATAAATTCCGTCGTATCGTGTCCATACTGCACACTCCCACCCGCGCCGCGTCCATCGGCACAGGGTCAACGCTCGTAAATCGTCCGCGCGGTCTTTTCCGCCATCGGCGTAAACTCGCGATCGTCGCGCCAGTTAATCCGGCCGTCGCCGTCCACATCGGTGCCGTAGCCCGACTGCGCCGTCACCAATATCTCAAACACTTCACCCTTCACCGTGATCAGGTTCTGCATCTTGCCAAACCGGAACGCCTCTTCGCGCAGCATCCCGGAACGAAACTCATTCGTATCGACAACACCATCTTCATCGAGATCGTCCAAGTAGTTGTCGTATTCCACCACCAGCGGCGGATGCAGCGCGGCGTCGTTCGCGGTCGCCGTCGCCGGATTGTCCGCCACGCGCGCGAAGTGCGCATCCAACAACAAGTCGCTCACCAATTCGTAGTACCGGCCGTCCGGCTGCTCGCGCAGCAGGCGCAGGCGCTGCTGCACGACGCGCCGCGCGAAGAACGCCGCCGACAGATCGTTGTCTGTTTCCGCCGTAATCGTGGGTTCCACAATCAGATTGAGTGGATCGTCGCCTAAGTTCACGAACATTTCATCCGCACCCACATCTTCATCGTCAGCGAAGCGCTCTAGCACCCCGGGCAAGCCCATCAGCGGGTTGTAGAAGTTCCGATACTGCTCGTCGGCGTCGTCGATCGTGTTAATGCGCTTCGTTTCCACCGTGTTGATATTGATCCGCCCCGGCGTTTTGCCGCGCGCGGCCAGCATCACGCGCGACACGCGGGCCACCGTGCCCGACGCGCTGCGGTTGCGGATCGACACTGCGAGGAAATTGTTCTCCACGCGCACGTTGCCATACCGAATCACGCCGTCCGCATCGGGCTGCACGTTGCGCAGCACGCCGAACGACTCCGCCGGAACGCCCGCGCCCCCGCGTTGGAACTGGTTGTCCCGAAGGAATCCGCCTGGAAACAAGTCCGGCGTCCACGCCTTGCGGTCGCCGTTCGAATCGCGGAACACCTCAATGTCGAGGTACACCTCGTTGTTGCCGGTATTTTCCGCGGCGGCTACAAACGGCGCGCCAATGCCGGTGTTCGGGGCCGAAGCCGCATCCGTCAGCAACCGCTGTCCGGAACTATCGAACAGGTCGTCATCGGCGCGCGACAACAGGCTCAGGTCTTCCGTCGTCACGACGTACAAATCGTACTCGCCGTTTTCGAGACCATCCTCGCCATCCCACACGAACACGGCCTGCGCGCCGTCCGCCGGGTCCGAAGCGTCCACATTCGCAAAGTTGCGCGATGCATACAGCGCTGTACGCAACGGCATCGGCCATCTCGTGTTGTCCACTGTCCCCGGAAGGCTGGCAAGGCGCTGGAACAAATATTGACGTTCATAGCTATACGGACCAACAAATCCAGAATCGTCGTCCAGTTCAAACACCATCAGTGGCGCCCACACTTGCGGTGGACTGCCGATTCCAACAGTCCAGTTCCGTCTACCCAAGAAATCATTTGGTGGATCCGTGTCGGCCGGTCGTGCCACCTGAATCACACTCGCCTGGCCCACATTCAGCGCCACGGCGTCCGTCGTGCCCACGTCGCCGATGAACGCGCGCTGTTCGTGGAAGAAGTTAATCGCGGTGCGCAACGGGCTGTCGTCGAAGTGCTGCCCCATCATCACGGAGTCCCACGTCAGATCGCCGACGCCCGTGATGGCGAGTGCATACTCAACATTGGTCGAGGCCCGATCCAGCAAGTACGTTTCCCCGGTGACGCCATTCGCCAGCGGCACGCCGGTCACCATGCGGCGCATGGTGTGCGGCATGGTCAATGCGTCGCCGGGCGACACGAGCGGATGGTTGCGGAAATCCACCGTCGCAAATGTCGTCGCGCGTTCAGGCAGCGTGCCCGTGGGCGTCGTAAGGTCAAAATCTTCGGCCATGCGCGCCGAAACGTTCCGCCGCAGCGGGGTCCCGCCGAGCGCGTGACGGTATTCCGTGACGAACCGGCGATCAATCATCGCCGTGTCCTGCAACACACCGGTGTCGTCGATCGACATGCGGCGCGCCCAGCGGCCCGTCGAGTCGCTCCAGTCGTCGTAGTTGCCGTCCGTCGCCTGGAAGCGGTTCTGCGTGCCGAAGCGGTCGCCCGTGTAGTCCGGGTGCTTGCGCTCCAGCGACCGCGCGAAATCCTGGCCCATCGTGTTTTCCGGCCAGAAGGACTCAAAGCGGTCATCCAGCGGAAGCTGCACGCCGGAGTCGGTCAGCGGATCGAGTTCGCCTGTGCTGTTCATGTCGAAATCCGTCACGAGCACGACATCGTCGATCTGCCGGTTCTCGACATCGCGCTGCGTGTACGTAACCCGATCGGCGATGCGACCCTCGATCGCCGGGCCTTCGTACAACGTCACCAGCACGTTGTCGCCCGGGAAATTGCGCCGCTCCATGAACTCTTTCCACTGCGGCGGATTATCCTGCTGCAACAAATCGTTCGGATCGGCGTCGCCGGTCCAGAATGCCGGCTCGATCCGGTTCGTGTTGTTTGTATCGGTATCGATGTCGAAGAACATCGTACGGTAGCGCGGAATCTCTTGGTTGTAGCCACCCGGAACCGGCGCGCCGATCCTCAAGCGCTCGTTCCGCATGAACCGGCCTTCGTCCACACCCTCGTACACACGCACCCTGATCGGATTTTCAAGCCCGACCGGCTCGTAAATTTCGTCGATGCCTTCGCCGGGTTCGTCCACGGTGCCGTCGTCGTCGTTGTCGATGCCGTCCCTCACGCGCTCCGCTTCGTCGCCGTCGTTGTCGATGCCGTCAAACGCCAGAATGCGGTTGTCGCCGTCGTTATCCGTGAAGTCCTGCTCCGGCGTGTTCGGGAAAATCCCGCCGCCCAGCACAATGCGACCAACATCGGACGCACTGAAATTGGTACCTCCTTGCTGAGGAACAAGATCGGGAATGATCAACTCGACAATGCGATCCCATGGCTTTGTCCCATCGACAGGCAAGCCGAGCACGGCAGGATCAACGGTCGAGATTACTGTGTCGTCGGGCAGGGCCGGCGGAGGGATTTCCCGCAGGCCGTTACCATCCTGATCCATGAAGTCGATAAATAACGTATCGGGCCGATAGAAGACAGACCCTTGGGTCAGGTCACCATAATCGACCACCGTCTGTGGCACAGTGACGCCAAAGAAAATATTCGTAGGATTGCTATTGTCTTGCGCTACCAATCCGATTCCGTTCGCGAAAAATCCAATACCGCGGTCATACGGTGGGTTCGCCGGATTGTCAGTCGGTTGAGGCGGCCGTACGTCCCGGTCCGTATCGATGGGACGAACAGGATTTGGATTCTGAATGATTGGGTTGTCCGTGTCTCCGACAAAATTGTATCCATAGTCGAATTTATTCGTGCCTAGCAACAGCATGCCGCGCGGGGCGATTGTGGTACCGGCAGGAATTCTCATCGGCCCGATACCAAGCGGATGCGTCTCAACCTTGAGTTCCCAGCCGGAAAGATCGACTGCTTCGTCCGACTGGTTCGTGATCTCCACCCACTCGTGGTCCGGTTCCTGGCTGAATTCCAGATAATTAATAACGAAGCCACGCCGATTTTGGCCAAGCACATCCTCGTTATTGTCATCGACCGGACCGAACCCACGCCGGAACGCAATGTGCACCCAGCGCTCGGTTGCCGGATCATTGTCGGGATCTATCTCGGGCACTTCGATCGTAAACCCAAGGTTACGCTCGTCTAGGTGATTGTTCTGATCGAACTCATCAATCGTAGTGGTGAACAAACCAGCAGGAACCGCGGGATCGAAGTCGAACACGGCATCGCCCTGCAAGAACGCCATGCCCGCGCTGCCGCCGAGATCGTCCGAGCCGAGCAGCGCCGGCGCGCGCCAGACCTGGTTATAAATCTGCCCGGCATTCACGTACGACTCGATATTCATCACGTCCGCGAACCAGTCCTGCTCCAGCGTACCCGTCTTCACGGCGAACAGAAAGTCCGACTGCTGGCCCACGGACGGCAGAATGATTCCATCATCGGGATCGACGTAGGTCGTGTTGACCGTCACGTAGTAACGGCCCGCGGGCAGCCCTTCCGTCGCCTGGAAGCTGAACTGCACGACATCCGGCACTTCGTAGTTCGCGCCGTCACCGTTGTTGTCGTCCGGATCGGTGACCGTGATGTACCGGCGATACGTCGACCACGCCGCCTCAAGCCCCAGCAGGCCCGCATCGGTCGCCGCGGTGCCGTTGAAATCCACAAACGGCCGCAGGTTCCATCGTTGGCCCGTCGGATCGGCGTCGTCGCCGGTTAAAACCTCTATGATGTTGTCCGACGCGCGCGCGTTGTAGTCATCAATCGCCTGCGTCGTCGTGCGCGTGCGCACGCGGAACCCTTGTTCTTCAACGGCCTCTGCCTCGACCCGATCCGCCGGCGGATACGTGGGTCCGCGCGCCACAAACCGGTTCGGATCGAGCCCCCGCACCTGCGCAATGTTGAGGCCGGCCGCAGTGAGATCGGCCTGGTTCAGATCCGTCACCGCCTCCGCCTCAAACCGGCGCACCGGGCGCACGTTCAGCTCGTTGATGCGAATCGCCTCGAGGCCCGCCACCGTGTGGTAAATGCGCTGCGACCGCGCGATCCGCTCGGCGTCGGCCAGAGTCGCGTCGCTGGCCAGCGCGCGATCCGCCATGCGCCGCCACCAGTAATCCGGCACGAAAATCTGATCGTCCAGGCTGCGCGTGTAGTCCAGGTCCGCATAGTCCTTCAGCGTCGCCGCCACCTGGTGCGCGCGCAGCTCCGGGTCCGCCAGCATCGTGAACACGCGCGTGCGACCCTGCGCGTCCGTGCCGGGGTCGAAACCCATGATCATTTCATCGCTGATCACGCTGGTGTTTTCCTGCCGCATCCCCAGCAGGAAATCGATCGTATAGCCCTCGTCCGGCATGGTCGTCTTGTCGAGAAGATAGCTCGACGGGTTCTCGGCAAAATCCAGCACCGCGTCGCGCAGGCTCGGAATGCCGCCCTGCAGCGACCACGCCTCCGCCACGCCCACCGGGAACGTCCAGTCGCGTTTCGCCGCGCGCGCCACATCGCCCGATCGCGTCAGGTTCAGGTCCTTGCGCTGCCCCGTCGTCTGCCGATACTTCGACTGATCAAAACTCGCCAGCGCCGAGTCCTGATGAAAATGCCGTTCATTGCGATCGGTCGAATGCACGGTGATGTAGTTGCGGATGTCGTTGAATATGCCGTCGTCGTCGAACCCGCGCCGGAACCCATTCTCGTCGCCGACGTTGATCAGCTTAAGCTGTTGCGTGGTGCGGTAATACTGATCGCCGAGTTCGCCGACTTCATCTCTCGCATCATCCCCGTCGTCCTCGAAGCCGTTTTCCTCGGCCACAATATTCCGGTATGGCCGGAAAGTCTGGTATTCCTTCGGCTCGTCGATGCCGTCCCATTTTCCAAGCTCCAGGCCCAAATCGATTCGGGGATCAATCACATCGGAAGGATCGTTCGGAACCGTGCGGTAATTCGGGCCACCACGGTTATTGGTATGACTCAGCGCGAGTTGGAGTAAGTTTGCGTTGTCGTCGACGTAACCGTATCCCGGCAACGTTGCATCGCCCTCAAAAAGTTGGTCGAATGGCACGTTGTCATCGCTGAGGCGATAAATGTTGCCCGAGATTTCCTCGGTGAAATCCTGCGCATAAAATCCCTGCCGCGCGCCCATGATGAATTGCCACATCCAACGGGCGCGGTTTTCACCGACACCAGGAATCACGCGCGTATCGAATTCGTGCGGACCTAACCCATCCGCAAAGCTGCGCTGCAACGGCGTGTCGGCCGTGCTTGGCTCGGTTACTAAATTCAACCCAAGCAACGGTCCGGAGGGGGTATTATTCAGATCCGGAAAGTTCGGATACGCCCAGCCGCCCGCCGCATTGATATTCACCTTGCTCGACTCGTCCGTGATCAGCACCGCGATACGGCCCGTGAGCTCCGTCATCGTCTCGCCCTGAATCAGGTAGGCGTACTCGTCGCCTTCGTCGATCTGGCCATCGCCGTCGTTGTCGATGCCGTCGCGGCCCCAGGTCGGAATGGGAGTGCCGTACGCGCCGGCCTGCTGCCACGCCTCCAGATCGTCCTGGCCGATGATGGACACCAGCAAGTTCAGATACGGCGTGACCGGGATCGTGGGGTCGGTCGTTCCATAGTCATCCACGCCGGACTGCGCGTAGTTCGCGAGCGCATCCAGCACGTCCGGGCGCCCATTGCCGTTCACGTCATACGGCCCGCCCAGCATGTAGTGCGAGGCGTCCACCGGCTGATCGAGCACGAGGTCGTAGTCGTTGTCGCGCGAATAAATAAAGTTGCCGACGCGCCCCTGGCCAATCTCGATCGGCTCGCCCGTCGTCGGGTTTACATCGCCCTCGAACCGCACAATGTCGGAATTCGTGATGCCCATGCGCTGAATTTCCAGCGCGGTCGGAAGCACGCGATCGAGCGTGCCGTTGCCGTCCACATCCGCGCGCCACGGCACCGGCACGGTGAACGTGACGTAGTTGAATTCGTCGTCCTCGTCGACAATGCCGTCAAAATCGTTGTCGATGTTGTCGGTGTCGCCGCGGTACATGAACACGCCCGGCTCGCCGTCGAGGTCCGCGCCGTCGATGTACCCGTCGAGGTCGTTGTCCAGGCCGTCCTCGGGGTAGTAGCGGTCCGCGCCGACCGGAATCCACACCGAATCGTTCAGCCCGTCGCCGTCGTTGTCCACATCCGCCAGGAAATGCACTTGCTCATACGGCAGCGTCTCGTTCGTCGCCACCGCGAGCCCCGGCGCGTTGATCATGTTTTCGCGCAGGCTGATCAACCGGCCGTCCGGCGCGACATCGTCGTACACCACTGTTTCGAGCGCGTCGAAGTCTTCCGGAGAAAACACGATCCGCCCATTCAGGCGTGTGTCGTTTAGTACGGACTCCAACGGCGAGCGGTTCCGCCGATCGGCCGGGTCGGCGAGATCCGCCGTCAGAATAAAGGGATTTTGCAGATCATCGTCTGCGTTAATCGTCACGTAATCCCGCACGGAATACGCCTGCGAGAAATCATTGAAGCTCGGGAAGAAGCCAATGTCCACGCGCGGGATATACAGCGCGTCGCCCCCGCCGTCGGTCAACCGCCGCGGGTCAATTTCCACAATGCCGCCGCGCAGCGGCGACAGGCGGTGCACGCCATAGGCCGTGTTCGGATCCATCACCGGCGCCCACAGGTGCGGCTTGCCCGCGGCAAACGTGCCGTTGAAATAGCTGCGGTACGCGAATTCCAGCGCGGTGTAGCTCGGGTGGATCGCGCGGTCGTGGTTCAGGAACGCCATGGCGAGCGCCGTGCCGCCGTCGGCCAGCAACTCCGCCCGCACGCCGTCGACCGTGTTCTGCGCCGTGCGCACATCGCCCACGCTCGCGCGGAAAAACGTCAGCGCGATCACCAGCAGCAACGTGAGCACGCCGATCGCCACAATAAGGGCGGCCCCGCGCTCGCGTCCGGCGCTATGCTGACGCGTTCCGTTCACGTCCACTCCTTTCCCAAGGGTGTTGCTATACCTACTGCGTCTGGTCCGTCAGGCGCTGATCAAACGTGCGCCGATAGGCCGTCGGCAAATCGATGCGTTGCGTAAACCGCTCATTGAAATCCGGCGCTCCCGGATACGGGCTGCGGAAAAACAGCGTAAAGTCGATCGTCACCGCGATCGGCAGCCGCGTGTCCAGCGGCGAACCGGCGGCATCGGCGTACTGTTCGTCGGCTTCGTCGATCGTGCCGTCTTTATCATTGTCCAAACCATCTGCCACCATATTCCGCCAGTCATTCCAGAACTGAAACGCTATCTGGCGCACTTGGTCGTCGGCCGTGTTTATGTTGTCGAGGTCTTCAACGAGATTGCCTGTGTTGGGATCGATGAATTGCCGGTTCTCCCGCACGCCGATGTCCCAATACGTAAAAAACGGCCGCGGACCGTCTGCCGTCGAAAAGATAGCGCGCGAGAATTGCAGATTGTCAGTGTCGTACAGCACCGGCGCATCGATGCTCGCATTCACAAACCGCACGCACGCACTTGTGCCATCCGTAAATTCAATATCATCGAAATCGATGGGGCGGCCTTGCTCCTCTAAGTCTTCGTGCAAGGTCTCAATGTCTGCCCTACACACCGGCGCGTCATCCAACGAAAGGAATCGTATGTTTTCTCCGACGACATAATCGCCGGGATTGAGGGGGTCAGGACGGTCATAGAAAAAAGGCAGTTCGGTCCATGCGTTCGGGACACGAGGTGATACTGGGTCGTTTGGATCAGGCTCCTGACCACCGGCCAACATCTTGATCCATATTTCCCGCTTGGCCGCCTGCTCGACCAGTTCTTCGCACGCCTCATCCGGGCAATTAGCAGCTGCTACACGTTCATCGACGATTTGCTGCAACGTTATCTGCCCCGTATCCGTATCGATGCCTACCTCCCACGGCACCGGAAACGAGTCCAACGTATCCGCGCCGGGCTCCACAAAGCGGATCAGTTGATACGTCGGCACCTCCGCGCCGTCGTGAGAGTCATACGTGTACTCGTCGTATGCTGCGTTCATATTTGCGAACGTCGGATCGTGATAGATCACATACGTCACCCGCGCCATATTCGGCGCACTCGATTCATTGGCCGCGATCAGCCCGACGTAGGTAAACCCAATCGGCGTGCCGTAAAAATTAAATACATCGCCGCGGTTGCGATTCGTAAACGCGCGGTTGAGGTCGCGTTCGATCACCTTCATCGCGCCACGCGCGAGTTCATAGGCCTCCTGGTTCTGGAAGCCCTGCTTCGAGGTGCGAATCGCGCCGTTGAACACCAGCGCAACACTCGCCATCACGGTCACAAAAATCGCAATCGCGACGAGCAGTTCAACCAGCGTAAAACCTCTCTTGAATGTAGGGGCGGGGCCCTGTCCCCGCCCTGGGCAAGCTGCGCGCATCGGGCGGCCACTGGGGGCCGCCCCTACAACGGCAAGATGGGCATCCACGCCGCGCATCGTCATTGCTCCGCCACAAACGTTGTGAACGATTCGGTGTGGCCGTTCGACAACTGCACCGTGAACGTCACGCGCTGGAGGTACACCTCCGACGCGCCGGACAACCGCTGCACGGACGTGCCGTAGCCGTAAATATTTGTCGCGCCGCGCGTCTGCGTGAGCAGTTCGGGCAGCAGCCGATCGTTGTACAGCGCCTCGGCCGACGTCGCGCGCACTTGGCTCATCACCGATTGCGCCGTCGTCGACGTAATCGACCGCTCCGCCGCCATGCGCGCCTGCTGCAGGCTCAGCGGGAACATGATCAGCACCGCAATAATGCCCGTAAGCAAAATCGCCAGCGCCACCAGCACCTCGACCAGCGTGAACCCGCGCGTATCTCCGCCCCGGCGCGTCATGGCAGCATCTTCACGCGGCCCGTCGGCACGAACAACTCAATCGTGACGTCGCGCTCCGCATAGTAGTCGTCCGTCGTGTTCGACGGAGAGTCGTTGTCGGCGATGTACCGCACCGAATCTTCGGGGTTGATCGTGTCGAACATGACCCGGATGGTCTGCGGCACCAACTGCTCGGCACTGTTGGAGCTGGAACCGAACCGGTCGTCGTAGTCACGATCGGGCATCGCGCCCACGCGAAACCGGATGCGCTGCGGCGCGAAGCCGTCTCGCACGCGCAACGTGCCGTCCGGCAGGAACCGGTGCGCGGGAAAACTGAATGTGCCCGCGACATCGTCCACCCGCGGCAAGCCGTCAAGCGCGTAGTCCAAAATCGGCAACGGACTCGCCAGTGGATCGGTGCAGCGATCGCGGTTGGGCTCTAAAAACATCTCGTCGCTAGGGTCGTACAACATAACCCCTGTCAGCCCTGTCGTTGAGACAGGTTCGATACCGGAATCGTCCACTTGAAAAACATCGGTCAGCAACGCCGTCTGCTTCGGCATCGTGCGGAACGTGCTGTCCGATGTGTTTACAGGCGTGAAGTAGTAAGTCCGGTCCAGTCGAAACGGATTCGGGCTCGGTTGCTCGTTGATGAGGATCATTTCCTCGCGCGTCAGGCGCCGCGCCAAGATCACGCTGTCGACCACCGCCACGCAGGGATCCGGAAACGTCGACGAATCGAGCGCCATTTCGCTGTCGCGCACGATGCGTCCGCCGTACACCAGCGCGGTCTCGACATTGTGCGTGCTGGCATACACACGCGCGGCCTTCAGCAGCGTGAACACATCGCGCGCGGCAAAGGCGGCCTCGCTGCTGCTGCCCCAGCCGCCGCGAATCGCCAGCGGGACCAACACCGCGCTTAGCACGCCGATGATCGCCATGACGACCAGCATTTCGACAAGGGTCACGCCAGCTTGCCCGATGCGCCGCGCTGTGGTGCCCATAGCCAAATCCTCCGCGCCCACTTACGACTTCGGCGCGCTGTCCCAGCCGTTCTCGCCGTCCCAGTTGTTCGGGTCGTCGCCGCCGCCGAGGAATGCCGGATCGCCGTCCTCGATGCCGTCGCGCATCTGAACGAGCAGGTTGGCGTCGTTGCGCTGGTTCGGGCCATAGGACCAAATGTACACCGCCAAATCGCGCGACGCGGGAAATCCATACGCCTCGATGTTGGCGAACATGTCGGAAAATTCAGCGGGAATGTCCTCGTCGTCGCGCCGCGGCTGACCCGGAATCTGCTCGCGCGCGTAGTTGTACGCGTCGGTGCCGTAAATGTAGGCCTCGGCGCTCGTGAAGTCGGCGTCGTCCGGCTCGGGCGCGCTCGGGTCATAGGTCGCGCTCGCCGTGCGGTATGACCGCAGCGGCATCGGCCCGCGCAACGGCCCCATCCAGAACCGGTACCGCTGGCCCCACGGGTCATTGCCAATCTGAATGTAGTTCGTGCCAAGTTTCTGGCGCACTTCGGGCACAAGATTCGCCCGCGCCCATTCCGAATCTTTGCCTTGGCGCAACAGTTCGTAGAAGAAGTTGGTGTAGATGTCCTCGGCCGCTTGCACACCGGCGTAATCCCCGGCGGCGATCAGATTTGCAGCATCTTGAAGTTGCTGTTGCATCGTAGGCGCCAGGAAATCCTTGAAGCTGGAACGGCTGGCATCGGTCAGCATGCCGGTCAGCGAGGTGTCGAGATTTTTGATCTCGCTCACGGCCCGGGTCACGCGCGCCTTATATATGTACTTCGCCACGTTCGGCACCACGATCGCCGCCAGAATGCCGATGATCGCGATCACCGCGAGCAACTCAACCAGCGTGAACCCGCGCGTCGACCGCGCCCACTTTTGCTCAAAACGCATGCCTGCCTCCTGACTCCCCGACTTCCCCGTCCCGCGTCTCCGGACGCGGAACGCCTTGCCATTACCTCGATCCGCGCCGCGTGGGCGCGGGTTGCAGCCTCAACCGCCTTCCGCGCCGCCGGGGTTCGTGAGCGCGTCGCCGAGGGTGAAGATCGGCAGATACAGCGACACCACGATGAACCCGATCACGCCGCCCAGCCCGACGATGATCGCCGGCTCCATCAACTGCAGCAACGCTTCCACGGCCGCCTCGACTTCCGCGTCGTAAATATCGGCCACCTTGTTCAACATCGCATCCAGGCTGCCTGTTTCCTCGCCGACGTCGATCATGTTCACCACCATCGCGGGGAACACCTTGGTTTCGTCGAGCGGCGCGGCGATCGTGTCGCCTTCCTTGATGCGATCGTGCACCTTCAGCACCGCGTCCTGAATCACGGAATTGCTGATCGTCTCGCGCGTGATCTTGAGCGCCTGCAGAATCGGCACGCCGGAGTTCAGCAGCGTGCCCAGTGTGCGCGCGAAACGCGCCACGGCCACCTTCGTCACCAGGTCGCCCACCTTTGGGATCTTCAGCGAGACCTTGTCGACCAACCGCTGCACCTGCGGAATCTTGCGCACCAGCTTGAGGAAAATAATGAAGCTGTTGATGTACAGCAGCAGCTTCCACCAGGACACCTTCATGAAGTCCGAGAAGTCCACGAGGAACTGCGTGGGCGCCGGCAGCTTGCCGCCGAATTCGTCGAAAATTTCCGCGAACACGGGCACGACCTTGACCAGCAGGAAGGACACGATGCCGCTCGCGATCACGATCACCGCGATCGGATACACCATCGCGCCGCGCACGCGCCGGATCAGCGCCTGGCGCTTTTCCATGAACATCGCGAGGCGGTTCAGCACGACTTCGAGCATACCGCCGACCTCACCAGCCTTCACCATGTTCACGTACAGGCGGTCGAAAATTTTCGGGTGTTTCGCCAGCGATTCGGAGAACGTTCCGCCGGACTGCACGTCGGCGGAAATTTCGCGGAGCACGTCGCGCATCTTGGAGGCTTTGAGCTGCGCGATCAGAATGTTCAGGCTGCGCAGCAGCGGCAGACCGGCGTCGATCAGCGTCGCCAACTGGCGCGTGATGATCACCTTCTCCTTGAACTTCACGCCGCCGAAGTACAGCTCGTCCAGCCCGCCCTTCTTGCGGCGCGCGCGGCGTTCGTCCGACTTGCGCGCCTCGCGAATATGCGTCGGGAACAGGCCCATGTTGCGCACGTCTTGCACGGCGAGCGCCTGGCTCTCCGACTCAATGACGCCGAACCGGTCCTTGCCTTCCTTGTCGGTCGCCTTGTACGCGAAACGCGGCATGGGGCCCCTCTCCTCAGTCCGTAAACAATTCGGTGTGTTGCAGCACTTCCTCGCCGCTCGTCGTGCCTTGCGCGGCCTTGATCAGCGCTTCTTCGCGCAGCGTCAGCATGCCCAAATTGCGGCGCGCATACTTGCGCATCTCGTGGGTCATCTTGCGGCCCAGGATCATTTCGCGCAGGTCGTCGTTCACCTTCAGCAACTCATAGATACCCGTGCGGCCCTTGTACCCAATGTAGTCGCACGCCGGGCAGCCCTTGGGCCGGTACAACTTCAAATCCTTGCGCCACGCCTTTGGCACGCCCAACTCGTCCATCTCCGTCGGCTCGGGCTTGTACGGCTGGCGGCAATCGCGGCAAATCTTGCGCACCAGACGCTGCGCCAAAATACCCTCCAGCGCGGACGTGATCAGGAACGCCTCCACGTCCATATCGAGCAGACGCGTGACGGTCTCGACCGCGCTGTTGGTGTGAATGCTGCTCAACACAAAGTGACCCGTGAGCGCCGCTTCAATGCACATGTTCGCGGTTTCAAGGTCGCGGACTTCACCCACCATGATGATGTCCGGGTCCTGACGCAAAATAGCGCGGAGTGCCGCGCCGAACGTGAGTCCAATTTCCTCGCGGATCTGCACCTGAACAAGCTGCTCAATCTGCAATTCCACTGGGTCTTCGCAGGTGATGATCTTCGACCCGACTTCGTTCAGTTCGCTCACGCACGCATACAGCGTGGTGGTCTTACCGGAACCCGTCGGGCCCGTCACCAGAAACAAGCCGCTGGACTTGTTAATGATCGTGCTGATGTCTTCTTGCAACTGTTTTGCCAAACCGAGTTTCGGCAGCGACGTCTGCACGGACGTACGGTCGAGTACGCGCATCACGACGCATTCGCCGAACAGCGTCGGCAGGGTGGCAACGCGGATATCGATGTCGGAATCGCCGATCTTCAGCTCGATGCGCGCGTCCTGAGGCAGGCGGCGCTCGCCGATGTCCATGTTGGACATAACCTTCACGCGCGACACGACCGCGATCGAAATCGCCTTCGGCGGCGCGACGATCTCGTGCAGTACACCGTCGATGCGCAGCCGGATGCGGAAATCTTCTTCGTAGACTTCGTAGTGAACGTCCGAAGCCTTCTTCTGCACGGCTTCGAGCAACACGAGGTTCACGATCTTGATGATCTCGGGCTCTTGCGCGAGTTCGACGAGGTTTTCCACGTCGCCCACGATCTGCTGCTGGCCGAGCTCTTCCATCGTGAGCTCTTTGTCGCCCACTTTTTCGACCAGTTCCTGCAGCGTATGGGTAACGTCGTCGCCTTCGTAGGAGTAGTTGGCCTTGATCGCCGCCGTCACGTCGGCGAGATTGCTCACCGCGCCCTCGACCGGCCCGCCGACAATCTGCGAGATGTCGTCGAGCAGGTTCAGGTCGAGTGGGTTCGCCAGCGCCACGACCAGCGCGCCGTTCTCGCGGATGCGCACGGGCATCACGTTGTAGAACCGCGCCACGTCCGGCGGAATCTTGCGCAGCACTTCGTCCTTAATCTTGAACTTGGTAAGGTCGACGCGCTCCATCCCCTGTTGCACGCCGAGCGCTTCGAGGATGTCCTGCTCTTCGCAGAGCTCCATCTTCACAAGCACGCGGCCGAGGAAGTCGCCGGTGAGGCGCTGGCGCTGCAGGGCTTCGTCGAGTTCGAGCGGCGTGATCACGCCCTGTTCGACGAGGATATCGCCGAGGTTGCGCTTGCGCCCCCCGCTATCGTGGCCCTTCATGGCTACTGCCGCTTGTGCCATCGCGTAAACCTGCTGCGCTTAGTGCGCGTTTGCTGGTTGCTGTTGCTGGCCCGGCCCGCCCACGGGCTTCGGCCCGTCGGCAAGGTTCAGGTCGCGTGCCATTTGCTCGAATTCCGCGGCGTTCTGGCACTTGCTCACGCCTTCGTCGTAACTGATGATGCCCTTCTTCCACAGCGCCATCAGATGTTCGTCGAGCAGGTTCATGCCGTACTTGTGCCCGGTCTGGATCGCGGACGTAATGCGGTAGGACTTGTTCTCGCGAATCAGGTTCTTGATCGCGTCCGTCGACACCATGATCTCGAACGCGGCCACACGGCCCGAGCGGCCCTTCTTCTTGCACAGCGACTGTGAAATCACGGCCTTGAGGTTACCCGCAAGCTGCGTGCGGATCTGCTCCTGCTGGTTCGTCGGAAACGCGTCCACGAGACGGTCAATCGTACGCACCGCGCCCGTGGTATGCAGCGTGCCGAACACCAAGTGACCGGTTTCGGCGGCAGACACGGCCGCTTCAATCGTTTCCAAGTCGCGCATTTCGCCCACGAGAATAATGTCGGGGTCCTGACGCAGCGCGCGGCGCAGCGCCTCGGAGAAGGTCGGCACGTCCACGCCCACTTCGCGCTGCGTGATGATGCTCTTCTTGTGCGTGTGGTAGAACTCGATCGGGTCTTCGATCGTGATGATGTGGTGGTCGTGGCTCGTGTTCAGATAGTCGATCATCGCCGCCAGGCTCGTGCTCTTGCCCGAACCCGTCGGCCCCGTGACCAGAATCATGCCGCGGGGCTGGTTGATCACCTTCTTGAGCGAATCGGGCAGGCCCAATTCTTCCATGCTCGCGATGCGGCGCGGAATGATTCGCAGCACCAGCCCGATGTTGCCGCGCTGCTTGAACACGCTCACGCGGAACCGCGCAATGTCTTCGAACGCGAACCCGAAGTCCGTCCCGCCGACTTCCTGGATTTCCTGCTGGTTGTCGACCGACGCGATGCTCTTCATCAACCGCTCGGTATCTTCCGGCGTCAACGGCGAGGTGCCGAAATGCACCAGGCTGCCGTGCACGCGCCCGACGGGCGGGTTGTCCACGGCCAGATGCAGGTCTGATCCTTCGCGGTCGATCAGCATGCGCAGCAAGCTGACCATTTCGTATGCCATAGCCCGTGCCTTTCTCTACCCGCCGCAAACGGCGGGGGATTGGTTCAACTCGCGGCCGGCGGCGCCAACGGCGCGGCGGCCTGCGCCGTATTGGTAAGCGGCTCATCCACCTTCGTGCGCCGGTTCACTTCTTCCACCGTCGTCACGCCGCTCAACACTTTTTTCCATGCGTCTTCACGCAGCGTGCTCATTCCATTGATGCGGGCCTGGCGGCGCAGCTTGATCGAACTCGCGCCCTCCAGGATCAACCCGCGCAGAATGTCGTCCATCGTCAGCAACTCGTAAATGCCAAGTCGCCCCTGGTGCCCCGTGCCGTGGCAGTTGTCGCAGCCCGCGCCGTGCATCGGCGTGACCTTGTCCCACTCCACCGGCAAGCACAAGCGGCGCTTTTCGATCTCGGGCGGCTCGTAGGGTTCTTTGCAGGTCGTGCAAATGGTGCGCACGAGGCGTTGCGCCAGCACCGCGCGCACGCCCGACGCCACCAGGAACGGCTTGACGCCGATGTCCACCAGACGCACGAAGGAACTCGGCGCGTCGTTGGTGTGCAGCGTCGAGAACACCAGGTGACCGGTGAGCGCGGCCTTGATCGCGATCTCGGCCGTTTCAATATCGCGGATTTCGCCCACCATCACGATGTCCGGGTCCTGGCGGAAAATGGCGCGCAGCGCGCGCGAGAAGTTCCAGCCGATCTCGTGGTGGATCTGCACCTGGTTGATGCCGCTGATCTGGTATTCCACCGGGTCTTCCACGGTCACCAGTTTGCGGTCGGGTTTGTTCAGGTTGTGCAGCGAGGCGTACAGCGTCGTGGTCTTGCCGGAACCGGTCGGCCCCGTCACCAGAATCACGCCCGTCGTTTGCTTGAGCAAGAGCTCCCACTTCACTTGGTCTTCCGCGCTAAACCCAAGCTGACCAAGACCAAGTTTCAGGCTTTCTTTGTCCAAGATACGCATGACGATGCTCGCGCCGTAGTACGACGGCAGCGCGCTCACGCGCAAGTCGACCATACGCCCGCCAAGCTGAATCTTGATGCGGCCGTCCTGCGGCACGCGCTTCTCGGCGATGTCCATGCCGGCCATGATTTTCAGGCGCGATACGATGGCTTCCTGCGCGCGTTTGGGCGGCGCCGGCATGAGCTGCAGCACGCCGTCAATGCGGTACCGCACCTTCACGTCGAACTTGCCCGGCTCGACGTGAATATCGCTCGCGCGCAGGCGGAAGGCTTCCATGATCATGTGGTGCACGTACCGCACCACCGGGCTGTCGTCGTCGTCTTCCTCGTCGCCGCCCGTGGACTTTTGCAATTCTTCGACGTTGATGCTGTCGAGGCTCATGCTCGACATGCTCATGTCGCTCGAGCTAAGGCTGCCAAGACTGCCCGCCGAACTGTCCAGCGAGCTCAGGTTCGACATCGTGCTCAGCGTGCTCATCGTGCTCGCGCTGCTCACCGTCGACAGCATCGATTCAACCGTCGTTTCCGCAAGGCCGTAGTACTTGCTCAGCGCCGTGCGAATGTCCTCTTTGGTCGCCAGAACCGGCTCCACCGGACGCTCAAGCAAACGCGCAAGGTTGTCCATCGCGTTCACGTTCGTCGGGTCGGCCGTGGCAACCTTCAAAGTCTTGCCGTCTTCTTCGATCGGAATAACTTTATAGACCTGCGCGATATTGACGTCGATCAGGTTACGGATACGTTCCGGGATTTCGCGGTCCGCCAATCGAATAATGGGGATGCCGAGCTGCTCGGCGAGGCCTTCGGAGATGTGGTGGGTACTGATGTACCCCAAGCGGGCCAGAATTTCGCCCAGCTTCTTGCCTTGCATCGTCGTGCCTTGACGATGCAGGGCTTCCTGGAGTTGATCGGCGGTAATAATGCCGCGATCCACCAGGCTCTGCCCGAACATGCTATAGCCGCCGCTCGGCATAACTTTTCCCTCAGGTTAAACTCTATCAGAGGGTGGGGTCATTGTCAATGTGAATTCTGCTGTAAGTATTGGAATTAAACGAGTTACGAGCATATCTGTCAACAGATTACCCACACCCTAAAACAGTCGCCCGCTCAGCTTCGCCCCGACAGCGCAGCGTATTCTTATCCGAACACAGCGGATTGTCAAGAACTTCACGGAATTCGGAAAACAGGTGCGGCGGAAGGAGTTACAGACGCGGCGACTGCACGGTGAGTGCGCAATCAAGGCCCTTGGCGTTCGCCGCGGCGCGCAGGTAGTCCAGACGATCGACCGTGACCAGCGCCTTGCCGTGCTGCAGGGTATACATCAACCCGATCAGCTCTTCGAGCGAGACGCCGTCCAGCGCGATCTTCACCGTATCGAGACCCGGACTGGCAAGCGGCTGTTCCAACCGGGCACGCTCCTTCAATCCCTGCGTCTCGACCGCCGTGCGCGTGTAGTCGTACAAGTTGAAGCCCGCGCCGGACGCGCCGACGCGCTCAGCGATCAGCTTGCGACCTTCGCGCTGCTCGAGCACGATGCGCCGCAAGTCGCGCGCTTGCTCAAGCCGGCTCGATGCGTCGCTGAGTGCTTGCTGCGTCGTGCGGTACTCGCGCGCCAAAATGCTGCCGATCGGCAACACGATCATGCCGATAAAAATCACCGACGCGGCGATCACCAGCATCTTCTCGCGATTGGTCAGCACACGTTTCGCCATCGTCAGCCAACCTTCGCTTTGAGGGAGAACGTGTCGGTGCCGCCGGAACTCGTGCGCCGCGCGGTCTCGCGATCAAGTTTGATGAGCGACGATTTCTCGAGCGCATCCAGCGCCGCGTTGTATTTTCCGGAATCAAGCACCGTGCCCTGGATCGTAATCTCGCGGCCCTCGCCCGATCGCAGCGGACGAATCTCAATCTGCTGGATCGCGGCGACATCCGGCCCCAATACAGCGCTAATTTCCACGAGCACATCCAGCAGCGGCGGCGCGCTGAATCGCTCAAGCGACACACCCTGCGATTGATCGCTCTCCGCCAGCGCGGCCTCCTGCAACAGCGCCATGCTCGCGACCCCACCCACGTCGTTCGGGGGGCGCGTGCCGGCCGTCTCGGGATATGTCGATTCGTACTCCGCCCACACGGCCGCGCCGATATCGTTCAGCGCCCCGCGGTCCTTGAAGTAATCGAACGACACCAGACCGAGATACGCGACCAGCACCACGGCGCCCGCGAGGCACGTGCGCAACGCGATGCGCGAAAGGCCGCTGCCGGCCACCGTCGCCTGCTCAAAATTCATTGCAAACGGGCCGCCCGCCGCCGAATAGGCCGTGGCAATGGGCGTCGACCACAGATTGAATTCGTCCTCCGATGCGCCGGCCTTGTCCGCGAATCCGGGCAGCTCGTTTGCCAGATCGTCGTACCGCACCGGCACATCAATCTCGGCCTCGAAAATCGTGCGACCGGCTTCGTGCAATTGCGCGCCCGTCACCGAAAGCGCCTGCACGCCGCCGTTCTCGCCGCGTTCCGCGCCAAAGGATCGCAGCAGGTTGCGGACCTCGCGCGCCACGCCCGAGGGATTCGCGCGGAACTCGCCGGGATCCATATCAAGCCGGCGCAAATACGCCAGCGTGCCGGACTCCACCACGCCCAGCACCGCCTCGCGCGGACGGAAATGCAGCACCGCGCGCGGGGCCGATTCTTTCTTGCTCAACCCGGCCCACAGCGACGTCAGCGCGAGCGCGTCAAGATACACACCGTCGATCCGCAGACCGGCACTGCCGAGCGCGTCGACCGTCTGTTCGATGGACGCGCGACGCACGCCGACGGCCAACACCTCAGTACCCGCGCCCACCTGTCGCACGGGCAGGAAATCAACGACAAGATCCTCGATCGGAAACGCGAGGGTTGGCTCCAGCTCAAACGGCACCGCCGCCGCAATTTTTCGGTGCGAGCGAAACGGCACCTGCATTAACCGCAGCACGCTCCACGAAGCCGGTGCGCTAAGCACAAACGCGGCCGGCTTCGCCTTCAACCGGCTCACGGCCTCGCGCGCCGCAATCGCCGCCGCCTCGGGACCCGAGCCGCCGATGGAGGCCTGCGCCAGTTCGAGCACGCGCGGCACGCGGCCACCCGTGCGCACGACAATCACGCGCACGGCGTCGTCACCGATTTCCACCGCGGCTATCTGTGCAGGCAATTGCATCTGTGTGTGGGTCCCCGTCGAATCTTATCCGAGTTGTACCTGATTACGCCCGTTCACGATTGAAGCCGCCAATCGATTACACGAAACATTTGGGCCGCCCCGCTCGCGTTCTGCTGGCCGACGCCGTCTTCCTGCGGCGTGTCGCGCCACACATAGGCCTCCACGCTCGCCGATACTTCCCCGATCTTTGCCTCACCCTGAATCAAAAACACGCTGCTTTTCACATCAAACAGTTCCGGACCCGGTGCCGGACCTTCATTCTCATTGCCATTGCCTCCACCCTCGCCTTCACTCTCGCGCTGCTGTCCCTCGCCCCGCCTCGGATTCTGGTTATTGGGATTTTTCTTGGGAGGCAACAGGCCGTCGCTGCGAAGTTCTTCGAGGCTCATGTAAGGCCCCACTTCCTCGCGGCGCTGCAATATCTGATCGACCGACCCCGACGTGCCCATCGTCTCGCTCGCGCCGGCGAACATGGCCTCGAGCACGTCCGTCGGCGCGGTGTTCACATTCACGCGGCCTTCGGGGTGGCCGTGCACGGTAAACACATCGGCAAACGGCAACAGCGGCGGATCGAGCTCTTCTTCAAACTCCGCGAAGTACATCTCCTGAGAGACGCCGGGAATCAGCAGCAGTTCTTCCAGCGAATCCATCGGCCCGTTCTTAATCGCGATCGGCGGAGTTAGCTTCTCGTAGTAATCCCGTTCAAACCCGTTCTCGCGCGGTTCGTCGTCCGAATCCAGCCAGTCGAGAATCGCATCGGTCGGATCGGCATCTTCCGATCGCTGCTCGAAGATATAGCGCACCGCGGCTACGAGCGGTTCGTAGTCTTTCTCCTGCCCGCTGGAGTCTTGATAAATCAGCGCGTTCAGATTGATCTTGCCGTACTCGTCCGTGATCTGAATTGCCACCATCGCGTCGTTGTAATCGACCACCGGGGTGCCGCTCGCCCACGGCTCGTCGAGCGAGTCGTATACACCGCCCTGCTGGCCTTGTGCTTCTTCCTCGCCAATAATCAGATCGGCCGCCAGCACGCTCATGCTCAGCGCAATCGCCGAGCGCCCGGCCAGAATCGCCTCGGTGGTTGTGCTTTCCTGTCCAATCAGCGTCGCGTCCACCTGTATGCCGTACGTGAACTCCGTCACAATCACCGCCAACAGCACGACAAATACCAGCGCCAGAATCAGCGCGACGCCGTCCTGTTTATGCACGCTCTTCCGGAGACTCATTGCGTCTCCTCCCGCTGGCTCGGGCGCACGTAGTCCGGCGGCCCGTCGTGAATGCCCGCGCCCGTGGGCACGCTGAACACCAACTCGATCACGTTGGGATCTTTTTCAGGATTCAGTTCCGTGCTTGGTTCTTCGTCGGGATCGCGATCGAGTTTCACGCGCACACGCACGCACCACGGCAAATACCCGACGTCGTCGGAATGCCACTCTTCCACCCACTCCTTGCCGTCGAAGTACGAAAGGTCCAACCCGTACACCACGGTGGACCGCGTCACCGGTTTCTGTCCAAGTTCCTCGGCCGCCTCGCCGATGCGCTTGTTCACTTCCTCCGGCGTCACCAATCCACCGTTCGGCTGCGTCTCCGGCGTCGGGGTCCACGGCGTCTCCGTCAGCACCAGCAACCGCCGCGCGTCCGCCTCTGCGCGTTCTTCTTTCGAAAGTTTCTTCTTCGCCTTCGGATCGTCCTCTTCTTCGTCGCTCTTCTCTTTTTCCAGGCTATACGTGCACATCTTGATCTGGCCTGGTAATTGTCCGCCGCCCAGCATCGGCGCGGTGGATCCAAAACTCAGCGAATCGAAGGTGCCGTCCGCCGTGCGTTTAATCTCACCCATGAAGGGAAAGCGCATGTCGCCTTCACCCTCGGCGCTGCCAGTTCCCGAAGCAGGCACACCCGCAACGCCGCTTGGATTTCCCCCGGCTCCGCCACCACCGCCGGCGCTGCCGCTATACGGCCGGTACGCGGGACCCGGCGACCAGCCTTCCGTGGCCTGCGCGAGATTCGCCGAGAATCCGCGCACGATAAATTGCATGGTCTTGAGGCGTTCCGAAGCATCGCGTGTGCGCTCGACCGACATCACGACAGACGAATACGCGCCGTACACAATCCCCAGCACAATCACGAGCAGCGTGATCGCGACCATAATCTCGATCAGCGTGAACCCGCGCGAATATGTGGGGCGTTTAGTTGCCGACATCGACTTGCGTCCCGTCGTAAACCAAATACCGCAGCTTCTTTTCGAACACCGGCGACTTCACCGTGACATCGACTTCAAACAGCCCCGGGTTTTCCGTTTCGTCCATCAGCTTGGACGTGAATTCATAGGTATAGTCCGGAAACCGCGCGCCGAGTTTGCCCTTGCCATTTTCCTCGCCCGAAAGAATCGACACCTCCGCCTGCGTCACGGCCTGCGTCACGGCAAGCTCTTCCATCGCGCGCTCTTCAGTGCTCGTGAACAGCCGCACGGTCGCATAGTGGCTCTCGAGCAGGATCGTCAGCGCGACGGCAAGCACCGCCAGCGCGACGACAACCTCCATCAGCGTGAACCCCTCTGCGCCCCGCCGCGTCATGACGCTGCGTCCTCTTTAAAGCGCGTGCTGTTCGTCACCGGGTCCCACGTCACCACAAAGGTCCGGCCTTCGGTGTTCATCAAGTAAAATTTCGCCTCCAGCTCAATCCCCGTCGGCGTTATCTCAAACTCGCCGGCGCCCTTCTTGGCTTCTTCGCCGCCAAGTTCCACGAGCACCAACTGCACTTCCTCGGGCAATTTCTGGCGCGACAGCAACAGCGATTTCACTTCTTCCGGTTTCGCGTCTTCGTCCTCTTTTTTCTTCCGGTTCCGCTCCTGCTGGCTTTCCGGCAGCATCTTCTCGTCCTGCTTCACGCGATCGGCCTGCGCGCCCAACACGCGGCGCTCGCGCTCGCGCGACTTTTCCAGCATGCGCTTGGCCTGCTGATCCAGCACCTTCGAGCCGGCCTCCGTGCGCTTGCCGTTCGTCGGCAATTCCTTGGCCACTTCCGCCTGCGCCATCTCTTCGAGCTTGGTGTCGTCCTCCGGCACGCCGGCTTCTTTGGCTTCCTGCTTCTTCCGTTCTTCCTCGTTCTCGCTGACGGGCGGTTCGGGCAATTGCTCCAGCCAGTACTCCTGCTTCTCGAAATCGAATTTGAAGATCAGCGTCTTGCGTTGCAGCGCCGCTTCGGCCATCGCCGCCGTGCCGTAGTTCGCCAGACGCCGCGCCGCGCCTTCGTGCGTGCTGTACATCAGCACCGGCAAGAGCTTGGGCGCGGCGAGGGCAAGCACCCCCGCCATGATCGCCACGACGACGACCAGCTCAATTAGCGTGAAACCCGCCCGGCGCCGCACAGCCCCTTGCCTCCGCGTGGTTACTTCTTGTCGTCGCCGCCGAGGTTGTCGCTCGAAATATCGGCGTTCTCGCCTTCGCCGCCCTGCGCGCCGTCGGCGCCGTAGCTGGAGATAATCGGCTCGTTGTTCTCGAGCTTGTACATGTACGCATTGCCCCAGGGATCAAGCGGCACTTCCTTCTGATCGAGGAACTTCGTGCCCTTCTCATTGTCGATCAGCACTTTCAAGCCTTCCTCGGTCGAGGGAAATTTTTTGAACTCCATGCGATAGCTGATGAGCGCCGTCTTGAAATTGCTGATCTGCTGTTTTGCCGCGGCAACTTCGCCCTTCCCCAGCGCATTCATCACGTTGAAGCCCACGATCGCCGCCAGCATCGCGATGATGGCGATCACCACCATCAGTTCAATGAGCGAGAAGCCGCCCGTGCCGCGCATCATTCGCTTCCGTTTCGCCTTCATTTCTGTTCTCCTTGTGGGCCTTTTCATCAGCCAATGCCCGAGGTCAGGTTCAGAATGGGCAGCAGGATCGACAACACCAGCAGCCCCACGAACACGCCCATTACCACAATAATCATCGGCTCCAGCAGACTCACCACGGCGTCCACCGTCACCTGCACATCCTCGTCAAACGTGTCCGCCACGTGCACCAGCATTTTTTCCAACTCGCCGCTGCGCTCGCCAAGTTCAGTCATGTGAATCAGCAACGGCGGAAACAACCCCGTCGCGCGCAGCGGCTTCGCCAGACCGCCGCCGCGCCGCACTTCGCTCTTCACCGACTCCAGCGTCTCTTCGATGTATTTGTTCTGCACCACGGTGCTCACGACGTTCAGCGCGCGCATCATCGTCAGCCCGCTCTGCAGCATCGTGCCCAGCACGCGCGCGAACCGGCCGCAGACCAACTTCATGTGCAACTGGCCGTACAACGGAAAGCGCAGCTTCATGCGGTCCCACGTGAGCCGTCCTTTCGGACTCAGCACCCACACCCGCCAGCCCACGGCCAGGCCGCCGACCACAATCGCGATCGCCCACCAGTAGGAACTCACGAACCCGGTTACGCCGATCAGAATCTCCGTCAGCCGCGGCAGCTTCTGGTCCTGCCGCTCAAAAAGCTGCGTAATGCGCGGCACGATCACGAAGGTCAGAAAACTGATGATGCCGATCGCGAACACCACCATGAAACTCGGATACGCTAGCGTCGACAACACCCGCGCGCGCAGTTTTGCCTGGCGCTCCAGAATGTCCGCCAGGCGACCCAGCACCACTTCAAGCGTGCCGCTCGACTCACCCGCGCGCACCATGTTCACGTACAGCTCGGAAAAAATCCGGCGGTGGCCCTGGAACGCATCCGCCAGCGATGTACCTTCCGTCACCCGCGCGCGCACTTCGTAAATCGTCTTGCGCAGCCGCGCCTTGCTCGTCTGCTCAATCAGCGCGTTCAACGCATCGGCCAGCGGCATGCCCGCCACCAGCAACACGGCCAACTGCCGCGTCATCAGCGCGAGGTCGCGCGGCGATGCCCCGCCGAAAGCGAGCCCGCCGCCCGTGCCGGTTTCCGCCGCGCCGGCCGCCACACCGCCCCCGCCCTCGCTGCTGCGCAGCTTGGTGGGGTACAGATTCTGCTCGCGCAGTTTCTGGCGCGCGGCCGCCGCGGAGTCGGCATCCACAATGCCGCGCACGGTCTTGCCGGATTTTTCGAGCGCCTTGTATTCGTATACGGCCATCGCAGGCCCAATCATTCAGGCAAATCGACGAGCGAGTCGTCGCGCGTGACGCGCAGGACCTCCTCGATCGTCGAAACGCCGTCCAGTACCTTGCGGGTGCCGTCGTCGCGCAGACTGCGCACGCCGGCCTTGCGCGCTTCGCGCTTGATGATATTGGAATCCGCGCCGCCGAGCGTGAGTTCCTGGATGCGCTCGGACATCGGCAACAATTCGAAAATTCCCGTACGGCCGTAGTAGCCGCGCTGCTGGCACACCTCGCAGCCCACGGCCTTCTGCACTACGCGCCCGCGCACGTCCGCCGCGCGGGCTCCGAGTTCGCGCAACGATTCCGCGTCCACCGCCGTCGGCTGTTTGCACTTCGGGCACAATCGGCGCACCAGGCGCTGCGCCAGAATCGCGATCGTCGAGGAGGTCACCAGGAACGGCTCGATGCCCATGTTCACCAGACGCGTGATCGCGCCGGCGCTATCGTTCGTGTGGAGCGTCGAGAACACCAAGTGACCGGTAAGCGAGGCGTGAATCGCCATTTCGGCGGTCTCAAGGTCTCGAATTTCGCCCACCAGAATCACGTCCGGGTCCTGGCGCAAAATGCTGCGCAGCGCGTTCGCGAAGGTCAGCCCGATCTTCGGCCGCACTTCAATCTGCCCCACGCCGGCCATCTGGTATTCCACCGGATCCTCAACCGTGATCACGTTGATGTCCGGCGACAGCACGCGCTGCAGCGCGGCGTATAGCGTGGTCGATTTCCCGGAACCGGTCGGCCCCGTCACCAGCAGAATCCCGTGCGTTGTGCGCAGCAGACGATCCATTTGCTGGAAGTCGTCGCGCGCCATGCCGAGCTCTTCGAGCCCCAGCAGGAACGAACCCTTTTCCAGGATACGCATCACCACGCGCTCGCCGTGCTGCACGGGCACGATCGAAACGCGGATGTCGATTTCCTTGCCGCTGAGCTTGATCTTGATGCGCCCGTCTTGCGGCAGGCGCTGCTCGGCAATGTTTAGGTCCGCCATGATCTTGATGCGCGAAACCACCGCCGCCTGCTGCGACTTCGGCACCTGAAACTTTTCGTACAGCACGCCGTCAATGCGGTACCGCGCGAGCACATGCCGCTCGAAGGGTTCGATGTGAATATCCGACGCACGTTCCTTGATCGCGCCGGAAATCATCAGGTTGATGAGCTTAATGATCGGCGCTTCGTTCGCCAGATCGAGCAGGTCGCGATCGCTGACCTCGCCACCCGCGCGATCGGCTTCGTCCGCCTCGGTCATGGTGATCGTGTCGATCATGTCCGATGCGGTCTCGCCCTGGCGATCGAAATAGGTGTCCAGCATGGTCTGGATCGCCGCCGAGCGGCACAGCACCGGCTTGACCGGCGCGTTGAGCAGCAGCCGCAAATCGTCCAGCGGCATGAGGTTGACCGGGTCGTGCACCGCGACGAGAAACGCCGTGCCGTTCTGCTTGTATGGCGCCATCTTGTGCTCGCGGATAAATCCGATCGGCACGCGCGCCACCAGGGCGGTGTCCATCTGCGCCGTCACTTCGCGATCGAAGGGAATGCCGAACTGCTCGCCAAGCGCCTCCAGCACGTGGTCTTCTTCCACATACCCGAGATCCATCAGCACTTCGCCGATGCGCTTGTGCCGCATCTTCTGCAGCTCGGCCGCCTCGCCCACCTGTTGCGCGTCGGCGTGCCCATGCCGCATTAAAATCGCGCCAAGCCTCCGGTCCTCGCGCGGCATGATCAATTCCTCATGCGGCCGCGGTCGAAGTCACCCGATAGGTTCGACTGGCCGTCTCCACGCATTACCGGGCCTGTCTTGCGCTGTTCTTTCTTGCCTTCAATTCTCTTGATGAACCCGCGCTCGAAAATCGCGTCCACGTTCGCGCTGTGGAACTGCTCCATGCGGGCGTCCGTAATCCGATCCACATCCTCGCCGCGCCGGATGACGTGCGGCGTCAGCAGAATGACCAGGTTCTGTTTGTCGCGCGCCTTGCCTTTGCTGCGGAACAGCCACCCGATCACGGGTATGTCGCCCAGCCACGGCACCTGGTTCACGGTATGGGCCAGCGACTCGCGCAGCAGTCCGCCGATGATGCCCGTCTTGCCGTCCGCAAGCACCACGTCCGTGGTCAACACGGACTGCGCGATGGATGCGCCTTGTTCGTTCGGATCGATGCCCGCCGGGCTGCGCACGGGGGACGACACTTCCACCTTCACCGCCAGATTCACATAGTCGCCTTCGCGGATCTGCGGTTTAATTTCGAGGATCACACCCGTGCTGCGACGCTCGACGCGGCTCCGGCTCTGGAACCCGGTCTGGTCATTCGTATCCTGCAGACTCGAAATCAACGGAATTTCCGTACCCACGTTGATCGAGGCCGCCTCTTCGCGGTTGTCCACGATCATCATGTTCGGCCGTGACAACACGTCCACATCCGTCACCGTTTCCAACGCGCGAATCAGCAACGGAACATTCGGAATTTCCACCGTCTCGCCACCAATCTCAATTTCGGTGGTGCCGTCCAGAATACCAATCGTTGCACCCGGACCCCCGAGCGAAAGCAAACCGGTCGCGGCGGCGGCGCCTGCCGTGCCGGCGCCGCCACTGGTGATGAGGTTGGCGAGGCTAACCATGTTGGTCATGGCGAAGAAGTCGCCTTGATTCAGCAACGCGCTCTCGACACCAAGCGATGCGTTGTCGTTCACCTGCACTTCCATGATCATCGACTCCACGCTCACCATCCGCGCCGGCACATCCAGCTTCGTGATGATGTCGTCGAGCAACGCAAAGTCCTGCGGACTCGCCAGAATCAGCAGCGCGTTCGTCTGCTGGTAGTAGGAAATCACAACGTCGCGTTCAAACGCCGTCACCGCGCCGCTCGGCGCGCCACCACCGCCCTGGCCACCCTGCGCTTCGCCCGCCGGGGTCGATCCACTAATGATTTCTTCGAGCGCCTCGGCCACCAGTTTGCCGTCCGCGTTCTGCAGCGGCCGGTAACGGATGTTGTTGGTGTCGGGATCGTTCGCGGTATCAAGCTGGTCCACAAGAAAGCGCACCTGCTCCATCATCGCCTCGGACGCCACCACAATCAGCGCGTTCAGGCGTTCGTCCGCCACCACGCGCAGCACCTGCTCGCTCTGGCCAATCACGTCGGCCACCTGCTGGCCCGCTTCGTTCACGCGCGGTTGCCGGCGCACAATCGCCGGCGCGCCCGGCTGGCCTTGCGCACTGCCGGCGTCCCCGCCCAGCAACACTTCCGTCACCTGCTGCGCCAGCGTCTCGGCGCGCGTCCACTGCAGCGGGAAAATTTCCACCGAGGTGCCCGTGCCCGGCACGTCGATCACTTCCAGCAACCGCAGCATATTGCGAATGCCGTCGACCGTGTCCTTCAGCACCAGCAGCCCGCTCGGCGCATAGGGTGTGATCAATCCCTGCCCGGAACTGACACCCTGCAGCAATTGCGCCACGGATTCCACATCGGCGTACTGCACCTTCACGATATGAATCGCGAACCGATCGAAGCCTTGCATCGGTTCTTCTTTATTGATCGTCAACGGGAGCTTGTCGGCCGATGCGGGGTTCTTCGGGATGATGCGGAACATGTTGCCGTCCAGCGTCTTCACCAACTGCAACTGCCGCGCGCTCAGGATCGTCTCGAGAATGTCCAGCGCCATATTCGACGGCACGGGATGATGCGCCACCACCGTCACACGCTGATTCACGGTCGCCGGATCGTATTCAAAGTTCAGGCCCGTGAACAGGCTGATCGCCTTGATCACGTCCTGCAGCGGAGCATCTTCGAAATCGATGTACATCTCATTCGGCCCGGCCTCGGCCGCCTGCGGGCGATCGGGCTTGCCGAGCTCCTGAATCGTGGGCTCGGGCTTCGGCTCTTCCTGCGCATACACGGCCGGCAACAGGCACACCGACAGCAGCAGCGCCGCCGCGGGCGCACCGATATACCTAATCAGCAATCGCATCCAGTCTCGCCTCATCTCACCCGGTACGTCAGATATTGCATCTGTCCATTGCGCATAATCCCCACCCGGAAGAGCGAGGCGTTCTTGTATTTGCTCAACACTTCAAGCGCGCGTTCCTTGCTGTCCACCGGTTCGTTGTTCAGCGACACAAGCACGTCGCCGTTCTTCAAACCGAGTTCCTTTGCCGATTCGTAGTTCTCGATATTGTCCGTCGTGATGCCTTTGGGCTTGCCGTTCTCGTCGTTCACCACTTTGACGTTCAACGTCGACGCCACCCGCGCATACTCGTCCTCGAGCTTCTTCGTGATCGCCGCGCGATCCAGCCGAATCAGGTTCACCTGGCTGTCCACCGCCGGCGCGGCCTGGCGCACCGCCGGTGGCCCCGATGCCGCGGCCGGGCGCGATGGATCCGACTTCCACAGCACCTTCAGGCTTTCCGTGCGACGGGTTCGCTGATTGTCGAGAATCACTTCCTGCCGGCGAATCTCCTGCACAAATACGTTCTCAAGCACTTGATCCTTGAGATAAAACGTTTTCGTCTGCGAACCGCCTTCGCGCACTTCAATGACCGCCGCGGCCAACACCGGCGGCCCCGGCCTCAAGGTCGTGCCCAGCAGGCGCAGCGGAAGCGTCGTTTCCTGCGCGTCGGTGGCCGGCGCCGGCGCTTCCGGCTCGGGTGCCTTCGCGTTGCTTTTGGTCTGGCCGGCGTCGCCGAACATCTTGCGCGTCATCAGCACTTCGTAATAGCCGCGCGGGTGCGACGCGTTGTCGAGCAACGGCGCCGCCACATTGGAAAGGTTTGGCTCAGATACGGAACCGGTCTTCACGCCACCGCGGATCAGCTCACGGCCGGCGAGCAGCAACACCAGCACCAAGGTAAGCGCGAGCAGGCCGTTCATGGCGAACAGACCTTGCCGAAGCGCGAGACCTTTGAGCATGTCGGCCCCTCGATGCCCGATTGCCGCCGCGCGATCCACGGGAAACAGCTCCCGAGACCCGCGAAGCGAACGTCGCTGGTAGTCTAACGATCTGCTGAACTGGTCGTGTGCCGCACCGGGACCCCTGATGCCCCGGCGGAATACCGTGTCCAATCCCCTTAGAAAACGACTGGCATTTGGGAATCGTTTACTTCATTCATACTCCGGCACACTAGGGAGTATACGTAGGACTGGCAAGTATTTGCAACGAATTGTGCAATACGTCAAGAATGTCAAGAATAGATTACAAACTGATTAAACTGATAAAATCATCAGGACTTGACGGTGGCGAGACAACGCCGCACGGCGTCCACCAATCCCTGATCCACATAATAGACACCCGCACGCCCGGAAATGGTGACAAATCGCTCCCGCGCCTCGGCCGCCTTCAGATTGCCAACCTTAATCGGGCCAAGGGTCCGCGGCTCCGCCCCGCCCAGCTTCACCGTGAGCTCCAGCAAGGGCGCATCCAGCCCCTGAACCTCGGACGCAGGTACCGGGCTCGCCTCTCCCTTGATCGTCGTCTGGGCCAGGGTATCTAAGAACACCGTCAGACCCGCCTGCCGATCCAGCCGCTGCCCCGCCGGCTCCGCGACGCTCCACACCCCGTCCTTCCGCACAAACCGATAGGCCACACCCTCGAAGCTCAACGCGAGTTCTTCGGCCGAGGCCGGATCGAAGCTGAAAAAATTCTTCACGCGAAACTTGAAGGCTTGCGACTGAATAGCCTGGAACTTCTCAAACGAAATCGCCGCCACCGGACCAAAATCCTGCCGCGCAAACAACCGGATCGGATCCGAACCCGGAACGGGTCCGCCGATTTCGATGTGCGTCGCTGGCGCCGTCGTGCCGAAGTCGAACGCAATAGAAACGCGCGGCTCGCCAAACTGCGCGGTCACGTCCCCTTCCGGAAACGCGTCTGCTTCGATCATCTTGAGCGTCGCGAGATACAGCGAGACCGCCGCCTGATCGGTCTCGTTCGCGGCGACGCCATCGAGCGTCCAGCCCTTCTCCGCGTCGTTCGTCAGCGTGAACTCGTTGTTCGCGTCGCGATACCGCACGGACTTCAGGTTCTTCGCCTCACCGGTAAACAAACGCTTCTCGCGAAACGCCATCGGCTCGCTCGGCATAATCGAAAGCAGACGCCCATCCACCACCGCCACGCTGCGCTGATCCGCCCGCTTCACGTACCACCCGGGGTTCTCCGTGTCGTCCAACATCCAGCCGAGCAGCAGCGTCTGCGGTTCTCCGTCTTTTCCATGAACCGTCAGTCGCGCAAACGGGGTGGACAAACCATAGTCGGCCAGGTTCTCCGGTTCGTCGATGTACTCGTGGCCCTCCAGTTGCAACAGCGCCGTTTCCAGCAGCCGCAGCCGATCCTGCCGCGCACGCGCATCGGCGGGCACCGTGATGTGCCATTCGCCAGAGGCCTGCTTTTCGTAGCTCTCCTGTATCGCGGCGGACGCCTGCCGGATGTTTTCGTCGAGATTCGCCGTGCCTTCCGTTTCCGTCGGCAGGCGTTCGTAATCCACGCGCGTCAGCCCGTCCGCGAGGTTCGTAAAGATGCGCCGATCGCGCAGCGCGAACAACCCGCGATCGAGCGCCGAGTACACCTCCGCGCGCGCCAAAAACACCGGACCATCGCCGAGCTGCGTGTAGCGATGCCGGCCCGTCGGATCGAGTCCGCCAAAATTAAACTGCACCAGTTCGCCGCCCTTGGTGCCGGCCTCCACCACAAGCTTCGGCGGCTCCAGTTCAAACAACGTCCGATCCGGCGCCGACTCCGCGATCGGGCGCTCGTTCGTCGTCACAGCCACAACGGCCGCCAGTTGATCGAGCAGCGGACCATTCGGCGACACCGGCGCGTTGTCGCCAACAAACGCCCACGTCCCCTTTGCGTCGCGCACGGCCTCAACAACTTCGCCGCCCTGCTGAAGAATCGACAGCGTCGTCACGTCTTCCGGCGCAAACGTAAACAGCCGCTTGGCTTCCCAGGCCTTGTACACCTCGCGGTGCGCCTGCACATTCGTAAACGCATACGCCACAACCATCGCAACGAACACGACGCCCAGCCCAACCGTGGTCCGCGGCCTCATTTGTAGCGCCTCCGCCACAGCAGCACCGCCGCGCCCACGAGCGCAATCGCCTGCACAGACCCGAGCGACGCAATCCACGCGATCGTCCGTTCCTGGCTTTTGGTCAACAGGATCGGTTCTTCGGCGCCAATCGACGCGCGAATCGCAATGCGCTCCTCACTCGCGGTCAGCCAGCCGATCGTGTTGAGGATCAAGTCCTGCGCGCCGGCGAACATCATCGTCTCGTTCGTGGTCAGGTACGCGTTGCCAAAAATCACCACACGCCCTTCGCGCGCGCGGCTCCCATCCGTCGTGTTCACGTCCGCCTTCACCGTCACCGCCATCGCGACCGCGTTCGGCCCCTGCGTCTCGCCCGGATCGGCGGAAATCGGCCGCTGGCTCATGATCGCTTCAAGATCCGTCTCGGCCCAGCACCCCGGCGTCGATCGCAGCAGGATCGTCTGCGCCACATCCGGTGGAATCGTCTCCGCCGGTTCAATCGTGCGCACCAGCTTCAGCGCCAGGGTCTTGTCGAGCGAAGCCGTGATCGGATGGTCCGCGTTGTAACTGCCGCGGAACCGCGCGATGCCGTTCATCGGATCGGTGAATTCCTTGAAAATGCTGAAGTCCGGCAGGAACGCGATCTGCACGCCGCTGGTCTCTTTCGACACCAGCACATCCGTCGGCATGCGCACACCAAGCTTCTGCTCCACCCACGGGCGCAGCCGCTCCACGACAGACTCGCCCGGGTTCGCCGCCACCAGTGGATTGATCAGAATCAGCAACCGGCCGCCGCCGCGCACATAGGTATCGATCGCGTTCAATTCGTAGTCGCGCAAATCGTCCGTGAACCCGTTGATCACAAGCACGTCGCAATCCGCGGGCACCGCCGGCGCATCCTCGCCAATCGTCATTTGCGCCAGTTCATACGACTGCGTCTGCAGTAGCGCCGCGAACGTCTGTGAGCCGGACTGCGGCTCGGCACTCTGCACATCCCAGCCGCCATGCCCCATCAGGAAATACACGCGCGGCTTCGCTTCGCGCGCGACGTTGATCAGCGCGTTCGTAAAGTCCCGCTCTTCCAGCCGCGCGCTCACGTCCGACAACGGAATCTCGCGCTGGCGCGATTCCGACTTGATCACGATCGACCCGACCACGGCCCCCTGAATCCGCACCGCCTTGTACTTCTGCACCTGCTGCGGCTCTTTCTGCGGATCCACGAACAACACCTGCAACTGTTCCGTGTGCGCCTGGCAACGCTCCAAAAACCGCCGTGTCTTTTCCTGCGCGATCCGCGCGCGATCGTCGCCGGACTTCACGAAGAAACACACAATCTCGACCGGCTGTGTCAGGCTTTCAAGCACCTGCACCGTCTGCGGCGCCAGCTCCGTGCGGCCTTCCTGCGTCAGGTCCGACGACCAATTCGGCCGCGCCACAAAGGCATACGCCATGCCGCAAATGCCAAGCACAAAAACGCTCGCCATCACCGCATTCACCGGCCCGCCGCCTAGACCGCGATCGCGCCGCGCCGTAGTCGCGATCCACAGCACGAACCACAACACGCCGGACACCGCCGCACCGATCATCGGCCAGGCCACCATCGGCGCCGTCGCCGTTTCTTGCAACAGCGCCGCATTCACGCCGATCACGAGCAGCAACAGCGCGATCCCGCCGACGATGTTCCGCAGCGTGCGCACCGTTACGCCCTCCACCGCCGCGCCTCAAGCGCGCGGAAGGTGAGGAACAGGAAGAACACGCAAAACAACACGTAATAAATGAGATCGGTCGGCCGCAACACGCCCTCGGCCATCTCGCGCGCGTGCGCCTCCACCGGCAGCGACATCGCGATGCCGCGGAACAAGCCGTACAACCCATTCGCGATCAGCCGGTATTGCTCGGGCCAGGCAGCAATGGCATCGTTCTTTTCGGGCAACTCGCCCGCGAAATATCCGACGATAAACAGCAAGAAAAACACACCAAACGTCATCACGGCCGCGGTGATTTGGTTCTTGCACAGCGACGAGATGAACAGCCCCACGCTCAAATACGACGCGCCCATCAGCAGCACCGACACCATGCCGAGCGCAAGCACAGTCGCTTCCACCTGCGTGTACCGGTAGATGAGCGTGACCTCGACAATAAGCAACGCCACCATCGCGAGCACCAGCAGCAGCCCCGCAAGAAATTTCCCGAACACGATGTCGCGATCGCGCAACGGATGCGTAAACAGCAGCTCGATCGTCCCCTGATTGCGTTCTTCCGCAAACAGTCGCATCGTCAGCAACGGCACAATGAACATGAACACCAGCCCGCAGTAGCTCATGTACGGGCTCAAAAAGGTCTCTTCAAAATCCGGCACCGCCGCGTACTCATAAGTCGACGGCGACACGGTGATCTTCGCATAAAACAAAAACGACGCCGTGAACCCCAGACCCGCCACCAGCGCGTACATCCCCAGCACGATGTACCCAATCGGCGTGGTAAAAAACGCGCGCAGCTCGCGCTTGCAGATCGCCCACGCGCGACTCATCGCAGCCGCACTCTTTGGACTGCGGGAGCGATAGCTCCCGCTTTCCCAAGCCCAGCAAAGCTGGGCGGCGTCGCAAGCAAGTCACGGTTCACGCCGCCGTCTCCGCTTCGGTCGAAATCGCCGACAGAAAAATATCTTCCAGCGTCCGCCCCTCGGGCATCGCCGCGAGGTCCTGTTCCGCCGCAATCCGCCCGCGGTTCAGAATCACCACGCGACGGCACAGCATCGCCACCTCGGGAAGAATATGCGTGCTCACCAGCACCGTGTGCTCATTCGCCAGTTCGCGGATCGTCTCGCGAATGCTGATGATCTGCTTTGGGTCGAGGCCCACCGTCGGCTCGTCGAGGATCAGCACCGGCGGATTCCCCACCAGCGCCTGCGCCAGCCCCACGCGCTGCTTGTATCCCTTCGACAAATGCCCCACCAGCCGGTCCTGCATCGCCTCGAGGCCGCACCGCTCCATCACGCGGCCCACTTCCATCTTGCGCGCGCTCCGGCCAAGGCCTTTCACTTCCGCGACGTACGACAGATACGCCTTCACGCGCATCTCCGCATACAGCGGCACATTCTCCGGCAAATATCCGACCCGGCGCTTCACCTCGAGCGGCGCGCGGTGCACGTCGTGCCCCGCCACAATCGCCGTGCCCGCCGTCGCCGGCATATACGCGGTCAGAATGCGGATGGTCGTCGTCTTCCCCGCGCCATTCGGCCCCAGGAACCCGACAATCTCCCCCGGCTGCACGGAAAACGAAACGCCCGAGACGGCCTCAACCGCCCCATACCGTTTCACCAGCCCCCGCACTTCAATCATCACACCCCCTTACTTTCTTTCTTGGAAAAGAAAGAAAGAAAGTAAGCAAAGAAAGAATCGTTTTTGATTCGTGGAGCGGGCATCGCTCAGCAAAAGCCCGCCGAAGTTCAGTCTAGGCAATCGCCTCGATCCCAAGCAAAACTTCCAAATAAATCGCCCCGGGAACCAATTGGTTCCCGGGGCGAATGAAAATCAACAAAACCTCAACCGGTCTTGCGCATTCCTCTGCCAACAAACAACAACCCAACCACGCCCACCATCATCGCCAACACCCACACCGCCCACGCCCGCTGCGGGAGCGACGGAGCACGGTATTCCCCTCCAATGCCGTACATGGAGAAGTGGTCCGTCTGGAACGACAGCGTGTTGTTCACCGTGTCCACCACAATCCCGGCCAGACACACTGTGTCGTTCTCGTCGCACAACGGCTCAAATGTCCCGCTGCCCGAATCGTACAGATACGGAATCATGAGGCTCTCGTTCACAATGTCAGCCACCTCGGCGTCCGTGTACGAGATCGTGACCGTAATCGACGGATAGAAGTACGTCCCATCCGGACCGAAATCGCGAATCACCGGAATGGCCGTCTGCGGATCAGGCAGTTGAATCGGAGCCACCGGATCGATCGGCGTCACGATGGTGATTCCCGTCGCACCGCTTCCAACCGGGAAATTGATCACCTGATCATCGGGAAGGGCGATTGTGGTTCCGCTCGAATCTTCGACGGTTACCGGTGTCGTAAGCTGAACGGCGCTGTCCGTTAGGGTGAACGGAAGGGGTTCCGTGTTCCCATTGATCACGGCCGTCGTGCCGCCCTGGGGCAGCGGGTCAGACTCGGCATCCAGATCGTTCTCAGCCGTCAAGGTAGTGGCGACGGCGTGCAAATCAATCGGCCCAAGGACGGACTTGACAAACGTGAAGCGCGAGCCTGTGGGGAATGGCTTTACCACAGCCTGGTTACCGGCGAGCGCGAATTGGACGTCTCCCGAACCATCGGCATTGGCAAGCATAATGTCCCAGTCGCCGGCCGCGAGGCTCGCGAAGAAATTTTCGAAGTCGAATGCGTTGTTCAAATCCTGGTTAAAGAACACCAAGTCCCCGTCCTGGCTAATGCTGGGTACGGAAACGAAATTCGTCGATTGCGTCGCAAAGATTTCAACGACATTCGGATCGGCCAGCGAGGTTGGCGCGAGCGAGGAAATGTCCGTGCTCGGAATTTTCGACGCCGTCAAAATCGCATCGACATTCTTCACCATATACACATCGCTGATGTCGGGGTTGGTGCTCGTATCCCAGAGCTGGAAGGCCACTTTCGTGCCGTCGCCGGAAACCCACGCCGAGTCAATCGGACTTTGCCCCACCGGACGCGTGAACGGAAACGCCGTAACCACCACAGGGCTGCGGCTTATGTCTTCGCTTCCATTCGGAAGAATTGGAAGATAAACAATCTGTGAATCATTGAGCGCCAGAATATCTGTCGACGCGGAAACAAGCCAATTATTGCCGGCAATGTTGGTCACTGTGGCTTCGTCGGTCGAGTAACCTCCAATACTCACTTCCTGAAATTGTTGTGTCGCAAAAACATACCGCCTCGATCCGAAAAATACGCTGCTGTCATCGGGTGAGTACACTATCTGATCGTAATCCGCACTCTCCGGAGCCGTGAGTTGGACCCAAGTTGACGAATCACCGATCTGCACTTTGAACAGGGACTGCGTGAACGAAGCTACATTCACCCCCCAGAATGTGCCTTCTGTTCCCGAATTGCTCACGCCGAAATTCATGATGATCAGGTCATCGGTATTTCCCGAAATATTGTCCGGACCGTCATAAAAATCCGCATCCAGCAAATCACTATCCGCCCCGAGCGAATAAGTCACTGTTTGCGCACCCGCGATCCCGGTTGCCCCCAAACCGATCGCGGCACAGATAGCCCACCTCCCAAACTCAATCCCGAAACGCATGCTTCCCTCTCCTTCCCATTAGGCCCGCAGCCTTGAAATGTCGACACTCCGCATTGGAGCAAGACGGACCGGGAAGGCAATCGCTGTGCCAAACTGGAATAGTGTCGGGGGTTCTCGTAACTCATTGCAATCGCTAGTTCAGTGTCAATTGTTAGCGCTCGATGTTGAAGCCACTCGTCCGCTTTCCAGTCAGCATCCGTCGGGATTTCGATCGCATCGGCCAAACAAAAAAAGAAGCCCCGCGGCGAATCGCCGCGGGGCTTTGAAATTCAGATGTCGAACTGCGGATTACATCATCCCGCCCATGCCGCCGTCGTGGTGGTCGCCGCCGGGCATCGGGGCTTCCGCCTTCTGCGGCAGTTCGGCGATGAGCACTTCGGTGGTCAGCAACAGGCCCGCGACGCTCGCCGCATTCTGCAGCGCCGTACGCGTCACCTTCGCCGGATCGATCACGCCGGACTTCATCAAGTCCTCGTATTCACCCGTCGCGGCGTTGTAGCCCATCGCGCCCTTCAGCGACTTCACCTTCTGCACCACCGTCGCGCCCTCGTCACCCGAGTTCGCGGCGATCATGCGCAGGGGCTCTTCGATCGCGCGACGCACGATGCCCGCGCCGATCTTCTCATCGGTGTCGAGCTTCACGGCGTCGATCGCGTCCTGGCAGCGAATCAGTGCCACGCCGCCGCCCGGCACAATGCCTTCTTCCACGGCCGCGCGCGTCGCGTGCAACGCATCTTCCACGCGCGCCTTCTTTTCCTTCATTTCGATCTCGGTCGCCGCGCCGACGTTGATCACCGCCACACCACCAGCGAGCTTCGCGAGACGTTCCTGCAATTTCTCGCGGTCGTAGTCCGAAGTCGTCTCTTCAATCTGACGCTTGATCAGGTTGATGCGACCGACGATGTCCTTGCTCTTCCCCGCGCCCTCGATGATCGTCGTGTTGTCCTTGTCGATCGCGATGCGCTTGGCGCGGCCGAGGTCGGCCAGCGTCACGCTCTCAAGGTTACGGCCGAGGTCTTCGGTAATCGCCAGGCCGCCCGTGAGAATCGCGATGTCTTCGAGCATCGCCTTGCGACGATCGCCGAAGCCCGGGGCCTTCACCGCCGCCGCCTGGAACGTGCCGCGGATACGGTTGACCACCAACGTCGCCAAGGCTTCGCCCTCGACGTCTTCCGCGATGATGAGCAGCGGCTTACCGCTCTTCGCGATCTGCTCGAGCAACGGGAGCAGGTCCTTCAGGTTGCTGATCTTCTTCTCGTGAATCAGCACATACGCGTTCTCGAGCACGGCTTCCATGCGCTCGTTGTCCGTCACGAAGTACGGCGACAGATAGCCCTTGTCGAACTGCATACCTTCGACAACGTCCAGCGTCGTCTCGATGCCCTTGGCCTCTTCAACCGTGATCGTGCCGTCGTTGCCGACCTTTTCCATCGCTTCCGCGATGATCGCGCCGATCGTCTCGTCGCTGTTGGCCGAAATCGACGCCACGTTCTTGATGATCGAACGGTCGTCGCGCACTTGCGTGCTCAACTTTTCAAGCTTCTTCACCACCGCCGCAACGGCCTGATCAATGCCGCGCTTCAGCGCCATCGGGTTCGCGCCCGCCGTCACGTTGCGCAGGCCTTCGCGGAAAATCGCTTCCGCCAGCACCGTCGCCGTCGTCGTGCCGTCACCGGCCACGTCCGACGTCTTCGACGCGACTTCCTTCACCATCTGCGCGCCCATGTTTTCATACTTGTCTTCGAGCTCGATTTCCTTGGCGACCGTCACGCCATCCTTGGTCACCGTCGGCGCGCCCCACTTCTTCTCGAGCACCACGTTGCGCCCCTTCGGGCCCAGCGTCGCCTTCACGGCCTTGCTCAGCTTCGTCACGCCGGCCAATACCCCACGCCGTGCGCCTTCGCCGAATTCGAGTTGCTTTGCGCTCATGGTTCAAAAATCTCCAGTGTTCAAAGTGGATGCGCCACTACTCGATGATCGCGAGGACATCGTCCTCGCGCATGATGATGTGTTCTTCGCCGTCAATCTTCACTTCCGTGCCGGCGTACTTGCCCATCAGGATGCGATCCCCCTTCTTCACTTCCATCGGGATCACCTTGCCGCTGTCGTCAACCTTGCCCTTGCCCACCGCGACAACCTTCGCTTCCTGCGGCTTTTCCTTCGCCGTATCCGGGATGATGATGCCGCCGCGGACGGTCTCGGACGGTTCTTCGCGCTTGACCAGGATGCGGTCGCCAAGAGGACGAATCTTCATTGCGTGTCTCCCTTTCAATTACCTGTGTTTGGACTCAACCCATCTATTTCGTGCCCGGCCGCGCGGCATTGCCGCCGCACGCTCCAGAACCGGGCTTCTTTCGCGGAGAGCAATCAGGGCAAGGACTTACAAGAAATTCTTAGCAGCCACTGAAAGCGAGTGCTAAGAATAACAAACTTCACACCGGGAGTCAATACCAAGACCGCACGACCAGCCGCCCATCCGATCGGCAAAACAGCCCCAAAAACGCTAACTCCAAGCGCCCTAGCCATTAGCGGCCCTTAGCCTGTCGAAAGGTACTGGAAACCTGCGCGATTTTCTGCCAAACTGTGATCCAACAAGCATTGGGGCGAATCGATGTCGGAACAAACCCCGGGGAGACCTGCGCCCGCCGCAGCCCCGCAGCGTTTTCAAGCCGTTGACGCCGATGCTGTTTGTGAGCAGTGCGGCACCGTAAACGACGACGGCACGCTACTTTGCCGGGTTTGCGGGCAGAACCTGCGCGATCAGCGCGCCCGCCGTCTGGCCGGTGTCCAATCGCCCGCCATGGCCGAAGCCAAGGTCAGCCGCGTCCGCATTTTCACCGGCGTACTTTCCTTCATCGGCATCCTGCTCGTCATCATCGCCGCCATCAGCATCCGCCAGATTGAAGCCGGACTGGCCACCGCCTTGAGCGAAGACCCCATC
>CAZUJL010000028.1:0-50015 GCA_964620045.1 uncultured Nitrospirales bacterium
AAAGGGTGGGGCGATTGGTGAAGGGGTGCGCTCGAGGATGGACGTAGGTTTTGATGGAACGCATATCTATAGAGGCATGACGTCGTCGGTGGGACACCGGAGCAAGACTCCGGCAGGGAAAGCGGCAGCGAGCTGCCGCAGTCCAAAGAGGTCAAGAGCGGCGGGCAGGATGCCCGCCCCAGGTTTGAGTGGATCTTCTCGTTGGGTCGAGGTTCAGCTTGTGCGGCTGGGGAGATTCTTCGCGCTGCTCAGAATGACAAGTGTGGGGAGTGGTGATTACGGTTTCTTCTCGGGCCGTTTGAAGGTGTAGTTCGCGGTGGCGGGGGCGCCGGGGGTTACGGTGACTTTCATGCGTTGAGCGCCGAGGACTTCGTGCCAGGCTTCGAGTTCGTATTCGCCGGGGGCGAGGCCTTCGATTTTGAAGTTGCCGTTGGCGTCGGTGACCGCGAAGAAGGGGTGATCGAAGACGCCGCACCAGGCTTCCATCCAGGCGTGGACATCGCATTTTATTTTGAAGACGGGTTCGGGCTTTTGGAAGGTGTGCTCGAATTCGTTTTCGGTTTTCGACATCGCGCGGTTCACTTCGCGGTTCAGCTTGGGCAGCGGGTGCACGTTGTGCTGCAGGCCGTCGGGGTTCACGAAGCGGATGGCTTGTCCGGCGCGCAGGCCGATGACGTGCGGGCCGTAGCGGCAATCTTTCTGCGAGACTTCGACGGGCTCGGTCGGCATCGGGTAGGTCTTGCCGGCGGGGAGTCCGGAGACAACGTAGACGAGTGTGTTCGCGACGCCCTGGCCTTCGCCGAGGATGAGGAATTCGGAGAGGAGCGGTTTGTCGGCGTGGAGCGCCTTGCAGCCGGGGTCGGCCTCGACGGGGAGCGGGCGCATCTGCGGCGCTTTGCCTTCGAAGACGGCGTGGCCCGTAATGGAGCCGGTCGCATCGGCGGAGACGGCCTCAGGGGCGGGTCCGCAGGCGACGAAGAGGAGGCTGAGGGCGAACAGCGTGTGGCCTTGGGCCATGCGCGAGGCGTGCATTCGTTGTATCTCCTTATGTTTCAATATGTTAAACCCAGCGCTGTGAAGTCGGGTTCCGCGATCGGTGAGGCGCTGAGCATACACCCGAAATTAGACGAAATTCACCGCGAAGTATTGGCTTTCGCCAGAGCTTGGCGAAGGGGGCGGTTTTCGACGATAACGTCTTTTTAACGTAACTTCTTATTGGAAGGCGGGTTATAGTACTCGGCAGTCGGTGGGCCGCGGGCATGCCGCATGCTTTATACGGGGTAGCACCATTCGGTGCTGTGCGGCGTCTAAGTGGCTGAAAAACTGAGTTGGAGGGGTTATGACGGGCATGGTGATTGGACGAACGATTCTTGGCGCTGCGGCCGTGATGGCGGCGGGCGTGGCGGTGGGCGATGCGCCGAGCCGGCCGACGTATACGCGCGATATTGCGCCGATTCTGAACGCGAACTGCGTGACGTGCCATCGGCCGGGTGAGTCGGCGCCGATGTCGCTGTTGACGTACGACGAAGTGCGGCCGTGGGCGAAGGCGATCGCGAAGAACGTCGGCGAGCGTGTGATGCCGCCGTGGCACGCGGACAAAGGTGTCGGCGTGTTCGCCAACGATCGCAGCTTGTCGGACGACGAAGTGAAGACGATCGTGAAGTGGGTGGATCAGGGTGGCAAGCAGGGCGACCCGAAGGACATGCCGCCGCAGCCGGAATTTCCGACGGGCGAGTGGCGCACGGGTGAGCCGGATATGGTGATCACGTTTGACGAGGTGAGTCTGCCGGCCGGTGGTCCAGACCAGTTTTATGATCTCGTGCATAAGCTCGATATGCCTGAAGACCGGTGGCTGCGCGCGGTCGAAGTGAAGCCGAGCAACCGCAAGGTCACGCACCACGTGATCGTGTATCAGAGTGAGAACGAGGAGCGTCCGCCGAACGGTTGGCTGGCGGCGTGGGCGGCGGGCATGGAGCCGATGGTGTTCCCCGACAAGATGGGGCGCATGCTGAAGAAGGACGGCGTCATCGTCGGCGATATGCACTACCATCCGACGGACGAGCCGTCGAAGGACCAGTCGAAGCTTGGCCTGTACTTCGCGAAGGACGCGGATATCCAGAAGGAAGTCATCAACCTGTGGGTGGCGAACCAGGGGTTTGAGATTCCCGCGGGCAACGCGAGCTACAAGGCGCGGTCGTCGTACACCTTCCCGCAGGACAGCATCATTTTGGCCGTGTTGCCGCACATGCACTACCGCGGCAAGAGCTTTACGTACACGCTGAAGTATCCGGACGGCCGCAGCGAATTGCTGATGAGCACGAGCAACTACGACTTCAACTGGCAGACGAACTATACGTTCGAGAAGCCGGTGGAAGTGCCGAAGGGCGCGCGGATCGATTGCATCGCGGAGTGGGACAACAGCGCGGCGAACCCGCGCAATCCGGACGCGACGAAGAACGTGACGTTCGGCAATGCGTCGACGGACGAGATGATGATCGGGTTCGTGGACTACATCGTGAAAGACGGTGTGCGTCCCGTCAATGCGGACCTGGTCGTGCAGGAGCATCTGCGTGACTTCGCAAAGCAGGGCGATGCGTATGAAGTGGTGCTGAGTGAACCGGGCGAGGCCCCGGAGTTTGCGCCGAGCGCGCTGTATCTGCCGAAGGACGGCACGCCGCAGTGGTTCATCTCGCTGATGGGCAGCGTGTATGAAGTGAAGCTGACGAACCTGCAGTGGGCCGGTGACACGATCACGGGCACAGCGGCGGTGGGCGGCTTCGGCACCTTCGCGCTTGAAGCGACGAAGGACGCGGCGACGGGCGAACTGCGCGGCAAACTGTCGAGCGATGCCGGCGGCCAGTTCCAGATGGAACTGCACGGCACTCCTACGCACTAAGCGCAATCGATAAAGTGTTCGCGGCCCGGGCCATGTGCCCGGGCCGTTTATTTTTGGTGGGCGCGGGGCGGTTGTTTTTGTATGCTACTTCCCGTTTGTGCGGAGGGGGTACTAATGTTGACGTTCCGTAATTTCGCGTGTGTGGTTGCTGTTGTTCTGGCTGCGATGGCCGCCGCAGTTGCGCAGGAGCCGGAGTCCACCACGACGCCGGTGCCGCGCACGGGAAAATTCTGGGTCGACCGGCATGAGGCGATTAATGCTGAGGCGAAGGCGCGCGCGGGAAACGTGGACCTGCTATTTGTGGGCGACTCGATTACGCACATGTGGGATGTGACCCTTGTCCCCAAGTTCGGCAGTGGAAAAGTGGTGTGGGACCAGTATTACGTTCCGCGCAAGGCGTTTAATACGGGAATTTCCGGTGACGGCACGGAGCACGTGTTGTGGCGGCTCGACCACGGCAACATTGACGGGATTTCGCCGAAGCTGGCCGTGGTGATGATTGGGACGAACAACAATCCGAGTTCCGCGCAGGAAATTGGCGATGGAATTGTGGCAGTGGTGAATAGGCTTCGCGAGAAGCTGCCGCAGACGAAGATTTTGTTGCTGGCGATTTTTCCGCGTGGGGAGAAGCCGAACGAGTTGCGCGAGAAACTGGCGGAGGCGAGTCGCCAGGCATCGCGTGTGGCCGATGGAAACTGGGTGCATTACCTCGACATTGGCGATGCGTTTTTGGATGATGACGGGACCTTGCCGGCGGATGTGATGCCGGATTATTTGCATCCGAACGAAAAGGGATATTGGATTTGGGCGGAAGCAATGGAGAGCAAGGTCAAGGAATTGATGGGCGAATAAGTGCTAGTCTTGGCGTGACTGTGCGGCGCTAGGCCGCAAGACGGGGAGCAGGAGTCCTTTCATGATTCGCAATCGAGCGGGATGGATTTGTGCAGCAGCGGTTGTGGCTGCGTTGTGGGTGTGTGACGCGCGCGCGCAACGCGTCGAGGAAGGTTTTGTGCCGCTGTTCAACGGCAAAGACCTCGCCGGGTGGCACGGCGACATGAAGCTGTGGAAGGTGGAGAACGGTGAGATCGTGGGCACCACGCCCGCCGGTATGCCGCACAACAGCTTCCTGATGACGGACAACGAATATTCAGATTTCGTGCTGCGGCTGAAGGTGAAGCTGAAGAACAACAACAGCGGCATCCAGATTCGCAGCCAGGAACTGCCCGAGTTCGCGATGAAGGGCTACCAGGCGGACCTTGCCGAGAAGACTTACTTCGGCATGCTCTACGAGGAACAGGGTCGCGGGTTCATGGAGTACTGGAAGAAGCTGTCGCCGGAAGAACAGGCAAAGATTCACGCGACGGGCAAGCAGGGCGACTGGAACGAATTCGAGGTACGCTGTGAGGGTGATCACATCACGATCATGCTGAACGGCGTGAAGACCTGCGACATTCACGATCCCGATGGCGCGAAACGCGGCCGGGTTGGTTTGCAGTTGCACGTCGGTCCGCCGATGGAAGTTCGGTTCAAGGATATTTCGATCCAGGAACTTGCGGCGAAGACCGCGAGCGCGGGGGCCGGTGCGGCGCCCGAACTCAAGGCGATGCCGCGCGGCAAGCGCTTTCAGGTGGCGGAAGGCTTCGACGTGCAGCAGGTGGCCGGTGAGGACGTGACCGGCTCGTCGATCAGCATGACGTTTGACCACGCGGGCCGGCCCTACATGGGGGTCGAGGGCGCGGGCGTGCGCACACTGGTGGACGATAACGGCGACGGTAAATACGACCGCTTTGTCGAGCTGACGCCGGAGGTGAAGAACGTTCAGGGCCTGTACGAGTTGGAAAAGGGCGTGTACCTGATCCAGGGCACGGGTCCCGATGAAAAAACAGGGGTCTTCAAAGTTACCGATAACAATGGGGATATGGTGGGAGATTCGGTCGAATTCATGCTCGAATCCGACCGCGGCATGGGCGAGCACGGCCCGCACGCCATCCGCATGGGCCTCGACGGCGACCTATATATTATGTACGGCAACCACTCCTACCCGAAGATGGCTGTTGATCCGGGTTCACCCTCGCGCGGGATGCAGGAAGACAACTTTCTGCCCCGCTGGTGGGACCCGCGCGGCCACGCCGTGGACATCGTCGTGCCCGGCGGCACGCTGCAGCGCATCGACACCAACTTCAAGAAGCTGGAGCAGTTCACCGGCGGTTTCCGCAACGCGTACGACTTCGACATCGATGCGGCCGGCGAAGTTTTTACCTTTGACTCCGACATGGAGTGGGACGTGGGCCTGCCGTGGTTCCGTCCGGTGCGCGTGGCGCACCTGATCCCCGGCGCGGACTACGGTTGGCGCTCGGGCTCGAGCAACGGGCCGTTTTACTATCTCGATTCGCTGCCGAGCGTGGACGATATCGGCCGCGGCTCGCCGGTGGGTACGGCGTTTTACGATCACACGGCTTACCCGTCGCACTACCGCGGCGCGTATTTCATGGGCGACTGGTCGCGCGGACGCGTGCGTGTAATTTTTCCGCAGCGCGCGGGCTCGAGCTTCTCTGGAAAGACGCAAGATTTCGTCGTCGGTGAACCGCTGAACGTGACCGACCTTGATGTGGGTCCCGACGGCGCGTTGTACTTCACGACCGGTGGCCGCCGCACGACGGGCGGTCTGTATCGCGTGATCAGCACCGGCGGCGGGGCGCAGGCGAGCACAGCGACAGGAATTCAAGCCGCGCTCGATCAACCGATGCCGCGCTCGGCATGGGGCAAAGAGAAGATTCGCGAGGCGAAGACCTCGATGGGTGCGGCGTGGGACAAAGCGCTGACGTCGGCCGTGCAGGACAAGAAGTTGTCCGGCGATCAGCGCGCGCGCGGGCTCGAATTGATGCAGGTGCTCGGGCCGCAGCCGAGTGTCGATCTGCTGGCTAAGCTGGCGGGCGATTCCGATGCCGACGTCCGCGCGGCGGCGGTATACCTTCTTGGGTTGCATCCGTTGGATAAGGTGAAGAGCCCGCTGCAGGGCGCGCTATCGGATTCGAATCCCGTGGTGGCTCGGCGTGCGTGCGAGGCGTATGTGCGCGCGGGACAGTCGTCCGATTTGAAGCCTGGCAAGGAAGTAGATGGTTTCCTGAATCTGTTGAATGCGCAGGATCGTCATTTGCGCACGGCCGCGCGCCTGGCACTGATGCGCACGGCGCCCGAGGCGTGGGCGGACAAGGTGTTGGCCGACGACGTGGCCAAGCATCCGCACGGCGCGCTCGATGGGTTGCTGGCGTTGACCCAAGTGCCGGCCTACGCCGACCATCGTGGGGCGGTATACGACAAGCTGGTGCAGTATGCGGGTGAAGATTTGAGTGACGATACGTTGCTCGATCTGCTGCGCGTGTCCCAGATGGCCGTGATCCGCGGCGGCGGTCTTGACGGTGCGCCGGCAGGCGCGATACAGGCGCTGCAGACCGCGCTGTTGCCGAAGTTTCCGCACAAGGACTGGCGCGTGAACCGCGAATTGCAGGTGACGCTGGCCGGCATGCAGACCACGGCCGCCATCGATCCGATTCTCACCTATCTTGAAGGCACGGAGAACCAGCAAGAGCAGATTCACACGGCGTATACGCTGCGCGCCTTGCGCAACGGCTGGACCAAGGAACAGCGGGACCGGATGGTGGAGTGGTTCGATCGCGGCTGGGAACTTGAGGGCGGCGCGAGCTTTGAAGGCTATGTGAACAACATTTGGGAAGAGACGCTGACGCTGCTGCCGGAAGACGAAAAGACGGCGGCGCTGAACCATCGCCAGGAATTCATGACGGCGCGGCAAGATCGCGCGAATGCGCTGATGGAGCAGCTTGAGGCCGAGAATAAGGGTGTGGTGTCGGATTTGGCCCAGCGTGACTTCACGGAAATCGCGGAGTATTTGGAATATGACCCGATGGCCTACCGCGAACCGAATCTGGAATCCGGCGAGCGCGTGTTTAAGCGTGCGCGCTGCGTGGAGTGCCACGTGTTCGGCACGATCGGCAAGGGCGGCGGCCCGGATCTGACCTCGGCAGCGGGCCGGTTCACGCGTCGCGACATGCTAGAAGCGATTATGTACCCGTCGAAGGTGATCTCGGACCAATATGTGGCGCTGGACATTGAGATGAAGAACGGGGATTTCTTCAGCGGCATGCCCGTGAGCGAGAATAACAACACCTTGACGATCATGACGCCGACAGGCGAGCGGAAAGACCTGAAGAAGTCCGACATCAAGCGTCGCGACGCGTCGCAGGTTTCCGTGATGCCGGAAGGGTTGATCGAGACGATGAATTTCGGCCAGTTGGTGGAGTTGATTCATTTCCTGGAATCCGGGAACAAGATGCAAGAGTAGTGGGCTGAAAAAATCAGGGCGCGGATCCCGTGGATCCGCGCCCTTTGTTTTTGTGGACGGTATGGACTTGATGGACGAGATGGACTTTTAGGGTGTCCCGGTTGTTGGTGTTTGCTTTGATGCCGCGGGCTCGGCGCCTGGGATTTCCTCGACCTTGGGTTCGGTGATGGGCTCGTCGACTTCGCGCTCGATGGCTTTCTGCATCGGGTTCTTTTCTTCGTCTTCCTTGAGCTTCACCTTGAAGCGTTTTTCCTTGATGCGCGGCGGGAAGGCGTTGTTGTCGGCGTCGATGTCGCCTGTTTCCTGGAATGGATCGAGATCGAACTGCACGATTTTCTTGTCGGACAGCAGCAATTTCTTCGTGCGGTTGTTGTCGTAGCGCCAGATTTCGGCGGGATAGCGGAACATGCCTGTGGTGCCATCGTCATAGGTAACCTGCACGATCACCGGCATCACGAGGCCGCCTTTGTTTTCGAGGTCAAGCACGTAGAAGTTTTTTGCGGAGGCGAGCAGCGCGCGCTGCGCGTCGTCCAGATCTTCCAGCGCCTTTTTGAACTTCTCCCGATCTTCGTCGAATACCTCGAACTCGTCGTATTCGTTGTAGAAGTCCAATAGCTCCGGATGCGCTTCGACGCGCTTGGGCAGGGATTCGTTTCGCTGCTCGGTGAGGCTTGGCGCGGGTTTGTCCTTTTCCGCGCGATCGCGCTCGGCTTTCTGATCGGGATCGCCGGTGTCCATGGAGTATTGCGTGACGTTCGCGATGGTGAGGTCCGTCGGATCGCTTGTGTAAAACCAGCCGCGCCAGAACCAGTCGAGGTCCATTCCCGAGGCGTCTTCGATCGTGCGGAAGAAATCCGCCGGTTGCGGGCGCTTGAACATCCAGCGCCGCGCGTACTCCTTGAAGGCGTAGTCGAAGAGTTCACGGCCAAGGACGGTCTCGCGCAGGATGTTCAGCGCGACGGCGGGTTTGGCGTAGGCGTTGTTGCCGAGCTGCACGATGGAGTCGCCGTCGGTCATGATCGGCACCGCGGTTTTGTCGCGGAAATAGCTCAGCAGCTTGCGCGGCTCACCGCGCGTGGAGGGGAACTTCTTTTCCCACTCCTGCTCGGCGAGGAACTGCACGAAGGTGTTGATGCCTTCGTCCATCCAGGTCCACTGGCGCTCGTCGGTGTTGACGATCATCGGGAACCAGCTATGGCCGACTTCGTGGATGATGACCGAGATGAGGCCGTACTTCGTGCGCGCGCCGTAGGTGCCGTCGTCCTCGGGGCGGGCGCCGTTGAAGGTGATCATCGGGTATTCCATGCCGCCGACGGGGCCGTTCACGGAGATCATTGTCGGGTAGGGCATCGGGAAGGCGACTTTTCCGTAGACGTCGAGCGTTTGCAGGATGGACTGCGTGGAGTATTGGCTCCAGAGCGGCTCCGCTTCCTTCGGCCAGAAGGACATCGCCATTACGCAGTGGCCGTCGGTCCAGTGGCCCTGCGCGTCCCAGATGAATTTGCGCGACGTGGCCCAGCCGAAGTCGCGGACGTTCTTCGCCTCGAAGACCCAGGTTTTCGTGCCGGTGGGTTCGTGGGACTCGTTGATTTCCGCTTCCTCGGGCGTGACGATGTAGGTGGGTTTGTCGGCTGTGCGCGCGGCGGCGAGGCGTTCGCGCTGTGCGTCGGTGAGGACTTCGGTGGCGTTCATCAGCTCGCCTGTCGCGGCGACGAGATGATCGTTGGGCACTGTGAGGCGGACGCGGAAGTCGCCGAATTCGAGCGTGAACTCGCTGGAGATGAACTGCTTGATTTGCCAGCCGTTCACGTCGTCGTACACGGCGAGGCGCGGGTACCACTGCGCGACTTCGTAGAGCCAGTTGTCGTCTTTCTTGAAGTATTCCCGGCCGGAGCGCATCGCGCCGATCGTGCGGCTGTCAGTGACGATGTAGTTCCAATCGATGTGGAGTCGGACGGATTCGCCCGTGCGCAACGGCGACGGGAGATTCACGCGCATCATCGTTTCGTTGATCGTGTGCGGCAGCTCGGCTCCGTTTTCGTCGGCCACGCGCGTGACGGTGAATCCGCCGGGGAAATCGCCGGCGTTCAGCATGACTTCGAGACTTTTGATGCCGACTTCGCCCTGCGTGATGGAGGGGAAACGTTCGGACTGAATGACAGTTTCGGTGAGGCGACGGCGGGAATCCGGCGCGAAGTTATTTTGATCGAGCTGGACCCAGAGATAGGTCAGCGTATCCGGCGAGTTGTTGTGGTAGGTGATGCGTTCGGTGCCGGTGATTTTGTGCGTGGCCTCGTCGAGGGTTGCATCGATCTCGTAGTCCACTTGCTGCTGCCAGTATCCGGGCCCGGGCGCACCGGAGGCAGTGCGGTAGGCGTTGGGCGTGGGCCACAGCTCATCGAGCTGGCGGAACTTGTCTTCGTGCTGAGCGACGGCGGCGGTGGACAGGAGCAGGACGGGCAACAGGAATCGCATGGGGCACCTCGGGGCAAAAGAAAAGAGTGCCACAAGGGGGCGTGGCGCGGCCAATTGGGCGGGTAAAAGAGAAGCGGGCCGCCGGACATTGTCCGACGGCCCGCAGTGGATTGTGGGGATTACGCGGTCTGCCGTTTACGGCGGACCTTGGCCGTGAGCGCCATTGCGAAGGCCACGGCCAGCGCGATGGTGGGCACGAAGATGACCGACTTGCCGAGCATCACGAGCGGCCACAGCGCGATACGCACGACCGCGGCCAGGGCCGGGTGATCCGCCACGAGGCGGGCCACCGGCGGGCTGATGCGGTAGTAGGTATCCACGAAGGCCGAACCGAGCGCGGTATCGAGCATCTGGCTGTCGCGAACCTCGCGCAGGACGTTGATCTGCGAGGCCAGCGGCGTGCCGTAGGCCGCGGTCGCGATGAAGCAACCGCCGCCACCGCCACCACCACTGTCGCCGATTGCGCGACCGTCGAGCTCAGGATCGGTCACCGCGGCCGCGAAGTCCGTGCGCGAACCGCCGGCTTCGACCACGTGCGCGTACTCTTCGGCGTTGCTCACGCCGTCGTCGTCGAGGTCGGACACGCCGGCGAAGGGTTCTTCCATCGAACCGCGGACGGATTCATCCCACGCCTGATAGCCATCCTCGAGGCTCTGACCCGGGGTCTCCTGCGGCATGCACATTCCGGTCGAATCACACGACACGGCCTCGTACACACCTGCGAGCGTGAAGCCCTGGATATCGAGCGCCTGGTTCAGCGCGCTCTGCATGCTGGTGTTCATCGTCATGAGCGCGGCGAGCGCTTCGCGGTACGCGCTGAGCGAGGACGCGCTTTCTTCCTCGTCGAGACGCATCAGGTTGATCTGATACGCCGTCTGCAACGCGGTACCCAGCGAGGATTCGCCGTCGAAGCACGCGATGATCTGCATCGCTTCAACCATGTAGTCATCCGGGATGGTGTCGCCATCCACGTCTGAACCCACCAGGCCGAAGTCGCTGTAGAGGTTCGACATCTGGGTCAGGATCGCCGGGGAGTCGTCGCAGAGATTGAGACCCATCTCTCCGCCAACGTCCACGGTCACCGTACCGGTTGCCGTTTCGTCGTTTTCGTCGCGCACTGTGTAGAGGAACACTTCTTCACCCACATAGCCCGCGGGCGGCGTGTACAGGATGTCGTTGCCATCGAGCTCGATCGTGCCGAGGATGGCGCGGGCGTCCTGGATTGTGCCGGCGAGCGAGAGGGCTGTGCCGCTGGTGGAAACGTCGTTCGACAACACGCTGAAGCGGTTCGCGGTGCTGTCGGTACGCACGCGGAAGCGGTCCGGCTTGGCTGTCGGCGAACGTTTCACCAGCACGAGCGTGACCAGGGCGGTATCGGTGAGACCGCCGTTGTCGGTGACCGTGTAGGTGAAGGTTTCGTTGCCGGTGTAGCCACGCAGCGGCGTATAGACGACGCTCTTGGAGTCGCCGCTCAAGCTCAGCGTGCCACCCGCGCTGGCGGCCGTGAACGACGTGATGCGGATCGAGTCGCCCGCATCCGGATCGTAGTCGTTCGTCATGACCGTCAGGCTGTTGTTGGAGCTGTTGCGCGAGACCGTGAAGCCGTCGTCGCGTGCCACCGGTGCGTCGTTGTTGCTGTCGACCACGCGCACGTTCACGGTCACGGTCGCGGTGTCGGAACCACCTTTGCCGTCGCTGATCGTGTAGGTGAACGTTTCGTTGCCGGAGTACGTCGAGGCCGGCGTATAGCGGACCTGCGAACCCGAGATGCTCAACGAGCCGCCGTTGCTGGCCACGGACAGATTGGTGATCGAGAGCGCATCACCATTCGGGTCGGTGTCGTTCGACAGCACGCTGAGCGTGTTGCCGGACGAGCCCTTATCGACGGTGAAGAAGTCGTTCACCGCGTCCGGCGTCCCGCTGGTGGCGGGCGGCGTCACGGTAACCGTAACGGTCGCCGAGTCCGTGCCACCTTTGCCGTCGCTCACCGTATAGGAGAACGTCTCCGAACCGGAGTAGTTCGCCGCGGGCGAGTAGGACAGGCTGCTGGTGCCGGAAACCGAACCGCCATTGCTTGGCGCGGTGCGGCTGGTGATCGTCAGTGCATCGCCATCCGCGTCCGTGTCGTTCGCGAGCACGTTGAACGTGTTGTTCGTGCTGTTTGCCGCGACGGTGTAGCTGTTGTCGGCGGCATTCGGCGGGTTGTTCGTGGTGGTGGTCGCATTGACCGTCACCGTAATCGTGGCCGAGTCCGTACCACCGCGACCATCGCTAATGGAGTACGAGCAGGTTTCCGTGCCGGCGAAGCCACTGCGCGGCGTATAGCGAACGGTGTTCGACGCAATCGACGTCGTGCCGCCCTGGTTGGGCGTGGTCACGGAGGTGATGGTAAGTGTCTCACCTACGTCGGGCGTGATCGTGTCGTTGCCCAACACGGTAAACGTAGTCGCGGTGCTATTTGCGTTGACCGTGTACGAGTTGTTCACGGCATTTGGGGGATCGTTCACGCTCGTCACGGTGACCGTGACGGTCGCCGTTCCATTTGCGCCGCCGCTTTCGCGCGCGGTGTACGTGAACGTTTCGGTGCCGTTGAAGTCCGCGGCCGGACGATACGAGATCGCCGAACCGCTGATCGTGGCCGTACCGCCGGCGCTGGGAGTGCCGACGGCCGAAATCGTCAGCGTCGCCGCGGGCGTCGCCGAGTCATTGGTCAAAACGTTGATGTTGGTCGCGGCCGCATCTTCAGCGACCGTGGCCGTGTCGTTGGCGGCCGTGACGGTTGTTCCGCCGCCACCACCACCGCCCAGGGTAATCTGCGGGCCGAAGGCAGACGCCGCGGTGTTCAGCGGGCGCCAGCCGTCGTCGGTCGTCCAGGGAATACCATCCGCGCCGACCAGCGCGTTCACATTCTGGAACTGCGGGTTGACGGTGGTTGTGTCCGTGGACGGCGACATTTCGCCGACCCAGTTGTTCTGATAGAGGAGGTTGCCGCCCGGTGTGGTCGTCACGATCGAGGGCGACGTGCCTTCGAGGATGTACACCGAACCGCCGTTCGCCACAATGTTGCGGCGCACGATGGCGTCGGTGCCCGTGAGGATACCGAGCGAGTTCGAGCAGTTACGGAAGATGTTGTTTTCGACAACGATGTTCCGCTCCGGCCCGTTTTTACCAAAATAGATACCCCACGACGGCCTGCCGAGCAGGTTGCCCGTCGCCGTGAAGCTGGTGCCCCAGAAAACGTTGTTGCGGACGGTTACGCGCTGCACGGCCGAGCTGTTACCAGTCTCGTTACCAATGAAGAGGCCCTGAACGAAATCCGTGAAGATGTTTTCTTCAATCAGGATGTCGCGCAGGACTTCGCCGTTCTGGTTGTAGTACTGGAAGCAGTCCGTGTGTGCATAGTCCGGCCCCGGTGCGAGGTCGGTGGGGATCTGCGTTCCGTGGAACCAGTTGCGGCGCATGACGTGACGGTTACCGAAGACGCGACCGTAGTCGGCATCGCCGCCGCTTGAGCGGCGGATGATGCGATCGACTTCGTTGTTCTCGACCGTCCAGTCGTCGCCGCTGATCCAGAAACCGTAGTTTGTACGGCGCTGAATATTGTTGCGCAGCGTAACGCGGTTGCGGCCTGTGATGTTGTCAGCACCGATACCGTAAGCGAAGTCGTTGAACGTGAACCCCGTTACGGAACAGTCGCTGCACTGAATCAGCACGGCCTGTCCGCTGTTGTTACCGTTGACGACCACACCCGCTTCGGCTTGAAGGTTGACGGAGCGATTGAGGTTGACGCCACCGGTGTACGTACCGGCGCGAACCAGAACCGTGTCGCCCGCCGCCGCGCTGTTGACCCCGGACTGAATCGAGCTGCCGGGATTAACGGTGATCGTTGCTGCTGTTGCCTTTGCGCTGACGAAGAGAAGCGAAAGAGCGACAAGGGCGAGAGCCCCCGTGCGTCCTGCTCCCCGCGCACAGCGCAGCCCGTTGACTACATACTGCATTATGTGTCCCCCGCTGGTAGCCCCTCAGCTACCACGTACTTCCAGGCCGCGGCGATAAGACAGAGTTCGCTTGCAGCCCGCCCAATTGAGCAAGGGGTGTTCCCGTTTATTCAGGAATCGCCCTAAGTTGCGCCCAATCAGGTGGTTAACTAACCGACCTTACTTGGGTCCCCCTCAATAGGCTGTACACTTTTGTTGCACTATCTGCGTCCCGGCAGCCCCGCCGAACAAATTTGAACGCAAAAAGTGCATGCATTGATGTACGTGTTAAGGAAGGTTTACACGGTCGTCCCCCGACATGAGGATTGTGGAGTACGACGAAGCGGCCCCCCGCTGCGCACGATCGAATGTCAAGCCGTCTGAACTCCAGCCCATGGTCCAGAACAGCGGGCGGATGCTAACCCGAAACCCTCCCGGTGTCAAGTCGGAATTTCAATTCAATCAATAAATTATATACATTCAATAAAATCTAGCGACTTGAGAAATATTGATGCCTACGGCATTTTTATGTGCCTCGCTTATGTTTAGTCATCGCTGACTAACGGTGGTGGGTCGCCGACGCTCCAAGCCGGTGGAGCGGGACTAAATCTCTTCTAGTTCTGTCTAAACCGAGCTCCATAAAGTCAGTTAATCTATACACTTACAACTGGTTTTCCGGTTTGGCACCGAGTGTATCGATTTAGGCAAATAATTTGCTCTAAGTGTCTGACTTCGAATGTGTGGTTCACCAGGCTAAGAAGAGAACGAGAAGTACGAAAAACCTTTACTCAAGAACGGATGATTGGTAATATACGCTGTAGTTTCAATGGGTTACGACGAAACTCCGCGTAGAAGTTAGAGAGACGAATTGTGGATTGGTCGAAAATTATCCACAGCGGAATTCACAGGGTTTGTGGATAAGTATGCGGCAGTTGAGTTCGCGTGTTGGGATGAGAGGTCATTTTGTCAATGATTAACCAGGCACAGAAATCGCCCCAGGAGCGTCGGCGCGGCGTCGGATTCGAGACCGGCGAGCTCCCGATCCCGTCCGTGCGTGATGTGCTGCGCATTGCGTTCCGTCACAAATACATTATTGCGACAATTTTTGTCCTTGCGGGCGTTGCGGGCGCGGGCGTATCGATGATGTTGCCGGAAGTTTGGCAGTCCGAAGGCCGCATCATGCTGCGCGAGGAGCGCGGTAGTCTGCGAATCAATCCGGGCGCGGAAGGATTGGTGACGGCCAATCCGCAATTCGACAACTCGGCCGGTGACGCTGAACTCGCGATCATGACGAGCCAGAGCTTGGCGCAGGAAGTGGCGGAGAAAGTCGGTCTGGAACGCGTGCTTTCGCTGAAAGACGGAAAGACGATCGAAGAAGCCTTCAAGGGTGAACGCGATCCGCATACCGCGGCGTTGCGCACGGCGACGAAGACCTTACTGCAGAACGCGACCATTGAGCCGGCCAACGGCATCATCTGGTTGGTTTATGAGCACGGTGATCCGGTTACCGCGCACGATATTCTGGATACATGGATGAATTCGTACATCGACCGTCATATCCAGATGCACAGTTCATCGGCGAAGCCGGAATTGATTCAGGGCGAATTGGACGAACGCAAGCGCGAACTGGATCGACTTGAAACCGAATTGAACGATTACAAGCGCGAGAACGGTGTGGCGGCGGTGACGCAGGAACTGGATACGGGCAACGGCCAGGTGGCCGAGCTTGAGACGCGCCTGGCGGACACGCGCACGCAGATTGAAGCGGAGAAGGCCCGCATTGCGGCGCTGGAAACAGCACTGAAGGGCCGTGGCGACACCGAGATCAAGCCGATGGAAATGGAGAACCCGGATCGTGTGGCGCTCGATGAGCGGCTGCGCGAACTGGAAATCCGCCAGCGTGAGCTGAATTCGCGATACGTGAACCACCCGGACCTGCGCGCGATTGAGAAGGAAATCATCGAGACCAAGGCCGATCGCGACAAGCTGCCGCGCACGATTCCGCGGACGATTGGCGCGGGCGGCGCGGCGGAAACGATGGATCCGGCGTTGCAGTTGCAGGCGGCGCAGGTGAACCTGAGCGCGTTGCTGGCCACCGAAACCACGCTGGTGCAGCAGTTGGAGCCGATGCGCGCGCACATGGCGAAATTGCGCGCCGTGGAACCGCGCATGGTGCAGTTGGAACGTGAAGTGGCGGCGGCGCGCGACCTGTATGAAGCGGCGCGCAACAGCCTGGTGCAGGCGCAGACGAGCGAGACGCTGGACGCGAGCAAGGTGAGTAACGTGCGCATCGTGGACGAAGCGACGCTGCCGGATGAACGGACTTCGCCGCGCCGTACGCGCCTGACGCTGATGGCGGCCTTCGCGGGATTGATTATCGGATTCGGGTTTGCGTTTGTGCGCGAGTTCTTCGATGCGACGATCAAGTCGCGCGATGAAGCCGAGAAGAAGCTTGGGATTACGGTGCTGGCGGTTGTGCCGGAGCGGGAGTTTAAAAAGTGTATCTAAAACACTTTAACCTCGCGCGCGAACCGTTCGGCGTCACGCCCGATCCGGATTTCCTGTACCTGAGCCCGACGCACCGTGAGGCGCTGGCGGCCGTGGTGTACGGAATCCGCGAGCGCAAGGGTTTCATTTCGGTGACGGGCGAAGTCGGCACGGGCAAGACGACGATTCTGCGTTCGGCGCTGCAGCACCTGCGCCAGGACCGCGAGAAGCCGATTTATATTTTCCATCCGAACGTTTCGTTCAAGGAACTGCTGAAGAATATTTTCTACGAGTTGGGCGTCGAACAAGTGCCGCAGCAGCCGGACGATATGGTGCGCCGGTTGCACGAGATTCTCATCGAGGAGTACTCGGCGGGCCGCAACCTGTTCCTCGTGATCGACGAAGCGCAGAACATGCCCATCAAGACGATGGAAAGCCTGCGCATGCTGTCGAACATTGAGACGACGAAGGACAAGTTGCTGCAGATCGTGCTGGTGGGTCAGCCGGAACTGGATCGCAAGCTGGCGCGCTACGAGTTGCGCCAGTTGCGCCAGCGCATCGCGGTGCGTGCGGTGATTAAGCCGCTGAACGCCGAAGAGAGCGTGGACTACATCAAGCATCGCCTGATTAAGGCGGGTGCGCCGCGGGTGTGGATCTTTACAGAAGGTGCGAAAGCTTCGATTGTTGAGCATGCGCGCGGGAACCCCCGCCTCATGAACATTATTTGCGACAACGCGCTGGTGACGGGATTCGGGTATCAGAAGAAAGTCATTACGTCGACGATGGTCGACGAAGTGGTGCAGGACCTGCTGCTGAATCGTGCGCTGGAGATGGCGGGCCCGGGCGAGACCCTGCCGGAAGAGGCGGCGGAGGAAGCGGATCCGGGCGCGATCTTGTCGACTGCGTCGCCGGAAGTGAAACGCGAAGCGTTGCGGATGTTGCTGGATTTCATCAACGAGACGCGCGTGCAGGGGATTGAACCGGAGGCCGGGAAGTCACCGGCGCCGAATCAGATCGCGATTGGTCAGGCGCGCATGGCGCGTCGGCCGGGCGACGAGTAAGGACTTATGTCGAAGATTTACGAAGCACTGCAATTGGCGGGTCAGAACCGGGACGAAATCGAACCGGATGCGCCGGCGCTGATGGAAGTGGCGGCGGTGGAGCCGGTGATGATGCCGGAGCCGGGGCCGACGATTCAGCGCCTGGTGCCGGCGACCGAAGCGGCGCCGTTCCCGCTGCACCTCGAGCACACGATGACGGCGCTGTACAACAGCATCACGTCGCTGTTGCCGGCGGGCAAAGGCCGCGCGATCGAGTTTATCGCGCCGCACAAGGGCGCGGGTACCTCAACGCTGATTCGCGAGTTCGCCAAGGTGGTGGCGGTGAAGCTGAAGAAGTCGGTGCTGCTGCTGGATGCGGACTACCATTCGCCGACGCAGGCCGCCGAGTTCCGGATTTCGCAGGAGCAGGGTTGGGACGCGGTGCTCGATCGCCGCGAGCGTATTGAGTCGGTGCTGCATCCGGTGGGCGACAGCCGATTGACGGTGAGCCAGTTGCTGGTGAAGGAATCGGCGCAGCCGCTGATTTTTGAATCGACGCAGTTCCGCGGAATGTTGAACCGCCTGCGCGAGACCTTTGATTTGATTCTGATCGATGCGCCGCCCGCGACGGATTACGCGGACGGGCTGGTGCTCGGTTCGAAAGTGGATGGGATTGTGTTGGTCGCGGCCGCGGAGGAAACGCGGTGGCAGGCGATGCAGGATGTGGGTCGTCGCGTGGAGCTGATGGGCGGCCAGGTGCTTGGGATGATTTTGAATAACCAGCGGTATCACATTCCGCAGGTGATTTACGATCGGATTTGACGAGTGCCGCCGGGTAGGTCTGGCGGAGCAGGCGGGAGTTTGTCGGTAATGAAGTGGTTGAAGTGGATGATGGGCGCAAGCAAGGCCGCGAACGGGAAGAGCAATCCCGCATCGAATGGCGTGCCGGGAGTTTTGGATCGCGAATCCTTCGAGCGCGAGCTTCAGCGCCATCGGGCGATGTGCAACCGCGCGGGCGGCCAGTTCATGCTGATGGTGTTCGACGTGCACACGGGTGATGCGCGCGGCGACAAACGCCGCGCGGCGTTCAAGAAACTGTCGGGCGTGCTCGCGGAGCGGGTGCGCATGAGCGATTTGGTTGGCCGGTTTGATACGGAGACGGGCCGGATTGGCGTGATTCTGCCGCAGACGGACGGCGCGGGCGCGGAGCGGTTCCTGAAGTCGGTGGAAGAATTGATGCGCCGGAGCATGAATGGGACCTGGACGCCGGAATTCCGGCTGAAGTGTGAAATGTTCGCGTACCCCGAGGTGCGCGCGGCGGTAATGGTGGCGACTGACGGAACCAAGGCGGCCGGTGAAGCGGTCGCGGCGAAGACGCGGTAAAGGCGAACGGATCGAATCATGACGCAAGTCGAATACAAACGCAGTGCGGCGGTTTTCGCGCGCCAGCAGCCCTTCTGGAAGCGGTCGATGGATCTCATCGGCGCTACGCTGCTTATTATCTTCACGTCGCCGCTGCTGATTGTGACCGCCATCTACATCAAGATTGTCTCGCCGGGCGATGCGTTGTTCAGGCAGCAGCGCGTGGGCCGCGGCGGCGAGCCGTTTACGATTTACAAGTTTCGCACGATGCGTCCGGACATGGACGTGTCGAAGCACAAGGACTACATGAAAGAGCTGATCCGCAATGGCGCCGATGCGGACAAGCCGATGATTAAACAGGACGCGGCGAACCCGGCCATCATTCCGTTCGGCGCGATCCTGCGCAAATCGGCGATTGACGAGTTGCCGCAGTTGTTCAATGTGCTCAAGGGCGACATGAGTCTTGTTGGCCCGCGCCCGGTGATCCCGTATGAAGCCAAGGAATTTCTCGACTGGCACAACGGGCGGTTCGACGTGTTGCCGGGGCTCACGGGCCTTTGGCAGGTGATGGGCAAGAATAATCTGACCTTCAATGAGATGATTCGCCTCGACGTGCGCTACAGCCGGGAAATCTCGCCCGCGCTGGACGTGGAAATTCTGCTGCGCACGCCGGCCGTCCTCGTGGGCCAGTTGTCGGCCGGGCGCGCCGCACGGCGGGCATCCGCCGCCGCTGCCGCTCAGCGGGCGGCCCAGGAAAACTAGGCGCGGGGCGCGCCGGCGCATGGCCGCGGGCGCGAATCGCACCAGCGCAGCGCCGGGGGACACACGTACACCATGAGCGGCGCGAACACCTCCAAGGTCCGGTTTGGCTCGGCCGTGCGTTGGGCCACCGTGATGAGCTGGGGGCAGGACGGTTTGTCCGCGGCGACGACCTTCGTGCTTGCGCTGTTCCTTGGGCCGCACGACTTCGGTCTCGTGATGGTGGCGATCAGTTTCGTCGGGCTGATCGAACTGTTCGTGTCGCAAGGTTTCGTGGGCGCCATCGTGCAGCGCGCCGAACTCGACGAAATCGATCTCGATTCCATTTTCTGGATCGTCGTGGCGCTGGGGCTTGTGTTGACGCTCGGCGGGGCCGCGCTGGCCGGGCAGGTGGCGGCGTTTTATGAGATCCCGCGGCTTGCGCCGCTGATCCAGGCGCTGTCGCTGTGCGTGATGATCAAAGGGCTTACGGTCGTTCAGGAAGCCAAGCTCACGCGCGAGATGAACTTCAAAAGCCTCGCGGTGCGCACGAACCTTTCGGTGATCATCGGCGCGGTGGTGGGCGTGTCGCTCGCGATTGGCGGCGCGGGAGCATGGGCGCTTGTGGGTCAGTCGCTGGCGCGCGGGTTGTCAGGCCTGTTCGTGTTGTGGCGCGCCGCGCACTGGACGCCGCGTCTGCGCATTCACGTGCAGCACACGCGCGAGATGATTTGGTTTTCCATCAAATACTTTCCGGCGACCTTGTTTGACTATCTCGGCACCCAGGCCGAACCGCTGATCATCGGAAAATTTTTCGGCGAGGCGGCGGTGGGTATTTACCGCCTCGGCATGCGCCTGCTGGATCTTGTGATCACGGTCGTCACACGCGCGCTGTGGTATGTGTCGTTCCCGTATTTTTCGGAGGCCAAGGGCGATCCGGAGAAGTTGCGCGCCCGCGTCACTGATTGCTTGCGGTATTCGGCGCTGTTTTCGTTGCCGGTGCTGGTGGTGATGGGCCTTGAAAGCCCGGCGATTGTGCAGATCCTGGGCGACAAGTGGGCGCAGGCGGCGGATGTGATTCAGATCCTGTGTGCGTATGCGGCCTTGCGCGCGCTGGTGTTGTTCGTGGGGCCGGTGCTTGTGTCGCTGGGCCGGCCGCAGGTGTTTTCCATGATTACCGCGGTGCAGGTGACCCTGCTGTGCGTCGGGTTTGGCGTGGTGGGCTACGGACTCTCGGGCGCTGAGCTGCAGGCACAGGTTTCCGGCATCGCGTGGACCCGCGTGGGCGTGTATGTCGTTGTGTTCCTGCCTGTCGCGCTGTGGGTGATGCTGCGCTACGCGGGCGTGTCGCTGGCCGGCATCGGCGGAGCCGTGTTGCCGGGCATTGCCGTGGCGATGGCGGCCGGCGCGGCGCAATTTCTCATGCACCCGCTGACCAATCTGCTCGATGCGCCGGTGCTGGTGTCCCTCGTGCTGCGGTCCGCGGCTGCAGGCGCGGCGGCCGTCGTGGCAATATTGTTGGTGGATGGGGGCATTCGCACGATGGCGGGCCGGTTCCTGCGGCCCAAGGTCGCGCTGCCCGCCGCGGGCGAATCGGGGGCGCCCGAACGATGAGCGCGACGCCGCTGGTGACCGTGATTATGCCGGTGTACAACGCCGGGGCGTACCTGCGCCCGGCGGTGGACGGCGTGCTGCGCCAGACGTATCAGAATTGGGAACTCATCCTGATCGACGACGGCAGCACCGATGGGTGCGTGGCCGCGCTCGATGATATTACCGATCCGCGCGTCAAGAAGATTCGCCAGGACAACACAGGCAAGCCCGTAGTGATGAACCGCGCGCTTGCGCTGGCGCGGGGCGAATTTTATGCGCTGAACGACGCCGACGACATCAGCCATCCGCAGCGGCTTGAGCGACAGGTGGCCGCGCTGCAGGCGAATCTGCAGGCGGCGGGCGTGTTTGTCGGCCACGAGATTTTGCTGGGCGATCGCGTGCTCGCGCCGACCTTCCGCGCGAAGAACACCGACGAATGCGCGAAGGACATCGCGGGCGGCCGGATGCCGGGGCACGATCCCACGGCAATGTACCGGCTCTCGCTGGTGGGCGATATGCGCTACGCGGAAGATCTCCCGGTGGTCGAAGGCTTTGACTATATATTGCGCGTCGGCGAGCGCTTCCCGCTGCTCGTCATTGGCGAATGTTTGTACGGCTACCGCATTCACCCGGAATCGGTCACGAAGAAGGACCCTGCGCGACGCAATCGCCTCGTGCAGCAGGTGTACGACCGGATGTACGACCGGCGCGGCCTGCCGCGGCGTCCGGCGCCGGGCTTGAGTGGCGCGCCGCGCGATGCGCGCCGCGACGCGGACAACGATCTGGTGTCGCACTTCACGATCAGCGTGGCGGACCAGGTATTGGCGGGGCAGCGACTCGGCGCGCTGCGCACGGGCTGGACGATTTGGCAAATGCATCCGACCAGCACGTACTACGCGAAGCCGTTTGTGTACGCGCTAATGCCGCGCGTGCTGATGAAGGTGTATCGTGATGTGAAGACGCGCCGGGCGGAGCGTCGCGAAGCACTGGATGCGCGGCCGGCGCCGGCACAGGCGGGGGACGCCCCATGACCACGATACTGACGCTGACTGTCGTCGTGATCGCGGTGTCGGCGATTTGGGTCACGCGCCCGATTGTGGGTCTGGTCGTTTACCTCGCCACCATGTGCGTGTACCCGCAGTATCTCGCGGTGACGGTGGGACAGCTCGACTTGTCGTCGGGTCGCATCGTGGTGTTGGCGTTGCTGATCCGGATTCTGACGCGGCCGCTGGACCCTGTTCTGATGCGGATTCGCGTGCTGGACGCGCTGGTGGCGTTTTCGTTTCTGTGCGCCATCCTCGCATTTCTGACCAACGAAGCGCCGGCGAAAGTGCTGGAACGTGAAGGCGGGCGCTTTCTCGACACGATTCTGGCGTACGTGGTGACGCGGCTTACGCTGCGCAATCGCCAGGACGCGTACGATCTGATCAATGGACTTGTACTGGTGGCGATGCCGCTGGCGCTGGTGGGCATTTACCAGTCGATCACGGGCCACAACCCCTACGGGTGGATGCGCGAGTTCAGCCCCTTCGAAATCGGCGACCAGGAAATGTACCGACGCATGGGCCTGTACCGCGCGGACGGTTCGTTCGGCAACAAGATTTCCTGGGGCTTGTTCTTCGCGATACTTGTGCCCCTGCAGGCGTCGATGTATTTCGTCGGCGCGCCGAATCTTCTGAAATTCGTGTGGCGCGTGACGCTGCTGACGATCGGCGTGATTTCATCGATGTCCAGTGCGCCGATATTGGCGTTCATGGTGTCGTTGATGCTGATTGCGTCGTACCCCGTACGGAATACGTGGCCGTATGTGTTGTTGGCGTTCGTGTTTGTTTGTGCGTCGATTGAAGTTGTCAGCGACCGCCACTTCTACTACGTGCTTACGCGCTTCGCGCTCGACTCTTCCACGGCCTACTACCGCATTGAGCTGGTGGAGGAGGCGCTCGGCGGTGGTATGTCGGGCCATTGGGTGACCGGCTATGGGTATGTCGGCGTCGGCGCGGACTGGGGCCGCAACGGCTTCAACTGGCGACACTACGACCTCGCGAATATTTACATTTATCATCTTGCGACAACGGGCCTCGTCGGCATGTTGTCGTACTCGCTGATGAACGGTTATTACTACTGGTGCCTGTATCGCGCGGGCCGTGACGCGACGACGTTGCAGGATCGCTGGAGCGTGTGGTGCATTTCCTGCGGGTTACTCGCGTGGAATATCTCGATGCTGACCGTGGCCGCGCTTGCGCAGACGAACAACCTGCTGTACGTGTTGATCGCGCTCGCGGGATCCACGCGCATTATCTTCCGTGAAGAGCCGGTGGCCGCGCCCGCGCCTCCACCGACCAGCACCGTGACGTTTCCGACACGGCGCACGCCCATTGGGTCGCAGATTCTGCGATGACGGCAGCCCAGAGCAGTGTGCCCGTGGATCTGACGATTTCGATTGCCAATCGGAACGGCAAGGACTTTTTGCGCGGCGTTCTCGACACGATCAAGGCGGGCACGCGCACGATTTCGTATGAGGTTGTCGTGATCGACAACGCGTCCACGGACGGCTCGCGCGAGATGCTGCGCGACGAATATCCCGAAGTGCGCCTGGTGCTCAATGAAACACCGCGCGGGTACGGCGCGTCGCACAATCAGGGCTACGAGGCGTCCGTGGGGCGCTATTTCCTGATTCTGAACAACGATATGACCGTGGACGACGGCGCGCTGGACGCCATGGTGGCCCGGATTCGCGAAGACGCCAGTATCGGCCTGCTTGGCTGCCGCTTGCGCAATCCGGACGGCACGCTGCAGACATCCTGCGGCCGCGAAGCCAGTATTTTGCGGATGATTGCGGACGATTTCCTGCCCGCGCGCGTGCCGGTGGAGAAGCTGGGCCTGCGCGAGTGGATGCGGGATTGGGCGCACGATGTGGAGCGCGATGTGGACGTCGTGCAGGGCTCCTGCATGCTGCTGCCGCGCGAGGTGTTCGGCGAAGTCGGGCAGTTCGACGAATCTTTCGAGTTCTTTCGCGAGGAGTTCGACCTGTGCCGCCGTGTGAAACTATCGGGCCGGCGGGTGCTGTTTTTCCCCGGCGCACAGATCGTGCACTTCGGCGGGCAGACGATGAAGACAATTCCGATTCCCGCGTACCAGACCTTCTTTGAGAGCCGCTACAAATATTTTATTAAGTACAGCAACAAGCCGGCGGCGTTGGCGGTAATGTGCAGCGCGTTCGTGGGGATCACGGCGCGGCTGGCGGGGTGGAGCGTGCTGCGCGCGGTGCGGGGCGACGGGAACGCGCGTGACAAGCAGAAGCTGTATGCCGCGATGGTGCCGTGGTTCTTCAGTTCCGCGCGGCCTTGGGTGAAGTAGCGCCTAGTTCGCGCGGCTTCGCAGCCACTCTTCGATCAGCACGAGGCTGAACAACAGGCGATAGTGATTGCGCTTGCCCTGTTTGTGTTCCTCGAGCAGGCGGCCGGCGGCCTTCGCATCGAAGAAGCGGTACATCAGCGCGTTTGGATCGTTGAGCAGGTCCGGCATGCGGCCCGTGAGCGCGGAGCGGAACCAGTCGTCGACGACGTTCATCGCGAAGCCTTTTTTCTTGCGGCGCAGGACCTCGGCGGGCAGGAACTTTTGGCAGACGCGGCGGTGGAGCGCCTTGCCCTTCATGCCGCGGACCTTGTAGCTGCTGGGCAGGCACTCGACGAATTCGATGACTTCCGGATCGAGATACGGCACGCGCACTTCGAGGCTGTGCGCCATGGAGAGTTTGTCGCCATAGACCAGGAGCTGGTCGGCGAGGATGGAGCGCGTTTCGAAGAACTCGAAGCCGTTTAACTCGTCGATGTCGGCCATCATGGGGACGAGGTCGGCCCAGGTGTTCAGCAGGCGCGACTCGACGTCGCCGGGGACCACGTCGGGCCGGAAGAGTTGATGAAGCTGTGCTGGTTCCATGAGCGTGAGCACGTTCATGTATCGCCGCATGCGATCGGGCACGTCGAGCGAGTACGACGCGCGCCGCAGCGCGGGAAGGCCGGGCAATAAATCCAATATGCCGCGCATTGTATCGCGCGCGGGCTTGGGCAGGCTGCGCCAGTACTTGCCGTAGTAGACGCCGCGGTGGCGGCGGTAGCCGGCGAGGAGTTCGTCGGGACCCTGGCCGATGAGCGCGACTTTGACGTCCTGCCGCGCGCGTTCGCTGACGAAGAACATCGGCACGATGGAGGCCGTGCTGACCGGTTCTTCGAGGAAGCCGACGACCTGCGCGAGGTGTTTTTCGAAATGCTCGCGCGTGATGCGGACCGAGGCGTGTTCGCTGCCAAGGGCCTTCGCGACGCGCGCGGCGTCATCGAGTTCGTCGTCGGCGAATTCATTGCCGAAACCAACGGTAAAGGTCTTCCAGTTCGCGCCAAACTGGTTCATCAGCGCGAGGAGAAGACCGGAATCGAGGCCGCCACTGAGCAGGAGGCCCACGGGCACGTCGCTGATCAGGTTGCGTTTCACCGCGACCGAATAGCGGCGGAGGAGTTCCTCGGCGGCCTCTTCAAACGTGGGCGGCGGCGTGATGGGCTTGGGATGGAACAGCCACCAGCGGGAGTAGGTCGCGCCGCGGGCGGTTACGACGAGTTTTGTGCCGGGGGCGAGTTTGTTGATGTTCGCGAAGGCGGTGAGCGGCGCGGGCGTGTAGCCCAGGCGCATGAACGCGTAGAGACCGGCGGGATCGACGTCGGACGTCTGATCGTCGTAGGCCTCGATGACTTTTACTTCCGAACCAAAGATGATCTGGCCGGGTGTGAGGCGGTAGTAGAGCGGTTTCACGCCGGCGTGATCGCGCGCGATGAGCAGGCGGCGGTTGGGCGCGTCCCACAGCGCGAACACGAACATGCCGTTCAGGCGATTGAGGACTTCGTCGCCCCACTGGCGGTAGCCGTAGAGGATGACTTCGGTGTCGCAGTTCGTTTTGAACTGATGACCGGCGGCGACGAGTTCCTGCTTGAGTTCCTTGAAGTTGTAGATCTCGCCGTTGAACGTGATCCAGAGTTTTTCGTCGGCGGTGGCCATGGGCTGCGCGCCGAGGCTGAGGTCGATGATGCTGAGGCGGCGGTGGCCGAGGCCGAGGCCGTTGGCGTCGTCCATGTGCAGGCCGTCGCCGTCGGGGCCGCGGTGCGACATGGACGTGCACATGCGGCGGAGCACCACCGGATCGACCGGCTGGTTGCTGCCGAAGTTATAGACGCCCGCTATACCGCACATGGTGCTCTATTTATACCCGAAATCATGCGCGTACCTTACGCGAAACGAGGCCGCGAAGTCGCTCCATCTGTTCTTGTCGCAGGAATTCGACACAATCCACCGGCAGGCCGATGGGTTCGCGGCGCAGTTTGGCCGCGAGATAGCCGCTGAGGTGGCTCAGGCCGCCCAGGAATATTGGCGCACACCGCATGCGGTTGGCGGCGCGCACGAGCTCGAACATGGGGTGGTAGCCGATGATGGCTTCGCGCCAGCCCATGTCGTAAAACGCGCGCAGGGCGCCGCGGCCGTCGCGGCCGACGCGGCGATGGTGGCGCACTTCGAGATCGCGGAAGGTGCGCGTTTCCCAGCCGCGCTGGCGCGCCATGATTTCGACGGCCGCGTCTTCGCCGCCGTAGCGCAGCGGGGGATAACCGCCGATGGCCTGCCAGCAATCGCGGCGGAAGAGTTGCACGGCGCCGGCGACGCTTTTGTCCGTGCCGAGGGCTTGCGCGTGCCAGTCGCCGCCGATGTCTTCGAATACGAGGCCGCCGGCGATGCCGAGGTGCGAATTTGTGTCGAAGCGGCTGAGGAGCGTTTCGAAATAGTTCGGCGCGAAGGTTACGTCGCCGTCGAGATTACCGATGAAATCGTGCGGGACATCGGCCAACTGCCGGACGCCTTCGCGGATGGCCATGACTTTGGAATTGAAGTCGCGCTTGCCGGTGGATTCACGGCGCGCGAGGCGGAGGAATGGGAGCTGCGCGGCGCGCTGGCGCACGATCTCGTCTGTGCGATCGGTGGAGCCGTCGCTGACGATGACCCAGCGCTCGGGCCGGTGCGTCTGCGCGGCGACGGCGTCGATCGTGCGGCCTACGTGCTCTTCCTCGTTGCGGACGGGCGTGACGAGTACGTAGCGCGCGGTGCTCATGTGGTGCGCAGCCTCGCATAGGGCGAGAAGATGAGGACGAGGATGAAGATCATGACTCGTCCACCACGGGCCGGCGTTTGGCGACCAGTTCGTCGATAATGTGCGTGTAGGTTTTTCGCTGCGACTCGTAATTGTGCTTGTCGTAGAACTTCCGCGCGGCGCGGGCCATGTTCAGGCGGGCCTGTGGGTCGGCCGCGAGCGCGACGATGACATCAGCGACACTTTTGGGATCATCCGACTGCACGAAGCGGACCGATTCTTCGGTGAAGTAGTAGCGGATGGTTTTCGTTGGCGCGGCGGCGGCCGGAATGCCGAGGCGGATGTACTCGAGCAGCTTCACCGGCAGCATGAGGTCGGTGGCGGAGGTAAGGCGCGAGGCAAGCACGCTGAGGTCCGCACCGCGCAGGCGCTCGGCGAGCGCTTTGACCGGCACGAAGCCGTCGCTGAACTGCACGCAGCCTTCGAGGCCGAGTTCTTTGGTGAGCGCGATGAGTTCGCCGCGCTGCTCGCCGTCGCCGGTGATTTCGTAGCGGAGGTTCGGTACTTTCTCGCGCGCGATCGCGACCGCGCGGATGACGGTATCGACACCGAGGCGCCACGTGAGGGTGCCGTGGTAGACGATGCGGAAGGGCGCGCCGAGATCGGCCGGGCGATCCGAGAGTGGAAACTCGGGGAAGAGGGCCGGGTTCGCGAAGTTCAGAATGGTCGAGGATTTTTTGCGCGTGAGGCCGTTTTCGAGCAGGCGTTCGCGCTTGGTGTGTTCGGACGTGATCACGTAGCTGGCGAGTTTCATGCACAGCCACTCTTCGAAGAACAGGCCGCGGATGAGCCAGGGGGAGGGGTCACCCTTGCTGCGCGTCTTCTGAATTTCGGGCATGGTGTCGTGCAGATCGAGCAGGATGCGCACGCCGAACAGGCGCATGGGGAGGGCGCCGAAAATGAGGAAGTTCGGCATGTTGTTCACGTGGATGGCGGCGTAGTGGCGGCCGGCGAAGCGGTGCTTGAGCAGCAGCTTGCAGACCGCGAGCATGAAGCGGGCGTAGTCCAGCATGTACTGCATGCCACCCTGGCGGTCGAAGAAGCGCTTGCGCGGGGTGAAATAGCGGACGTGTTCGGTGTCGACGGACGGTTTGGCGCTCGGGTTTTCGAGCGTGATGACGTCGACGTTGTAGCCTGCGGAGGTCAGATAGTCGACGTACATGTTCAAGCGGCCGTCGGACTGGAAGAACGTGTAGCCGATGAGCGCGATGAGCGGCCGTGTGGACGTGTTGGTCGCGGACATCAGGCGGCGCCTCCGGAAGATGGGGTGGAGGCGGCCAACCACTGGGCTTTGAAGGTCTGCGGCAGGCGCTTGAAATCGAAGACCGTCGCGATCACGTCGAAGCCTTCGGCGGCGAGATTCGGATTTACAAATTCCCATACGATTTCGTGATCGGGCGTCACTTCGATCACGCGGCCGGGTTCGGAGACCGTGATGACCGTGTTGCCGTTCGGCAGGCGCTCGACGAGGCCGCAGTAGTGCGAGTACATTTCCTGATCCGGCGTACCGCCATAGGACCACGCGATTTGGCCGGTGGCGGGATCAAGTTCGAGCACACGGCTGAGCGGATCGAGGCTGCGGTTATCGAAAAGCAAGATATTGCCGGGCGCGGTGAGCGTGGCTTCGTGCTGCTGCCACCACTGGCCTTTCGTGGCCCATTCGATGCGCGTAGCGTCGAGATCCAGGATGGCGATCGTGCCCAGTTCGCGCACGGAGAGCAGCAAGCGCCCAGGCTGAAAGGCCGGCACGCGCGCGACCGTGTCCGGCCCGAGCAGCTTGAGCGAGTTCACGTGTGTGACGTCCCAGTGGTCGGGCGCGTCGTGCAACAGGGCGCGGTAGTCGGAATTTTTGAAGGCGTCGATGATGCTGACGCGGCGGAGTTCCTTGCCGTCAGGTGTGAGCTCGGAGACGAATTCCTCGAGGACGGGGCGGATATCCTTGGTGAGCGCCAGGTTGGTTTCGCGGCGTGTGAAGACGAGGATGTTACCGTTCGGCTCGACGACGAGGTCGTGGTGGGCGTTGTTCGCCGATTCCCAGAGAAGATTGGAGTCCTTGTCGAGTTTGAAGATGCCGAAGGGCTCGAAGATGGCGAGGATGTCGCCGTTTTCGAAAAGATGCACACGCCGCCAGTAGGAGACGTCGGTTTTGCCCGGATCGAGTTTCGGCCAGAGTTTTTCGAACGGATACTGCCACTGGTGCAGCACGCGACCGTCCATATCCATGAGCTGCGCGCCGGGGAAATGGCCCGAGGTGAACACGTTGAGTGATTCGAAGGTGCGCGCGGCGTCGTGTTTGAGGACGCCGGAATGCTCCGGGGCTTTCACGGTGCCGGCGGCATAGCCGATCGCGGCGAGCTGTTCCTGCTGCTCGGCGCTGGGCCCCGTGGACGGCGGAACGATCAGCGGATCGGCCGCCGGTATGGGTTCATTCGTTTCCGGTTCCCACGAAAAACGACCGGCGATATAGCCGGTAAAGAGTCCGACGGCGATGCACACGGCGGCGAGCAAGAGGCGCGAGAGCCCGCCGCGTGTGGAAGAGTTAGCCATGCATCACCGCCGTTTTAGACCAAAGAAGCCTACCCAAAGCGTCCCGCGCCGACAACCCGAGACAGCTCACCCAATTTCGAGTTGCGCTGTGTGGGCGGGTGCGCACGGGGCACCGCCGCGCTTACTGCGCCGCGACGGCGGCCGACGCGACAACCTGGATGAGGTTGTCGCACACGTAGTCGACTTGGGCCTCGGTCAGTTCGGCGTACATCGGGAGCGAGAGGATGCGCTTCGAGGCCGCTTCCGCGACCGGGAACGCGCCCTCGCTGTAGCCGAGGTACTCGTAGGCTTCCTGCAAGTGAAGGGGCACGGGATAGTGAAGGCCGGTCTGAATGCCGCGTTCCTTGAGCGCCTGCTGCACCTGATCGCGCGCGGGGACCTGCACGATGAACAAGTGCCACACCGGATCGTGACCCGCCGGGACTTCCGGCAACACGATGTCTTCCACGCCGCGCAGACGCTCCATGTAGCGCGCGGCGAGGCGACGACGTGATTCGTTCCACTTCGGCAGATGCTTGAGCTTAATGCGCAGCGCGGCGGCCTGGATGGCGTCGCAGCGCATGTTGAAACCTTCGACGAGGTGCACGTACTTCACTTCGGAACCGTGATCGCGCAGGATGCGAATGCGGCGGGCGAGTTCGGCGTCGTTCGTGGTGATGGCGCCGGCGTCGCCGCAGGCGCCCATGTTTTTGCCGGGGTAGAACGAGAACGTGGCCGCGATGCCCATGGAGCCGATGCGGCGGCCCTTGTAGTCGCTCAGATGCGCCTGGGCCGCGTCTTCCACGATCCAGAGGTTGTGCTTGCGCGCGATGGCTTGCAGCGAATCGAAGTCCGCGGGCTGGCCGTAGAGGTGCACGGCGATGATGCCCTTGGTGCGCGGCGTGATGGCTTTTTCCACGGAGGCCGGATCGATGTTGTAGGTGCCGGGCAGGCAGTCCGCGAAGACCACCGTGCCGCCGGCGGCGGTGATGGACTCAGACGTGGCGATGAAGGTGTTTGCCGGTACGATGACTTCGTCACCCTGGCCGATGCCGAGGGCTTTGTAGACGAGGAACAGCGCGTCGGTGCCGTTGCTCACGGCGATGCAGTGCTTGGCTTTGCACGCGGCCGCGAATTCTTCTTCCAGCTTCGCCACCGGCGCGCCGCCGATGAAACCGGCGCGGTCAAGCAGGGCCGACCACTCGGTGAGGATTTCATTTTTCACCTGCGCATGCTGCGCGGCGAGATCCAAAAACGGTACTTCCATTACGCATCCACCTTGCGCCGAAATCGCGCGGGGTTCCCGGCCCAGATTTCCCCCGGGCCGACGTTCTTCGTCACCACACTGCCGGCACCGATGATGGCGCCGGCCCCTATTCTCACGCCCGCGAGGACGGTGACGCTCGAACCGAGCGAGGCGCCGTCTTCGATGTGCGTTTCCACCATTTCCCAATCGCTCGCCGTTTGCAGAGAGCCGTCGGAATTTGTTGCGCGCGGGTACAGGTCGTTGATGAACGTTACGTTGTGACCTATGAAGACCCGGTTCCCGATTCGTACTCCCTCGCAGATGAACGAGTGGCTGCTAATCTTGCAGTCCGCGCCCACGGACGCATTGCGCTGTATTTCCACGAAGGTGCCGACCTTGGTGCGGTCGCCGATGCGGCAACCGTACAAGTTGGCGAAGCCGAAGATTTTTACGTCCTCGCCGAGTTCGACCGTGGAGTCGATCTTGACGTACGGACCTACTTCGCCACCCATGCGTCCTCGAGCTCGATCACGCGACCGTCGCGGGCGAGCGAGCGGTCTGTGGCTTCCAGCATTTTGACGACGCGGAGACCCGCGCTGCCGTCGTTGTGCGGCCGTTCGCCGCGGACGATGCACTGGTTGAAGTAGTTGACTTCGGTTTTGAGGGCTTCGATGCTGGGGACGACGGGCGCGTTCATTTCACCGAAGCGCGGGGTCGCGAGCACGCGGTACATGCCTTCGCGCGTCTTCACGTCCATCCCCTTGTTGTAGACCTTGAGGGTTTCCTCCTGGTTCAGGTCGTCCCACACGAGCATTTTCTTCGAACCACCGACGACCGTGCGGCGCATTTTCACCGGGGACAGCCAGTTCAGGTGGAAGTGAGCAATGAGGTTGTTGTCGTAGAACACGCTGACATAGGCCACGTCTTCAAGGCCGGTGTCGTAGTGGCCGCGGCCATGGGCGCATACGGCGCGCGCCGTCGGTCCGAGGAGGTAGTCCATGATCGAGAGGTCGTGCGGGGCCAAGTCCCAAATCACGTTGATGTCGTGCTGGAAGATGCCGAGGTTCACGCGAACCGAATCGTAGTAGTAGAGGCTGCCGAGTTCATCGCGGTCGATCAGCGACTTCATCGTCTGCACCGGGCCGGTGAAGAGGAAGGTGTGGTCGACCATGAGGACGAGATCGCGGCTTTCGGCCAGGTCGATGAGTTCCTTCGCCTGTTCCGAGGTGGAGGTCATCGGCTTTTCGACCCACACGTGCTTGCCGTTCATCAAGGCCTGCCGGGCGAGCTCGTGGTGCGTAAACACCGGCGTCGCGATTACGACGACGTCGATGTCGGGGGCGGAGCAGAGCATCCGCGCATCCGAGATGATTTCGACCTCGCGGAAGGCCGCACCGGCGGCGGCGCGACGTTCGGCATCCAAGTCAGCAATACGGACGAGCTTGAAGTTCGGATGGTTACTGAAATTACGGGCCAGATTGGGGCCCCAGTAGCCGTATCCGATGATTCCCACGCGCAACATAAACAACCCTTCACGGTAGGTGTTTCTTTACTAACTGCCGAGAGGAAGCGCAAGTTGCGTTCCAGCGGGCATAACTGTTCTAAAATGTTGCTACGTATGGAGTTATGTCAATATAAAAGGTTAACACTGGACGAGGTGCCAAAAATGCAGACAAAGAGTTGCCAAGCGTGACAAACATCTTGGCGAAGGGAGGGCATAGCCCCCCGGCCGGGATACGTACAGAAAACGGAACACCGGCCGGAGCCGGTGTTTGTCGTCAATGATTAACAGTCCGGAAGCGGTATAAAACGGCTCCGGCAAGGGCGGCGAGCGCCAGCGCGGTCAGGGCCGTCTGAACGCCCGACAGCGGCAGCAGCGGGAAATCGAGGGGATCGTTGGGGTCGTGACCCAAATCGTCCTCGATAAAGTCGTATACCCCGTCGCCGTCCGTATCGGTCAATTCCACGATCGGCAATATGCTGCTCAGGTCGATTTGCGGACCATAGGTGGCCGAGATACCGAAGTTGGTCGGGCGCCAGCCATCGTCGTTGGTGAGGGGCACGCCGTCTGGGCCGATGAGGTTGTTCGGGTTGGCGTATTGCGGGTTGGTGAGAAGGTCACCCGACGGAGAGAGTTCGCCCACCCAGTTGTTGTTCCAGCGGACATTGAAGCCTGGGGCGGTGGTGATGTTCGACGTCGGCGTGCCGTCCAAAATATAGACAGTGCTGCTGTTCGAGATGATGTTCCAACGGCATGTGGCGTCGGTCCCGGTCAGCATCGCGACCGCGTTTGTGATGTTGTGGAAGATGTTATTTTCGATTTTGATCTGGCGCTCGGGGCCGTTCTTGCCGAAGTAGACGCCCCACGACGGTTTGCTGAGCAGGTTGGCCACCGGCTGCCAGGTTGTACCCCAGAACACGTTGTTGCGCACGGTGATGCGCTGGACAGAGCTGCCGTTGCCGGTTTCGTTTCCGATAAATAGGCCCTGGACGAAATCGGTGAAGATATTTTCCTCGATGATCACGTCGCGCAGGATTTCGCCGTTGTTGTTGTAGAACTGGATGCCGTCGGAGTGTGCGTAATCGCTGCCGGACGAGGGCGCGAGATCGTCGGGGATTTGCGTGCCGTGGAAGTAGTTGCGGCGGATGATGTGGTTGGTGCCGAATGCGCGAATATAGTCGGCATCGCCCGTGCCGCTGTACGTCAGGCGGTCGAGGTTATTGTTTTCGACGAGCCAGCCGTTTCCGTTGATCCAGATTTTGAAGTCGCCGCCGTAGATGTAGTTGGTGCGGATGATGGCGCCGTCATACGCGGCGAGGTTGTAAGGCGCGATGGCGGTGTCGTAGTTGTAGATTTCAAAACCCTGAATGGTGATGTTGTTGGCGCGGATGGAGAATGCCCGGCTGCTGCCATTGCCGTTCAGGCGCGCGCCCTGACCAATGATGGTGAGCGAACGGGCGACCGTGACATTTTCGGGGTAGTCGCCGGCCTTTACGAGGACGGTGTTTCCGGCAGGGGCGGTGTTGACGGCGTGCTGGATGGTGCGCCAGGGCTGCGCCTCGGTGCCTGGGTTTGAATCGCTGTTGCCGGCGCGCTGGTTGTCGACGAAGTATGTCGTGCCGACGACCTGAGTGTTCGTGACGTTCACGGTGACAACGGCGCTTCCAATACCGCCGTTGCCGTCGTAGACGGTGTAATTGAAGGTTTCGACGCCGGTGAATCCCGCGCGCGGCGTATAACGGACCGCGTTTCCTGCCGCCACGGAAGCCGTGCCGCCTTCGTTGGGCGTGCCGACGGCAATCAGCATGAGTGTTTCGCCGACGTCGGGCGCGGTCGAGTCGTTGTTCAGCACGTTGAATAATGTTGCAGAGCTGTTCGGCGCGACGGTGTATGCGTTGTTGACCACGGTGGGCGGATCGTTTACGGGGTTCACGGTGACCGTGACAACCGCTAAATCGTTACCGCCGCCGGGTTCGCGCGCGGTGTAGGTGAAGGTTTCGGTGCCGTTGAAATTGGCGGCCGGCTTGTAGGAGATTTGGCCGCCGCTGATGGAGAGCGTGGCGCCGGCGCTGGGCGATCCGACACTGGAAATCGACAAGGTTGCGGCGGGCGAGACGGTGTCGTTGGCCAGTACGTTGATCATCACACCGGCGGAATCTTCGCTGACTCCGGTACGTGTGTCGTTTACGGCGTTCACGATGGCGCCGCCGCCACCTCCGCCGCCGAGCGTGACTTGGGGACCAAAGGCTTGTGCGTTGGCGTTCATTGGGCGCCAGCCGTCGTCGTTGGTCCAGGGAATTCCGTCAGGGCCGACCACGGCGTTGACGTTCTGGAATTGGGGATCGACGTTGGTGGTGTCGGTGGACGGCGACATCTGGCCAACCCAGTTGTTTTGATACAGCAGGTTGCCGCCGGGGGTGGTGGTCACCAGCGAGGACGGGGTGCCTTCGAGGACGTACACCGTGCCGCCATTGGCGACGATATTACGGCGCACGATGCCGTCGGTACCGGTGAGAATGCCGAGTGCGTTCGAGCACTTGCGGAAGATGTTGTTCTCAACGACGATTTGGCGCTCCGGGCCGTTCTTGCCGAAGTAAACGCCCCACGACGGCGAGCCGAGCAGGTTGCCCGTGGATTGGAAGTTGGTGCCCCAAAACACGTTGTTGCGGACGGTCACGCGTTGCACGGCGGTACCGTTGCCGGTTTCGTTGCCGATGAAAAGTCCCTGCACGAATTCGGTGAAGATGTTTTCTTCGATCAGGATGTCGCGCAGGATTTCGCCGTTCTGGTTGTAGTACTGGAAGCAGTCGGTGTGGGCGTAGTCGGGGCCCGGCGCGAGGTCGGTGGGGATTTGGGTGCCGTGGAAGTAATTGCGGCGGATGACGTGCCGATTGCCGAAGACGCGCCCGTAGTCTGCGTCGCCGGTGCTCGAGCGGCGGATAATGCGGTCGACCTCATTGCCTTCCACGGTCCAGTCGTCGCCGCTGATCCAGAAGCCGTAGTTGGTGTTGCGTTGGATATTGTTGCGCAGCGTGACGCGGTTTCGGCCGGTGATGTTGTCGGCGCCGATGCCGTAGGCGAAGTCGTTGAAGGTGAAACCCGTCACCGAGCAGTCACTGCATTGGATTGAGACGGCGCGCCCGCTGTTGTTGCCGCTGACAATGACGCCAGGCTCGGCCACGACCTGGACCGAGCGGGTGAGGTTGAACCCGGCGGTATAGGCGCCTGCGCGGACCAGGACCGTGTCGCCGGCCGCGGCGGCGTTGATCCCGGACTGAATCGTGCTGCCGGGGTTGACGGTAATGGTAGCCGCCTGCGCGGGGATGGAAACTATGACAGCCAGCAGGGCGCCGAACGCGCCCGCAAGTGAACCATTGGATACAATACGCCTGCTAACGGGTACTGCTTGCGCCCCAAACATCAAATCTCACTCCCGCGTTGCTACAAACCCACAAATTCACTGCCCGAGTGGATTCGCCTTCACAGCCTAGTACCGCCGCCCCTGCGTTGTCGCGTCCAGCCCATAGACCGCGACAAGTCGGTAAAAAACTGCAGTGATCTGAGGGCGAAGTATGCCGTAGATCGCCTTGAATAGCAAGGTCTTACGCGATAGACAGAACTGCGCAAGGGGCGAAATAAAGGCAAATGAGGGATGCGTAAAAATCTGCACAGTGGCGCAAGAAAATCCTGGTGGATGGCGCTCCCTCGCTGGGGTTTGGGTGCTAAGAGGTGTTCCCAAATTGACTTACGGCATGGGGGCTGTTCCAGGAATGGTCGCAAACATTTATCAGGATTGACAATATTACTTGGCCGATTGCCGCTGGGTAGTATCCCGAATCATAGGGGGAATACAGGTTAACTCCTTCGCGGTAAAAGGGTTAAGTATTCACTCGAAAATGGCACCTTGATTGCTCTTCCAGAACTGTCTTTGCATGCGTCGCTGTGACGGGTGCGGGGCGTTAAGTGTTCCAGTATGGGACATCGGCGTAAACGGTAATTGGCGGACAGCGCAATGGCCATCTCACCGACAGCGACGAGAACAGGGAAGACGATGCGGCCCTTTACCAACGACATTGGTTTTGAGTCTGTGACCGTCGTAGTGCCCTGCTACAACGAATCCAGCGGCGTGGCGAAACTCCACGAAAAGCTGTTGCCGGTGATCAACGAGTTGGGCCGCCAGACGAAGCTGCAAGTGGTGCTGGTGGACGATGGCAGCCGCGACGAGACGAATGCGCTGCTGCACCAGTACTTTGACGGAATCAAGACCGCGCGTATCGACATTGTGAAGCACGAAGTGAACAAGGGGCTGACCCAAGCCCTGGCGACGGGCGCCAAGACGGCGGTCAGTGAAGTGGTATGCACGATGGATTCGGATTGCACCTACGATCCGGTTGAGATTTTTGGGTTGCTGCAGTTGATGCGCCGCACGGGTGCGGACGTGGTGACGGGTTCGCCGTACCACCCGAAGGGCGGCGTGGAGAACGTGCAGGGCTGGCGCCTGGCGCTGAGCCGTGGCGCGAGCCAGATGTACGGCCTGGTGCTGCCGCAGAAGTTGTATTGCTACACCAGCATGTTCCGGGCGTACAAGCGCGAGTGGTACAAGGCCGAGTGGTTGACGGCGCAGAGTTTTGTGGGCGTAACGGAGATTTTGGCGCGGGCGATGTTGGCCGGCGCGCAAGTGGAAGAGTATCCGGTGGTGCTGAAGCGGCGCGAGTTCGGCGATTCGAAGATGAAAGTCGGCCGTGCGATGCGGGACCACCTGAAGTTAATGGGAAAGCTTGCCGTTCGCGGCAAGTCGTAAGACGGGAGCAAGGAGGGCGTGGCCCGGGTGGCCAAGTCCGAGTAGTACGGTGGAAACACCGCGGCGTCTGCGGCAGCGGACCTAACCAGTGAGAGAGCAGTAAAGACATGGCAACGACACCGACGAAGACACGGGTACGCGAACTTCCGAGCGACGTGAACATCTCCGGGCGCAATTTTGGCCCCGAGGAACTCAAGAACCTGACCAAGGTGCTTGAGTCCGGCACGCTGAACTGCACCAAGGGCACCTGGGTGAACCAGTTCGAGGCCGATTTCGCGAAACAGTACGGCGTGCCGTATGCGCGCTGCACGACCTCGGGCACGGCCGCCTGTCACGCGGCAGTGGCCGCGGTGGACCCGGAGCCGGGCGACGAAATCATCACCACGCCGATTACCGACATGGGCGCGCTTGCCCCGATCGTGTACCAAACGGCGATCCCCATTTTCGTGGACGTCGATCCGCACACGTACAACGTGACGGCCGAGACGATTGAACCGGCCATCACTTCGCGCACGAAGGCGATCATGGTGACGCACCTGTTCGGCAATCCATGCGACATGGACCCGATCATGGAGCTCGCGCGTTCGAAGAACATTCCGGTGATTGAAGACGCCGCGCAGGCGTACTACACCGAATACAAGGGCCGCCGCGTCGGCACGATTGGCGACATCGGCGCGTTCAGCCTTCAACAGGGCAAGCACATGACGACCGGCGAAGGCGGCATCGTGACGGTCAACAACGACAAGTACACCCGCCGCACCCGCCTCTTCATCGACAAGGCGTGGGGCTACGGCGACAAGAGCCCGGACCACTACTTCCTCGCGCCGAACTACCGCATGACGGAACTTTGTGGCGCGGTGGCCTGTGCGCAGCTCCAGAAGGTTGAGAAGGTCGTCGAAGCGCGCATCCGCAACGCCGACCTGATGACGAAGCTCATTGCGGACCTCGACGGCGTGTACGCCCCGAAGCTTACGCCGGATTCGAAGCACGTTTACTGGAAATATTGCCTGCGCATCGAAGAATCGATGATTCAGGGCGGCGTGGACGCGTTCGCCCGCGCGCTCAAAGAGCGCGGAATTTTCAGCGCCCCGCGCTATATCCAGAAGCCGGCGTTCGCGTGCGAAGTATTCCGCGACCAGGTGACGTTTGGTAAGAGCGGGTTCCCGTTCCGCGGGCCGCACCGCCAGGGTCTGCCGCCGGTCGAGTACAACATCGAAGATTTCCCCGGCACCGTGGAAGCGCTGAACACCATCTGCGTGCTGCCGTGGAACGAGTTCTACACGGAAGACGATGTGCGGTACATCGCGGAAGCAGTCGTGGAGACTGCCCGTCAACTTAGGGTCTGAGAGGTAAGCCATGACATTCGGAAAAACACGACTCGGATTGGTTGGTTGCGGCCGGATTAGCCAGGCGTACGTTGAGGCGATCCAGAAATCGGCCGGAGTCCAACTGGTTGCGGTGCTCGACAACCGCGAAGACGCGGCCCGCGCGACGGCGGAAGCCACCGGCGCGAAGGCGTACACGGACCTTGAGTCCTTCGCGCGCGCCGGGATGGACGCGGCGATTGTGTGCTCGCCGCCGGTGACGCACCGCAACGCGGCGCTGACCCTGATGGGCGAAGGCGTGCACGTGCTCTGCGAAAAGCCCTTCGCGACGACGATTGAAGACGCGCAGGCGATGGTGGACGCGGCGAACGAGTCCGGCCTGACCCTGATGATGGCCTCGAAGTTCCGTTATGCCGAAGACGTAATCCGCGCGAAGTCGATGATTGCGTCGGGCATGCTGGGCCAGACCCTGTTTTACGACAACTGCTTCAGCGGCATCGTGAACATGCGCGAGCGCTGGAACTCCAACCCGGCGATTTCGGGTGGCGGCGTGCTCATCGACAACGGGACGCACTCGGTCGACATCGTGCGCTACCTGCTCGGCCCGATTAAGAAAGTGTTCGCGTTCGAAGGCAAGCGCGTGGCCGGCCTGCCGGTGGAAGATACGGTGACCCTGTCGTTCATCACGGCGGAAAACGTGCACGGCACGATTCGCCTGTCTTGGAGCGTGCAGGTCGACAGTTCGACGTTCATCGACATCACCGGCACCGAAGGCGCGCTGCGCGTGGGCTGGAAAGGCTCGGACTACAAGCGCAACAGCCACCCGCAGTGGATGGCGTTCGGCGTCGGCTACGACAAAGTCGGCTCGTTCAAGAACCAGGTCGAAAACTTCGTGAAGGCGTGCCACGGTTCGGAAGCGCCTCGCATTACCAAGGAAGAAGGCCTGTCGTCCGTCGCTGTGGTGGACGCGGCATACCGCTCGCTGGAGACAGGTAAATGGGTGGAAGTACAGGATCCAGTCACGTCGCCGAATCTCGTGGCCGTGAAGTAAAGGTTCATCCGACCGCCATCGTCGAGGACGGGGTTGTCCTTGGCGATCAGACAAAAGTGTGGGACAACGTTCACATCCGCCACCATGCAAAATTGGGGCGGCAGGTGAGCGTGGGCGAGAAGTCCTACATTGCGTATGAGGTCGAGATTGGCGATTTCGTAAAGATTAACGCCTACGTATACATCTGCGCGGGCGTGACAATTGAAGAAATGTGCATGTTGTCCGCGGGCGTGGTTTTCACGAACGACCGGTTCCCGCGGTCCATGAACAAGGAATTGACGGCGCTGGAAACCTCCGATGTTACGGAGGAGACGCTGTACACGCGCGTGAAGCGCGGTACGACGATTGGCGCGCAAGCGACCATCGGCCCGGGCCTGACGCTCGGTGAGTTTTCGATGGTGGGTATGGGTTCGGTCGTCACACGTGACGTGCCGGACTACGGCCTGGTGTTTGGCAACCCGGCGAAGTTGATGGGCTATGTCTGCATATGCGGACCGCGGCTCCTCACGCTGGATCGGCCGCCGGCGCCGGGATCAATTGAGACGTGTCATCGGTGCGCCCGGAAGTATCGTTGGGATGGACGCACGATTCATTTGGAGCAGTAGCAGTGAATTTCGGAATTATTGGTGCAGGTACGCTGGGCATGGCGCTGGCCTACCGCCTTACGCAGGCGGGGCATCGCGTCACCGTTCTGGAGACGGCCCCTGAAATTGGCGGGCTGGCGACCTGGTTCGACTACGGCGACTTTACGTGGGACCAGTATTACCACGTGATCTTGAAGCAGGACGAACACTTGCTGCAGCTCGTGAATGAAATTGGCGAGAGCGACAGCCTGCAGTGGCGCAACACGAAGACCGGGTTCTTGTGGGAAGGCAAGCTGGTCTCCATGAGCAACAACGTGGAGTTTCTGAAGTTCCCGGTGCTGTCGATGGTGGATAAGGTCCGCCTCGCGATAGGCATTCTCTACATCGAACGCGTGAACGATGCCGCGCCGCTCGAACGCATCACCGCCAAGAAGTGGATGACCAAGGTTTTCGGCAAGCGCGTGTTTGAGCGCATCTGGGAACCGCTGCTGTTGTCGAAATACGGCGTGCTCTACGATCGCGTGCCCGCGGTGATCATGTGGGCGACGATCCGCCGCTACTCCAAGACCCGCAGCAAGGGCGACGGCAAGGAAACGCTTGGCTTCATGAGCGGCGGATTGAAGACGCTGTTCCAGGGCCTCGAGCGGGCGATTGTTGCGAAGGGCGGCATTATCGAGACCGGCGCGGCCGTGAGCGAGATTGTGAACGAAGGCGAGCAGGGCGTGGCCGTGCGCGTCGGAAACGAAGTGCGCTGGTTCGATCGCGTGATTTCGACCGTGCCGTCCAACGTGCTCAAGCGCCTCGCGCCGTCCGCGGATCTTGGCTGGCCGGCGGATTCGGCGGCGCCGAATTTCCTGGGCGTGATTTGCCTTGCGCTGGTGCTGAAGAAATCGATCAGCCCGTACTACGTGACGAACCTGATTGAAAAAGGCCTGCCGTTCACGGGGATCATCGAAGTCTCCGCGTTGACCGGCACCGAAGAGATGGGCGACAACCATTTGGTCATGCTGCCGCGGTACGACGTGCCCGAGTCGGCGTGGTTCAACAAGTCGGAAGCGGAAGTCGCGTCGGAATTCCTCACCGCGCTGCGCAAAGTGCGTCCAGACATCGACCAGATTGTGGAGCGTTACTTTGTGCACCGCGCCCGCCACGTGCAGGCGCTGTGGATTCAGGAACCGCCGAAGAATCAGGGCCCGCGCCGCACGCCGGACGGCCGGATTTGGAGTGTGAACGCCGAGATGGCGGGCCGCGATACGCTGAACAACAACGCCATCGTGGGTGTGGCGAACGACGGTGCCCGCATGATTCTCGCGGGTTTGGTTGCTGAAGCGCCGGTGTCCGCGGCGCCGGTGAAGGGCCGCTAAGCGATGGCGAAAGAAAAACCGACGGCGAGCTTGTCGCTCGACCTGGACAATCTCTGGTCCTACCTGAAGACCCACGGCGAACCGGGCTGGGAGCTGTATCCGAGCTATCTCGGCACGTTCCTGCCGGTGATGCTGGACCTGCTCGACAAGCACGACCTGAAAATTACGTTCTTCCTCGTCGGCCGCGACGTGACCGACGAACGCAACCAGCCTTTCCTGAAAGAGATCGTCAAGCGCGGCCACGAGATCGGCAATCACTCCTACAACCACGAACCGTGGATGCAGGACTACGACGATGCGCGCGTGGACGACGAGCTCGGCCGCACGCACCGCGCGATCGAAGAGACGCTCGGCGTGGCACCGGTGGGTTTTCGCGGTCCTGGCTTCTGCTATAGCCCGACGATCCTGCGCGCGCTGCGCCGGCTTGGGTATTCGTTTGATGCGTCGACGCTGCCGTCGATCCTCGGCCCGCTTGCGCGCTTGTATTACTTCGCGAGCAGCACGATGAACAAGTCGGAGCGTCAGACGCGCAAGGGTTTGTTTGGCAAGTTTAGCGACGGGTTCCAGTCGCTGAAGCCGTTTGTGTGGGAGACCAAGAACGGGCAGTTGCTGGAAATTCCGGTGACGACCGTGCCGATTTTCCGCACGCCGTTCCACCTGAGCTACCTGCTGTGGCTTTCGCGTTACTCGCGCCTGGCCGCGAACGCTTACCTCGAACTGGCGCTGCGCCTGTGCCGCCTGTTCGGCGTGGGCCCGTCGTTCCTGCTGCATCCGCTCGACCTGCTCGGTAAGGAAGATGCCCCGCAGCTCCACTTCTTCCCCGGCATGGATCTGCCCCGCACCTACAAGGTCGACTTCGGCGACTACGTGCTGGGCCGGCTAAAGCACTTCTTCGACGTGGTGCCGATGTCGGTGCACGCGCGCCGCGCGATGGCGCCGGAATCGGGCGCACTTGCCAGTTTGCGCAAACGCCCGGCAGAATAACTACAAATCCAGAGCAGCCCGGCATCGATTGCGGCGGAGTCGTGTCTACTATTCTAGACACGCAGGGAATTTTTTAGCATTCGCCTATGGTAGTTCGTGGAGTGTGTCGTCCACTGGTAAAGTAAATAGTTGACAACATGATATTGGCGAAAAGGCTGGTTCTACGGGCCTTCGCGTAGTGAAAAGGTAATGAACCATAGACGCCGAATGGGTATTATGATTTTGTTCTGACCGTTCGGAAAGGTGAAATTTTGGACAACCAGCCGGTAGTGGACGGACGACGCCAGCGCGCTGTCGTATTCGCCGCTATCGGTCTTTTGTTGCTGATCACGGTCCCGCTCGCGAACATTCTCAATATCTGGATCGACGAAGGCTACACCCTCCACACGACGTCGGGATCTCTGGCGAGCACGATCAAGAGCGCGCGCGAATTCGAAATGCAGCCGGCGGTGTATTTTGCGGAGCTGTGGGCGTGGCGGCAGATGAGCGACTCGATCACGCTCGCGCGGCTCAATTCAGTATTCGCGGCGGCCGCGGCTGTTTGGTTCGTGTATCTGGCGGCGCGACGCTGGTTGAAGGGCGTGCCTCCGGCGTATGCGGCGGCGCTCTACGCGATCAACGCGTACGTGCTGTGGGCGGCGGTGGAGATTCGTCCGTACAGCCTCGTGCAGGTGTGTTGCGCACTGTTGCTGGTGTTGTTTTACGACGGTTTCTATCAGGAAAAACCGAAACGCAGCGCGCGGATTTTGTATGCGCTTGTCGCGCTGACGTCCTTGTATATCTATTACTTTCTCGGCTTCATGTTGGTTGCGATGACGGCGCCACTGTTGGTGGAGCAGCGCTGGAAACGACTGGCCGTTTACGTAGCGTGGATGGCGGGTGTCGGCGTGCTTTTCCTGCCCGAGGTGCTGTTCGTCGCGAACCATGTGGAAACCGTGGTGGCGATCAAGGGCGCGCAGACCAGCATTATGCGCGCGACCGAATACGTGGCCGGGCACGTGTTCTCGTTGCCCTTTGGGTTGCCGCCGCTTCCGAAACTGGTGCGCTGGACCATCGGTCTTTCAATGGCGATCGTCACCGCGAGTTCGTTGGTGTTGCTTCGCAAACGGATTTCGCCCGAAACGCGTGCGCTGTGGGCGGGGCTCGTGGCGCTTGGCGTCTGCTACGGCGTCGTGGTGCGTTCCGTCATGCGCGAGGACGATCTTACACAGCGCCACCTGATGATCATGATTATCCCGTCGATGCTGGCGTTGCTGTCGGTCGTCGGGATGTACACGGCGCGCACGTGGCGCGTGGCGATGCTCGGGTTTGCGGCATTGTGGGTCGCGTTCAATGGATATGCGGCGTGGTGGATGTTCCACCCGATGGCGAAACAGGGCGACTACAAGCGAGTGGCGAAGTACCTTGAAGAGCATCAGGAACCGGGCGAGCCGGTCGCGGTGGCGACGTCGCACGCGGCCCTGCCGTTCCGCGCGTATTACCGGGGCACGGGAGAGATTTACCCGCTGCCGTTTGAAGACACCTACGATCAGTATGTGATCGAGCGCTGGCGTTTTGAAAGCCCCGAGCATGTGCGCGCGTGCCTGCGTCCGGCGATTTCTCAAGACGGCACCTTGTGGCTTTTCACCGATCGTGGAGAAGAGGCCGAGTATTTCGGCGTCAGCCTCAATTTCGCGTTCCTGGAGCAGGTGCTGCGCGAGGATTTCGATCTTGTGTCGGAAAAGGACTTCTTCAACGCAAAGGTGCGCGAATTCCAGTTGAAGCCGCACGTGCAGACGCCGGCCGAGATGACCAGCACACCCGCGTCGACGCCGTCTGCGGCTGAAGTTACGGCGAGCACGGCGCGCGAGGGAGCTCAAGGGCTTCCGCCGAGTCGCCGTGGGCCTCCGCCGCCGCGAGACAACGGTGCGGCAAATGGGGTGTTTGGCGCGCCGAGTGGTGGTGGCGGACTTCCGGGGCCTGGCCCGGGCGGCCGCAATCGTTAGTCGTTGTAATCGCGGCTAGCGCTTCTTCTTGATGCTTTCGATCTGATCCGCGATGTACTGTGCGGCTTTGCCGTCGCCATAGGGGTTCGTGGCGCGCGCCATGCGTGCGTAGGCGGCGGAATCGTCCAACAACTTCTGAACGGTGTCGCGGATTTTCTCGCGCGACGTGCCGGCGAGCACCGAGGTGCCCGCATCAACGCCTTCCGGACGTTCGGTGACTTCGCGCATCACGACCACGGGCTTGCCCAGCGCGGGCGCTTCTTCCTGAATGCCGCCGGAATCGGTCAAGAGTACGGTCGATTTCTTCATGAGATGCGAGAACGCGAGATAGTCGAGCGGTTCGATGAGATGAACGCGATCGACGTTTTGCAGTGTCGATTCCACCGCCGCGCGCACATTTGGATTCGGGTGCACGGGGAACACTAATTCCACGTCGCTGTTGCGCTCCGCGAGATCGCGCATCGCGAGGCACATCTGGCGGAAGGAATCGCCGAAACTTTCGCGGCGATGCGCCGTAATCGTGATGAGACGTTTTCCGTTGCTGCCGACCCGCTCGAGCAAGGGATTCGCGAAGCTATACGATTTTCCGGTCACATGCAGCAACGCATCCACCACGGTGTTGCCGGTGACGAAGACCCGATCCGCGGGGAACCCTTCGCGCAGCAGGTTGTCGCGCGAACCAGAAGTGGGGGCGTAGAAGTAGTCTGTGAGCTGGTCGGCCAGCCGGCGATTCATTTCTTCCGGGAAGGGGCGCATTTTGTCGAAACTGCGCAGGCCGGCCTCGACATGGCCTACCTCGACCTTCTCGTAGTACGCGGCGAGGGCGGCGGCGAAGCTGGTGGTGGTGTCGCCGTGGACGAGGACCAAGTCAGGCTTGCTCTGGCGCAGGACGTCGCGCATGCCTTCGAGCACCCGGCTCGTGACGGCATAAATGTCCTGGTTGGCCTTCATGATGTTCAGGTCGTAGTGGATGGGGAGACCGAAGACCTCGATCACGCTGTCGAGCAGATCGCGGTGCTGTGCGGTGAGGCAGACTTCGGGGGTCAGCCCGGGCCGCGCCTTGAGGGCGGTGTATACGGGGGCCATTTTGATGGCTTCGGGGCGCGTACCTATCGCAAGGATAATTTTCATAAGGATTTAGGGAGCAAGAAGCGGGCCGCGAGGGTGGATTTCAAGAACGCCTTTGGAATCGCGGGAATATGCGATTTGATCGCGTTTCTCGGAAAAAAAGCATGGTATTTCGGACATTTCGGCTTTCCGAGCCGAAAAAGGTTGTCAGACCGGAAACACTCTTGATCTTTATGGGCATTTTTTGACCGAACTGCGCATATCAAGAAACTGCGAGAAGTTTCGCAACTCATGGAGGCATAAGAGTTTAGTTAGCATTCTGCGTCAATTTTCGCCGTGGTGCGTCGTTGGAACGGAATTTGCCCTAAAGCGCCGGGGAAGGGACGCTGGAGACACGTGTCACTAGCGAGTTCGATATCAGGGAAGGGATCCGGCCCCGTGTTGGGTACGTACGGCCTATTTCAGGACGTGCTCGATTACGAGCTCTCCTGCGCCGAGCGTTACAGACGCTTTATCAGTCTGGTAATGGTCCGAGGTGAGTCATCTGCCTCGGTGCGGCGTCTATTGGCTGAGCGTATCCGCAGCAGCGATCTGCTTGCCGAGAAAAACTCTCACTTAGTGATCCTAATGAGTGAGACCGATGGCGTCGGCGCGGGCATCGCGATCGATCGCTACAAAGACTTCTCCACCGATCACCCCTTGTGGTTTTCACTGGTTACTTTCCCCCAAGATTCTGGCACAGCTTCCGAGCTGGTTCAGGCCGGAGAACGCCGGTTGGACGTCGCATCCAAGAGCGATCCGGGGGCGATCGTCACCACAGGTTGACCGCACTCGCCACACTTTTGCGCGAAGCATTCCGCTAATTCATAGCCCCATTCCCTAGTAATCCATTACACCGTAAGCCTTTAGCATCAATTCGCCCGATCCCTGTGTTTTGATGTAACATCATGTCAGGACAGGAAGCGGTCAGGGTTGGCTAAACTTTGCGCTTTATGGTTTTTCGCAATTTTTGATTGCTATGGTAAGTGAAGTCTAGGTTGGTTCTACGGGGTATGCGGGGAGGGGATAGTGACCGATCGGGTCTTTAGGCCTGGCGAGTCCGGCCGCCGTGAGCGGCACCGCATCCTTTTGGTCGAAGACGCCCGCGAACTCGGCGACGCACTCACGCAGCAATTCGAAGTTCTCGGATACGAATGTATTGTCGCGCGCAGTTGCGATGAAGCCCGCCAACACCTGGGGCGCGTAATTTTTGCCGCTGCGCTGATCGATTTGGGATTGCCGGACGGCCGCGGGTTGGATCTTCTGGGCGATCTCACGCGGATCGCGCCGCAGACGGTGCCTATCATTCTCACCGGCGATGCTGCTTCGGACACCATCATTCAGGCGATGCGCATGGGGGCATTCGACTATCTCCTGAAGCCGATCGATTTGATGACGCTGCGCACGGCGGTGGCGCGCGCGATCATGCACCACGAAGCGGTGCGCGATCGCGCGATGCTGGTCGATCTGTTGAAGGAAGAGCGCGATCACTTGCGCGAACGCATTGAAGCAGCGACGGCCGATATTCGCGAGAAGGCGCGGCACCTCGAATCCAACAACGTGATGCTGCATGCGCTGCTCGACGTAAGCCAGTTGGCCTCGCGGTTCATGACCGACGAAGGTCTGCTGCGCGCGATTTATGAGACCCTTGAAAAGCACGTCCCGCTGGAAGCCTTTGTGCTCGCGGATGCGTCGGCGCAGGAATTTATTGGCATTACGCGCCGCGATGGCGTGATCCATGTGATCACGACGAAGGGCATGGAGGCGGCGGAAGACGGGAAGACGAACTCCACCGAACCGTATGTCGTTCAAGGCGTGCGCCGGAACATGGGCATCGAGCCGGGCGCGTGGCACTCGGTGATCGTCGAGCCGGAATTCTGGGGCCGCCGCGTGTGCACGGTGGCGTTCTTCTTTGGCTCGGAATTCCGTCCGGAAGCGACGCAATCAGAGTTTCTCAAAATGTGTGGACAGTTCGTGGCGTTCGAGTGGCAGCGTTCGCGGTTGTTGTTGCACGGCGCGCAGCAGGCGGGCCTGGGCAATATTGCGCACGAGCTGGCGCGCACGTTCCTGCATACGCTGACGGCGGTGCGTACGGCGGCCGACGTGTTGTCGGAAACGGCGCAATCGGAAGACGATCGCGAAGGCTTGCAGATCATCGGCCAGCATGCTGAGTATTTGGCGGAACAGGCGCAGTCCTTCCACAAGCTGGCGCAGATGCGGCCGGACAGTGTGGAGACCGTGCGCCTGGCGGACTATATCAACCAGACGCTGACGCTGCTGAACAGTGCAATTGAACAGCGCGGCGTGAATGTGGAAAAGGATTTTCAGGAACCCGGCGAGTGCATTCTGCTGAACGGCGGCGCGCTCGCGAGTACGTTCCTCGATTTGATCAGCACGGCCGTCCGGTATGTGCAGGGCGAGGCCGGCTTGCGGATTAGCGTCATCGCACAGGGCAACGATCATATCCTGTGCGAGATTGTTCATTTGGGCGACGGAACGAAGCCTATCCGCGAGTCCGCGCTGGCCGATGTCGTGCGCGCGCATCCGCGGTATTTGTTGGCGCAGCGCACGGTGCGCACGTGCGGCGGCTCGCTGACGGTCGAGCGCCAGGGCGAACATCGCAGTGCGTTTAAGATGATCCTGCCGCGAAACGGTCTGGATGTTCAGGCGAACTGACCGATGACGCTGAACACGCAAAATACGAATGGTTCTCAACGCGCCGCGGGCGGTGTGCCGCATGTGGTCGTGATCGATACCGACTCGGGGGTGCGCTGGTCTCTGGAAAAAGGTCTGGGCCGTTCCGGATATCAGGTCACGGTGGCCTCGAACCTTGAGCAGGTGGCGCCGATCTTCGCGAACGGCGGTGTCGATATTGCCATCATGGAGTTGTTGCCCGAAGCGGGGCTGACGCTCGATGCGCTGACCGACATGGTCAAGACGCCGGGCGGACATAAAGTGATCTGTGTGTCGGTGGATTCCTCGCCACAGACGGTGATTGAGTGTATTCGCCGCGGTGCGGCCGATTATGTGACCAAGCCGTTCAGCTTGTCCGAGCTACGCTCGGTGATTGCGCGGTCGATGCCGGATGCGGCGGCACGGTTGGCCGCGAAGAGCAGCGTGGCCATTCCTGAATTTGATACGGCCTCGAGCCTGATCGGCGTGAGCGCGGCGATGACCGAATTGCGCCAGATTATCTTCCGCGCGGCGCAGACGGATCTGAATTGCCTCGTGCGCGGCGAGAGCGGCGTCGGCAAGGACCTTGTCGCGCGCGAAATCCACAAACTCTCCGCGAAACGGCGCGAGAAGCCGTTTGTGAAGATTAACTGCAGCGCGTTGCCGGAACACCTTCTTGAGAGCGAGCTCTTCGGTTACGAGAAGGGCGCGTTTACGGGCGCGTATAAGTCGAAACCGGGCCGCTTTGAAGTGGCGCATCCGGGGATTATTTTCCTGGATGAAATCGGCGATATGGCCGTGGGCCTGCAGGCGAAAATTCTGCAGGTGATTGAGCATAAGGAATTCACGAAGGTCGGCGGGCGCCATCCGGTGCATGTCGATGTGCAGGTCATCGCGGCGACGAACGCGGACCTTGAAAACAAGATCGTGCGCCAGGATTTCCGCGACGACTTGTTTTTCCGCTTGAACGAGGTGTTTGTGTGGGTGCCGCCTCTACGCGAGCGCGCCGAAGATATCCCGCTGCTCGTGCATTTCTTTGTGAAGAAGCACAGTAATTTCCCGAGTGCGGAGAGCGCCGGTGTAACGGGAGAAGATTTGCAGGCCCTTTCGCGTTACGAGTGGCCGGGCAATATTCGCGAACTGGAAAGTGTCGTGAAACGCTGGCTGGCGCTGGGCCGTCGCGGGCAGATTGCCGCGCACCTGAGCGGTTCGATCCAGCAGTTTCCGAAGAAGGACCGCCCGGCGCCGCCGGTGGCCGTCAATCCGGAGCCGACGGCGATGGACGACGAGGACAGCATTCCGCCGGGGCAGTTGCTGGAAGTGCTGGAGCGCAACCGTTGGAACCGGCGCAAGACGGCCGAGGAGTTGGGAATGAGTTACTCGGCGTTGCGCCGCCGGATTGAGAAGCACGGGCTGGATAAGCGCAACCGTCAGGTGTGAGAAGGTTTACAAAGAAATTTATAGACAAATAGCGAAGTTAGGTGATAAAATTTATGCACGAATGACCACTAATGGGTCAGGCGCGGAATAAATTGTGAATAAAATGTTGAAGACTTTGGTCTAAGTAAGTAGGCTGACGGGGCCTTGGGGAAGGGCTCGTCTCACCGCATGATCGGTGAACTGTTTCCCCGCATGGTGTCCAGGTAAATTCATGTCAACAGATCGCGGGCGAAACATCGAGTGGGCGGAGTATGGCGTCACTGCGCCTTTACACGAACGCCTCGCTGGTCGCAGCAAATTCGTCCGCGAACTCGAT
>CAZUJL010000029.1:0-44351 GCA_964620045.1 uncultured Nitrospirales bacterium
CCACCAGTTGCCACGTGTCGGAAAAATCGAAAAAAGGACCGGTCAGCGCCCAGAAAACCGTGACGATGACCGCCGCGCCGAACGACCACGGATTGCCGAGGACTTGCGAAATCCGGCGTGAAAAGCGATGGAACGAGTCGGAAATCGTCTCCGGCCGGTGCGAACCATTTGGGGCGGCGGGGTCCATAAGCAGTCCTTTCCATCACAGTAGCGGAAATTCCCGGTTCGGCGCGGTTGTGGCCCTGTCCGCCGTGTGCGAGAATAGAGTATATGGCGTATTTTGCCCGATTCTCGCTGGCATTTGTCGTTCTGGCGGCCGTGATTCAGCAGCCCGCCGCCGCAAACGACATCGCCCTCGATCCGACTTCCCCCGAGTTCTTCGATCAGAAAATCCGCCCGCTGCTCGCCGAGACCTGCTACGAATGCCACGGTGAAAAAAAGCAGGAATCCGGATTGCGCCTCGACAGCCGCGCCTCCTTTGTAAAAGGCGGCACCACCGGTCCCATCGTTGTGCCGGGCGAGCCGGACACAAGCAAAATGATCGCCGTCGTGCGATATACCGGCTCAATCAAAATGCCGCCGGACATGAAGCTGTTTCCGGAAGAAGTCGAACTCCTGACCGAGTGGGTGCGCTCCGGCGCGCACTGGCCGCACGACGCGGGCGACGAACCCGCCCCCGAAGCGCCGGCCTACGACGCAAGCGCGCGCATGGCGAAAGCCAAGGCGGAGCTCTGGTCACTGCAACCGGTGCGAATGCCGCAGACGCCGGCGATCTCCGATCAAAGCTGGTCCCGCAGCGGCATCGATCCCTTTATTCTGGCAAAGCTCGACGCGACAGGTTTGAAACCCTCGCCTGAAGCCGATCGTCGCACGCTCATTCGCCGCTTGGCCTATGACCTCACCGGTCTGCCGCCGGCACCGGCCGACGTAGACGCTTTCGTGCACGATGACCGTCCGGAAGCGTACGCGGAACTGGTCGAAAAATACCTCGCATCGCCGCAGTACGGCGAGCGCTGGGCACGCCACTGGCTCGACGTCGCGCGCTACTCGGACACGAAGGGCTATGTCTTCAACGAGGACCGTTTCTTCCCCTTCAGCTACACCTACCGCGACTACGTCGTGCGCGCGTTCAACGCGGACCTGCCCTACAACCAGTTCATCGTGCAGCAGCTCGCCGCGGACCAGCTCGACCTCGGCGACGACAAACGCGCGCTCGCCGCGATGGGTTTCCTCACGCTCGGTCGCCGTTTCCTGAACAACCCGCACGACATCGTGGACGACCGGATCGACGTGGTGACGCGCGGATTCCTCGGCCTCACGGTGACCTGCGCGCGCTGCCACGATCACAAGTTCGACCCGATCCCGTCGGCGGATTACTACTCGCTGTACGGCGTGTTCCGCAGCAGCGTCGAGCCGGGCGAATTGCCGCTCATCGAAACGCCGGACCCGAATGACCCGGTGTATCAGGATTATTTGAACGTCCTGAAGCAGAAAGAAACGGAAGTCGACGATTACATCCAGCAAGTCCACGGCGAATTGATGACGCATTCGCATGAAAAAACCGGCGACTACATCCTCGGCGCGCACTTCGCCAAGGACATCACCGACAACGAGGCCTTCCTGCGGCTCGCGAAGGATCGCGCGCTGAACCACCAAATCCTGAAACGCTGGACGGATTTCCTGAAGACGAAAGCCGAAGCGAACGATCCCGTCTGGGCCGCGTGGGCGGCCTATTCGAAAATCGCGCAGGACACCTTCGCGCAAGACGCGCCGAACGTCATGGCAAACCTGAAATCGGCCGGTGTCGCGCTGAATGGCCGCGTGGCAAAAACGTTCGAATCTCCCCCGGCGGACATCGCGGATGCAGCCGCGCGCTACGGCAAGTTGCTAAGCGAAGCGGATCAGACTTGGTTGCGCCTGCTCGCCGAACGCACCCAGGCCGCAGCCGAAAAAAGCACCGCACCGGAAATTCCGACGGCGCTCGAGGACGCCGATCTCGAGGCGCTGCGGCAGGTGCTGTACGTCGCCGGCCAGCCGGGGAACGTCTCGCTCGGCGATGCCTTCGAACTCAGCGAAGTGCCCGTGCGCGAACGCATCACCGCCATGCGCAACAACGTCGAGAACCATAAATCGACGCACCCCGGCCGTCCCGATCGCGCGATGGCGCTCGTCGACGCCGAAAAACCGTTCGACCCCTACGTGTTCCTGCGTGGCAAGGACACCAACAAGGGCGCCGACGTGCCGCGGCGTTTCCTGGAAGTGCTGTCTACTGGCGAGCGCGTGCCCTTCCAGCACGGCAGCGGTCGTCTCGACCTTGCGAATGCCATCGCGAGCGCGGACAACCCGCTCACCGCGCGCGTGTTCGTCAATCGCGTGTGGGCACACCACTTCGGCAAGCCGCTCGTCTCCACACTGAGCGACTTCGGCCTGCGCAGCGACACGCCGACGAACCCAGACCTGCTCGATTACCTCGCGCGGCGCTTCATGGACGAGGGCTGGTCAATTAAGAACCTGCACCGCATGATCGTCACGTCCGCGGCCTACCGGCAGTCGAGTCTCGATCGCGCGGACGGTCTCGCCGCCGATCCCGAAAACCGCTTGCTGTGGAAACAGAATCGGCGCCGGTTGGATTTCGAATCGATGCGCGATTCGTTGCTCACGGTCGCGGGAAAGATCGACCTGACGCTCGGCGGCCCGGCCGTGGAAATGTTCGACGCGCCCTTCACGCCGCGCCGCACCATCTACGGCCTCATCGAACGCCAGAACCTGCCAAATGTGTTCCGCTCCTTCGACTTCGCCACGCCGGATGCACACGCTCCGCAGCGTTTCGAAACCGTCGTGCCGCAGCAGGCGCTGTTCCTGATGAACAGCCCGTTCAGCATCGAGCAGGCGCGCGCCTTCGCGGATCGCGCCGACCTCGTCGCCTGCGCCGACACCGCCGACCGCGCGCGGCAGATGTTCCGCGCGACGTATCAGCGCGACCCCAGCGCGGACGAACTGGCCCTCGTGCAGGAATTCCTCGCGCGCGGTTTCGATACCGGCCCCGAACCGCTGCCGCCGTCGCCGTGGAAGTACGGGTACGGCGGCTTCGATCGTCTGCACGCGCGCGTCCCGAATTTCACCGAGTTCCCCGTGTTCATCAACGGCCAATGGCGCATCAGCAATCAGATGCCCGACCCGAAACTCGCGTGGGTGTCGCTGGGTTCGCGCGGCGGCCATCCGGGCCGCACGCCGGATACTGCCGCGATCCGCCGCTGGGTCGCGCCCTTCGACGGCGTCGTGCGCATCTCCGGACGCCTGCGCCACGGAAGCGATCAGGGCGACGGCGTGGTCGGCATGATCGTGTCGAGCCGCTTCGGCCTGCTGGGCGAGCAGCGCGTACACAACAACGTCGCCGAAATGGTGTACGAGCAGGTAAGCGTGCGGGCCGGCGACGCGATCGATTTCGTGACGGACTGCGGCGGCACGGAAGCTTTCGACTCCTTTGAATGGTCGCAGCGCGTGCGCTACGTCGAAACGCCGAACGACCCGCAGCCCTACCGCACGGATTGGGAAGCGCGCGCGGACTTCACCGGCCCTCCCGCCCCGCCGCCTCCGCCGCTGGGCAAGTGGGAACAGCTCGCGCAGGTATTGCTGCTGAGCAATGAGTTAATGTATGTGGACTGATTCAATTGCGCTTCGGGAATGGATAGTGCTCATCGCAATATTCGTCCTCGTTTTTGGCACATTTGAGGCTCGACCAAAACCATGACTACTGGACTTACAAATTCGCTTGGTCCCGTATCTTCATTTAGAGACAAGGCGTTGAATGTCTGACTTTCACGACATCACCGAACACGACTTTGCGCTCTCGCGGCGCGATTTCCTGCGCCGCACGGGCCTCGGCTTCGGCGCCTACGGTCTCGCCAGCTTGCTCGGCGCGGGAATGCAGTCCGCGATGGCGGATGCCGTCGCACCGAGTTCGATGGCGCCACGCGCGCCACACTTCACGCCAAAGGCCACGCGCGTCATCCACATTTTCTTCAATGGCGGCCTGTCGCACGTGGACAGCTTCGACCCGAAGCCGCGCCTGACCGAAATGCACGGCCAGAAGCTGCCAATGGACGAACTGCGCACGGAGCGCCCCACGGGCGCCGCGTATAAATCGCCGTTCACGTTCCAAAAATACGGCCAGAGCGGTCTCGAAATCAGCGAGTTGTTCGCGAAAACGGCGGAGAGCGCGGACGACCTCTGCGTGATCCGCTCGATGTACGCCGATGTGCCGAACCACGAGCCCTCGTTGCTGCTGATGAACTGCGGCGAGGCGCGCCTCGTGCGGCCGAGTTTCGGCTCGTGGGTCACGTATGGCCTCGGCACGGAGAACCAGAACCTGCCGGGCTTCATCTCCATGTGCCCGAACGGCTACCCGATCCAGGAATCGCAGAACTGGCAATCCGGTTTCCTGCCGGGGATTTACCAGGGCACGTATGTCGATACGAAGAATGTCGAGGTCGACAAGCTTATCGAGTTCATCAAAAATAAATACGTGTCGCAGCGCGACCAGCGCGCGCAGCTCGACCTGCTCGATCGGCTGAACACGATGCACGCGGACGCGCGCGGCGACGCGCCGGATCTCGAATCGCGCATTCACTCCTTCGAGCTGGCGTACCGCATGCAGATCGACGCGAGCGACGCCTTCGACATAAGCAAGGAACCCGAATCGATCCGCGAGATGTATGGCAACACGACGCAGTCGCGGCAGTTGCTGATCGCGCGGCGGCTGGTCGAGCGCGGCGTGCGCTTCGTGCAGCTCTGGCACGGCGCCGGCCAGCCGTGGGACAACCACGACGACCTCGAAGACAACCACCGCAAACTCGCGCAAGAGTGCGACCAGGGCATCGCGGCGCTGCTGAAAGACCTCAAGCAGCGCGGCATGCTGGATTCGACGCTCGTGTTGCTGACGGGCGAGTTCGGCCGCACGCCGACCGTCGAATTGCCCACTCCCGGCTCAAACGCCGGCAAGCTGAACGGCCGCGACCACAATCACTACGGGTTCAGCGCCGTGCTCGCGGGCGGCGGCGTAAAAGGCGGCATGGCCTACGGCGCCACCGACGAATTCGGCTTCCAGGCCGTCGAAAAGCGCGTGCACGTCCACGACCTGCACGCCACGATGCTCCAACTCCTCGGCTTCGACCACACGAAGCTCACCTACCGCTACGCCGGCAGAGACTTCAGGCTGACGGATGTGCACGGCAACGTCGTGCACGACATCCTCGCGTAATTTTTCCGCGAAGCGGCAACGGTTTCTTTTGGCTCCACCTTTTCTTATCAAAGAAAAGGTGGATTACTGTTTCCCCGCCTTGGTCGTCCGATCCTTGCGCACGTCCATATACGCCCGGTGCGCGTCGAGCGCTTTGTTGCCGGCATCTCGGACAGCGGAGTCGTCTACTTTGCTAAGCGGCGTGTAGCTCGGGTGATGGTGTTCTTTGTACGGATTGTTATGCTTGGCGTTGTAGCACGAGAGCAGTACCCAGCGCGGGTTATCACTCTCGTTCGGCGCGGACGCGTGCAGCGTGTTGCCGTGGAAGAAGAACGCGTCGCCGGGGTCCATCTCGCAATACACCAGCTCAAAATGTTCCTTGGCCCACGCGACGCGGTCGTAGTCCGCGCCGGTCTGGTCGCCCGTCAGGCGATGCTCGACGCGCCCGAGCTTATGTGAGCCCTTCAACACCTGCATGCAGCCGTTCTCGCGCGTGGAGGGATCGAGCGCAATCATCACGCTGAGCATGTCGGGGAACAGGCAACCGTTCTGGTACCAGTAGCCGTAGTCCTGGTGCCACTCCCACGCGCCGCCGACGCGCGGCTCCTTCATCGAGAGCTTCGAGTGGTAGTGATAGACCTCGTCCTCAAGCAGCCGCTCGGTCGTATCCACCACGCGGCGGCAGCGCGCCACCATACCGAAGATATCGTCGCTGGGGTGGTTCCACAGCGTCATCTTGCTCTTGCGGCCGGACGCGTCGGTCACGTTGAAGGCGTTGTCGTCGATGGTCTCGTCGCCGCGCGCCGCCGTCAGCATCATGCGCGCTTCCTCGGCATCGAACAGGCCCTTCACGAGCAGGTAGCCGTCGCGGTTGAATTGGGCAATCTCGGCGTCGCTGATGTGGTAGGCCATGGCGAACTCCCATTTATCGTCATCGTCATCGCTATCCTAATCATTATCGTCATCGAAATCGCAACTAAACGCGTAAACCTCGATATCGATAACGATGACGAGTACGATAACGAACACGAACCGCGCGAGAGTACGCCGGAACACTGCATGGAACGAGCATGACCGAAAAGAACCTGCGGGTGGATGCCCGCCCTTCCGAGCGGGAGATTCCCGCGCCGGTGCTCCCTTATCTGCCGCCGCGCCCGCGCGGACCCATGCCCGGCATCGCGCTGATCGGTTGCGGCGGAATCGCGGCCTATCACCTTGAGGCGTATCGCACGGCGGGATTCCACATTGTGGCGCTGTGCAACCGTACGCCAGAGAAGGCCGAACTCCTGCGCGCGCGATTGTGTCCGCGCGCGACCGTGCACACCGACTACCGCGAAGTGCTCGCGCGACCCGACGTGGACGTGGTGGACTTCGCGACGCATGCGGACGTGCGCGCCGAGCAAATCGGTGATGCGCTTCGTGCCGGCAAGCATGTGCTCAGCCAGAAGCCGTTCGTGACCGATCTCGATCTCGGCAATCGCCTCTGTGATCTCGCAAACACCTGCGAGCGGAAACTCGCGGTGAACCAGAACGGCCGCTGGGCGCCGCACTGGAGCTACATGCAGCAGGCGATCGCCGCGGGCCTCATCGGCGACGTCACGGCCGTACACCTCGCCGTACATTGGGACCATACGTGGACGAAGAACACCGTGTTCGACGCAATGCCGCACATGATCCTCTACGACTTCGGCATTCACTGGTTCGACATCGCGCAGTGTTTCATGGGCGCGCGAAAACCGCAGCAGGTGCTGGCGTCGGCTTCGAAAGCCGCCGGCCAGACGAACAAAGCCCCGCTGCTCGCGCACGCGAACATTCAGTACGACGGCGCGCAGGCGTCCATCACCTTCGATGCCGCCACGCCGCACGGCGCGCGCGACACAACCTACATCGCGGGCACGAAGGGATCGATTCGCAGCGAAGGCCCTGATCTCAATCATCAGGAGGTCACGCTGTGCACCGCCGACGGCGTCGCGCGGCCCGCGCTCGAGGGCGAGTGGTTCCGCAACGGCTTTGTGGGTACGATGGCGGAATTGCTGTGCGCGATTGAAGAAAAGCGCGCGCCGTCCAACGCCGCCCGGGACAATCTGCATAGCCTGGCGCTGTGTTTCGCCGCCATGGCAAGCGCGGACTCGGGCAGGCAAGTCATCCCCGGAACTGTCAGGAAAATCAGCTAAACCATGTTGCACGTCGGAATTTTCACCGCTTATTTCCCCTACGCGCTCGAAGAAACCGCCAAACGCATCCGCGCGCACGGGTTCAACACGGTCCAGCTCGATCTGTCGTTCAAGGACATGGATTTGTCCGATGCGAACATCACGTCGGCGAACTGCACGAAAATTCGCGACACATTTCGCCGTTACGACCTGCCGATCTGCGCGGTCTCGGGTTACACGAACCTCGTTCATCCCGATCCCGCGCGGCGCAAACACAATATCGAGCGCCTCAAGACCATCATCCGCCACGCGCGTGAACTCGGCACGCCGTACGTCATCAGCGAGACCGGCACACACGATCCGGACAGCGACTGGGTGCATCATCCGAAGAACAAGACCGAAGACGGCTACGCGATTTGCCGCGACGTCATCGCGGATCTGGTCGACTGCGCCCGCGAACACGGCGCGGTGTTCTGCACGGAGACCTACGTGAACAACGTGATCGGATCGGTGGCCGAAACGCTGCGCCTGTTCGCGGATATCGACGATCCCTGCCTTGGCCTGCTGATGGATCCCACAAACTATTTTGAAGATCACAACATCGACGACATGGACGCCGAACTTGGCCGGATCTTCGACGCGCTGTCGGGCCACATCAAAATCGCGCACGCGAAGGACGTGAAACGCGCCGCGAGCGACCAGGGCGTGCAACTGGCCAACATCGACGCCGGCGAGGGCCACGCGCTGCGCGGCGTTGGCAAGATCGAGCTTCCGCCGCCGGGGCTCGGCTCCCTCAACTATGATCTGTATTTGCAGCGGTTGTGTCGCGATCATCCAAACATTCCGATCATCATCGAACACCTCGACGAAGCCGACGTCCCGCGCGCGAAAAAATTCCTGGACGGAAAGCTGACCGCCAATGGCTGCTGACAACTGCGTGATCCAGGGCGTCACGGTCGATCTCGCAGCGCTGCGCGCGTTGCGGCATCGATGCGTGCCGCTGCAATGCGTGGGCCGAGAGCGCGGGTGCTGCGAGACGTATGAGGTGTACGTCGACCCGCGCGAGATGAACCGGATCGTGGGCACGATGCCCGAGGCGCTGAAGTTCGCGCGCGGGCTGAAGAAGCACGGTGAATGGGTTGACCCGTTTGAGGACACCGACGGCGGCTCGTGCCTCGCGACGGATACCCACGGCCGCTGCGTGTTCGCGTACCGCGATGCGCAGGGCGCCACGCTGTGCTCGCTGCACTCGGCCGCGCTGAAACACGATCTGCCGCCGATGGACGTAAAGCCAAAAGCCTGCGCGCTGTGGCCGTTGTATCTGGTGGAAGGAAAGCGCCCGCTGCTCACGGTGCAGGAAGGCGCGCTGGGGTTTCCGTGCAACCACAAGCGCCGCGCGGGCGCAGCGGGTCTCGATGCCGGCGTCGCCGAGATCGTGCGCGATGTATTCGGCGAAGAATTTCTCTCCGAACTGAACGCGCATCTGTCGAACTAATACCTATACGTTTTGTTGCACCGAAAAAGAGAAGGGCGGCCACTGGGGGCCGCCCCTACATTTTTATCTACGGTTAATTATTCGACGCGGAACCGCGCGCGGCCCGAAACCGTCAGTCGCGAGGTCTGCACAGTCTGCTCGATCGTGTAGTCGCCCGCCGTCCAGCTATCGGGCACTTTGAATTCCTGCAGGCTCACCCACGTGCCGTCGTTGCGGGTGTGCTCCTCGGCCGAAATCTCCGAAATAAGCTGATCGCCCTTCAGGATCACGCGGCGCTCCGTGATCGCCGTCCCGTCCGGCGCGCCAAGCAACGCATACTGCATGCGCGCCTCGACGAACTGACCGCGCTTGGTGACCGCCGGCGTAATGCTCGCGTCTTCAAATTTCAGGCTCTGGCCCGCCGCCGGCGTGTAGTGGTACTGCTCCGCGGTCTGCTGCGGCGACTGGATGCGTTCCGCGCGCGACTTGCGCACGTCGTGCGCGATCGCGCCGCCCGCCGCACCCACGCCCGCGCCCACCGCCGCGCCAATGGCCGCGCCCTTGCCGTCGCCCGCGATGCCGCCGATGACGGCGCCCGCGCCCGCGCCAATCAGCGCGCCCAACCCGGCGGATTCACCGGTGGTCTGGCAACCCGCGACCGACGCCACGAGCACGCCCGCGCAAATCCACGCAATACCCTTGCGATACGGTTTCATAATGGACATCCTTCTCCCCTACACCGCCCAAAGCGGCCCGCCTCCCAGGCGGCGTTATCCCGCCATTATAGACGACACCCAAGGCCCGCCCATTCATTGCATTCCGCCCAATATTCCCCGCTTGCGGCGGACGCAGGGCCGGGGCAGAATGGCAGGAACCGGGAGTTCCGCCTCATGTATATCCGCCGCGTTGCACTGATATTTCCGTTCTTGCTAGCCATCGCCGGCGCGCGACAGGCCTATGCCGCAGACAGCTACACCGTCAGCCTCGACCATATCTACGGCCACAAGGCCGGCATGGCGCTAACGCTAGACGTGGTGAAACCGGGCACGCCGAACGGCGCCGCGCTCATTAACGTGGTCAGCGATGGCTTCGTGTCGGACTACTTCGACCTCGAAAAGGCGATGGCCGACTCGCAGCGGAGCAACGGCCGGCTCACGACGCTGACGAACAAGGGTTACACGATCTTCGTCGTGCGCCACGGCAGCAGCCCACACTTCGGCGTGCCCGATGCCGTGGCCGATCTGCGCCGTGCCGCGCGCTTCATCCGGCACAATGCCGCGGAGTTTGGCGTTGACCCGAACCGCATCGGCGTCTATGGCGCGAGTGCAGGCGGCTTGCTCGCGCTCATGCTCGGCACGGCGACCGATACAGGCGACGCGAACGCGCCCGATCCCGTCGACCGCGAATCGGATCGTGTCGCGGCAGTCGTGGCGTATTATCCGCCGACCGATCTCCGCGGGATCGCAGGACCGGAAGCCCCGATCCCCGCGCTGAAGTTCGACCCTGCGCTGGCCGAAAGTGTCTCGCCCATGGCGCAGGTGTCCGCCGACGACGCGCCGGCGCTGCTCATCCACGGCGACAAAGACGAAGCAGTGCCGATCGGTCAGAGCGAACAAATGTACGCCGCGCTAAAAACCGCGGGCGTGCCCACGGACTTCATCACCATTCTAGGCGCGGGCCACGCCTTCCGCGGCCCGGACGCGCAGAAAGCCGCCACGGCGTTGACGGCGTGGTTTGATAAGTATCTTGCGGGGAAGTGATGCTAGTTTTTCTCGCGAGTTTTTCCGTACAACAACAAACATCCAGCCAATACGAACATTGAGCTTCGAACTGGTAGTACGGAGATCAACGTCGGATTCTGCAACGCCTCTCGCATAGAAAACTCAAAGAGATGAAGACCGAAGGCACCGAAAGCGATCCACAGACCGAGCACGTCACTCTTGCGGGCAGTATTGCGAACTTCTTTTAGTTCGAACGGGATTGTTCCTGCAATAGCGCCGTACACGACAATTAGTCCAATGGTCACTGCCCATGCAGCCGCACCGGAAAACATCGGCTCAACATCCAGCAGTTTTCCCGTTGCGGCAAAACGAATTGAGAAAGCCAACAAAGGTACGACACCTAAAAAGAAGCAGAGCAGGATCCACGTGCGGCGTACGTCACCGATTGTTATCGGCTCGTCCGTATCGTCAGAACCCACTTCCAATTCATTTCACTCCGCGACTTCGAGGCCCATCCCGAGTGTTGAATCGAGATCGTGCAGGAACTGGTGCAGGCGGCGCTGGTTGCGCGAATCGATCGATACGAACTGGATGCCGAGGGCGAAGCCGCCTTTTTGTTCCTTCGCGGCGGACCAACGGATTTCGGAGTCGGCCTCGATGCCGGCGCCGTCATACAGCTTGATGCCGACGCGGCAGCGGGTGCCTTTGCGGATATCGTGTTTGCAGAAGAGCGACGCGCCGCCTTCGCTGAGATCGAGCACGCGCGCCTTCACCTGGTGGCGGTCGGACTCCCATTGCAACGATTCGCCGGCGGAGTGGCGCACGTCGAGCTCGATCACGGCGCGGCAGGTGTGACGAATCGCGCGGCGCAGTTTGCGATCGCGCACGAGCTGAAACGGTTTGACGCCGGTTTTCTGCTCGACGAGTTCAAAAAGTTCGCGGTCGGCCTGGCGGCGGACAATACTGCGGCGTTCCTGCATGACGGTACTCCCCCAACTTCCCCCGGTGACGTGCGCGAAAGTATAAGCGAAGGGACGTGTCCGCGCGAGGCGTCATTCCGCGGCACCGCCGAATCCTCCTATAGAGATGCGCGCGTGTTGCACTCGGATTCATGCAACCATGAAGTGCGAATCAAGGATCACGGCATTGGGCCGCATGCGAGACAAGGGTACACCGAGAATTGCGGAGTATTCGGCGCGGATTCTTCGCCCTTGCCGAGGCGGCTGAAAATTTCGGATAATGATGTCATGTGTATCGAACATTTCCGTGGCGGGTATTGACGCCCTTCATGCCCAAGACTCTCGTTTTACTCCTGATCACCCTGATCGTCTGCGTGCTCGGGATCGGCGTGGCCTTTTTGGTCGGGCAGCAGACGGCTGAGCAGCGACTCCGCTCCCAAATTGTGCAAGCGCGCGAAGAGCAACGCGCGCTCGTGGAAGAACTCAAGCGCGACCTCACGCCGCAGATGCAGGCCGCCGCACCCGTCGTGACTCCGCCGCCTCCGGCGGAAACTCCTGCAACAGAACCCGCTCCGACGCCGGAAGCACAAGAACCGATCAACCTCGCGCGCGCGGAGCCGCAGCCGGAATCCGTTGCGTCGGAACCGGTAGTGATGGAAGTCGTGCAGGAGTCGCCGGCACCCACACCGACGCCCGAGGCACCCGCGCCGGAAATCGAAGCGGTCGCGCCACCCGTATCACCACCGGCGGAAAACGCGCTTCCCCCGTCACCCCCGCCGATCGCCAAGGCGTCGTTCGACGCAGTCGCGCTGGGCACGGCGTACGCCGACGTGGCGGCGGCATTTGGCCGGGACGGTCTCGCGGCGCTGACGATGCAGGACGCCAGCGGCACGGAAACGAAGCATTATTTCTGGGACTGGATCGGGGCCGAGGGTCAGGCCTGCCGCGTGAGCATGCGGTTCGTGGACGGGCGGCTGACGGACAAGATCTACCGCGACTGAGGCGCTATTCCCACTCGCCGACGACACGCACGGCGGCCACCATGCCCATCAGCATAAACACGAATCCCAGCACGCCGAGATTCTCAAACACCACCTGAATCATGTTGATCTCGCTCTTGATCGCGGCCTTCGCGTAGGCGTATTCGCGGTTGCGCCAGGTTTTAAAGTCGGGCCGCTCGGTGTGCAACTGACGCAGTTCGGGCACGGAGTATTCCTTGAACTCCTGAATCTCCGCCGCCGTCACCTGCGCGGGCGAAGTCGCCTCCGAAATATACGTGTGCTCAATAATGAACTGCGGATACTGGTCCTCCGTCGTGGTCACGAACTGATCGGCCGCCACCATCGTGTCGTTGTACATTTCTTGCGTGAGTGCCGCCGCGGCTTCTTCCTTGATGTATTTGTCGATCACGATCTGCGTGGCGATCAAGTTGCCGGCGAACATCGCGACCACGGCAAGTCCGCCGGAAAAAAGCGCGGCGACTTTCCCCTCGCCGCCGCCGAACCGCGTGCCCGCGCCGATGAGCGCGCCCATGCCCACGGCCATCCAGCCGATCTGATACCCGGTGACGTTGGTAATCACCGCCCAGATGATCATGCCGATCACGGCCGCCGCGCCGGCAAACAATCCAGCCATCAGATTCATGAGAGTCCTTCCGGTTTTCCGTATTTTTGGCTTCTGCGACGGCGCTATAGTGGCAACCGGTGCGCACTATGTCAATGTGTCAGGCAGACAGGCTTCCAAAATCCGGCACTGCCCGCCTATTTCGCGGCGATTGACAATCCGTCAGACCCGCGATACGGTAAGACACTCTGTTTTTTACGATTCATTACAACTTGTCACAACGTTTCCACGGACGGCGGAGGGGCGGCAATGAGGGCACGGAGCGTATTGATCGGGTTGATGTGCGCGTGGAGTCTGGCGGCGGCCGCGGAGAAATGGGACCCGACGCCGGTGGCGGGCAGCGACGAGGTGGGCGACACGAAGCGCGTGCCGATTGTGTTCGTGCACGGGCAGAACGGCGCGGGCGATCAGTTCGAGCGGCAGAAGATGCACTTCACCAGCAACGGATATCCCGCGAGCTGGGTCGTCGCGTTTGATTACAACACGGCCACCGGCGGACGCGCGCCGGGCCAACCACGACCCGCGGCGCCGAAGGGTCCGTACACGCTCGGCACCACGGAAGACCTCGACAAATTTATCGACGCCGTGCGTGCGCGCACCGGCTTCGACAAGATCAATCTCGTGGGGCACTCGCGCGGGACGTCGGAATCGGCCGCGTACCTCTCTGCGCCGGAACGCGCCGCGAAAATCGCGCACTACGCCACCATCGGCGGCGGTCCGGCGACGAACCCGAACGGCGTGCCCTCGCTCGCGATCAGCGGCCTCGGCGATCTGCGGCCGGGTCCGGCGGCGGAAAACGGCGGCGCGATGGCGTGGATGCCGGATTTCCAGGACCATGTGATGGTGTGCACGAGCAACGAAAGTTTCTGGTCGCTGTACACCTTCCTGAACGACGGCGAAAAGCCGACGACGCTGAAAATGACACCAGAAGAAAAGCCGCAGGTGGGCGGCTATGTGAAGAGTTACATCAACAACCTGCCGCTGCAGGGCGCGACGGTGCATGTGTGGGAAGTGGACGCGGACACCGGCCAGCGTAGCGCGAAGAAGCCGATCATCACGCTGGAGGTGGCCGCGGACGGCCAGTGGGGCCCGTTCAGCGCGAAGAACGGCCAGCATTATGAATTCGTCGTGCACGGCACGAAGGCGGCGCTGCCGCTGCGCTTCTTCCGCACGCCGTTCACGCATTCAGACCGGCTGGTGTACTTCCGCATCGCGGCGAACGCGGAGGGCTACTCCAAGACGCCGTTCAACGACGCGCCGCAGCTCCTCAACGACAACTCCGCGGCCTATGTCGTGCGGCATCAGAACGGTTCACTGGTGCCGGCCGTGATGACGCTGAAAATGGACGGCGTGGATCTGATCGTCGATCCGATTTTGCCGACGACGAAGGAGTCGCGGCAGAACCCGACCGTGGCGCTGTACATCGCGGACGGCAACAGTAACGGAAAATCGGATCTCTCGCGCATCGACGGATTCCAGGGCGCGTTCGTGGCAAGCGCGGATGTGTTCGTGCCGGCGAGTTCAAAAAAGTCGGTGCGGTTTGAACTGAACAACAACGTGCTCAATGTGCCCGCGATCGCGGGATCGGAAGCAGGCGCGATCAGCGTGATCTTTGAGGACTTTAATTAGCCACGGATGAACGCGGATACACACTGATGAGGACCGGCTCGCTTGAGCCGGTCCTTTTTTAATGGGGATCGGAATGGAGTACTTCGGCGGGCGAGGACGCACGCCCCACTGAAGATTTACACGTCATCGTCGAAAGCTCGGGGGCGTGGGTGGAAATTTACTGCTTCGCCGGACGCGGCTTGCGGCGCGGGCGCGCGAGCAGTTCACCGCCGCAGTTCGGGCATTTATTGTTCATCAGCGCGCTGCAGTCAGGGCAAAACGTGCATTCGTAGCTGCAGATGCAGGCGGCCTCCTCGTGGCCGAGGGGCTTCTGGCATTTCTCGCAGGCGGGTTTCATCACAAGCATGGCGGAGTCCTCCCTGTGAGGATTCAGCCTACCATGCGCACGCGACAGCGCGAAGGATTACCGCTGCGCGAGCACTTCGCCGCGCATGTATTCGATGGTCGGCACGAGGCCTTCGCGCAGCGAAATTTTCGGTTCCCACTTGAGGATGGTCTTCGCGCGCGTGATGTCCGGCTTGCGCTGGCGCGGGTCGTCGGAAAACGGCAGCGGGACTTCCTTGAGTTTGCTCTTGCTGCCCGTCATTTGCAGGACGATCTCGGCGAGCTCACGCACGGTGAATTCGCCGGGGTTGCCGATGTTCACCGGGTACGGCTCGTCGGACTGCAACAGCTTGAAGATACCGGCGATCAAATCCGCCACGTAGCAGAAGCTGCGCGTCTGGTTGCCGCCGCCGTAAAGCGTGAGGTCATCGCCGCGGAGCGCCTGGCTGACGAGATTGGTGACCACGCGGCCGTCGTCGGCGCGCATGCGCGGGCCGTAGGTATTGAAGATGCGCACGATGCGCGTGCGCAGGCCGTATTCGCGGTGGAAGGCCATCGTGACGGCTTCGGCGTAGCGCTTGGCCTCGTCGTACACGGCGCGCTCGCCGATCGTGTTCACGTTACCCCAGTAGGTTTCCTTCTGCGGGTGAAACTCCGCCGGGGGGTCGCCGTAAATCTCCGAGGTGCTGGCCACCAAAAAGCGGGCTTCCTTGTCGCGCGCGAATTCCAGCGCGCGGTGCGTGGCGAAGGAGCCGGCGCGCAGGGTCTCAAAGGGAATACGCCGGAAATCCGGCGGGCTGGCGGGCGACGCCATGTGCATCACGGCGTCCACGGGGCCGTCGACCGGATAGGGGTCGCAGGCGTCCTGCTCGATAAACTCGAAGTTGGAATTGTTTAGCAAATGCTGGATGTTTTGAACACGGCCCGTTACCAGGCTGTCGATAACGACAACTTCGTGACCGTCGGCCAGCATCAAGTCGCTTAGGTGGGAGCCCAGGAATCCGGCGCCGCCGGTCATTACAATCCGCATGCCGTGCTATCTCCTTGCTGCTAAAGGGCGTGCATTATGGCATCCGCTGGAATTGAGGCACAAGTTCCAGTGTTGAGCTTTACAATGGGATAGTGTTGGAGTAAGCTCGAAAACGGAGCATGAGCTACCCCGGTGGCGCCATGCACACCGGCGGCAGAGGAGGCGCGCAGAATATGGCGCGTGTGCAACTGCTCATCGAAGACGGCGCGCAGCGGATGACGCTGGCGGCCACACTGGAAGCGGCCGGACACAGCATTGTGGAATCCGGTCCGGAGCTGATTTTCGCGTCTTCCATGGAGGCCGGTGTCCGCCGGGCGCGCGAATGTCCAGTCGTGCTGCTGACCCCTGCCTCGGGAATTCCCGAAGCGGTGCGGGCGATGCGTGAGGGGGTGTGGGGGTACGTATTCGTACCACTGCAACCGGGCGAAGCCGTGATGGTGGCGCAACGGGCCTTATCGACAGCAAGCGGCGGCGGCAACAACAACGACGATCAACGGCCGCTTGAAGAAGTCGAGATGGAGCACATCCAGCGCGTGCTGCGGAAGTGCAAGAACAATCAGGCAAAAGCCGCGCGCATGCTGGGCATCGGCCGCAACACCCTGTGGCGCAAACTCAAAAAAACCGGGCAGCCGGTGGAATAGCCTCGTACCCCTCGCTCCACAATTTCCGTTCGCGCTCTTGTTCTCGATATCGTGTCCATCGGGGGATGTGCGGGCATGTACCGTCCGGAGTGGTGTGAACCAGGCGACAATTTCCACGCGCAGTTTGCGGCCCCGCACGGACTTCCCTTTCGCGCGCGCTACATCCGCAACCGCTTCACCGTGCTCAACCTCGCGCAGGACCTCGCACTCGCATGATCCTGGCCCTGTTGATGGCTGTATGTGCCCAGACGGCGCCACGCATCGAGGATGTGCAGGAGCGGCGAACCTTCGAAGAGGCCCAACAGGCCCTGATGTCGGATGCGACTCTGCTCGCGGGACACCGCGGCCTAAATGCCTTTCTGGCCACCGACGACGACCTGCGACAGTCGGAGGAGAATTTCCGCGCGCTAATGGAGTTGCCTTCGTTCCGCGTGGTGCAGGAAAACTTCGAAGAGATGTTGCTCGCCGATGCGGAGACGGCCCGCGACTACCGGCGTTACATCGCGCGGCTGGGAAAAGACTCGCACCTGCGCGAGGCCATCGCGGGATTGATCGAGACAGAGAACAGCGCGCCGCGCGGAGTCGCGGGACTGCCGGACGCGCTGGCGTATCTGCGGGCCCATCCGTATGTGGCGCTGGCGATGACGGCCAAATCGGTGACGTCGGACCAAGTTCCGGCGGAAGCACGACCGGTGCGCGAAGCGTTTAAGAGCAACGCCGTATTCCAACATGCACTCGGCGCGGCGTGGGCGGTGCTGCATGCGGAAGCCGGCGCACGCGAGGCGGTGTACCCGTGGTGGGCGCGGGCATACGGCGGGCAATCGGCGGCGGCACAGCGCTATCGCGCGTTAGAAAATGAGTTGGCGCCGTTTCCGTCGCGCGCGTTGGCGTGGGAGCAGCGCGAGTTCGCGTGGGCCGGCAAGGTGAACGCAACGCTCGCGTGGCGGGACTACGTCTACGGCATGGCGCGGCGCAACGCGGCGCTCGAACCGATTTATTTTCGATACCTGCACACGCTGCGCGCGCGGCCGGACGTGGCAATCTACGCGGAGGCCCAGTTTGCCGCGCTGCACGGCACAGCGGCGAATTGGCCGCCGGAGGGCTTGCCCCCGGGACTGCCGAGCTGGCAACGGCCGGAGCCCATTAAGCAACCGACGGCTCCAGGACAACCTTCAGTGAAGACCCCCGGAGCGCCAACGGTTGAGCGCCCCACGCCGCCCACCGTCCAGCGGCCCACCACGCCGAACCGGCCCGTGGCGCCGGAGCGCACGCAACAAAAAAAGACTCCCTAGCGCGACAGGGACTGACTGCGAATCGGCACAGTTCAAAGACTCCCTTCTGTGGCGAAACGAGTGCAAATGCATGGCGAATGAACGCGAAACGATCGCGATTCGTAGTCTGTCCCGGGTCCGTAAATGCGAAAATCCAGACTGGGGACAGACTACGAATTGCCGGGCTCGCACGAAATACAAAGCACCCGATGGAGAGTGTTGCGGCGTAATTTAATCTCGCGCGTGATGGCAATTCGCAGTCAGTCCCCTGTGTCATCTTGAATTCGTTTGTAGTGTGTGTTATCCCTGTGCTCCATCCTGAACACTTTTCCGTGCGGCGGCGGTATTAGGGGCGCATGAACATACATTCGATGGCCATTGTGCATCCGGACGCGGAACTTGCCGCGGACGTGGAGGTGCAGGCCTTTAGCATCATTGGTCCCCGCGTGAAAATTGGCAAAGGGACTGTCGTCGGCCCGCACTGCGTTATTGATGGGGACACCGAAATCGGCGAGAACAACCGCTTTTCGTCGGGCGCGCAGGTCGGCATTCCCACCCAGGATTTGAAGCACGACAAGACCCTCATCGGCAAGACGCGCATCGGCAACGGGAACGTCATCCGTGAATTCGCCACGATCACGGCGAGCACGGTGCCGACGAAAGAACAGGCCGACCGCGTAACCTCGCTGGGCGACGACAACCTCGTCATGACCTATGTGCACATCGGGCACGACTGCCATGTGGGTAACGGAGTCATTCTGGCGAGTTATTGCGCGCTGGCCGGGCATGTGGACGTGCATGATTTCGCCAATATCGCCGGCATGGCCGCCTGCCACCAGGACGTGCGCGTGGGCGCGTATACCTTCGTGGGCGGGATGTCGCGCGTGACCATGGATTGCGCGCCGTATATGATTACGGCGGGGAATCCCCCGCGCTGCGCGGGGCCGAATCTGGTGGGGCTGGAGCGGCGCGGGTTTTCGCCGGAAGCGCGGGCGCGGGTGAAAGAGTTGCACCGCATCATGTTCCGCGCGAAGCTGAACACGACGCAGGCGCTGGCGGAGATCGAACGTTCCGTGGACGCCTCGTCCGAGCGCGAGTATTTCGTCGAGTTCGTAAAAGGTTCGACGCGCGGCGTCACGAAGTAGTCCGCATTCGGCACGTGGCCGGGTGTTGGTTGCGTATATACCCTCCGGGATTTCATTCAACCGTGCATCGTGTGATCGGGCGGGCATGAAGCTGTTTTTCGTGGCGGGAGAGTCGTCGGGCGACATGCACGGCGCCAACCTCATCCGCGCGCTGAAGGCGCTGGATCCGGCCGTGGAATGCGAAGGCCTGGGCGGCCCGCGAATGCAACAAGCCGGCATGGTATTAAGGCATGATCTCGCGAGCCGGGGGATCATGGGCTTCGTCGAGGTCGTGCGGTCGCTGGGCTATATCAAGCGGCACTTCGACGACACGCTGGCGCGGCTGGCCGAATGGAACCCGGACGCGCTCGTGTTGATTGATTATCCGGGCTTCAACCTGCGGCTGGCGCAGCGGGCCCAGGCGCTGGGGATCAAGGTGGTCTTTTACATCAGTCCGCAGATTTGGGCGTGGAAGGCCGGGCGCATCAAGACGATCAAGGAATGCGTGGACAGGATGCTCGTGATCCTGCCGTTTGAAAAAGCGATTTACGACAAGGCGCAGGTGGCCTGCGACTACGTGGGCCACCCCCTGCTCGACCAGATCGCGCAAACGCAGATTTCGGATAATTACGCCGGCGGCCGAGTGATTGGCGTGTTGCCGGGCAGCCGCAATATGGAAATCGAGCGCGTGCTGCCCGTGATGCTGGACGTCGCGCGCGAACTGCGCACGCGCTGGCCGGATCTGCGGTTCGTGGCGCCGTGCGTCGATGCTGAGCGCGAAGCGCAGGTGCGCGCGGTGGCGGGCGAGTTCCCGCTGGAGACCGTGGTCGGCGGCATGTACGACGTGCTGCGCGCGGCACGGTTCTGCATGGTGTGCTCGGGCACGGCCACGCTGGAGACGGCGTTGTTCCAGGTGCCGATGGTGGTGCTGTACCGCGCGAACGCGATCTCGATGTGGATCGGGCGGCGCGTGGTGGGCAACCGGCTCGTGGGCATTTCGCTGGTGAACATTCTGGCGAACCGGCGCGTGGTGCCGGAGTTTTTGCAGGAAGAAGCCACCTTGGAAAATATTCTGCCGCGCGCGGCGGAGCTGGTGGACGACACGCCGGCGCGCGAAGAAATGCTGCGGGAGTTGGCGGCGATTCGCGGCTTGCTGAAACCGGGCGCGAGCGTGGCCGCGGCGAAGTCTGTATTGGAAGTGGCCGAAGGAGTGGCGCATGGCGGGTAAGAAAAAGAAAACGGATCAGCCGACCGCAACGGCGGCTCCTTCCTCGCTCGCCGGCGGGAAGCTGTACGTGATCGACGGCATGGCCTACGCCTTCCGCTCCTACTTCGCGATCCGCAATCTGCGCGACTCGGCCGGACGTCCCGTCAACGCCGTGTTCGGGTTCGCGCGGATGCTGCTGAAAATTATCCGCGAACATAACCCCTCCCACATCGTCGTGGTGTTCGATGCGCCAGGCAAAACCTTCCGCGACGACCGCTATGCCGAGTACAAGGCCCACCGCGAAGACACGCCGTCGGACCTGATCGAGCAGTTCCCAAAAATCGACGAGGTCATCGCGGCCTTTGATGTACCCATCATCCGCGTGCCGGGCGTGGAAGCCGACGACGTGCTGGCCACGCTGGCCTGCGAAGCGGCGGCCGCAGGCATGGAGCCGGTGTTGATCTCCGGAGACAAAGACATCCAGCAAGTGGTCAGCGCGACCGTCAAAATTTTCGACCCGAGCAAAGGCGACAACGGCATCTGGATCGGGCCGAACGAAGTGAAGGAACGCTTCGGCGCGCTGCCGCCGTGGGGCGTGATCGATGCACTGGCCCTGATGGGCGACGCCGTGGACAACGTGCCGGGCGTGAAGGGCATCGGCGAAAAGACCGCCAAGACGCTGATCGAAAAATACGGCAACCTCGACGGCATTTACGAACACATTGAAGAACTGAAAGGTAAGCAGAAGGAAAACCTGATCGCGGAGAAAGACAACGCGTATCTCAGCCGCGAATTGATCACGCTGAAATGCGACGTAACCTTCGACCACTCGCTCGACGACTACGCCCGGCGGGAATTAAACCGCGCGAAGCTCGCGGAGACCTTCGCGAAGTTCGAGTTCCGCGCGCTGACGCAGGAATTCCTCGACGAAGCGCCCGAGGCGCAGGAAACGCTCGACTACATCCTCGTGACCGACAAAAAGATGCTCGCGAAAGCCGTCGGCGAGATGAAAAAATCCGGCGTATTCGCCGTGGACACCGAGACCACGTCTGAATTCCCGGTGCTTGCGGAGCTGGTCGGCATTTCGCTCTGCTGTCAGGATCAGAAGGCCTATTACATTCCCGTCGGCCACACCGACCCCGGCTTGCTCGGCGGCATGGCGACGGCGGGGCAGCTTCCCAAGGAAGAAGTACTGGCCGCGTTAAAGCCGCTGTTGGCCGACGAGAAAATCCCGAAAATTGGCCACAATATTAAGTATGACTACATACTTTTGACCCAAGCCGGCGCCGAGATTCGCGGCATCACCATGGACACGATGCTGGCCTCGTACTTGACTGACCCAAGTCGGCTCCGGCATAATCTTAATGAAGTAAGCCTCAAACACCTCAAGCGCAAGACCATCCCCATCACCGACCTTATCGGCACGGGATCCCAGGCAATCACGTTCGACCAGGTACCGCTGGAAACTGCGTGTACCTATGCCGCCGAAGACGCGGACGTAACGTGGCGCCTGTCGAAGATTTTCCAGACCATCCTCCGGGAGCGGGAACTGGAATCCCTGTTCAACGAAGTTGAACTCCCGCTGATCGGCGTGCTGGCCCGCATGGAAATGGCGGGCATCGCGATCGATCCGGCGGTTTTCGAGGGCCTGAAGAAAGAAATTGAAAGTCGCTTGGGCGCGCTGGAGCGCGAAATACAAGAAATGGCCGGGGGGCCATTCCAGATTAACTCCCCCAAACAGTTGCAGAAAGTACTGTTCGAAGACCTGGGTCTGCGCTCCGTAAAAAAGACGAAGACCGGGCTCTCAACAGATGTGGACGTGCTCGAGGAGCTGGCGAAGGAACATCCGTTGCCGGCGAAGATCCTGGAGTTTCGCACGCTGGACAAGCTGCGCGGGACGTATGTGTCCGCGCTGCCGAAGCTGGTGAATCCGAAAACAAAACGGATTCACACCTGCTTCAACCAGGCCGTGGCGGCGACGGGACGCCTCTCGAGCAGCGACCCAAATTTGCAGAACATACCGATTCGCACGGAAATGGGCAGGCGGATCCGCGAGGGCTTCGTGCCCGGCGGGCCAGGCTTACGGCTAATTTCGGCGGATTACTCCCAAATTGAATTGAGGATTTTGGCGGAAGTCTCGGGCGACGAAGCGTTGCGCGAGGCCTTCCGCAAGGACCTGGATGTGCACCGGGACACGGCCGCGCGCGTGTTTGGCGTGAAGCCGGAGAAGGTGGACGCCGAAATGCGCCGGCAAGCCAAGGCAGTGAACTTCGGCGTCATCTACGGCATCAGCGCGTTCGGGTTGTCGAACAACATCGGCGTGAGCCGGAGCGATGCGCAGAAGTTTATCGACAACTACTTCGCGCAATATCCGGATGTGAAGGCGTGGCTCGATCGGACCATCGAGGAAGCGCGCGTGAATGGGTACGTGAAGACGTTGATGGGCCGGCGGCGGTATCTTCCGGAGATCACGGCGTCGGATCGGAACACGCGGATGGCGGCGGAACGCATGGCGGTGAACGCGCCCGTGCAAGGCACGGCGGCGGACGTCATTAAAGTGGCGATGATCAGGCTCGACAAGGCGCTGCAGGGCACCCGATCGCGGTTGCTGTTGCAGGTGCACGACGAGTTGCTGGTGGAGTCGCCGGCGGAAGACGCCGAGGGTGTGGCGAAACAGATGAAGGAAATCATGGAGGGCGCGATGACGCTGGACGTACCACTCAAAGTGGACGTCGGCCTCGGCAAGAACTGGTCGGAAATTCATTAGACCGGCAATCAACCCGGCTTTGAGCCGGAAACAATACATACAACCGAAACAACTCAACCCGAATACGAAGTACGAGGGGACGCATGACAGAAAAAGGCGGTCAAGAACAAAACCGGCATAAACACCGGCCACAAGGACGGCGCCCGGGCGGTCAACGCCCGAACAACCGGCCGAATAACGGCGGCGGCAACGGCGGTCCGCCGCGGCGGCACGAGAACGATCGGCCGCGACAAGACGCCGAAGGACAAGGAAACGTGGAAGCACAAGAAGAATTTAGCGGGGGTGAATCGGGCGGCCCAGAGCTCTCGATCACCGACCTGAAGAACATGAGCATGACCGAGTTGACCACGATGGCGCGGGAACTCGGCGACGAAAACATCGGGCTCAAGAAGCAGGACCTGATCTTCTGGATCCTGCAGCAGAGCATCGTGAAGGCCGGCTCGATCTACGGCGAAGGCACGCTGGAAATCCTGCCGGACGGCTTCGGATTCCTCCGCTCGCCGGACTACTCGTACATGCCCGGGCCGGACGACATTTACGTATCGCCGAGCCAGATCCGGAAGTTTGGCCTGCGCACGGGCGACACCGTGCAGGGCCATGTGCGCCCGCCGAAGGAAGGCGAACGCTACTTCGCGCTGCTGAAAGTGGAAGCGGTGAACTTCGAGAGTCCGCAGGTTGCCAAGGAGCGCATCCTGTTCGACAACCTCACGCCGCTGCATCCGAACGAGCGCATCAAGCTTGAAACGACGCCGAAAGAGGTCGCGATGCGCATCATCGACCTCATCTGCCCGATTGGTAAAGGGCAGCGCGGTCTGATCGTTGCGGCGCCGTTCACCGGCAAAACCGTGACGCTGCAAAAGATCGCGAACAGCATCAGCGTGAATCACCCGGAAGTGACGGTGATCGTGTTGCTGATCGACGAACGTCCGGAAGAAGTGACCGAAATGAAGCGCTCGGTGAAGGGCGAAGTCATAGCATCGACCTTCGACGAGCCGCCCGAGAGACATGTGCAGGTTGCCGAGATGGTGCTCGAAAAGGCCAAGCGCCTGGTCGAACACAAGCGCGACGTGGTCATCCTGCTGGACTCGATGACGCGCCTGGCGCGCGCCTACAACCTCATCGTGCCGTCAAGCGGCAAGGTGTTGTCGGGCGGTATCGACTCGAACGCGTTGCAGCGCCCGAAGCGGTTCTTCGGCGCGGCGCGCAATATCGAGGAAGGCGGCAGCCTCACGATCATGTCGACGGCGCTGGTGGAAACCGGCAGCCGCATGGACGAAGTCATCTTCGAAGAGTTCAAGGGCACGGGCAACATGGAATTGCACCTTGAGCGCAAGCTGATGGAAAAGCGTACCTTCCCGGCATTCAACGTGCAGCGGTCGCGCACGCGCAAGGAAGAGCTGCTGCTGCCGCAGGAAGACCTGCAGCGGATTTGGCTCCTGATCAAGGTGCTCAGCCCGCTCGACGTGGCGGAAGCGACGCAGCTCCTGATCGAGAAGCTCGAAAAGACCAAGACCAACAAGGACTTCTTGGACCTGATGCAGAAAATGTAACCGTGGCGCCGCCTTCCAGGCGGCCTGAAGAATTGCCGGCCGGGTTCCGCGAGGAACCGGGCCGATTCTTTTTCTGGTGACGCGCCGATCGCGATTATTTCTTCCGGTGTGGCGCACGGTGCCTGGGTCGACGTAACACCGTCGAGTACCCTTCGAGTGCCGACCTGACCGTGCTACTCATGCCCAGGGTGTCAAGCAGCACGAGCCCTTCGAGCGTCGCCAATACAAGCGAGGCTTGCGATTCGCGCTCGTCCTCCCGCCGGACAATCAGCAGCGAAGCCACCCACCGATGGAAACCACTCATGATTTGTTTGGCTATGCTGCGCGAGAGTTCGTCGTGCGTCGCGCGCGCGGCAAGCTCCAGCCACAACTGCAGGTACGGCCGGACGCGGGTATCGTTCAGGAGGCCGCCAAGCATCGGCAACAACCGACCGACGGGTTGGGGCTCCAGGCCCGCCTGATGCAGGAGCGCCTGCAGTCGCTCGGATACTCGCATTAGAACAGCCGTAAGCAAATCCGCCTTGTCCGAAAAATAATGAAGCAGCATGCGATCGCTCGTTCCGGCGGCCGCGGCCAGCGGACGCAGGCTCGCCGTATGCAGACCGTGTGCGAGCACGTGGTCGGCAAGCGTTTCCACGAGTTTTTCACGCTTGGTTTTGGCCGATTTCACGGAAACAATCCAGTTGCAAACATCTGTAGCGATCGCTACACTAAAATGTAGCGGTCGCTACATAGCGACGCCTCAAAGGAGATTAGCATGCTCGCCGAAAAAACCAACGCCCCGACCAGCACCAGTTCTGTCACCATCAACCAAGACCTGCCTCGCTTTTGGCAAAACTGGCTCTACGCCTGGTGCGCGGGTGTCGCGCTATTTGGGCTTGTGCTTGCCGGCGCGGCCTTCGAAGTCACCAGCGGCCCGACCCGCGCGATCTTCACGCTACTGAACGGGGACCTGGTCGAACTCACCCCCCATCTGCGCTTCAGCACGGCGTTGCTCGGCGCAATCAGCGTCGGCTGGAGCCTGACCCTGGTGGCCGCGATCGCCGCCGCCATTCGGCTGGGTCGGTCCAGCAGGTCAATCTGGATGATGCTGACGGCCTCGGTCGTTGCCTGGTACATAATCGACAGTTCGCTTTCGATTGCCACGGGGTTCGGCCTCAACGCCGTGCCCAATACCGTGCTCGTGGCCGGTTTTCTGCTGCCCGTGCTGCGGAGTGGCGTGCTTCGCTAGTTGCACTCGGCGCTACAGCATGGAAACGCGATTCGAAAAGAGTGTGGCCCGGTTCCCCCTCGCGGAACCGGGCCGATTTTTTATATCATCCGGCGCGCGTTCTGCCGTCCCTCCGGGACTTGTCTTGATGTGGCGGCGAAGACCCACCGCTAAAGCGGTGGGCTAAAATCTGCCGCCCCTTCGGGGCTGAGAGTCGCATCGCAAAACGTTTCGATGGGCGCAGTATGAAACGTCTCGATGGGCGTAGTATGAAACGTCCCGATAGACGCAGTATGAAACGTCTCGATGGGCGCAGTATGAAACGTCCCGATAGAAGTTGCATTACAGTCCCGAAGGGACGAAAGAATTTAGCCCAGCGCTTTAGCGCTGGGTCACAATGCGACCCTCCGTGCGAGTCCCGTAGGGACGACAGACGAGTCCAAATCGTGCAAGGAACGCCACACGAATGAGTCCGAAATCAGAAGTCATCCTTTCCGGTATCCGCCCGACGGGGCGGTTGCACTATGGCAACTACTTCGGCGCGGTAAAGCAGTTTCTCGATCTGCAGGCGCGCGGGTTGACGTGCTACTACTTTGTCGCCGACTACCACGCGCTGACGACGATCAAAGAGCATGTGAACTACGAGCAGATTACCTACGACATGCTGCGGACCTACGTGGCGTGCGGGCTCGATCCGAAAAAATCCGTGATCTACCGTCAGAGTGATCTCCCGTGCACGGCGGAACTGGCGCTGCTGCTCGGCATGATCGCGAACATCGGTTTCCTCGAACGCGGCACAACATACAAGGACACGGTCGCAAAGCTCGGCGTGGGTGAAGTCGGCGGCGCCGAAGGCAATCCCATCTCGTATGGCCTGCTCGGTTATCCCGTGCTCATGGCGGCGGATATTCTGATCGTGCGCGCGGACAAGGTGCCCGTCGGCGACGACCAGCGCCAGCACGTCGAAATGGCGATCGACCTCGCGCAAAAGTTCAACAGCCGGTTCCAGTGCGAGGCGCTGCACATTCCGCAGGCCGTCGCGCGCGGCGCAGTGCGCCTGCAAGGATTGGACGGCGGCGCGAAAATGGGCAAGAGCGACAACAACGACCTCGGGCTGCTCGATGACCCAAAGCTTGTACTGCAGAAGATTAAAGCGGTGGCGACGTCAACGGACCCGGGGCCCATTGAGGGCGACTCGAACGATCCGGACCGCGTGATCCCCCAGATGCCGCCCAGCGTCGGCGCGCTCTACCGCCTGCTGAGCCTGACCGCACCGCAAGATGTATTCGAAGACTTCGTCGGCAAGTACCGCCGCAAGGAAAAGTTCTATGGCACGCTGAAAACCACGCTGGCCGAGCATGTCAACGCGTTCAACGCCCCAATCATCGCCGCCTACAACGCGCCGAATAACACCGACACCACCGTGAAAGAGTTCCTGATCGAGAACGCCAAGAAAGTCACCCCAGTCGCGCTGGAAACCGTCGAATCCTGCCGCGCGGCAATGGGCATCGGGCGGAGTTTGTATCGGGCGTAAGGATCGTTTTTTCGACAGGATTTACAGGATTAACACGATTTAAAATCCTGTAAATCTTGTTAATCCTGTCCAAAATTACTCATTGCTCGCTTCAGGCGTTGCATCCGCTGCAAATTGAATGCGGTAGAGACGGCGGTAGAGGCCGTCGCGGGCGATGAGTTCGGCGTGGGTGCCTTCGTCGACCACGCGGCCGCCGTCGAGAACCACAATCTTGTCGGCCTTGAGAATCGTGGACAGCCGGTGCGCGATCACGAGCGTCGTGCGGCCTTGCACGAAGTGATCGAGCGCGTCGAGAATCGCGCGTTCGCTTTCGGAATCAAGGCTCGAGGTCGCCTCGTCGAGAATAAGAATCGGCGCGTCCTTGTACACGGCGCGCGCGATCGCCATGCGCTGGCGCTGGCCGCCGCTGAGGTTCCCGCCACCCTCGGCAAGTTCAGCTTCGTATTGCTCCGGCAGCGCTTCCACAAACCCATCGGCGTGCGCGGCCTTTGCCGCGGCGCGGACTTTCTTGTCGTCAGGCGAGGCGGCACCGGCGGCGATGTTGGCCGCGACACTCTCGCTGAACAGCAGCGTTTCCTGCGTCACCATGCCGATCTGGCCGCGCAGGCTGGCGAGCGTCGCGTCGCGAATGTCTACGCCGTCGATCGTGATGCGGCCGCCCTGCGGATCATAAAAGCGCGGCAGCAGTTTTACGATGGTGCTCTTCCCCGCGCCGCTGAAACCGACCAGCGCGACCATCTGCCCGCGCGGTACATCAAACGTCGCGCCCGTGAGCACGGTTTGGTCCGGGTTGTACCCGAAGCGAACATCCTCGAAGCGAATCGCGTTGCGCAGCACGGAAATCTCGCGCGCGCCGGAGCGTTCGTCCACTTCCGGCTTGTAGTCGATGAACTCGAACACGCGCGCGGCGCTGGCGGCGCTGGTCTGAATCAGGTTCGGCACCTTGCTCAGCACGCGCAGCGGGTCGAGCATGGCGGCGAGCGCGCCGAGCAGGATCACGAGGTCGCCGGCCTGCAGCGTGCCCGAGGCCACGCGGCGTTCGGCCAGCAATAAGAACGCACCCATCGCGAGCACGACCATGAGTTCTGTGAGCGGCGTGACGACGGCGTCCGCGCGCGCGAGGCGCTTGCGCTGGCGGCGCAGGCGCTTGAGCTCAAGGTCCATGCGGCGCTGCTCGTAGTCCTCCATGCGGAAGATTTTGACGATCGCGATGCCGCGCGCGGTTTCGTTCAGCAGGGACGCCATCGTCGCCATGCGGCGCAGCGACCGGCGCACGGCCTTCTTCACGCTCTTGGCAATCCACATCACCACGAGGAAAAGCGGCGAGACGATGAGCATCACGACGAGCGTGAGGTATAGATCGACCCCCATCGCGAGAAACAGCATAAAGCCCACGCGGGCGGGCTCCCGCAGCGCGCGTGTGAAAATTTCGGCGAGGCCCTTGTTCACCATGAACGCGTCGTTGGTGAAACGCGACACGATCTCCCCCACCGCGTGCTTGTCGTAAAAGCGCTGCGAGAGGTTCAGCAGGTTGGCGAACATCTCGCGGTTGAGGCGAATGCTGACGTATACGCCGAGCGTGGTCGCGTAGTACTCCATCAAGAACCGCGCGAGGCCGCTGAGCACGGTAAACCCGAGCACGATGGTAACGATGACCTGCACGGCATGTTGCCGGTCGGTGCGCATGTCATGCAGCAGCGCTTCCGCGCGATCAGGCGTGTTCTTGGGCGCCCAGGAAATCAGCGGCTCGGCGATCGCGTCAGGGAGACTCTGGATGGCCTCTTTTGTCTCGTGGGCCAGGTGCGCCACTTGGCCTTTAAGCTCGGCGGACTTCTGGGCGAAGTCCACGTCGTTCAGAAAAATCACGTTGACGGCCGTGCCTGCGGCGAAAATCACCGAGCCGAGCGAAGCGCCGACCACCAGCGAGAGCGCCACCATGATGGCGATACGGCCTTTGTAATGCAGGGCATAGCGCAGCAGGCGGCCATAGGCCTTCAACGAGTCGTCGTTGGCCGGGGCGGGATCACGCTTGGGCATAGGGTGAGATGGACATCATCGTGTCGCGGGGATCGTAACACAGCGGGCCGAGGCCGGCCCAGTTACCCGGGCGGGTCGTTGCATGGCGCGCGGCCCTTCCCTATCCTCTTGCGCATGGCGAACGAAACGATGATTCACGGAGTACGCGCGGTGACCGAGGCGCTGGCGTCGGGCCGCGCGATCTCGCGTGTGTTTTTGGCGACGGACGCGAAGGTGCCGGGCGCGCGCGAAATTCTGGACGCAGCAAAGGCGCTGCATCTCCCGGTCGATCGCGTGCCGCTGGCGAAACTGAATGTGCTCTGCGACACCTCGGAGCATCAGGGTGTCGCCGCAAAGATCAGTCCGGTCGAGTACATCCAGCTAAAAGAACTGATCGAACAGTGTGGCGATACGGCAATCATCGTCGTGCTCGATCAGGTACAGCATCCACGCAACGTCGGCCTCATCGCGCGCAGTGCGCTCGGTGCGGGCGCGGCGGGCCTTGTGGTGCCGACGAAGGGCGGCGCGCTGGTGGACGATTCCGTGCTGCACGCGAGCGCGGGCACGGCGCTACGATTACCCATTGCCATGGTGAGCAATTTGGCGCAGGCGCTGCGCACGCTGAAGGACGCTGGCTTCTGGATCTTTGGGCTGGATGCCGACGGCACCGAGAGCGTGTTTACGGCGAAATGGGCGAAGCGCACGGTGCTGGTCGTGGGCAACGAAACGAAGGGCATGCGCGGGCCCACGCACAAGGAATGCGACGTGCTGGCGAAAATTCCGTTGGCGGGCGGCCTGGAAAGTCTAAACGCGGCGGTGGCGACAGGAATCGCGTTGTTCGAGGCGGCGAAATCGGTGAAGGCGGGGCCGTTCAGCCCAAGTGACGTTTGAAGTATTCGCGGTCGTCGATGCGGCGCAGTTGCACGCGGGCAAATTCGCGCAGCTCGTCTTCGCTGATCGGCGCTTGCGCGGCATCGGCCGCCTCGGCTTGTTCGAGGGTCGGCTCCAATTCCCCGGTGGCCGTCGCGAACTTCAGCAGCCCCGGCTCCAGGAATTCGGCGATGATGCCGGCAATGTGCATCTTGCGGTCTTGCTGCGAACCTTTTTCGAGGATGCTCCGGTCGAGTGCGAGGGCGCGGCGGCGGAACATGACCACCAATCCGCGACAGGCCGGGCAGGGCATAACGACGACCACGTCCTTGGGAACAGGAGCAGTAGCCAATCGGCCAGAATTACAGTGAGGGCACGCCAGACGATCCATGACAACGCCTTCTTCCGCAGCAAATGCGAGCCAAATGCTACGTGAACCGGCTCACACAAGTCAAATATTTAGTAAACAGAATACTTGACCAGGCCTGCGAAATTTTCGCTGCTCGTGATTCTTTCACTTCACCGCGTTCAATTCGGCGAGCGAGCGGGGTAAATCCAGTGCGCCGCGGAAACCCACCGCCGGATCGGCGTCTTCAAAATTCATCGGCACGGCGTCCTCGGCAAGAAATTCCTCGTTGCGCCAGGCACCGCCCCAAGTCAGGAATACATCGCCGAAGGTCGCATCCGCCGGAGCAACATTCGCGTCGCTCGTGGATGTCCATTCCCCCCACGCGGCGAATTCATCGGCCGGAAAAAAAATCCACGGCGTAGCCGTGCGCGCGGGGAGCGCTTCCGCTTCAACTGAATCGTCTGTGGACTCGGCGCCGGCGGCTGCGTCCGCCTCCGCCGTTTCAATGGCGGGATCCACGCCGGAGGGCCACACGCGGTTCTCGGCGGCAAGTGTCGACACCGCGCGATCGAGATCCTCGGCGGATGGCAAGCGCTTCACGGGCGACGCATTCGCCACACAGGCAAGCGCATCGTAAAACGCGACGCCCGTGATCGGTTCGTCGCCCGTGCCTGTAAAGCTTGAGGCACTGCGCCAGTTTGTTGCTCCGCGAAACGCGGCGAACCCGGCGGCGGACATCGGCTGCGTGTCGATAAAAAATCCCGGCGCGCGGACGGCGTCATCGGGCGCCGTCGGCAGGACAAACACCATGTTCGGCGGCCACAATTCCGGCGCCAGATAACACGCCAGCGCGTCCCACGCGAGCGCCTGCGCGCGCTCCGCATCCACCGTGCGATTGGCCTGCGCGGCCTCCCAGAGCGCGTCGCCGCGTTGCAGGACAGGATCGATCAGCTCGGCACGCTGCTGCTCCGAATAGTCCGCCGCGGCCTTTTCGCCACGAGCCTTCATCTCCGGCATGGCGGCCGTGAGTTCGCGAAACACCGCGGGCGAAGCGGGTCCGGCAACGGTTTGAACCGCCGCAGGGGCCGCCTCCACCAGCGTGCGGCGGCGGGTCTCGGCCCAGCGCAATCCCACAAACGCGCCGACGACGATCGCAAGCATCAGCACGAATCCCACGATCGTACGCGTGGTTGATCGATGCGCCGCAGGCGCGGCCGCGCGCGCGGCTTCGGAACTCGTCGGCCCGCCCGCGCCCGTCTTGCGCTCCACGGCCTGGCGCACCGCGCGCAACGCCGCGCGCAACTGCTCCGCATTCTGGTATCGCTTGCCCGGATCGGGTTGGCAACATTTCTCGATGATCGGATCGAGCGCGGCGGGAACTTCGCCGCGAATTTTCGACGCCGGTTTCGCGAGACCCGTCGGCCGATCGCCCGTGAGCACTTCATACAGCATCACGCCGACGCTGTAGACATCCGCGCGCGCGTCCACCGTGGACGTGTTCTTGAGCTGCTCGGGCGCCATGTAGTGCGGCGTGCCCATGACGAGCGAGGCCGACGTGAGATTCGGGTTGCTCATCAGCTTCGAGATGCCGAAGTCCATCAGCTTCACGCTGCCGTCTTCAAGGATCATCACGTTTTCCGGCTTGATGTCGCGGTGCACGGTGAATTTGTGCGCGTAGTCCAACGCCGCGCAGAGCGCGTCGAACATGCGCAGGATGCCCGCAATCGGCAGGCGCTGGCCGGGCTGGAGCTGGTCGAGCATCTGCCGCAGGGACTTGCCCTTCAGCAGCTCCATCGAAATGTACACGATGCTGCCGGCGCGGCCGATGTCGTGCACGCGCACAATCGACGGGTGCGACAGGCTGCGCGCGATTTTCGCCTCATTGAAGAAGCGATCGAGGATGATCTTGTCGTCGATGTGATCGGGCAGCAGCGTCTTGAGCGCGACCTCCTCGCCGAGCACCTTGTCGAACACGCGGTAAATGCGCCCCATGCCGCCGCGTCCGACGGAGCCGCGAACCTCGTAACGCGCGGCGATCACGTCGCCATTTTTTATTCCGCCGGGCGGTGTGGGTGAGTCAGGCATGGTGCGCTGATCCTAATGTGTTCTTGACGGGAGCGCAATCGTCGGGGAATATGAGTATTTGGGTCCCCTTCGTCATCGTGCTCGTCATCGTTATCGGCTTTATTTGACCGATTGCGATAACGATGACGAATTACGATAACGAGCACGAACGATACAACCGCAGTGAAGCTTCGCTTGACATTTTCCGCGTCAAGTCGCATGCTGGAGCGGCACCAAGAGCAGTTTTCCGGGGGGCCGGCGCTGCGGCCGGCATGCAGGAACTTTTTCTCGTGGCGATTCCGGGGGTAGTGGGCTTTCTCGGCTTCGGCAATATGGGCGAAGCCATTGCGCGGGGGCTCGTGCGCGCACACGCGGTCGAGGGCCGCCAAATCCTCGCGTACGACGTCGATGCCGACAAGGCCCAAAAGGCCGCGAGCATCGGCGGCGGCGCAGCGACGTCTCCCGAAGACCTCACCCGCCGGTCGGACACGATCCTCCTCGCGCCGAAGCCGCAGGACATGCGCGCGGCGCTGCACTCCATCAAGCCGGGGATGCGCCCGCAGACGCTGGTGATTTCCATCGCGGCGGGCATTTCGATCGGGTACATCCAGCGCGAGCTGGGCGCGCAGACGCGCGTCGTGCGCGCGATGCCGAACACGCCGGCGCTGGTGGGCGCAGGCGCGACGGGCTTCGCGCCGAGCGCGAACTGTACGCCGGCGGACGTAGTCGTGGCGAAGGGCATTTTCGAAGCCATCGGCATTGCCGAGCAAGTAGCCGAGGGGCAGATCGACGCCGTCACGGCGCTGAGCGGCAGCGGCCCGGCGTATTTCTTCGCGTTCGTGGAAGCGAGCACAAGCGCGGGCGTGGATCTGGGTTTGTCGGCCGAAACGGCGAGTCGCCTCGCGGCGCAGACGTTGTACGGCGCGGGCTTGTTGTTGCACGACTCGGGCGAACCCGCAGGAACCTTGCGCGAGCGGGTGACGTCCAAGGGAGGCACGACGGCGGCCGCACTCGCGACCTTCAGCACGCGCGATCTCGCGGGCACGGTGCGCGCGGGCATGGAAGCCGCCGCGGCGCGCTCGAAGGAACTGGGACAGTAACGCCGGGATTACTCCGGTGGGGATGAATAGAATCGGCCGCAGGGCCGTCAACCGAGAGAAGGAGCAGTGACCATGAGCGAGCAGGCAATGGAACGGCCGGGGGGCCTCACGGAAACGGCGCTCGAACTGACTCAGCGGCCCAATTCGATTTTCCGCCGGGCGCTGTTTGGCGGATACAAGACGCAGGACGTGGACCATTACGTGGAACGCGCCGCGGATGTGCTGGAATCATTGATCGAAGACAGCAAGCGCGCCAAAGTGGCGCTGGACGATCAGAAGCAGCGCGAAGGGGAACTGCGCACGGCGCTCTCGTCGTCGCTGCGCTTCACGGACCACATCGTCGCCGCGGCGAAGCGCGAAGCATCGACCCTGCTGCAGAGCTCGCAGGAGCGCGAGTTGGAATACCGCGAGCAGGCGATTGCCGGCCGGCCGACGACGCTGGCGCAGGAAATTGAAGCCTTGCGCGCGCAGCGGGACCGCCTGGCGGCGGAACTGAGCGCCGCGCTGGACAGCCACATCCGCCTGTTGACGGCGGTGGAAACGAATTCGATGCCGGAACTGCAGCGTGCGCGCGTGAACACGCTGATCACCGGCGGGGAACGCGCCGCCTGAGCGTCGCGCGAGGAGCGTAGTCATGTTGCTGGCCGCGGCGTTGATCTGGATGGGCGCCGCGGCGGGGCAAACGCCCGCGCCGGCCGATTTCTACACCGAGTTCGCCAAGCATCGCGATGCGATCGAATCAATGCGCGCGGAATTCGTGCAAACCACGACGAATCCCGACGAGACCGAAACCGCGACCGGCAAACTGATCTACTTGCGGCCAAAGCGGCTGCTCTTCCGCTACACCGATCCCCCGCTCGACTACATGATCGACGGGCTGCGCGCGTATGAGTACGACCCGGACCTCGCGCAGATCACGATCTACGACATCGACGACAAGCCGGAATCGGAGGCCTTCTACCTCGGGTTCGAAAGCAACGCGGACCGGCTGAAGCAGGCCTACGACATCTACACACTGCCGCCGGACGATCCGAACACGCATATCCTGGCAGTGGAGTTCGTGCCGAAGCCGAAGGACGATGGAGAAGCGCCGCTGTTTCAGCGCGTGCGACTCCAATTGCGCAAGCCAGACATGCTGCCGTCGAAGATCCTCATCATCAACGACGAGGAGTCGCGCACGGAGTTCACCGTGACCAATTTCGGCATCAACGAGCCGATGCCGGAGCACATGGATCAATTGAAAGTGCCGGAAGGCACCGTGATCGTCGAGAACGACGAATACAAGGGCGATGTGCCCGTGGGCGGCGCAGTGTTTCCGAGACCCGCCGTGGCTACTGTGGACAGCGAGGATCTTCCGTGAAGTCGATTCTGCTGGCCTCGGCGTCACCCCGGCGCAAGGCCTTGCTGGAAGCGCTCGGCCTTGAGGTCACCGTGCGCGCGGCAAACGTGCCGGAACTGGAAATCGGCCAGCCGAAGCACATCGCGCTGGAAAACGCCGTGCGCAAGCGCAACGACGCGGGCTCGCGCGAAACCGGTTCCACACTCGTCATCGCGGCGGACACCGTGGTCGCGCTCGGCAGCGAGCACTTCGGCAAACCGAAAACGCTCGACGAAGCGCGCGCGATGATTCGCCGCCTCTCGGGCCGCACCCACGAAGTCATCACCGCCGTGGCCGTGGCCGATGTGCAGGCGAAGCGCGCGGTCGAAGAAGCCGAAATCACGAAGGTAACTTTCCGCGCGCTGACGGACGCCGAAATCGACACGTTCGTGAACACCGTGAAACCGCTCGATCGCGCAGGAGCGTACACAGTCGATGGCCCCGGCAGCTTGTTGGTTGAGAAATACGACGGGTGCTATACGAATGTGCTCGGCCTGCCGATGATCCGGCTCGACAAACTGATGCGCGAACTCGGCGATGGCTTGTTCACGCGGATCAATCCGGGTAAAGCGCGGTTCCTGTAATCCTCAGCCACGACTTCCATTTCTTGTCATTCTGAGCGCTCCCCCTTGTCATTCTGAGCGCAGCGAAGAATCTCCCCCAGGATTAGACAGAGAGCCGAACCCTTCGCAGAGAATCTCTGCGCACGATGGCTCTTAAAGAAGTCGGCTGTTCTTCCTTTGCCGACGGGGAGATTCTTCGCGTTGCTCAGAATGACAAGAATTGCATGGCCGCTAGCGAACGCTTTTCCGCGCCGCGCGCCAGAGTGCGCGCAGTGGACCAATCCGTCGCAACTGCGGGCGCGCGTATAACTCCATCCACTCCTGCAACGGCGCGCGATCCTCGCAGGCGTCGGCGGTGCGGTAGAGCTCGGGCCAGCGCGTGACGGTGTAGAGCGCGCGGCTCACGCGATCGATGCTGCCGGCGCCGCGCTCGGTGAAAATGTAGGTGTACGGGTCGTCCATCTTTCCCGCGCTCGACCCAATCGGTGGCGCCGCAACGATCTCGTTCAACGCCCTGCGCAAGCCGTCTACCGTGTCGCATTTCTTGACCAGACCGGTCTCGTCCTCGCGCAGCGTGCGCTCCGGTTCGTGGAAGGGATCGAAGTAAATCACCGGACGGCCCGCGAGCAGCGCTTCGTAGGGCAAGGAGCTGTCGCGCGAGATGAGAACCGTGCATGCAGCGAGTTGATCGCGCACTTTGTATGCGCCCGACGGCATCACGTTCGGCACGCCGGTAAGGTCCGTGTCGTCGCGCGGGTGTTTCGTGATCCGGAAGTCGACGTTCAGGCCCTGCACGACCTCGATCACCTGCTTCATCCACGCCGGGCCGCGTTCACCGCCGAGGCCGAGTATGAAATTGCAGTTGATGAGCACCTGTTGCTTCGCGGGTAGCATGGAGGGCGAATACCCGTCGAAGCGCGGGTTGCCGGTCAGGAAGCTGAGGTCGCGCGTGAGATACCGGAACGTCGCGGGACCAGAGATGCACGCCGCGTCGGCCCAGCGCATGCGCTTGAGCGGGCCGTCGAAATCGACGTTCACCGCTTCCTGCAGGTTCAGCGTGGGGATGTTCGCGCTACGGCAGCGGCGGATGAATTCGCGGCGCTGCACGCTCCAGTCCGACGCGAGCAGCGCGGCGTCCGCCTTCGGCAGCGCGCGGCCGGGGGCGTAGCGCGCATGCGCAAGGCCTTCCGCGTCGAGCGCGCGCAGCGCGCTGTCGTCCGTGTGCACATGCACAACAAACGTCGCCTGCCGGCAGCGGCGCGCGACGGGCGCGAGCGTTTTTACATCGGTATCCGTCGCCGCGAAAAACAGCGCGTGCGCATCGATTGCGGTCGCGGAGCCCAACACATCCGGATGCGCGAGACGATACGCGGACCCGGTATGCGTCGTTTCACACAGCACACCCGGGCCGGCGGACACTTCGCGCGCGATGCGGGAGAAAATGGTCTCGTCGTAGGCGCGCGCGTCGAGCAACACAAGCGCGCGGCTGCCGGACGGTCGCGGATCGCCCGGCGCGAGCACGGCAAGCGATTCAATCACCGGCGTGGGCCTCGGCGTGCAGCGCGAGATCGCTCGTGGACGCATCGCCGCCGAGCGCGACGATGGCCTCGGCACTGTGGCCCGCCCGCGTCAGCGGGCGCAGCACGTCCTTCTTCAGATCGGGGACGTAGTACCTCAAAAATGAACCCTGGCCGCGCACTTCGGCGGTCTTCGTCTCGCCGGTAATCAGCAAGGCTTCGCCGGGATTCAGCGCGTGCTCATCAGTGTCGGCGACGACGGTGAGCTTGCCGTCGAGGCCCAGGCACAACTGAAACGACTCGCCGCGCACGCCAATCGTCGTGCCGCCGGAGACCGCAATATGCTCGGCGGCGAAATAACGGCACGCCGCCAGCACCGTGACGCGCGCGCCGGGCTGTTCGTACGCCAGCGGATGCGACGCGCCGGCATGGTGCGAGCCGAAGCGCGTGACCTGCATGGCTTTGTCGAGATGCAAGGCGCGCGGCGTACCATCGGGCTGCACGCGGCCCCAGTCGTCGATGCGATACGTAAGATCGCTGTTCTGCTGAATCTCCGCGAGCATGCAACCGCCGCCGATCGCGTGCACGGTCCCCGCGGGCACGAACACGGCCGTATCAGGCCGCGCCTCGATGCGCGTGAGCAAATCGGCAAGCCGACCGATGCGGCGCGCCGACTCAAATTGCGCCGCGTCCACGTCCGGCGGCAGGCCGCAATAGATCACGCTTTCCGGCCGCCCTTCGAGGATGTACCACATCTCCGTCTTGCCGACGTCCGGCTCATTCAGCCGCGCGGCGGCGGCGTCGTCGGGATGCACCTGCACGGAGAGCTCCTGCCCCGCGTCGAGCAGCTTGAGCAGCAGCGGAAAACGGCCGTGCACCGTGAGGCGCGCACGCGAACCGAGGATCGGTTGGGGATTTTCGGCGAGCAACTCGCGCAGCGTGCGGCCCGCGAGCGGACCGTGGCGCACCACGCTCTCGTGCTGCGCGTGGTCGGCGATCAGCCAGGCCTCGCCAATGGGTTTCTCGGTCGGCACCAGCTTGCCGAAGACATCGCGCAGGCGCGTGCCGCCCCACATGCGGGGGACGTATCCTTCGTCGAACACGAGCAGCGCGGTCACGCGGGGTCTCCGGCGTTCATGTTACACTCCGGCGGCATTTTGGGAATTGTCGCCGATGCATACGCACCCCACGCGCCGATTGATCCACGATCCGTCCACAACCATTCATCCTACCGCGCGGGGCGGCGGCAGACAACCACGCGACGCGTGGCGCTAGGGATCGGCGCGTGCGCATCCTGCAGATCAACAAGTTTTTCTGGCGCGCCGGCGGCGCGGACGCGTACATGTTCGATCTGTCGGAACTGCTGACGGCGCACGGGCACGACGTAATCCACTTCGCGATCCAGGACCCGCGCAACCGGACGAGCCCGCAGGCGAAATATTTCCCCAGCCCGCTGGACTACCGCGGCCTGGGGCCGCTGGGCGCGCTGCGCAAGGCCCCGCGCATTCTCGGGGGCACCGTGTATTCCTTCGAGTCCCGCGATAAGCTGCGGGATTTGGTGCGCGATCTGCGCCCCGACGTGGCCCATTTGCACCTGATCGACCACCACCTCTCACCGTCCGTGGTGCACGCATTGCGCGATGCATGCGTGCCGATGGTGTTCACGGCGCACGACTACAAGCTGATCTGCCCGAACTACCAGATGTACGTCGCGGCGCGCGGGGAAATCTGCGGCCGGTGCGTGCCGGGGCAGTATCATCGCTGCGTGACGCGAAAGTGCATGAAGGATTCCTACGCCGCGAGCGCGCTGGCCGCGGGCGCGATGTATCTGCACAAGGCCCTGCGAATCTATGAGGACAACCTGAGCGCGATCGTGTACGCGACGGATTTCGTGCGCGCGAAATTGATCGAAGGCGGGATGCCGGCGGAAAAACTGGCGCACGTGCCGATGTACATCCCGATCGGAAAATTTTCCCCGCGCACCACGCCGGGCGACTACATCGCGTACGCGGGACGGCTCTCGCCGGAGAAGGGACTGCGCACTCTGCTGCGCGCGATGAAGACGTTGCCAGACGTCCGCCTCGTACTGCTGGGCGACGGACCGGATCGCGCCGCACTCGAAGCGATGACGCGCGAGCTGGCGCTAACCAATGTGGAATTTACAGGATTCTTGGAAGGCGACGCGTATGTTAAGCGGCTCGCCGGCGCACGGGCACTGGTGCTGCCAAGCGAGTGGTACGAGACCTGCGGCCTCGTGATCTGGGAGGCACAGGCCCTCAGCCGGCCCGCGATCGGCGCGCGCATCGGCGGCATTCCCGAATCGATCGACGACGACGAAAATGGCCTGCTGTTCACGCCCGGCGACGCCGACGACCTCGCCGCGAAAATCCGGCGGCTCATGGACTCGCCGGCGGAAGCGCTGGCCATGGGCGCGCGCGGCCGTGCCCGCGTGGAGGCCGAGTGCAGCGCGCACTACGGACGCATCCTGGCCGTGTACGAACGCGTGATGGCGGGGGCCGCGGCATGAAGGTGGCCATGATTGGCATACGCGGCGTGCCGGCGAACTACGGCGGGCTCGAGACCTGCGGCGAAGAAGTCGGCAAGCGGCTCGTGCAGCGCGGGCACGAGGTGATCGTGTACTGCCGCCGCGGCACTTGGGACGACAACGCGACCGAGTTCGAGGGCATCCGGCGCATCGTGTTGCCGAGCCTGAAAACAAAAATTACAGACACCTACAGCCACACGCTGCTCAGCATGATCCACGTGCTCGGGCAAAAGCCGGACGTGATCCTCGCGTTTAACCCAAGCGTCGCGAGCCTGTGCCTGATCCCAAAAGCCTTCGGCTACAACGTGGCGCTGAATCCGAACGGCTTCGACTGGCGCCGCGCGAAGTGGGGCGGCGTCGCAAAGACATTCATCTACAGCTCCGCGTGGCTCTGCACCAAAGTCATCGATCAGATGATCATCGACGCGGTCTCGGTGTGCGACTACTACAACGAGACCTTCCGCTGCGATCCGCCGGCGCTCTACATTCCCAATGGCGCCGTGCCCGAATTCCCGGAAGAATCCGACGTGCCGCCGGCGCAACAGGCGGAGATTCTGCGGCAGTATGGGCTCGAATCAGGCAAGTACCTGCTATTTCTGAGTCGGCACGTGCCAGAGAACAGTTGCGAGTACCTCTTGGACGCCTTCGGCTCGGTGAAGACCGACATGAAGCTGTTTTTCGGCGGCGATGGCGACTCGGCCTACGCGAAGAACCTGCCCAAAAATCGCGACGCGCGCATCGTGTTCCCGGGCGGCATCTATGATCCGGCACACGTGAAGACGCTGCACCACCACTGCTACTTCGTGCTGCACGGAAACCAGCCGGGCGGCACGAGCCTCGGCCTGCTCAAAGCGATGGGCTTCGGCGCGTGTGTTATGACACTGGACACGCCCGACAACGCTTACGCCATCGCGAGCGCCGGCGTGAAATACCAGCTCTCGGCCGAGGACCTGCGCGCGAAGATGCAGCACCTCATCGATCACCCCGAGGAGGTGCGGCAGTACCGCGCGAAGGCCGTGGCGCGGATTCGCGAGGAGTACCTGTGGGACGTGGTGACGGACAAATACGAGGCCGTGCTGAAGCGGCTGGCCCAGGCACGGCGCGCGGCGACTTGAGCAAAATCGCCCGTTTTTCGCTATAATTCACTAGTTGCCGCACAATCGGCAGGTAGAGCGACGAGGATAGCGCGTGTCCCGCACGAGCCGGTATCTGATTCGAATTACTCCCCTACTGCTGCTCGATATTTTGCTCGCGGCGGGATGTTTCCTCGCGGCCTATCTCATCCGCATGCCCTCCCCGACCGCGGGCCTGATCAACACCATCGAGTACTTGCGCACGAACCGCTGGTTCGAACCCTACGTCACGATCATTCTCGCGGCGCCATTCGTGCGTCTGTTCATGTACAACCTCTTCGGCGTCTACGAAGAGCGCATGCTGAACCGGCAGACCGCGCGCAATCTGGTGAACATCGCCAAGGCGGTGTCCGTGGGTACCGTCGTGCTCATCGTGCTGTCGTTCACCTATCGCGGCATGACGGACTTCCCGCAGTTCGGTTACTCGCGTTCCGTGTTCGCGATCGACTGGGTGCTGAACCTGGTGCTGGTCAGTGCGACGCATTCCGCGCTGGCCGCGCTGCGCAACGAAATGTTGCGGCGCGGAATCGGCTACCGGCGCGTGGCGGTGCAGGGCGTTGGCGATCGCGCCTGCGCGCTGATGACCGAAATGAAATCGTACCCCGACCGCACGTATCGAATCGTGGGCTACATCGCCGATCGCTTGCCGGCCACCGCACCGGTCGTGTCGGCGGCGAAGTTCCAGTATCTCGGCGTGCCAAGCGCGATTCTCTCCATCATCAACGACCACCGCATCGACGAAGTCGTGGTGACCAATGCCGCAAGCCTCGGCATGGGCCTGATGGACTTCGTCGAGGAGTGCCACAAGCGCGATGTGGTGGTGAAGCTTTCGCTGGATTTCTCCGGCATCCTGATGCAGGGACGCCGGCTGGAAGACATGGCCGGTCAGCCGGTTGTGCAGGTCAACGAAATCGCGATCAAGGGCACGGCGAAATACCTCAAGCGCATGGAAGACATTGCCGTGTCGCTGATTATGCTGACGATTACCGCGCCGTTGTGGCTCGTGCTCGCGTTCCTGATCAAGCGCGAAAGCCCCGGTCCTGTGCTCTTCCACCAGCGGCGCGTGGGCAAGCACGGGCGCACGTTCACGATGCACAAGTTCCGCTCGATGTATCAGGGCGCCGAGGCGGAACTCGAACGGCTCGAGGCGATGAACGAAGCCGAGGGCCTCATCTTCAAAGTGCGCAACGACCCGCGCGTGACGCGCATCGGAAAATTCCTACGGCGCTCGTGCATGGACGAACTACCGCAATTTTTGAACGTGCTCAAGGGCGAGATGAGCATCGTGGGCCCGCGGCCGCCGCTGCCGGAAGAAACGCGCAAGTACAGCGACCACCACATGCGGCGCCTGGCGACGACGCCGGGCATCACGGGCCTGTGGCAGGTCAACCGCGGTCACCGGTATTCGTTCGACGAAGTGCTCGCGTGGGACACGTTCTACATCGAGAACTGGTCGTTGTGGCTTGACGTGAAAATCATGCTCAAGACCGGCTGGGTCATCTTCGCCGGACGCGGCACCTGATGCCCCGCGCCGCGAAGCTTGCGCTGGCCGTAGTGCTGCTGGCGGGCTTGCTGGCGCTGCAAATCGTGTATGGCGCGCGGGCGCTGTCGGGTGTCGTCCACGAAACGCGCGGCATCGCGGCCGAACGCGCCGGCGACCATGCCGCCGCCCGCGCCGAATTCGCGCAGGCCCGCGCGGCCACGCCGTACAGTTCCGAATATGCGCGCCTGGAAGCCACGGCGGTGCTGAATGCCGGCGACGCCGAAGCCGCCGCGCCGATGCTCGAAGAGTCGCTGCGGCTGGCGCCAAACACTCCCCTCACGCTGACGGCCGCCGCGGAAACCTATCTGCGTCTGAGGCAAACCGACAAGGCCGAGGCCGTGATCGCGCATGCGGCGCGGATCACGCCGATGGAATGGCGGCTGAACCTGATGCGCGGCATGGCGGACCTCGATCGCAATCAATATGCGCCGGCCTTGACCGAGCTGACCGCGGCCGCGCGCGTGGTCGCTCCGCCGAAATATGAAGTGCTGTATCAGCTCGCGCGCGCGCAGTACGCGTACGGAAACGTGCTGGATGCGTCGCACACCGCCGAACGCGCGCTGCGCTTGCAGCCCGGCGCCGTGGAAGCCAAGGTGCTCTACGGAAAATCACTGTTGTCCACCGAACGCATCGCGGAAGCCTACTCCGAGTTTGCCTATGCGGAGCAGGTGTACTTCGCCCAGTTGGGTTCGACCCGGGATGCTGAACTCCGGCTCATCGAAGCGCAGGACCTGCTGTCAATCGCGTTGTTGGCCGAAGGCAAGTTCGACGCAGCCTATAGCAAGCTGGACGAGATGTATCCGCGCCTGAGTGCAAAACAAATCGATGAGTTCGCGTGGCGCCTGAACGACATGACGTGGCGCATGCGCGAACCCTTCGCGCCGATTTCGCTGTGGCGACACACGCTGGACCTGCTCGCGCAGACGAAGCGGTTGGAGGAATTCGACGCCGCGATCGAGACGGTGCGGCTGATGTGCACGAGCCCGGAATTCGACACGCTGGCCGCCGCACGGGCCCGGGCCTTCACCGCCGGCGGCAATCCGGAGTGGGCGCTCGAAGTGCTGGCGAATGCACCGGCGGAACTACGCAACACGGCGCCCTGGCGACTCGCGCATGCCGAGGCACTCATGGTGCGCGGCCGCAAGGACGACGCGCGCGCGGAGTACGAGGCCTTATTGAAACTGCCAGGCCTCTCCCCCGCCATTCAGAAGCAGGCGAAGGTGGCGCTGGAACAAGCGAAGCCTCAGTAAGGCTCAGTAGGAATGCTTCTCGAATTCCTGGCCGCAGTAGAGGCAGCGCCAGTGGCGTGAGGACGCGACGCGTTTGCACGACGGGCAGCGCAGCGGCACGGCGGAAATCTTTTTGTCTTCGACGCCGTCGCGACGATCCAGTTCGACCACGCGGCGTTCGAGATCGTCCTCGGTCATTTTGAGCGCGTCGCGGACGAGTTCCCACAGCACGCGGTTCTCGAGTTCGAGGCGATCGATACGGCGTTCGAGTTCGTCGACGCGTGTGCGCGTGATATGATCGACCGACGACGACTGCGGCATGTTGCTGCCGCTCGGCCGGTATCCGCTCAAACCGCCCACGAAACGCCCCTCCAATTCAGGCGAATTTAGCGCAGTTTCGGGTGTAGATCAATCAGAGACACGAAGCCATGGGTAAACTCGAAGACACCATCCTCGATATTCTCGCCGACATCATTGCACGGTTTATTGTCGGCATCGGAGCGGCCGTTTTTATCGTTGCTGAAATTATTCACTACGTGCATGCGAATTCCAATGAGTCGTGTAGGGACATCTTGATTATTGAGGATT
>CAZUJL010000030.1:0-41197 GCA_964620045.1 uncultured Nitrospirales bacterium
GGATAAGCACGGCGTCGACGTCGGCCGGCATGTGCTTGTGGCACCACGCGAAGGCTTCGTCGAGCACCGGCAACTCTTCCGTTTTCGAATCGGTCCAGCGGCGCATCCAGCCTTCCACTTGCCGCTGCACAAAGGAACCTTCCTTCTTCTGCAGGGAATCGAGCCCGGCGGCCTTCCAGTTCACGGCGTGTAGCGTGGCAAGATTTTCCGCCAGTCCCGCGCAAATCCGGCGCACGTCGGCGGGCGACGCTTCAAACCCGGCCGGCTTTTGCTGGCGCAGGATCACGCCCTGGATGCGCTCCATCGCGTAAAACTTCGCGCCGATGACGGATTCGTCCTCGCAAAACACCAGCGGATTCGGCGCGGGCGAGTAGACTGGATGCAGCTTCGACAGGATCAGATATTCGCGCCCCATGTCGTGCGCGGATTTTACCTTGCTGCCAAACGGCGGCCGGCGCAGCACCATTTCGCGGCCGTCGAGTTTCACGAGATAGGTTAGGTTTGAGTGGCCGCCGGGGAACTGCTCGATGCTGAAGGTGCCGCCGCGCAGGCCGAGGTGATCGCGCAGATACGGTTCGAGTTTGCCAAGGTCGAGTTCTTCGCCCTTGCGAATGGCGGCGGTTTGATCGGCCAGTTGCGTCATGCAGTGCTCCGGGTTGCGGGGATTCCGACGGACCTTCGTATCATAACCAAAGGGCGGGATTCATTCGACCGTGGCGCGGGCCGCGCCGGGCCGCTGGTGCCGGCGCAGGATCGTCTGCATGCGCCCCTTGAGCACGCGCTGGATCATCACCTGATCGTCGCCGAAGACTTCGCGCTTGGTCAGCAGCACGATCGCCTCCTGGCAGTAGCGCAGCGCCATCTCCGGCAGGTGAGACTGTTCGGCGTTGCGTGCAAGGTCATAGCACCGCGTGAAGTACGCGCGCGGCTCCTCGCCGTTCGGCAATGGCGCCGTTTCCGACGGCTGCACGGCCTGATTCCGCTGGCTCATGCCGGCGACGGCGAGCTTCGTGCAGAACAGTGCTTCGGCCTCGCCTTCTTCCGTGCGATACGGCACGAGCTTGTGCCGGCAAGTCGGATGGAATAGTCCATCCTCGAGCGCGTCGACCAGCGCGGGGAAGCGATGGTCCGTTCCCGAAACGCTCACCACCGCGCCGACCCAATCCGTGCACACGCTACCGCCGTCTTCCGGGCCGACAACGACCATCAGATCGACATCGCATTTCTGGATCGCGGGCAACAGGTCCGGCCAGCGTGAAGCGGAGCCGTTTTGCTTTGGCGACTCAGTATTGTTGCGTTTCCAAAATCGCATGACGCAGCACATCCACAACGCCCGGGCAGGCACGACCTTCTACGATACTGTGCCGACGGCCTGCGTGTCTACGCCCAAGGGGTTTTAGAAATCGGCAAAATATGGCATGATGATCGTTCAACCAGCGGGATGGGGTGGGACCAATGCCAAACGCGCGAAAAAAAGCGGAAGTGCCCAAAGTTCAGGGCGACATCGAACTCGCGTATGCCGCGCTGGCGATGTATTCGGACCACGCATCGCTGAGCAAGGACGAAATCATGACCCTGCTCCAGATTGCGCTGCGCGACGGCTCCATGACCGACCGCGAGCGCGAGATTCTGCGCGGGCTGTTTAATCGTATCCGGGAAGAAGACGTGGCCGCCGACACCTGGATGCAGTTGCAAGCCATCCGCCGGGACTACAGCATCTAGCTCCGGCCCTGCGCGGCCTCGCGCTTCCGGTACGCCTCGAAAAACTGCACCACGCGCTGTTCCGCCCAATCCTCAAGCCCATTCGGCCCCCGGGACAGAAATCCGCAATGCCCGCCGCGATCCGTGAATAGCGGATGCAGGTACGGGTGGGCGTCCGCCAACCCGCGCGGCAGCGTCCGACCCGGATTGAAGGGGTCGTCCGCCGCGCTCAGCAGCAACAACGGCCGACGCACGTTTGGCAGGAACTGGCCGCAGGACACGCGCGTGTAGTAGTCGCGGGCGTCGGCAAAGCCGTGCAGCGGGGCCGTGGCATGGTCGTCAAAATCGTGGAAGCGCGTCGCGCGGCTTGCTTGCTCGGCGCGAATGATGCCCGGATGCTGCCGGTCTTTCTCGATCGCCTTCGGCGCGAGCTTGCGCAGAAAATGGAGCACGTACAACCGGCTGAGCCGCACGCCGTCCATATATTCAGCGGACACCGGCAGATCGTACGGCGCACTGATCGCGGCCCCCGCGCGAACATTCGCCGGCAGGCGATCGCCCGACTCGCCAAACCATTTATTGGTGACGTTGCCGCCCAGCGAATAGCCCGCGATGTATAGCGCGATCTTCGGATTTTGTTCGATGAGACGCGACGCGACGAAGGCGATGTCTTCCGTTTCGCCGGAGTGATACATCCGCGGCGCGCGGTTCATCTCGCCGCTGCACGAACGAAATTCCATCGCGGCGACATTCCAGCGGTGGCGATGGAGTTCCTGAATCAGCGCGAGGAAGTAGGTCGAATCCACGCTGCCTTCGAGGCCGTGCATCAGCAGCGCCGTCGGCATCGCGGGGTCGCCGTCGAGGCGATAGATGTCGAGGAAATCGCCGTCGGGCGTGTCCCAACGTTCCACGCGCAGGCCCTCGGGCCGGGCCACGGTGCGGCCGTAGCGCGCGGCCACGGTCTGCACATGGGCGTTGCGCAGCCAGGCCGGCGGCCGGAATGGGTACCGCGCCAGCTCGGCCAACACCTCGGCCTTCGCGCGCGCCTGGTCCGGCGCGGCGGGCAGCGAGGTCTCGGTGATGGAAGTCGGCATGAATGGTCGTTCCGGACAAAGCGGAAATGATATTACTTTGGACTGCGGCAGCGATAGCTGCCGCTTTCGGTGTCGGAGCAAAGCTCCGGCACGGCGCACACCAAAAGCTTAGATTTCGGTGCGACGCCGCCCAGCTTCGCGGGGCTTGGCAAAGCGGCAGTTACCGCTGCCGCAGTCCAAAGAGTCCAAAGAAAGTGCAAATGAATCTCCGGCCATATCGAGATGAAGACAAAGATGCCGTGATCGCATTAATTGACGGCGTGTATCGGGAATACTCGGATCGCGTGCACCTCGAAAAGGCCGAGGCCGATTTAATGGACATTCCGGCGAATTTTGCACCCGGTCACTTCATGGTGCTCGACGACGCTGGAAAAATTCGTGCGACGGTGGCGATCACGCCGGACAACCAACGCCCCGGAGTCTGTTTTCTGAAGCGGCTGTATCTCGACTCAAACCTGCGCGGCACGGGCGCCGGCGCACGGTTACTGGAGTGGTTCCTCAATACCGCGCGCGATCTTGGCATGCGCCGCGCGGAACTCTGGAGCGATGTGCGCTTTGAACGCGCGCACGCGTTTTATCGAAAGAACGGATTCCAAAACGACGGCACGACGCGCGATATGGACGATGCGTGGATTCCGTACCGTGAGTATTTCTATTTCAAGGATCTTTGATCGTTATTCGAACTCGAAGCCGTAGAGTTTTGCCTGATACATCTCCACCTTCAGCATCATCGGTCGTCCGGCCTCGATGCCCATGTCGTCGCCGCCTTTCCATTTCACCGGCGTCCAGAACTGACTGCCGACGATAGGCGTGCAGTCATCAATCGCGCGGCCCTCAACGCCCGGCACGGAAACTTTGATCCAGCCGGTGCGCTTCGTCTCGGCGTTGATCTTTAGAACGCGCCCCGGCGCGATGATCGGCACCACGTAAAACTCGCCATGTTCCTCGGCTTCCAGGGCAATCAGGCGGCCCTTCGGCCACACGGCATAACCCGATTCCGACTTGCGCTGGCCGCGCGGGTATTTGTGCGGCACGTTGTGGCCGATGTACGGCAGCGCCCAGTCGCCGTTGGGCCATTCGATCAATTCCGGCACGGTCCAGATGCACCCGCCGTTCCATTCGCCGAACGACGCCGTGCGCATCAAGTCGCCGCCCGGCACCCAGTGCCACACTTGGCCGTCGTGGCTGGACGCAAGGCCGATGCGCGTCGTGTCATCCACGGAGGCATTCCAGATCGCGGGAAACATCAGGAACTGGTCCGGCGCGCCGGGGATCGTCGTGCGACAGTTTGTGTACAGCGATTCGGAGGGCAGCATGTCGAGCGACGGTTCGAGGATCATCTCCGACGGCGGGAAGCTGCGGAAGTCGCTCGATTCGGTGCGTCCAATTGCGCGCCGGCCGACGTCGGTCCAGTTGTTGCGGATGTCGGGCGCCACCTTTTCAGAGGTTGCGCCGAGCGACCAGTAGCGCGTGTAGATCACGTACTTGTGCAGCGCGCGGTCGTAGTAGGCGGTGTTGAGCGTGTCGGCGTACTCGATGACAAGCGGATCGGGCAGCGTGTTCCACGTGATGCCGTCGGCCGACATCGCGCCGCGGATCGCGGCGACGGTGCCGTTGTCGTTCCAATGCACAATCGAGCGCGGCTCCCAGCCGTCGGGCCGCTTCGCGCGAAAGGCCTCGAACGCCTCCTTCGTGATGTCGTCCTGCCACACCGCCTTGAAGCGCTCCTCGGGCGGCGCGGTGGGATCGATGAACACGTGATAAATCTCGTCGGAATTCAGCGTACCCTTCACTTCCCACTGCAGGCCGTCCTTCGATTCCATGTACTCCATGCCCGCCCAGCCCCGGTACAGGTCGCCGTCTTTCAGAATCGTGCGGAAGGGCTGGTTTGCGAGCGGACCCATGACGGTCGGCTTCTCCGCCACGATGCGGATGCCGCTCGGCGCGAGCGCGCCAATGTGGTGTGCGGCGAACATATCGACGTCGCCATTCACATAGACACTCGTGCCGTCGTCCAACTGCCAGTCGAGGTCGCCCGTGTTGATGTAGTGCCAGTTCGTGAACACAAGGCGCTTGCCCCAGAGTTCATAAGGCTTGCCGTACACCACGCGGTTCGTTGTCAGGCCGGGGAAGAGTTCGCGTTGCGGCGGATCGTCGGCGTGCGCCGCGCCCGAAAATACCACGACAAAAATGAAAAAAGCGCGCGTAAACATGGTTGTACTCCCGGAGGTTCCCCGGCGGTGAATACTGGATTGCGCGGGAAAGTTGCGCCGCGCCTCAGTGCGCCATGCGCGGCACGCTGTAGGTGCCCATCAGCACCTGATCGAACATGTCGAGGTCCGGCGCGGCTTCCTTGGCGGTTTCGAGCTCAATCAGTCCGTTTTCGTACATCTGGTGGATGTACAGCTCGAACAGCATCGAGGCCGACAGCGTTTGCTGCATGCCGATGCGCAACCCCAGCGTGTCGCCGGCGACAATGGCTTTCGCGATCGATTTCACGTCGTTGAACAGCACCTCGAGCGCCGGCACGCGACCGCCGCCCTTTTTGGGAATGAGTTTCTGGCAGATCACGCAGCGCAGGCTGTCCACGAGCTGCTGGCGCACGAGGTCGCGCTCCACCGGATCGAAAAAGCTCACGATGCGGTTCACAACGCCGTAGGCGTTGTTCGCGTGCAGCGTGCTGAGCACGAGGTGGCCCGTGGACGCCGCGCTGATCGCGGAGCGGATCGTGTCCGCGTCGCGCATTTCACCGACCAGGATGACGTCCGGGTCGTGCCGCAGCGCGCCTTCGACGGCTTCGGCGAACGTTTCCACATCTTCGCCAAGACTGCGCTGTGAGATGAAGGCCTTTTTGTTTTCGTGGACGTACTCCACCGGGTCTTCGATCGTGAGGATGTGGCAATTGCGGTGCCGGTTGATCCAGTCGACCAACGCGGCCACCGTGGTCGTTTTGCCGCTGCCCGTCATGCCCGCGATGAGCACGAGCCCGTTGTGCGTTTTGGCGAGCTTCTCCATGATTTCCTGCGGCATGTGCAGGTCTTCGAAGGACGGGATGCGCTCGGGGAGATACCGAAAGGTAAGGTGCGGCGCGCCGCGCTTGATGAAGGCCGACGCGCGTGCGTAGCCGAGCCCCGTTTGGTGGTAGCCGAAACTCGTCTGGCTGTGCTTCTCGAAATCCGCGAAGTAACGCGGCGGCGCGATGCGGCGCACGAGATCGTGGATTTGCGCGGACGACAGCGGGCCCATGATGTCGGACACGGCGATGCGGTTGTCGACGCGGAAGATCGGTTTCTGGCCGGGCGTCAGATGGATATCGCTCGCCTTGTACTGCAGCATGCCCTTGAACAACATCTCGATGTCCACGGGATCCGCCCGATACTCCGAACCGTCGAAGCGCCACACTTCGGGTAACGTGAGGTGTTGCGAGAATGATTCCACCGCATCGCGCGTGGCTTGCGGATCGATCGCGCCGTCGCCGTTGAACACGAAGGCGACGCCGCTGTCCTCTTCGCGCAGCGTGCAGGCCGAACCCAGCCCACTGGCCATCGCCGTCAGTTTTTCGTGGTCGTATCCGTTCTGCGTCAGCCGGACGGTGAATTGGTCGTAGTCCACGTCGTAATCGGAGCGCTGTGCTTCGAAGGAGATGCCGTCGCCGGAGGCATACAGGCGCTTGGCGATACCACGCCGCTTCCGGATTTCCTTGTCCGTGATCGCGGCGACCTTGAGCAAGCTCTTCTGGTGGCCAATCCCTGCAACCAATTCGGCCATTGCGGCGGTCCTCCTTGGCAGCGCGCCCCAAATTTCGGGAATTGAACGGCGACCATCCTAGCGTATTTGGTTTGAGAATCGTACGGATTTTATCGGAAGTCCGTGTTCTCTTAGTTTTCGCATCAAGGTAAGAGATTACCTTGGTATCAAAACCCGAAAACCCATTGCCCGCCGCGAGACTGCCCCGTATACTGTCGCCGCTGTTGGGGGAAAATCCCGGCTCGCCCGCGCTGCCGCGCTGCACGAAGGAGTTGCTATGCCCGAGAAGGTCTTAGGCCTCGGACAACAGAAAAGTCTCCACAAAGTTCTCGAAAACGCCGTCAGCGAATTCCTCAAGTACGAAGGCGCGCCGCGCCGTATTAGCGCCAAGAGCGGCCGCGTGTTGGTTATCGCCGAGCGTGAAGAGTTCGAGGGTGACTTTGAGCGCTTCGAACTGCGCATCCAGACCGAAAAGAAAGAACGCGAGAAACTGAAAGAAATCCTCGCGCCCTTCGGCGATCAGGTCACCGTCTCCGAGGAAGAAGACTGGCAGATTTTCACAACGCCGGCCGAAGGCTCCACTAACTACACGACCTCGCGCGAAGTGGTCGATGCCATTTTCAAAGTAATCAGCTTGCCGGAAGTGTGGCGCTTCGAGCCCGATCGTTTCGCGAACGATCTCGTAAGCGTCGAACTGTTGTTCCGCGCGCTCATTCAGTACAAATCCAGCGATATCCATCTTTCGCCCGGCCAGAAGCCGATTTTCCGCATCGACAACAAGACCCGCGTGTCCGATTTGTTGCCGCCGCTCTCCGCGCCGCAGATTTTGAACCTCATCCGCGACCTGTCGCCCAAGCGCGACTGGGAAGAATTCGTCGAGAAACAACAGAACAGCTTCAGCTTTCACCAGAAGGGCATTGGCTATGCGCGCGCCTCGGGCTTCATGCGCATGGGCGCGCCGCACCTGACGTTCCGCTACCACGCCGAGTTCATCCCGACCTTTGAAGAACTGAACATGCCGCCGGAGCTGATGACCAAGCTCGGGCAGTTGAGCAACGGCCTCATCATCGTCTCCGGCATGACGGGCAGCGGCAAGTCGTCCACGTGCGCGTCGCTGCTCGACTGGATCAACCGCAATCACCACAAGCACATCCTTACGCTCGAAGACCCGGTCGAGTATCACCACAGCAACAAGAAGAGCATCGTGAACCAGCGCAACCTCGGCACCGACTTCCGCACCTTCGCCGAAGGCATGGAAGGCGCGCTGCGGCACGATCCGGATGTGATCCTGATCGGCGAGTTGCGCGACGGCGACACGATCCGCACGGCGATCAGCGCGGCCTCGACGGGTCACTTGGTGCTCAGCTCGTTGCACGCGAACGACGCCAGCGGCGTGACGAACCGCATCACGAGCTTCTTTGATCCGGTTGAACGCGATCTCGTGCGCCAGCAGCTCACCGACTGTCTGCGCTGTGTGATCTGCCAGAAACTCGTCGTGAAAAAGGGCGGCGGCCGCATTCCCTCATTGGAAATCCTGTTTAACGACGTGAAGCCGATCACCAAGTCCATCGCCGCCGGCGACACGCTCGGCATCCGCATCGGCATGCAGCAGACGCTCTCGGCCTCGATGCTGTTCGAGCACTACCTGCACAAGCAGTTCAAAGCCGGCATTATCGAGCTCGAAACGGCCCGCGAAGCCTCACAGGAAGTCAGCCTGTTCGACCAGATCAACATGGGCACCTACAGCGTGCCCCGCATGCGCGGCGACTAAACCGCCGACTACGAACACGGCCCCGGTTCCGTTTAGGATGTCGCCCCGAGGAGGGGCGAATGCGGATCATTGCGGGCGAAGCACGGGGCGTGCGGTTGGCGGCCCCCACCGGGAAGGATGTGCGGCCGACGCTCGACCGCGTGCGCGAGGCCTTCTTCAGCATTGTCGGCCCCACGCTGCCAGGGAGCCGTTTTCTGGACCTTTTCGCCGGCACGGGCGCCAATGGACTCGAGGCCCTGAGTCGCGGCGCCGCACACGCGGGCTTCGTTGAGTCGGACGCCGCGTCGCGCAAGCTGATCACCGAGAACATCGCGCGCACAAAGCTCGGCGATCGCGCGCGCATTCACGCTGTCGCGCTGCCCGCGGGTTTGTCGCGTCTGATCCACGAAGAGCCATTTCAGATCATCTACGCCGATCCGCCGCACCGATTTACCGACTACGCGGCGCTGTTCGACGCGATTCACGCGAGCGGCCTGCTCGCCGATGGCGGCGTCATCGTGCTTGAGCATGCGACGCGCACGGCCGTCGCCGAAACGATGGGAACGTATCGCCGCGTGCGCGAGGCGAAGTATGGCGAGAGTACACTCTCGTTTTTTCGTCCCGCCGCGGAGCCGGACGGCGCGCGCTGAGGCCGCGCCGATGCGCATGTTTGTGGTATCGTCAGCACATCCTTAGCGCATGCCTGAATCCCATTTCCTCGGCCAGATTGCGATCCTGTTCGGCACGGCGGTCGCCGTGTCATGGCTGTTTCGTGTCGCGCGCGCGCCGCTCATTATCGGGTTCCTCGTCACCGGCATCCTGATCGGCCCATCCGTTTTCGGCTGGATCCGCAGCGAGTCCGTCGAACAGTTCGCGGAACTCGGCCTCGTGTTGCTGCTGTTTACCGTGGGTCTCGAACTATCTCCAGCCCCCCTGCTGCGCACGGGCCGCAGCCTGCTTATCGCGACGGGTTGGCAGATGGGGGCCACCGGCGTCGTCGCGGCCGGCGTGGTCTGGCTCGCCTTTGATCAGCCGCCGCGCGTGGCCCTGCTGGTGGGTCTCGCGATTTCGCTCAGCAGCACGGCCATCGCCCTGAAGCAGCTTTCCGAACGCGGCGAAATCAATACCGCGATGGGGTATCTCACCACGGGCATCCTGCTGTTGCAGGACGTCATCGTCATTCTCGTCATGGTCCTGCTTCCGCTGATTGCGAACGTCGAAAGCACGCACACCCACGGCCCCCTGTTCATGCTGTGGGCCTTCGGCGGGCTGATTGTCATCGTGCTGGCCGGGCGCCAGTTCTTGCCCGTCATCATCCGCCAGATCGTCGGCCGCGGCGGACAGGAGCTTGCCACGCTGTTCGCCGTGATGATGGCCGGCGGCGGCGCATGGCTTGCCAGTCTGGCCGGGTGGAGTCCCGCGCTGGGCGCGTGCGTGGCCGGCCTGCTGCTCGCAAATGCCGATATCCGCCACCAGCTCGTGGCCGACATCATGCCCTTCCGCGACGTGTTCAACGCGCTGTTCTTCATTTCCGTCGGCATGCTGGTGAATGTCGACGCGGTGCTCGGCAATGGCAACCCGATTCTGTTGGCTGTCATTGCAACGCTCGTCGTCAAAGGCGTGCTCACCGCCGGCGCAGCGCGGCTGGCCGGCTGGCCCGGGCGTCTCTCCTGGCGCGTGGGCCTCGGCCTGTGCACGGTCAGCGAATTCGCGTACGTGCTGCTGCACCAGGCGGAAGCCGCCGGCCTCGTCACGCATGAATTCCTGCAGCTCTTCGTCGCCTATCTCGTCGGCACGATGATGGCCGGTGCGTTCCTGTATCCCATCGGCATTGAAGGGTTGGATCGACTCGCCCGCAAAAGAGGATCGGACCCCGACGCAGCGGTCGAGGATGAATCAGCCCAAGTCGAAGCGCACATGCACGATCACGTCGTCATCGTCGGCTACGGCGTGACGGGCACCAACCTCTCGCGCGTGTTGACCAGCACACACGTGCCCTTTTGCGTTGTCGAAATGAATCCGAGCCACGTGAGCGATGCGCAGGCCACCGGGGCGCATGTAATTGTCGGCGATGCCGCGCGCGCCGGCATTCTGCGCCATGCGGGCATCGCGCGGGCCTCCGTGCTCGTGGTCGCGATCAACGACCCGATGGCCATGCGCCACATTGTGTCGGTCGCGCGCGCCGCGTCGAGCACGCTGCACATCGTCGTGCGCACGCAGTATGTGCGCGAACTTGAGGATCTCTCGCGGCTCGGCGCGAATGTGATCGTCCCGGCGGATTTCGAGGCTTCCGTGCGCATTTTCTCGCATGTGCTGGAGGAACTCGGCGTGCCGCGCAATATTCTGGCCGCGCAGATTGCAGCCGTGCGCGCCGGCGGATACGGCGTGTTCCGCGGCAAATCCAGCAGCAGCCAGGAAAGCCTGGAAGATCTGCTCAAGGTGCTGCAGATTTCCGCCACGCAGACCTTTTTCCTGCCCGAGACCAGCCCGGCCTGCGGCCAGACCTTGCGCGAACTCGATCTGCGCAACCGCACCGGTGCGACACTGATCGCCGTCGTGCGCGATCGCAATCCGATCACGAACCCCGAGGCCAATTTCCGGCTCGCGCCCAACGACGTGTTGGTGCTCGTCGGCGCGCATGCGCAACTGAACGAGGCGCAGACGCTCTTGAGCGCGTCGTCTCAACTCGACGCCACGCCCCCCACGCAGGAACTCTAAGCGATCAGGATTGCCGCCCGCGCTTGCGGATCAGCACAAGGTATGCGCCGCCCACAATCATTACGGCGATCGCCGTCCCGATCCACTTCAGCGGCAGGATCGGAAAATCGAAGGGGTCATTCGGGTCCGTGCCCATCGTGACTTCGATGCCGTCCCACACATTGTCGTCGTCCGAATCGAAGTCGAGGGGATCGGTCCCCGTCTGCGTGGGACTCGTGTACGTTCCTGTGTTGTTTTCGTATTCGTTGGGCAGCAGGTCCTGATCGATGTCCGGTGGCGGCGGCGTGGGGGACACGATACGCGCAATGGTCCCCTGCAACTCGACAATGTAAATCCGGCCCGCGGCGTCCTCGCCGAAGCTGGTGATGAACGACAGGTTCGGGTTCATCAAGGCCGTGTGGTCTCGCAGATCGGTCACGGTCGCGCCGCCGTTGTGCACGAAGGACCACACGCTGCCCGTGGAGAAATCGGCGAAATAGTACCGGCCGAAGATATCCGGATAGTCCGCACCGCGGTACACAAAGCCGCCCGTGACGGCCGCCGTTTCGTTGTTGTGATCGTATTCGTGAATCGGCGGGAGCATCCCCGACGCCGGCGGCGATTGGAAGCTGCAGTTGGGCGGATCGACCGTGCCTTCAAATGCGTTCCAGCCGAAGTTCTCGCCGCCCACGCTCGCGGGCGCGATGTAGTCAATTTCCTCTCGTGTTTCCTGCCCGACGTCGCCGATATACATGCCGCCCGTCAGCCGGTCGAAACTGAATTTGTATGGATTGCGGAATCCCCGTGCCCAAACCGCGTCGTCGCCCGAATCGTTGACGTATGGGTTGGATGCCGGAACGAACGGTTCCTCGACATCACCGCTGGGTCCGGCGTCGACGTCGATCCGCAGAATTTTTCCACGCTTCTCGCCTTTGTCTTGTGCACGCCGGCTGGGATCACACGCCGGACCGCCATCGCCGACCGAAATATACAGATAGTGATTCAGATCGCCGGGACGAAACGCGAGCATGCCGCCGTTGTGAATGTCGGTTGGCTTCGTAATTTCGAGGAACGGCACTTCGCTCGCCGCATCCGCCACATTGGGATCGCTCGACACCGTAAAGCGTGACACGCGGCTGCCGAGCGAAAAGCCGACCTCCGGATTGATGTCGGTGTTGTAGAAAATAAAAAAATATCCGTTCGTCGCGAAATCGGGATGGAATGCGATGGAGTAAAGCGCGCCCTCGCCGGCAGTGTTGACGCGGCTGCTGATGTTGAGAAACGGCGTGGGCAGGATCGTGTTGTTGTTGAGATTCAGCACACGAATCACGCCAGCGCGCTCAACGATAAACAGACGATCGGTGTCGCCGGGCGGCGCGGCGACGTGCATGGGAAAGTTGAGCCCGGTGACCATCACCTCACGGGCGAGCTGGGCCTGCGACACGGCCGGTAGCGCCAACAGACATAGCCCCATCAATCGAGCGGTACAGGTTTTCATCGGATTTCCAAACGGCATGGTTTCATGCAGCGCGCCAGTATAGGGATTGATGCCTCTCGAACGAATTTCAGCATAAACAGAGCATTTTCAAGCCTTTATGGACGGTTATTTCTTGACTGTCCCCGACGAAAATACCCGTTTCTGTGGTACATTTTGAACAAAGGGGAGATCTGCTTGAGCGGAACGTATGAGACGCCGTTGGCCATTGGGCGCGAGTGTCATCTCGCGGCCTTGGGGCGCACGTGCATCGTCGAGGTGCTGGGCATCTCCACCGGGACCGTGTGGGTCAGCTTCCCGTGGGCGGTCCCGCTGCCCGAAGGTACCGGTGTCGAACTCATGTTCCCCCTCGGCGAAGGCTTCGCGGCGTACCACACGCGCGTCGGCGGATCGCCCGGCAATGCCGGCGGCCTCATGCTTGAGCGCGCCGAATCCTGTGAAGACGGCCAGCGCCGCCGCGACTGGCGCGTGCCGACCGACTACCCCGTGTGGCTGCGAGTGCAGGGCGACACCGAAAAGTTCAAGGGACGCATGCGCGATCTCACCGCACACGGCTCCATGGTTACGACGTCCGCGCACTTTGAACCGGGTGACGTGATCGAGATGATCTTCCAGCTGCCGGAGTTCTCCGTGAACCGGCTCGTCGCGCAGGTGGTCTACAGCGACACGACGGACGAAAACGGAATCAACCGTTTCGGTCTGCGCTTTGCCGACGTGAAGAAGCGCGCGCGCGAAGCGATCACGTGGTTCCTGTATGACCGCATTCAAGCCCTGTACAACGACGAGCTGCACGCGCTGTATCCGTCCACGCCCGCCCGCTCCAGCGAGTTGCACGGCAAGCTGCGGGAATTCGCGACACTGGGATAAGGCCCCGGCCTTAGAAGTTCTCGGTCACGGTCTCGTGGTAGAAACCTTCGATGATATCGCCGTAGTTCTGCTCGATGACCTTGCGTTTTAGCTTCATGGTCGGCGTCATTTCACCGGCCTCGATCGAGAATTCGCGATCAAGCACGTGGTACATGCGGATATTCTCATAGCGCGCCAATTCGGCGTTGGCCCGCTCGACGGCGCCGGCAATCCGCTGCTGAATCGTCTCGCTCGCCAGAATCTCCGCCGGCTCCAGACCGGCAAAGGCCTCGGTTTTCTGCAGGCTCAGCAATTGCTCGGCGGATACCGTAATCAGCGCCGACAGAAACCGCCGTCGATCGCCAATCACGACGACCTGCGAAATGATGGGCTCGCGCGTGATCAGCAACTCGATGTTCGCCGGCGCGACGTTCTTGCCGCCGGCCGTGATGAGCAGATTTTTCTTGCGATCCGTGATGCGCAGGAAGCCTTCGTCGTCCATCACGCCGATGTCGCCGGTGTGCAGCCAGCCGTCGGCATCGATGGCTTCCGCGGTCGCCTCGGGCTTGTTCAAGTAGCCCTGGAACACGCCGTCGCCGCGCACAAGGATTTCGCCGTCCGGCGCAATCTTGCACTCGCACCACGGCACGGTCTTGCCGACGGTGCCCACTTTGTAAGCACCGACCGCATTCATGTGGCTGATGCCGGTGGATTCTGTCATGCCATAAACTTCGTAAAACGAGATACCGACCGCATTCCAGAAATCGATGATGTCTTTTGAAATAGGCGCCGCGCCGCAGACCATGAACTTCACCTGGCCGCCCAGCGCCATGCGGATTTTCGAGAGCACGAGGCGATCGGCGAGCCGGTGCATGGGTTTCTTGCTCGCGGGCAGCGGCTTTCCGGCGAGGCGATACGAGGCCTCTTCCGCGCCTACTCTGAGGGCCCAGTTGAACAGTTTTTTCTTGGTTGGTGGCGCCGTGGCCGCTTTTTCCTGGATGGCCGCATAGATTTTTTCATACAGCCGCGGCACGGCCCCGATCACGGTGGGAGACTTCAGCTTGGCGACTTCACCAAACCGTGCCATATCCGGCATGAAGTACGCCTTGCCGCCGGAGTAAAGACGGTTGAAGAAACCGACCACGTGCTCAGCCACGTGACTGAGCGGCAGGAATGAAATATTCGACGCGGTGCCCGAGAGCGGGATCCGCTCGTGCACGGATTTGCAGCACGCAATGCAGTTCTTGTGCGACAGCATCGCGCCCTTCGGCGGACCCGTGGTGCCGCTCGTGTACACGAGCGTGGCGGTCGTGTTCGGCGACACCGCGCGGATCATTTCGTCGTACGCGCGCGGGTTCGCCGCGGCGAATTCCTTGCCGCGTGCCATCACGTCCGCGAGGCTGTACACCGGCGCGCCGCCCTCCGTGCTGAGTCCCGCCGGGCCCCAGTTCACAAAGAATCGCACCGTGGGCGTTTCGGCGAGGATGGATTGCGCGCGCGCGAGGCGGCCGGGGCCGTCGACGGCCACGACGACCGCGGCGCAATCGGTAATGATGTAGGCGGCTTGCTCCGGCGTGTTGGTCTGGTAGATGCCGCCGGTGGACCCGCCCAGCGCCATCGTGGCGAGGTCGAGCACGGTCCATTCAGGATTCGTGTCACCCCACACGGCCATGCGTTCGCCCGGCTGAAAACCCAGGGAGCGAAGGCCCAGCGCCGTGGCCTTTACCTGGTCGCCGTATTCAGCCCACGTGACCGGAAGCCAGGTTCCTTCGGCTTCGTATTCGTAGGCGACGGCACTGGCGGATTCGGCCGCGCGAAGGACAAATAGTTCAGAAATCGTCTTGGCTTGCTTGATTTGTTCGCTGACCATGGAGGGGAATAGTAGCAACTAGTCAAATCGATGGCAACCGCGCCAGAACTAGTCGATCACGACATTGCCACGTTGAGACTCGAGAAGAATCCGGTGCGTTCCATTGTTCAGGCGACCCTGCAGGCTGTTGGTGTCGCGCTGAACCGTGCCCGTGAGCGGCACGGAGCTGAAAATGGAGCCGCCGTTGACGTTCACGATAAAGACGGCGTCGGCATCGGGTGGAATCGCGAGGCTGATGTTGCCGTCCTCGGTCTGGATGTCGTAGTCGCCGCGCACGCCTAGTGAAATCAGGCGTACGTCGCCGCCGCGCCCGCGCGCGAACACCGGGCCGCTGGGCGTATCGATGAGCACTGTGCCGCCGTCCGACTGCGCGCGCACCGCGGCTACCGCCTCGCGTATGGTGATGTCGCCGCCTGCCGTCAAATCGATCGCCGCGGCTGTTTTTGTGGACTCGATGCGGCCATGCTTCATTTTCGCGGTGACGGCGCCCTGCATGTTTTGCAGGACGAGTTCGCCTTGCTCTTGCTCAATAGTGACCGCGCCGTTGATACCGCTGAGACGCGTCGTGCCGGAATTCGTGCGCAGTTCCACCGGCGCCGTGCGCGGCACGCTGATGGTCATGTCCATGCGGTATTCGGTGCAGCCGATCTTCGCCATGTCTTCCTGCAGCGCCGTCGTGATGCCCACGCTGTCGGCGGTCGGTTCGCCGCGGAGCGCGAGTCCCTCGATTGCGAGCTGCACATTCGCCTGATCCGCCACGCGCACGAACTGCGTCGCGGTGATTTCCACGCGCGGACTGTCGTGGCCTTCAATCGTGACGTTGCCCGGCATGAGGTTCAGCCGCACCGTGCCGCCGGCCGGCAAGTCGTAACCCTGGCTGATGGTCTGCGTGTACGGCGCGCCGCTCGGCGAAACCAGCGGTTCGGCCGACGCCGCGAGCGCCGCCTGGTGCACGTGAATATCCGCGAACGACGACGAGAGGTCGAATTTCTGCGGCGCATCGGGGTTGGGGTTTTTGCCCGTGGCGGTGCCGCCCCACGTTTCACTCAGCAGTGCGAGGTCGGAGTGAATTTCTCCCAAGTTTGCCATCGCCACGAGATCCGGCAGGGCCGGACCGTCGAGATACAGATGGATCGGGCCGGTTTCGCAGTTCACTTCCGCGTTCACCGGTTCCGTGCCCGGCCGCAGATTCACGCTGCCGAGGTAGTTGTCGACATTAAGCTCTCCGCCCACGCGCGTGAATGTCGCTTCCGTGCTGCGCAGGGTAAAGGTGCCGCCCGCGTGCAGGTCCTCCGCGATCAGCGGAAATTGCCATCGCCCGCCGCGCGCCTGCACGCGTACGGGGCCGTGGAGATCGCGCAGGTCGACAATGCCGAAGCGCGCGTTGATCGTCAGGCTGCCCTGTAATCCGCGTACGAAGATATCGCCCCACTCGTTCTCGATGTCGACCGACGCGCTCGCCGGCACATTCACCTCGATGTCCGTGATGAACCCCGCCTTGGTTATCGGCTCGAGCTGCGGATATGTCGTCTTCACTTCCACGCGATTCTCCGCGTGGCTCCCGGTAACGTTGACCTGCTGCGCCAACTGTTCCGCCATCGCGGTCGTCTCTGCGCCCACCTTGATCTCCGCCGAGACGCGCACGAGTTGTTCGCCCCACGGCGTCACGCGCACAGTACCGTAGCGATTCGAAATGTAGACCTGCGCCGCGCCGGAGACGGGATAGGTCGCGCTCACGGGCCGCGTCGCTTGGGCGAGCCCGCTCAGATCGACCGTGGGTGCTTGCGGCGTGGGCTGCGCGAGAGCGGTGCGTGTAACGAGGCACAACGCCGCGAAGAGGAGCATGCGCGAGCGGTGCATAAGCCGCCTACAGGTTGCGTTCCGCGTAGAGGGTCTTCAGGGTTTGCCGCTTGAGTTCGCGGTTGGACTCCACAATCGAACCGGCCCGCACCAACGCAGGGTTGGATTGCAGCGCGGCGATCGCTTCATCGATATCCGCATCCATCGCCTGCAGTGCGCGCTGCTGAGCCTGTTCCCACGCGCTCGCGGGACGCCACGCGGCCAATGCCGGCTCGAGAATTCGTTCTTCCGGCGAATCCTGGCGCAGCGATTCCACCGTCACGCGCGGCGCCGCATTTTTGGAGGCCTGGCCAATACGCACCACGCCCTCGCGCAGCGACACGCCGTTCGACTGGAAGACCATGCTAAACAGCAAGGTGAATCCGGCCGCGAACGCGGCGGACTTTGCCATCCGGCGACGCGACTGGCGCTTGTCGTCGAAGCGCTGGCTTTTCATGGCGAGGATAACCGAGGCCTGCAAGGCTTCGGTGGGTTCGAGGGTCTTGATGCTTTCGGTCAGCGCGATCGAGCGGCGCATCGTGCGCACTTCACCGGCGCACTCCGTGCAATCGCGTACATGGGCGGCGACTTCGGAGCCAAATGTCGCCCGGCCTTCTTCGAGTTGTTCAGCGTACTCGAAAAGTGCCTCGCGCTCCGGATGTATTCGCACGAAAACGCCCATGTATGCCGTCAACGGCTCCTAGGAAACGTAATCCCGGAATTGCTCCAGCAACGGCCGGAGCGCCTGCTCCGCCCGCACCACGCGCGACTTCGCCGTACCCACCGGCACGCGCGTAATCCGCGCGATGTCCTGGTACGACATATCCTGGAAGCGGCGCAGAATGAAGGCCTCGCGCTGGTGCGCGGGCAGGTCCTGCAACGCCTTGTTCACGGCTTCCGACACTTCCACGCGCTCATACGCGATCTGCGTGTCCGCGTCTTCATCGGCCACCTGCGCCAGCGGATGGAACATGTCGTCGTCATCGTCATGCCCGCCCCACGAGGCAAACAGGCTCAGCACGAGCGGCCGGCGCTTGCGGCGCAGCCATTCCTTGCTGATCATGTTCGAGGCGATGGTGTAGAGGTACGTGGTGAATTTGGCCGTCGGCTTATACCGGCGGGCGTTTTTCACCAGCGCCAGGAAGACTTCCTGGGTAATCTCTTCCGCAATTTGGCGGTTTTGCACCATACGGTAGGTGTAGTTGAGCACGCCCTTTTGGTGGCGGTGCATCAACTCCGTAAAGGCGGCTTCCGAGCCCCGGCAATGCTCCAGCATCAGGTCTTCGTCGGTCGGAAGGCGTGTTTCCTTCCGTTCGACCGCCGGAGCCGGCTGCTGCGGCCATACCCGCAGATTATGTGAAGTGTTGTTCCCCATGGCCCTATTCTACTCCCAAGTCCTACCATAATTCATATCCGGCGAGGCCCAAGAGGTTCCGTTTGACATTAAACGGTCTGATACCAAGACTTTACAACAAATAGTTCCATTTAGGGGCTATTTTGGGATGTCCTTACTTCAGCTCTTTCGGGTTCCGCATGTTCACCTTGGCTTCGTCGTAGGTGATGAGGCCTTCGAGGTACAGGTCCTTGATGGACTTGTCCATGGTGATCATGCCGTCCTTGCTGGCCGTTTCCATGATGCCGAGGACCTGGTGCGTTTTGCCTTCGCGGATCATGTTCGCAATGGCGCCGGTGTTGAACAGGAGCTCGACGGCGAGCACGCGGCCGTCGCCGTCGGCGCGCGGCAGCAGGCGCTGCGACAGGATGGCGAGCAGCACCATCGAAAGCTGGAAGCGCACTTGTTGCTGTTGGTCGCCCGGGAACACGTCGATGATGCGGTCCACGGTCTGAATCGCGTCGTTGGTATGCAGCGTCGCCAGCACGAGGTGGCCGGTCTCCGCGGCGCGCAGCGCGGCCTGGATGGTGTCGAGATCGCGCATTTCGCCGATCAGAATCACATCCGGGTCCTGGCGCAACACATACTTCAGCGCATCGAGAAAGGTGTGTGTGTCGACGCCGACTTCGCGCTGATCGACGATGCTTGTCTTGTGGTTATGCACGTATTCGATCGGGTCTTCAACGGTGATGATGTGGCAGGCGCGATCGGTGTTGATGCGATCGATCAGGCTGGCCTGTGTGGTGGTTTTGCCGTGACCCGTCGGGCCGGTCACCAATACCAGGCCTTGCCGTTCCTCGGCGACGCCGATGAATTGATCGGGCAGGCCGAGCGATTCGTAGCTCGGGATATTCTCGGGGATCGGGCGGAACGCCGCCGTCACCGCCATCTTTTGCAGATAAACGTTCACGCGGAAGCGTTGTTTCTTGCCGACCGCGAGGGAGAAGTCGAGCTCTTTCTTCTCTTCAAAGGTTTTCTTCTGATCGGCCGTCAGTAAATCGTAGATGAGCTTGCGGGACTGTTCGGGCGTAAGCGGATCGCCTTTCGCGCGCAGGATGTCGCCGTTGACGCGCAAGGCCGGCTGAGACCCGGCACTGATGAGCAAATCGGACGCGCCTTCCTTCGACACGAGGTCGAAAAGACGCTTCATTTCCGCGCTGAGATCTCCCGCTGGCATATCGCGCTTCCCCCCGGTTGCACGCGTGCGGAATCATAGCGGAGCAGGGCGGGGGATGCAATGGCGCGAGGGCCGCTGAGCGCGTTTTTAGACGGCGGCGGGGCGTTCAGCTCCGAAGATTTTTACTTCCTCTTCGAGCTCAATGCCGAACTTCTCGCGCACGGTCTTCTTCGCCAGCGCGATCAGTGTGAGGATGTCCTTCGCGCTCGCGTTGCGATCGTTGATGATGAAGTTCGCGTGCATGTCGCTGATCACGGCGCCGCCATGCCGCGTGCCCTTCAGGCCGCAAGCCTCGATCAGCCGGCCCGAATGCTCGTTCGGCGGGTTCTTGAACACGCTGCCGCAGGAATTGCCCGGCGGCTGTGTTTTCTTCCGGCGCGCGATGTAGTGGTCGTAAATCGCGCGTTGATCGTCCTCGGCCTTCTCGAACTTAAACAGGCCGGACAGGATCAAGCTGCTCGGCGGGCAGAAGGTCTGGCCGCGATAGCTGTAGAGCGAGGTATCCATCGGCACGGTCTTGGTGCCGCCTTCGCCGATCAGCGTCACCGATTCCATCAACTGGCAAATCGAGCCGTTCACCGTGCCGGCGTTCATGTAGATCGCGCCGCCCACCGTGCCCGGAATGCCGGTGAGGCCGCCCGTGCCTTTGTAATTATTCGCGAGGATGATCTCGCGCACCATCGCGTCGAGGATGTATCCGCCTTCGACGTAGTAGCGGTTGTCGCCGCATGCTTCGATCTTGTTCAGGTGCGTCGTGAACACGACGATGCCGGGGAATCCGCCGTCGGCGATCAGCACGTTCGAGCCGCCGCCGAGCACGATTTTCGGCTCGGGACGCGTGCGCAGCCAGCGGTAGGCCGCTTCGGCCTCCGCCACCGTGCGCGGAATCAGCGCCAGTTTCGCCGGTCCCCCGACCTTGTACAATGACGCCTCCGCCAGCGGATAATTCTCCACCGCGAAGTCGAACGGAAGGTTCCCCATGCCTAAAGAATACCTGAGAATTGCCCGGCGTTCCCAGCGCTGCGCAGAAGGGGCCCGATGCTGAAATGGTTCGGCCGGAAGCCGCCGGAGGACGGCGGCGCGTTTCCCGCGGCATGGGCGGATATCCTGACGCGCAACGTGCCCTACTACCGCAGGTTGCCCGCCGACCAGCAGGCGAACCTGCGCGACATTGTGCAGGTGCTGCTCGCCGAGAAGAATTGGGAAGGCTGCCGGGGATTCACGCTGAACGATGAAATCCGCGTCACCATCGCGGGCCACGCCGCGTGCCTGTTGCTCGGCAATCCGGACGGTTATTTTCCGCGGCTGAAGACGGTCCTCGTGTACCCCAGCATGTTCTTGGTGCACGACGATCACCACGGCCCGGACGGCACGGTCGCCGAAGACCCGATTGAGCACGCGGGGCAGTCGTGGGACCTCGGCGTCGTCGTGCTCGCGTGGGACGAAGTCCAGCAGAGCACCGCGCGCTCCGACGACGCGTACAACGTCGTGTTGCATGAGTTCGCGCATCAACTGGACGCGGCCGCCGCCCATACCGACGGCGTGCCGCCGCTGGAAGATCGCAGCCTGCGCGCGCGCTGGGCGGACGTCATGCAGCGGCACTACGATCAGCTCGCGCGCGACTACGAACGCGGCCGCGACACGTTGCTCGATCCCTACGGCCTCGAGGCGCCGGCCGAGTTTTTCGCCGTCGCCACGGAAACTTTCTTCGAAACTCCGCAGGCGCTTAATACCGAACATCCGGAGCTTTATGTGCTGCTCAGGGATTATTACCGGCAAGATCCCGCATCACTGGCTGAGATGAGAGATGCATAGCCCATGAAGATGCGCTGGGACAACGGTTCCGTTGAGGTCACGCTGATTCGCGGCAATGTGGCCGATTGGCTCAAAGCAGCGGCATTCGCCGTGGGGTTGGCAATAGCCATAACAATATTGCTCATCAGCCTTCCGTTGATCTTTACAGATGATTCGAAGCATGGGTTGATCAAAAATGCCCGCTTCACGCTGTTTTTTCTGCCAGGCCACCTGCTGACGGCTATCCTGACTGTAGCGACCAGTAAGCCCAACCAACAAATTCGCTATGCGGTTTCGACCTTTCCCGCCTTCGCTGGTTTCTGTTGTGCAACGTTCACCGGCTTCGCCATGGTTGCAATGATCGGACACGATGCCGCCGGGTTCATTTACTCTTATATTGGAATGTTTGTCGGTGTGATAGAGGCACCTTTCTGGATGATTGGCGGAGCCACAGCCAGCGTCTTCCTGCGCAAGTTCACCACGGTTCCACCGGTGCCGCCGGATCGTCACACAGATGTCGCACCCGAAACCACTCCGAGTGCGGACAAACCGCTCTCTAAAATTATCATTGCGGCATTGGTGATCGGCGTGAGTGCGCCGTCGATTGTCGTGACCGGGATTCTGCTTTCGATTTACGGCGGGAGCGACGATGTGGAATTTCAATCGATGTTCGCCGGTATTCGTCTCGCGGTGTTCTGTCTGCCCGGCGTATACACGGCGGCAGTTGAAATTCTAAAGGCTTGCATCCGTCAGAACCTGCGCCACGGCACCGCTGCCCGTCTCGCAGCACTGACCGGTTTCAAATATGCGGCGATCACAGGCATGGTTCTGACGTCTATTTGGTCGTTTGTGTTCGGCCGGTTCGATCTAGTCCTGCCTGTATTCTTTGCGTTAATTGCGGCCCTCGCCCAGACCCCATTCTGGGCAGTCGCCGGAGCGGCCTTGAGCGCCCACATCCAGAAGACAAATCCTTCCACCACTAATTCATCCAATTCCTAGTATCCCCAGAATCCTTGTTTCATTTTGACGGGGAATACTCATGGGAATTCGCAACGTTTCATTGCGCAACAGGTCGGGGCGTGATAGCCTTAATTTATGGGGAAACGAGCCAACAATAAAACCGAGGTACCCGCGGCGTCTGGCGCGTCGCGTGTGCTCTTGGCGAGCAACGACGCCGAGTATTCCCAGGGAATCAGCCATTTCCTGGAATCCGAGGCCTTTACCGTCGATCGCTGCCACGATGCGCAGGGCGTCCTTCGCCTGACCGGTGTGCACGAATATGCCGTCGCGGTGCTCGACCTCGACCTCGCCGAAGAAGCCGGGTTGGATCTGGTTACGTTTATACATCGCCGCCATCCGGACACCCGCGTCGTGTTGATCTTCGATCCGGCCAAGATGGAGCAGGCGATAGAAGGCCTGCGCCGCGGCGCGTTTTTCTATTTGCCAAAGAGCGCGCAGCCGTCCGACGTCGCGCTGGTGGTGGACAAGGCCGTGCACGAAGCGGCCGTGCGCACGGCGCTGAACACGCACGAGCAGGAGGCCTTCGAAGGCCTCATCGGCAACACGCCCGCGATGCGCCGCGTGATGGATCTGATCCAGAAGGTCGCGCCGACGGACAGCACGGTGCTGCTGCTCGGCGAAAGCGGCACGGGTAAAGAAGTAATGGCGAACACGATCCACCGCCTCAGCATGCGCCGCGATCGGCCGTTCATCGCGATCAACTGCGCCGCGCTGCCGGAGCAGATTCTCGAGAGCGAACTCTTCGGCCACGTGAAGGGCGCGTTCACCGGCGCGGATTCCGACAAAGTCGGTCTCTTCGAAGAAGCCGAAGGCGGCACGCTGTTTCTCGACGAAGTCGGCGACATGGCGCTGGTGTCGCAAGCCAAATTGCTGCGCGTGTTGCAGAGCGGCGAGATCCGCCGCGTGGGCGACACCGCCGTGCGCCACGTCGACGTCCGCATTCTCGCGGCGACGAACCGCGACTTGCTCGAAGACGTGCGCGACACGCGCTTCCGCGAAGACTTGTATTTCCGCCTGAACGTGATCCAGATCGTGATCCCGCCGCTGCGCGAACGGCCCGACGCGATCGCGGGACTCACCCGCGAATTTTTGAAGCGATACAACCGCAAGTTCGGCAAGAACATCGTACAGATCGACGACGCCGCCTGGACGCTGCTGCGCGCGTATCCATACCCCGGCAACATCCGCGAACTCGAGAGCACGCTCGCGCACGCCGTCATCGTCGCCGAAGGCACGACCATCGGCATGGACGACCTCCCGGACGCCGTCCGCTTTGGCCACGGCCTCGGCGGCCGCCGCGGACTGCCCCACCTGCGCGAGGACGACTCCCTGCCGACGCTGCAGGACATGGAAAAGGACCTGATCGAAAAGGCCCTGGAAAAACTCAAGGGCAACCAGACCGAAGTGGCCAAAACCCTCGGAATTTCGCGATCCACGCTGTGGCGAAAGTTAAAAGAATATAACATCGCCAAGCCGGAAAACGCCCCCGAATAGCCCCGCACGCTCCGAAATCGCGTGGTATAATTTCACCGGAATGGGGGTGCGTTGGCCTGTTCGGGACGCACGATGGGTGTTTTTTCATCGGGGGATCGGCCGCATGGGCCCGCGTCTCGAGACAGCCAACACTGGTATAGGCCGCATGCTGGTTTCCGCCGGCCTTATCACGGAAAACCAGCTCAAAGATGCCGCCGCCGTCACCAACGAGGTCGGCGATCGGCTCGTGAACGTCCTCCTCGCGCAGGGCGCGCTCGACTCCAAGCGCTTCGTCGAGTTTCTCGCGCAGCCCGGCCGCTCGCAGTCCGTCGAGCTCGGCGACTTCGATATCGCGTCCGACATCATCTCGCTCGTGCCGCGCAACTTCGCCGTCATGCACAAGGTCGTGCCGGTCGAACGCGAAGGCCGCCTGCTCACCATCGCCACCACGGGCCCGCTCGAATCCGCCGTCGTCGAGGCGCTCGCCGATCACACCGGGCTCAGCATCAAGACGCTGATTTGCCCCACCGACGCCGTGCGCCGCAGTCTCGCGCGCCACTACGAAGGCGTGCCCGGCAGCCAGACGGGCCTCGGCAACCTCGAAGGTCCGCTGAAGCTGAACATGGCCGTCTCCATGCTGCGCCACATCGAATCGCTGCCCGCGCTTCCCGGCACGGTGAACAAAGTCCGCGAGATCATCTACGACAAAGACGGCTCCGCCTCGCAAGTCGCCGAAGCCATCTCACAGGACCCCGCGATCGCCGCCAAGGTGCTCCGCGTCGCGAACAGCGCCGCCTACGGCTTCAGCCACAAAGTCGACAGCGTGCAGCTCGCGGTCTCGCTGCTCGGCCTGGTGGAGACCTACTCCATCGTCGTGTCGTCCGCCGTCATCAACGTCTTCGACAAGTCGCGCACCTTCGACTACATGGCCTTCTGGCTCGAGTCGCAGACCTGCGCGCGCGTCGCGCGGGCGCTCTCGAAATTCCTCGAACTCAAAAACCAGTCCGGAATTTTCTCCGCCGGTCTGCTGCACGACATCGGCCGCGTCGCCCTCGTGCAGATCGTGCCCAAGCACTACGAACGCATCAGCCCCGCGGTGAACGGCCTCGACCTCGTAAAGGCCGAGGGCGAAGTGCTCGGCCTCACGCACACCGAAGCCGGCTACGAACTCGCGCTGCACTGGGACCTTCCCGCCGAACTCGCCGAGTGCATCCGCTTCCACCACGCGCCGCAGCACGCCTCCGAACAGCACCGCGGCATCGTGTCCATCATCAACGTCGCCGAAGCCGTCGCCCGCACGCCACACAAACCCGGCGAACCGCTCGACATCGATCTCTCCGAATGCGAAGCGAGCCTGCGCTTCCTCGACCTCAAAGAAGAAGAAGTCGCCGAAGTCGCGATCTCCGTCCCGCGCCCCTCCACCAGCGACACGCTCTGGTCCCCGGCGTAAACCTAATCCGTAGCGCCGCCGTCTCGGCGGCAAAGAGATAGACCCGCACACGGAGAAGAGTCCGGCGCACACCAATCCCATGCCATCGCGCGCATGGCCGGCCATCCATTGCCGGCGGGACGCCGGCGCTACGAATACGGGCGACCACAAGGGGCCGCTCCTACAGAATTAATCGTCCAAGTTGGCGTGAATTGCCAGTACATTCCCCATAGCCCTGAAAGGGCGATCTAGGCTAAGCGAGGCAACGAACGCCGTAATCCCCCCGCAATTTACCTTGACATAATTTATAAGTATAGGTTATATTTGTGCATGGCATGGGAAGTCGAGGTCACGGATGAATTTAAGGCATGGTGGCGCAGCCTATCGGAGGCCGAACAAGAAGATGTCGATGCCCATATTAGTGCCCTCGAAACATTTGGCCCAAACCTGCGATTTCCAAAATCATCTGGGATAAGCACATCGAAGCATTCCCATATGCGGGAATTGCTAATTCAGCATGACGGTTCTCCGTATAGAGTGCTCTATGCGTTCGATCCGAGGCGAGTAGCGATAGTTCTCGTCGGTGGTGATAAAACAGGCAATGATAGATGGTATGAAGAATACGTACCCATAGCCGACAGGCTATACGATGAATACTTAATAGAATTACAAAAAGAAGGATTACTCTAATGTCGCGTTCATACAAGACCTTACGGGACAGTATGTCGCCCGAATCTCGCGCGCGTGCCGAGATTAAAGCCAAAGCGCTCATCCACGAGCTTCGTCTTGCAGATTTGCGAGAGGCAATTAATAAGACACAATCTGAAGTGGCTATCGAAATGGGAGTATCTCAGGCCGCTGTCTCTCAAATCGAAAGCGGCAAGGGATTCTCTCTGGCAACTCTGGCTGGCTACGTTCGAGCGATGGGTGCCGAGCTTATTATTTCAGCGCGATATGAAGATGAAGATGTGCGACTACCCTTGGAAAACCTTATCCCGCGCCAAATGCGAAAAATAGGCAGTCACTGACCTTATCGAAACCAGGCCCCGCCCTTGCTCTTCCTCTGCGTTCCTCTGTGCCTCTGTGGTTAAATTGCCCTTGACCTTCCTTCGCGCCCTTTGCGGTTAATCGCCCTTGACCTCGCCCTTCTTCCCGCTCCGCGCTCCCCGCTTCACCCCCCGGCCCTTTTTCCCCGGCGCATCCACCGGCGCCAACGGCGCCGTCAGCGATTCATACAACCTGAACAAAAACTCCACACGCTCCCGGCAGTTTACCTCGTCGCTTCTTCCACGATTTTGATCTCCGCCTCGGTCAATCCATAAAGCTCGTACACGAGGCGATCGATCTCGCGATCCGTGCGTTCAATCTCGCGTTCGATTAAAGTCCGATCATGGGGCGTTTTCGCGCGATCGAGAAGCCCTATCGACTTCGTCATCGAATTGCAGGTAGATGCAATTTGTTCGGTCAGCAAGCCGTCTCGTGGTGGAGTTGGTATAGGCAATAGTGAGAGCACCGTCGGCTTTACCTGAGCTAAGACGCGTCCTTCTTCCATTGCGAGCAATCGGTAAAGAAAAGTTGACAGCGTGCTATTGAGGACGGCAAGTACACATTCCGACGAAAACTCGGGTCGGACGGCAAACAGGTAAATGCCGTCCGTAGCGAACATCTTATGGTCGTCTATCGCTAAAACTGGCCGATCTTGGGTAATCACGCCAAGAATTTTTTTGGTTTTTTGAAAGATTTGTTCGTCGCGTGACCGATGCAGTGCGTATAACGGATGCTTGCCCTGTTGAACTTCCTTACAGGTTATCGCATCGGCAAACGAATCGATAAATCGGCAGATATTGGGAATGGTGGCGAAATCGGTATCGCGAGTTGTATAGATCACGAATCTTTGGTCATGGTCAACCGAGTACCGTCTAACTTCACGCCCGCCAGTCAGCACAGGTCGTAGATGCGAAAGTTCAAGCTTGTATTTTGAAATGTCTGCTTTACTGACAATAAATGCGTCCTTAAGATCGGGACTTACACCGCGTTGAATGCCGTCATCGTCAACAAATTCTCTAAGCCTTGTGGGCACTTTCTTGAGTAGGTCGACCAACACTCCGTAGGCTTCAAAGTTGCGAGTAATAAATAGGCATCCCGGTATTTCGGAGAATAAGCTCTGCTTTACCGTAGAGAATGAAGAGTCGCTTTGAATATAAGAGGGTTTTTCTAAGGATTCGATCGTAGCCATATCAGCAACGGAAGTGCCTATCCCTTCAGTACCGGAATTGTGGATCGTAAAAAGGCAGGTCGGTCGAGTAACACCGTGAAAAACATTTCCTCCGTTCACGATCGTTTCGATGGCAAAGTTTTCTGTGAGATACCTTCGCAAAGGCTCGTTATCACCTTGATATAGAAGAACGTCGGGAACGATCATTCCTAGACGCCCGTTTGGACAAACCAAGCTTGTTCCTTTATCGATGAAATACATGAACGAATCAATCATTCTTTTCACGATTCGCGCATGTCTTTGACGAAGGAACTTCTTCTCTCGTTCGGTTAGTTCTGCACCCCACGGTGGATTGCCAATCACCGCATCGAACCCCGGATTCTCCCCGGCAAAAACATTTTCAAACTCCGCCTTCCAATCAAAGGCATTGATCCTGCGCCGGTCGCCATCCGGCAACGTGGCGTTTTCCGGATCGTCGTAGAAGTCAGGACCGATTAGCGAGTTTCCGCATTTGATGTTGTTGTCAAGATCGGGCAAGGCGCGTTCATGGAATAGCTGCAAATTGACGTTGAGAGTGTTGTCGTTTTCGCCCTCGAGCACTTTGAGCAAGAGGGAGAGCTTGGTCACTTCGACGGCCTGCGGGTCGATGTCTACACCGTAGATGTGATCCAGCAGGATGCGCTTACGCTCTTGCGTGGAGAGGCGATAATCCTTGCCACGGCCAGCCTCGCGGAGTCGCGGCGTCTTTCCTTTGAGATGTCTGTCGATTTCTTCCGGCGACATTGTGTACTGCGCGAGATACCAGTTAAGCAGTTCCTGGTAAGTGCCGATCAGGAAGGTACCGGAGCCGCAGGCGGGATCGAGCGCGCGGAGTGGGTGGGCGTCCTTGGCGCGGTTCTTCCCGGCGACTTCCTCGGGTGACTTTCCTTCGAGCAGTTTACCGACCGTCTGTTTGACGATGTAGTCCACGATGTACGTGGGCGTGTAATAAACGCCGCCGGCCTTTTTGACATCCGGCTTGTCCTCAATGGTGACCTTGAGACCCTTTGGCGTGATGACTTTGCCGAGAAACTGCTCGTAGACTTGGCCGAGGATGTCGGCAGGCAACACGGAGAATTCATAGGGGCTGTCTGGGTAGTAGAGATGTTTCAGGATTTCCTTGAGCGGCTTGTCATCAATTTCGAGCTTGAGCGTCCAAGTGTCCGGCGTGCCGCGTTCCTTTTCGTGCCGGAAATGGAATAGGCCGGAGTTGTAGCGTTCGTCGGCACGGTGGAAAAGCACCTGCAGGCGATCATAGACGCGATCGCCGCTAGTGAGGCCCAACAGTTGGGCATACGGTTCGATTCCGCGATCTTCGCAGATGCGCAGGAAGATGATGCGGTCGATTGTTTTTTGTACCGCCTCGTTTAGCTCGTGTGGCGCAAGGCCCTTGTCGCGATTGCGCAAGTTGATGTTTCTGGCGAGCAAATCGCGCCAGCGTTCGATTTCCTTCAGAAACGCTTCGTCGACTTCTGCTGTGCCGCGTTTTTTCTTTTTGGACTCGACATATTTGTCGAACGAGCCTAGTAGGATCGCTTCCTTGCTGAAAACCGAAGCGATCTCATCCCACTTTTCTTCGTATTTGTCGTAAGTGAAGTATTCAGTGCGTGCTGCACTGGATGAGTCAGACTTGTCCGGCTTCACGCGGCAGTCGTAGACCGCAAATTCGTCGAAGTCGGTGAGAATGCTGACGGGGAGCTTGGCGGACCACGCATAGCGGCGGAGCTGCAATGCGGCGTCTTTGGAGTCCTTGAGTAGGACTGATGGCTTTTTGGCTTCGAGAAAAAACTTCGGTGTCTGGCCGATACGGAAGCAGTAGTCCGGCGCTTTCGTGGTTGCGCCCATCTTGATGCTGAATTCGTGGATAACATCACGGTACGCTTCGGCGTGGCCGCTTTTGTTATGAACGTCCCACCCTAGCGCCGCGAACATAGGATCAATGAAATCGACCCGCACTTGGGTCTCATTGTAGCTACCGCTCATGTATGTGTCGCGATTGCGGTCAAAATTTTCGACCAACCGGCGAATGGCGTCGGGGGCAGGCATTGGACTGGCAAATCTCCAGTGGTGGCAAAGAGGGTGTAACTCTCCGCCAGCGTCCGCCGAGAGTACACGACTGTCTATCTTTACTGCGACACCGCATCGCGCAACGGCATCGACCCGTAGGGGCGGGGCCCTGTCCCCGCCCTGCATATGCGGCAAGACCCAGGGCGGCCACGGGGGGCCGCCCCTACATTCGTTCGCTCTACCTCATCATCGCCTTAATGGAATTTCGCAGAACAGTCAACCAATTGATCCTTGTCCCGCAACCTGACCTTGTTTCGCACCTCCCCAATTCCCCGGTCGCCGGAGGCGACCTCAACCGTCCGGCTGGACCCCTTGTTCCGCAACCACGGATCCGACCGGACGGCAACAGCCCGCATAAGGATATAGAGGCGATACACCGACGGTGCGTGGGGACACGCGCCCTCCCACGGTACGACGCACTCTCCCGAGGGTGGCGGCCCCGGTCGCGTGGTGCTATTGTGCCGGTCGCGCGGATGCCCGTATTCACGGGTGCGCGGACGGGAGAGGCATCATGCAACGGTTGAACCGGATTTTTGGGATTGCGCTGGCGGCGGCGTTGATTGCGTCGGCCGGATTTGCGCAGGACGCGGCAGCGCCGGCGGCGAAAGCAGCGGGGCCGCGCAGCGAAGACGTCATGGTCGCGATGCGCGACGGCGTGAAACTCGCCACGACGATCTATTTCCCCGAGGGCGATGGCCCGTGGCCCGTGGTGGTCACGCGCTCGCCGTACAACAAGAACGGCGCGAAGAACGGCGCGGGGCGCTACACGAAGGCCGGCTATGTGCACATCGCGCAGGACGTGCGCGGCCGGTTTGCGTCGGAGGGGAGCTACGTTCCGTTTGAGCCGGATCGCGAGGACGGATTCGACACGGTTGCCTGGATCCACGATCAGGATTTTTGCGATGGCAGCATCGGAATCACGGGCGGGTCGGCGCTGGGGATCACGGCGAACCTGGCGGCGTCGGCGAATCCGCCGGGCCTGAAGGCGGCGTTCGTCATCGTCGCGCCGCAGAGCTCGTTCCTGGAATCGAACTTCATCGGCGGGGCGTTCAAGGAGTCGATGATCGAGGGGTGGATGAAGGGCCAGGGGTCGGAAGCGCAGGTGCCGATGCTGCGCGCGCGGGTGAAGCTGGACGCCGACTGGAAGCGCACGGATTTTGTGCACTACATCCAGAATGTGAATATCCCGATCTACAACGTGGGCGGGTGGTATGACATTTTCGGCAAGGGCAGCGTGAGCAATTTCATGTACCTGCAGGAAAAGGGCAAGCGTGGCGCGCGCGGCAACCAGAAGCTGTTCATGGGACCCTTCGGCCACGGCTCGCTCGCCGGTGATCTCGACTACGCCAACGCCGGTATCCAGGACATCATGAAGGACGAGCTGCGGTGGTTCGACCACTGGCTCAAGGGCGAAGAAAACGGGATCATGGACGAGCCCGCGGTGTCGTATTACATGATGGCGTCCGCGCGCAAGGGCGCGCTGTCCGACAAGAACCAGTACCTGCAGTCCTCCGTGTGGCCGCCGAAAGCGAAGACCACGCGCTACTACCTGCACACGGGTGGCACGCTCAATACCGCCACGCCGGGCGCCGAGACGCCGGTGGCGTATCAATTCGATCCGAAGAACCCAGTGCCGACCTTTGGCGGCTCGAACCTCATCGGCGACAAAGGCCCGATGGACCAGCGCGCCGTCGGCGAACGCGCGGACTACCTCCGCTTCCAGACCGAGCCGCTCGCGGACGACGTCGCGATCGCGGGTCCGGTGACGATGGAACTCTACGCCGCGACTGACGGCCCCGACACCGACTTCATGGTGAAGCTCGTGGACGTGTACCCGGACGGATACGAAGCCGTGGTGCTCGACAATCCGATCCGCGCGCGCTTCCGCTATGGGCGCGAGCCGAAGGACGAGGCGCTGATGACGCCCGGCATGCCGGCGAAGTTCGAGATCGACCTGTGGCACACGGCGATCACGTTTGAAAAGGGCCACCGCATTGCCGTGCACGTGACCTCGAGCAATTTCCCGCGCTTCGACGTGAACCCGAACACCGGCGTGCCGGCGATGGAGTCGCGCGTGGCAACAAACACGATCTACTTCGACAAGGATCGCCCCAGCGCGATCATCCTGCCGGTCGTCGCCGCCCCGAAGGGCGACGACACCGACGACTAATCGAATAGAAAAAGAATCGGGGCGGCGTGAAAATGATTCACGCCGCCCCGAATTTTTTGCGCGTTACTTCACCGCTTTGCGGCGTTCCATCAGCTCGCGCCACGTCGTCAACACGATCTTCTCATCTTCCAGCGCCTGCCGCACGCGCGGATCCAGCATCGCTTCCAGATCGCCCAGGCGCGTCGGCCCCGAACCCGAAATATGCTCGAACACTTCCGTCGGCCGCGTGCAGTGCATGATCATCATCGTCACGCCCGGCTTCAGCCCGCGGATCGCCTCGATGTACTTGTCGACCTTTTCCTCGGGCTTCCAGCCGTAGCTGCGGTTGTGCAGGTCGTCCAGCACCGGCAAGCCGCCGTCCCACACCTTGCGGCCCATCGCCTTCGCCAGCGCGATCTTCGCAGGCTCGTCCGCGCCGATGTAGAAGTTGTGTCCGCCAGGGAACATCACCGGAATCTGCTCCTCGATGCCCACCTTGATGTACCGCTCCATAAAGCCCGCCGTCTCGAACAGCGTGCCCATGTGCGAGTCCATGTGCGTCGGCTCGAAGCCCATCGTGCGCGCGCGATCGAGCTGCGCACGGATCTCCCTCTCCACCTCGTCCGGCGTCGCATGCTCCACCACCAGACCCACGTTGTCCCACAGCGCGCCTTCGGTGTCCGTCAGCCCCGGAACCATGGGCTTGCCCGCGACCGGACCCCAGCGGTACACGTCCCACTCGGATGTCATCGTGAGGTGCAACCCGGCGTCGGCCTTGGACGTCTTGATCCAGCGCACGATGTTCGGCACCCACGGGCACGGCATCATCACGCTGAGCGAATTCGCCACGCCCTTCTCGATCGCCTCGATCGTGCCGAGGTCGGAGTCATACGACATGCCCGCGTCATCCACGTGGATGATCAGCGCGCGCGTACCCTTCGGAAAGCCGAGCTTTTCGGCGTAAGTTGTATCGTCCGCCGGGCGTTGCGCGACCGCCGACGCAACGCACCCCAGCATTGCCATTGCACAACACAGATTTCGAACCATTTTCATCGAACCTCTCCCAGCGTGAACTGAATTAAACCATACTCTCAATGCTACGGATTTTGTGTACCCGCTGCATTTGCCTCTTCGCTTCCTTCCGCTGCCGGCGCAGCCGCCTCGCGCAACGACAGGATATACGCCACGATCGCCTCGAACTTTTCCGGCGAGGTTTTCAGCGGCGGCATGATCGTCTGCGGCTTGAAAGCCTTTGGATCCTTCAGCCACGCGCGCAGGAAAGACTCCTGCAGGCGCACGCCGGAAATCGTAAGATCCGGGCCGATGTCGCTGCCTTCGCCGTTGATAACGTGACACTTAAAGCACTGCAACTGCCGAAAAGTCCGCGCGCCAAGCGCAATCACGTCGTCCTGATTGGCGCCGGGCGGCGCCGCGTCTGCGGGCGCATCCGCTTCCGCCATCTGCTGGTCGCCCGGTTCGCTCGAGTGCAGCGCGACGCTGTAGGCCGTGAGGCCGGTGAACCCGATCGCGAGCACCACGACGGCCGCCACGATCGGCTTGCGATCGTGCACCGCGACCGATCGCCCACGATCGATCCACGGCAGTGCGGCCAGCGCGAGCAATAGTGCTGACGGGAACGCGAAGGCCACCAGCATTTTCTGGAAGGCGCCCTGCGTGAGCCGAAGCAACTCGAAATGCGCGAGGAAGTACCACTCTGGACGCGGCCGATAGCTGGTGTCCGACAAATCCAGCGGACCTGAATGCGGCCCGCCGAGCGCTTGCGCGGTCAGCAGCAGCGCGGCCAATCCACCGGAGATCACGACCATATCGCGCAGGAATTGCTTGGGAAAGAAAGGATCGATGGCGGGCGCGGTGTCTTGCGCCGAACGCGCCGGGCCATGCTTGCGCAGCAGGTATAAATGCGCGATCACCAATCCGCCGAGCAGCGCAGGCAACACCACGACGTGCAGCGCGTAGAAACGTGTGAGCGTCAGCGCGCCGACCGTGTCGCCGCCCATCATCAGCTTGCGGATATCGTCGCCGATGAACGGCGCGGACGAGGCGATTTCGATGCCGACCGTGCCGGCCCAGTAGCCCATCTGGTTAAACGGCAGCAATTGGCCCGTGTATGCAAGCGTGACCACGACGCCGCCGAGCGCGAGCCCCGTTAGCCAGTTCATCTCGCGCGGCGCGCGGTATGCGCCCGTGACCACGACGCGCAGGAAATGCACCGCGATCGCGACCAATACGAACGACGCGCCCCAGTAATGCAGCGCGCGCACGAGCGCGCCCAGCGTGACGTTCTTCGCCATCCACTCCAGCGACGTATAGGCCGCCTCGGGATGCGGCACGTAGTAGATCATCAGCAGCACACCGGTGACGATCTGCACGAGCAACAGCGCGCCCGCCAACGACCCGAGCGTGTTTTTCCAGCCGACGCTTGCCGGCATCTTTTCGCCGAGGAATTCGTGGAGCGTGGCGCGCCCGCCCGTGCGCGATTCGAACCAGCCCGCCATCGTTCAGCCGAGCTCCACGACGACGTTGCCGTCGCGCACCTGTGCATTCAACTGTTGCAGCGGGCGCGGGGGAGGCCCGCCGAGCACTGTGCCATCCGGCGAGAAACGTCCGCCGTGGCATGGGCACTGGAACTGGTTTTCGCCGGCATTCCACTGCACGGTGCAACCCAGATGCGTGCACGTGCCGCTCAGTACCACCGGCACGCCGGACTCATCCAGCCGCGCATACACGCGCATGATTTCTTCTTTCGAATGCCAGCCGTCCGCCGTGGCGATGTGCAGATCCACGCCGCGAAATTTATCGGAGAAGCTATCCACGGCTCCCAGCGAGGCGTCCCGCCGTTGGGACGGCGCGCGCAACGGCGCGGACACAAACACGGCCGTCAAGGCCGCCGTTCCGGCGGTCCAGAAGGCCGCGATGGCCGTCGCGACAGCGCCGAGCGCACCGCGGCGCGAGATAGTCTTCGGTTCATTCATGAATTGGATGGACCCGGCCGTCCGAAGCCAAGGTTGATGTAGTACGGCGGCAAAAGTCTGGAGATTTTAACGAATTCCGGAGGACGACGCCAAGCGGATGTCGTTAGTCCGTCGAACGATCGCCGTGTACATACAACGCTTCGCTCGGCACAATCGTGAAAAAACGCGCCCGGAATGGTGCCGTTTATCCTCGTCCGCTCCGTATTAATTTCATAGACCTTGTTGCCTTCCGGCCGGCCCAATCCCACGTGATCGTAATTTCGCAACATGGATTGTCCAGCGAAGCAGTTTGCTTTGCGTCGCTAAGAGCCACCAAGATAGCCCTATGAAAAAGAAGCCTGCTCCGACCACGTTTGCCGATCACGACGCCTATATCGCCGAGGCTCCTAAAGACCTTCGCCCTCTGCTGGTTCGATTGCGCGCTCAACTTGCGCTTGCGTTGCCTGACGCCGAAGAAGTCATCGCCTATAAAATGCCAGGGTTCAAGATCGGACAATCCATCATCGCGGGTTATGCAGCATTCAGTAAGCAATGCGGCCTCTATGTATCTCCTTCCGCCATCAAAGCGCATGCCGATGACATTGCCGCGGCCGGGCTCAAGTCCACCAAGACTGGGGTCACCTTCTCACCGAGCCAGCCAATCCCTGACAAGCTCGTTAAGAAACTCGCTCTTGCTTCCCGAAGGGATCAGAATCTCTGAGGCGAAGCGCCTGTCGGACCGCACGCCTAGACGCGCAATTCGGGATGCTTCAAATGGTGGCCTGTCGCGTTCTGATAGGCACGGCCCAGCGCGCACAGATCTGCTTCGCCATACAGCCGCCCAATTAACCCAATGGAGTTTGGCGTCCCGCGTTCGTTCAGCGTCGTCGGCATCACGAGCAGCGGATGCCCGGTGAAGTTGCCGAGGTACAAGCTCGCCGTCGACGGCGTGATGTATACGTCCACAGTGTCGAACACGTTCGCCATGTCGCGCATCAGCAGCGTGCGCACGCGGTTCGCGCGGATGTACTCCACGGCCGGAATGAACCGCGCGCGGCGGAAGGTGTTAGGCCAGGCCGTCGCTGCTTGATTGCTCAGCTCGTCGTCGCGGTTGCCGCGCGTGAGATCGTCGAAGGCGGTCGCGGCTTCCGCGAGCAGAATGAAGCTCATGTCGTTGTACGGCAGCGTGGGCAGTTCGATCGGCGTGAGCGAGAGGCCGAGCGCGCGGAATTCCTCCAGCGCGCGCCCACGCGAACCGTCTTTGTCTTGTGTAGGATCAAAGGCCTCGCGAACGTAACCGACGCGCAGTTTCTTGATGTCGAGGTTTGTGTCGTAGTTGAACGGTCGATCGACCGTGGTTGTATCCGCCGCGTCCGCGCCTTGAATCGCGTTGAATATCAGCGCGCAATCTTCCACCGTGCGGCCCATCGGCCCCAGCTTGTCCATGCTCCACGACAGCGCCATCGCGCCGTGCCGGCTGACGCGGCCGAAGGTGGGGCGCAGGCCCGTGATGCCGCACACCGTCGACGGCGACGCGATTGAGCCGTTGGTCTCCGAACCGATCGCGAATCCAACGAGTCCGGCCGACGTTGCGCTCGCCGGGCCCGCCGACGATCCGCTCGATCCTGCATCCGGGCTCCACGGGTTGCGCGTGCGCCCGCCGAACCATTGGTCGCCCATCGCGAGCGCGCCGAGCGTTAGCTTCGCAATGAGCACCGCGCCCGCGTCGTCGAGTTTTTTTACCACGGTGGCATCGTCATCAAACATCTGATCGCGATAGGGTTCCGCGCCCCAGGTCGTGGGATAGCCCTTCACCGCCAGCAGGTCTTTCGCGCCCCACGGGATGCCGTGCAAGGGGCCACGATAATTCCCCGCCGCGATTTCTTCATCGGCGCGCTTGGCCTGCGCGAGTGCGCGGTCTTCAGTGAGCGTCACTACACATTTAAGGATCGGATCGAAGCGTTTCAGGCGCGCCAGATACATCTGCGTGAGCGCGGTCGAGGTGATTTTGCGCGCGCGCAGCGCCCGGCCGAGTTCAGCCACATTCCAGAACGCTGCCTCTTCAAGATTCGCCGGCGCCTCGGGCACGGGGCCATCGCTGAACACCGGTGTGCGGCGTTCCGTCTCGAAGGTCATGCCCGGCAACACAGGATTGAATTGCAGCGCGGGCGGCACATCGTTGGACACCGGGACTTCACGCAATTTCGCGTAGTTGTGCAAAAGTCCGCCGATGCCGCGCGCGAGTTGCTCGCGCTCCTCCGGTGTGAATTCAAGCCCCGCGATTTTTTCCGCGGCCGCGATCATGTCCGGCGTAATCGTTTCGGCGCCGGACTCCTGCGTTTGTGCCCATAGCACGCCCGGCAGAAGCGTGCCGCCGATCCCGGCGACGGAACACGAAGCAATGAACGCGCGGCGGTCCATGAATTTCTCCAGGGAGGGACGCGCTCCCGCGCGTCCGAGTGTTGCTCGCGCCACTCTACCACGCACCAAAAAGAAAACTCCCCCGGACGCGAACGTCCGAGGGAGAAATCTGTCGCTTAAAACGAAGCGGCTTAGAACTGGGCCTGGTAGGTGACCAGCCACTTGCCGTCGCGCTTCTGCAATTCAAGCTCAACCGTCAGCGCGCCGAAAGCGCCTTCGAGGTTGGTCGGCTTTGCAGTCGCTTTTTCGCCATCGACCGTGATCACCATCTTGCTGGTGTCGATCTTGATGCCGTCGAGGAAGCCCTGTTCCTTCGCGCCGTTCAGGAACTCGACCATCTCGGCCTTGCCGCCGCCCTGATCCGACTTGAAGTCATCGGCGTAGTTCGCCGTCATCGTGGCAATGTCCTGCGCCTGAAGGCCGGCCATCGCGGCGTCCACGACTTCCTTAATCATCTCTTCATCCGACTTTCCGCCGCCGCTGCCCGCGCAACCAACCACGGCCAGGAGCGCAAACGCCACTACCCCAAACTTCATTGCCAGTGCCTTCATGATCACGACCCTTTCGAAAGTTTCCGTCTGCAGACGGATGTGTGAGGTTCCCCAACCCGACCGGTCTTGGAGGAAATTGCGCGCCACTATAGCGCCCAACGGCCCGCAACGCAAGCCATCCGGGCGTTTGACTCCGCCCGACGGCTAAACGTTTCAACAGGCTAAGTAGTTCATCCTCGGCCCTGCGCGTACGCGATTTTTAGTCCTGTCCCGGCCTGTATTCGCGTTCGAGATTTTTCCGGATTTCGGCTTCATCCAGCCATACGGGGCGCAGTTTGCGCTCGACGAACAGCGGCACCTGGTCCGCGTAATGCGGAGATGACTCGACCGACGTCGCGCTGCCGAACTGGTGTACCGCTTCGGAATGAACCTTGCCGTTTTTGTCCCAGCGCGCCATCAGCACGAGCGTGTCGCCGGCGTTGCCATACAGCCGGCCGGTCGCTTCGTCCTTCTTGCCGTAGACCGCGTGCAGCACGTCGGGCCCGCCGCCGATGCCGTAGTCCGCGGTGCCGTGCACGACGCGGTTTACCTCGCCCCAGGGCGGATCGATCTTGCCGAATTTCTCCTTCAGCTCGGTGATCGATTGCGCGAGACTCTTCGCGAGGTCCTCGCCCGATGGCGCCGCGCCGCCAAAACTTTTCACAAGCCGTGTCACGGTGAACATCGCGAGCGCCGTGGCGGTGTTGTCCGGGCGGCATTCGAGATTCCAACCCTTCAACAGCGCGAGGGCGTCCTTGTCGACGGCGTCTGGGTTCGCGGCCGCGTATTCCGCGAGCGCCGCGATCGATTTGGCCATCGTCGAGTCTTTTGAGTAGCTCATGTCGTATTTGTATTTGAGGAACTCGTCCCACGTGATCGATTCATCCGCGCTGAACAGTTCCAGCGCGCGCAGCGAGCGGTTCGACTGGTAAATTTCGAGACCCATGTCCTTCGAATACTTTTCCGGATCGGGATTGCCCGGGCCGACCGTCGCGTGAAACGGCGTCGCGTTGGCGTTCTGGAAGAAACCCGACGGCGGGTTCAGCACCATCGGGAGATCATCGAAGGGGAGATATTCGTTCCACACCACTTCGGAGGTGTTGCCGGGCAGATATTGGCGGTAGTCATAGCCCGGAGCGCGCAGCGGCAGTTTCGCGTTGTAGAGATAAAGGATGTTGCCCTTCTCATCCGCATAGCCGATGTTGAGCGAGGCGTTCGCCTGCATGCGCACGGCGTCCATCCACTCGTTCATGGTGGTCGCCTTGTTCATGCGGTACCACTGTTCCACCTGGCGTACATCGCCCATGCCGGAGTAGCGAATCGCGTAGACGCCGTGCTTGGCGCGAATCACGGGGCCATGCACCGAACGCAGCACCTCACGGCGCACATTCATCGTCATTTTCGACGCATCGGTGAGTTTCGCTTTCAGCGTGACTTCTTTCTTCTCCAGATCGAGCCACTTGCCGTCGTATTTGTATTGGTCTGGATTGTCCGGATTCATCTCGAGCACGTACACGTCCACGAGGTCCGGGCCGTTCACCGTGTGCGCCCAGCCGAGGTGGCGATTGTGCCCATGTGCGATGACCGGCATGCCGGGGAACAGTCCGCCGTACATGTCCCAGCCATTTTCGCTGTGCAGGTGCGCTTCATACCATGCGACCGGGCCCGTGTACGGCTGGTGCGAGTTGATGGCGAGGTAGGTGCCGCCGTCGGCCGAGCGCTTGTTGGAAACGCCGAGCGTGTTCGAGCCGAGTTCCATCGTCTTGTTCAGGAACGCGCCCGCCGACGCGAAGGCCTCGCCGTCGGTGAAATCGAGCGAAGCGTGTTTTTGCGAGACCTCACGCTTGCGCGTCTCGCCGAACAACTCCAGCACTGCGCCGTCGAGTCCGAAGAAGAACGGACCCTTGAACACGAAGCCGGCGACCACGTCCTTGCCGGTGACGGGCATGATCTCCGGCATGATGACCTGGTCCGGATGCTTCTGCGCGTAAAGGTTCACGCCTTCGGCATAGGCTTCGCACAGCGCGCGCGTCTCCGGCGACAGATCGGTGTCGTACTTCGCGTTCACCGTGTCCCACACGCCGAGCAGGTGCACGACATAATCGATCTTCGCCGCGTCCGGTCCGCCGTTCACGCCGCCGAGCGCGCGCCCGGCGATGAATGATTCCTGGATCGTCTTGAAGTCGTCTTCGCAGTGGGCGTACGCGAGACCAAACGCCGTGTCCGGATCCGTCTTGCCGAAGACGTGCGGAATGCCCCACGTGTCGCGCAGCACGCGCACGTCGCGATCCGCGGCGAGCGCAAACGATGAAACAAAGACGAGTAGTGAAGCGATGGACAGACTGCGGAACAGCGTGCGTGGCATGGTGGCCTCCCGGAATGAAATGGGCTGCATTCTTGCACTGCGGCACGGGCGATGCAATAGCTGAGCTAGATGCGGCGAAACAGCGCGTGCTCGGCGATGTGCATGCCCGCGTCGGCCACGGTTTTCATCGCCATGAAGATGGGTGTCGCGCCGCCGCCCAGGAACGTGCCGGTCAGGATGATGAAGTGCATCGGCAACACGCGCATGTAGGGGTAAAAGAGCATTGCACCGAGGTTCGGCTTGCGTGAACGGAAATCCGATTCCTTGTTGTGAATCAGCGAATACCCGTGCGTCACGGCAAATCCAAGGACCGCGATCAGCAAGAACACAGTCTGTTCCGTATTTGCCAGCTTAATCGGGTTGCGCGTGGCGAGGAATACCGCATACACGAGATGGAAGAACCCATAATGAATCAGAAAGAAGAACGCGGTATCGCGCTTGGCCTTCTGCGTTTCCGGCACGGGGCGGCCGTTGCTCTTGAGCCCGCCGGTCGTGAATTCCCTCAGGCTCATGATGCGAATGAAATTGCTGATGCCGATGATCACATTCTGCGTCCAGTAGATCCACAGGATCTCGCTGAGATCCCAGTGGAATACCGTCGCAAGGACGATCGACAGGACGTTGCTGAAAATAAGGCCGAACAGCGACGGATCGAGCAGCAACGATCGCGGGGGGAGGCTCTCCGCCGGTTCGGACATCGCGCCGCGCGTTAAGCCTTTGCCCAGGCCGCGCGCGTGAACTTCGCGCCTTCCTTGGCGATGTGTTCTTCGCTCGGCGCCATCTTGCGCCAGATGCAGGTCGCGCCGGCGAGTTCCGGCAGCCACTCGCCGAAGGCCTCGATCGTCAGCCAGCCGTCGTAGCCAATCGCTTTGAGCGCTTTGAACGTTGTCGCGTAGTCGACGTGGTCCTCGCCCGGCGTCGCGCGGTCGTTCGCGGAGACGTGCACGTGGTTGATGCGATTACCGCCGGTCTTGATCGCGGCCTCGATGCCTTTCTCTTCGATGTTCGCGTGGAAGGTGTCGTACATATGCCCGACCCAGGGGCTGTTCACGGCGTCGGACACCGCCTTCGCGTCGGCCTGCGAATTCAGCACGTAGGTCTCGAAGCGGTTCAG
>CAZUJL010000031.1:0-20256 GCA_964620045.1 uncultured Nitrospirales bacterium
TGACGGACGGCCAGGGCCGCACGGTGGACTTCCGAAACACGGTCATCATCATGACGTCGAACATCGGTTCCGAAATCTTCCAGCAGGGTGGCGGCGAAGAGGCGTCGCGCGAGTACATTTTGGATCGCCTGCGGAAACATTTCCGTCCGGAGTTCCTGAATCGCGTCGATGAAGTGGTCGTGTTCCATCCGCTGAAGAAGGAGCAGATTCGCAGCATCGTGGACATTCAAGTGCAGCGTCTCGGAAAGCGGCTGGGCGACAAGCGCATCACGCTGAAGCTCACCGAAGCGGCACGCGATCTGTTGGCGGAGCTCGGATACGATCCCGTGTATGGTGCGCGTCCGTTAAAGCGCGCCATCAAGCGTCTCGTATTGGATCCGCTCGCAATGGAGATCCTTGGAGGGAAGATTTCAGAGGATTCCGTTGTCTTAGTAGACAGAGATCGGGACGCACTGAACTTCAAACAAGAGGCGGCGAAAGCAGCCTAAGTGCGGACAGGAAAGATGCGGCGTGAGTGACCCGATCTCACCGCGCCGCCCCAAAATTTGCTCCTCCCCCTGGACCTGAAGCGTGCGCCCCACGCTCTCCAGTTCCAGCCCATGGGGACCGGGACTGCCCCAAGCCCGGTCCCCGTTTTATTTTTGCCGCGGCGAAAAATCAGCGGCCCGATTTCGGGCCGCTGACTCCTTTCCAGCGATGGCGCGCAGACTCACTCGTGGCGCACAGGTGTGCGTGTGCGTTCGATGCGCGAAAGCTTGCTCTCCATCGCGGCGATATGCGAGTTCGTGTCCGCGAGGTACCCGCTCAGGAGATGGATCACGTTCAGTAATAGGCGCACGGCGGAGGTCTGCTTCAGCACCTCGGCGAGCTGCGCTTCGGAAAGTGTGAAGAGAAGCACATCCGTACCGGCGACGGCGGTGGCGGTGTGTGGACGATGGTCGATCGTGGACATCGTGCCGAAGGCATCGCCCACGTTGCACTGCGCAATCGGGAAGTCGCCGGCGAGAATATCGACGACGCCGCTGAACACGATGTAGAGCATGTTGCCGCGGGTGCCGCGCTCGAAGATGATCTTGTTCTGCGCGAAGTTGCGCATTTGCCCGCGGTTGAGGATGTCGGCGACTTCCTCGGCCTTCAATCCCCGGAAGAGCGGAATGCGTTCGGCATACTGTCCGTAATTGACCTGACCCATGCTGCACCTCCTGCATTGCGGCGGCCGTGCTGGTGCGGCCGCGCGTTACGGTGAGTGCCTGATTGGAGCCGTTCAAATGAACAAGTTGCGCGGAAAAAAGTATGGCAGTGGACGCGCGATCTGGCAAGGGAATTCGTGAAAAGAGAACAGTGCCCAAACTGCGCGAAGTGCTCTCAGCGGAAGTCGTTCATCCACTCGCCGGCCTGCAAGAGGCCAATAGTGCGACCGTCGTAAAGTGTCGCGGTGACATCAATGTCAGCATTACTGATCATCATGTCCGTATGGACCACGGATTCGTTGCAGCCGGCCGCGAGCGCGCCCGGCGTGTCGAGTTCCGTGCCGCCCTCGATGCAGAACTTATACGCCTGGCCGATCGCGATGTGACAGGCTGCGTTTTCGTCGAAGAGGATTTCCTGAAACACCTTGCCGGTTTTGTACACCGGTGAATCGACGCCGACCAGGGCAACCTCGCCGAGACGGTTCGCGCCGGCATCGCTGGCGATGTACTGCGCGAAGGTATCGGCGCCGCCGGTCGCAACGAAGTCCGCGATGACGCCGTTCTCGAATTTCGCCGACCAGTTCTCAATCAGCTTGCCATTGATCATGAAGGGCCGCGTCGCGCGCACATGGCCGCGCGTGGTGCGGAAATCGGGTGTCGTGAAGACTTCTTCGGTCGGCAGGTTCGGCTCAAACCACTGGCCGCGCGCGCTGCGCTCCTGGCCGCCCTTCCAAATCGCGCGATCCGTGAGGCCGACGATGAGGTCCGTGCCGGGCCCGAGGAAACGCAACTCGCGGATTTTCATCTCGGTAAGCTTCTTCGCACGGCGCTGCAGGCGCTCGTTGTGTTCGCGCCACAGATCGAGGCAGGCGGGCTTGTCGGCGCGGCACATCGCGAGAATGTCCTGCCAGAGCGCCTCGTTGGCCTTCTCGGGCGTCAGCGCGGGGTACACCTTCTTGCCCCAGAGCGGCGTGGCGGCGGCAACCACACACCAGTGCACCTGCGAGCGGCCGATGCCGTTGTCGTAGAAGTATTTGATGGCCTTCTGCCGGTGCATGATCACCGTCTGCACGCGCTTCGGGTCCGATGCCGAGAGCACATCGGGGAGTTCCATGCCGATGATGCGCAGATTCGCCGCCTGTTGGTCGGTGATTTCCTTGAACTTGGCGGAGTAAAACTCCGGCACGAAGGTGAGATCGCCCGGATCGGACTTCTCAACGCGGAGCTTGTCGCTGCGCGGATCCTGCAGCGTGATCTCCACGAACTTGGCCCCGCGGTCGTAGCACTTCTCGGCCACGAGCAGCGCGAAGTCGCGGTGGATGGGCTCGGTGTTGATGTGCACGAACTGCCCGCGCTGGACGTTGAGGCCGTGCGCGGCGATGAGTTCGGCGTAGCGGTGGAAGTCGGTATCGAAGGTTGTCATGCGTGGGATGGTATCAAAACGGGCCGCGCGAGTTGCACGGGGCCGGCCAAAAAAAGTTGAGGCGGGCGCTATTCGCGCCCGCCTCCGGGAGGGGAGGGTCAGGAGTTATTCACTCCTTGTGTAGGGTCAGGTATCGGGTGCCATTGCCGTCGCTGACGCGAAGCAGGACGATGTCGCCGTCTGATTCAGCGAGGATCTTTCTGAAATCATTAACGCTCGCCACCGCGTGGCGGTTGACTTCCTGAATCAGCATGCCCGACTCAAGGCCCGCGCGATCCGCGGCCGAACCCGGCACCACTTCGGAAATCACGACGCCCTTGCGGTCGCCGAGGCTCAACTGCTGCGCGATGTCCGGCGTGAGGTTCTGCAGGCTCAGGCCAAGCTGTTCCTGATGCGCGCTGCCGCCGTGCGTCGCCGCGATTTCATCTTCGTCGCGCTTGCCGACGGTGACCGACATCGTGTCTTCCTTGCCGTCGCGCAGCACGCGCGTGTCCACCGCCTGGCCCGGCGCGGTCATCGCGACCATGTAGCGCAGCGAGCTCGCGTCTTTCACCGGCTTACCGCCGTACTCGAGCACAATGTCGTCGCGCTTGAGGCCGCTCTTGTCCGCGGCGGATTCCGGCTGCACTTCGGCGATCAGCGCACCGTGGTTCGGCTGCGTGCCGAAGTATTCGGCGATGTCGCCCGTCACGTCCTGAATGCTGACGCCCAGGAAGCCGCGCTCAACCGCCTTACCGCTGATCAGCGTGTCTTTGATGTCCTTGATCGCGTTGATCGGGATGGCAAAGCCGACGCCGATGTTGCCGCCTGTGCGGCTCAGGATGGCCGTGTTCATGCCGACCACTTCGCCGTCCAGGTTAATGAGCGGCCCGCCCGAGTTGCCGGGGTTGATGGCCGCGTCCGTCTGAATAAAGTCGGCGTAGTCCGCGATGCCGACGCCGCTGCGGCCCTTCGCGCTGACGATACCCTGCGTGATCGAGTTGCGCTGGCCGAAGGGGTTACCAATGGCCACGACAATCTCGCCCACGTTGAGCGCGTCGCTGTCGCCGAGCGCCAGGTACGGCAGCTTGCCGTCTTCGATCTTGATGACGGCGATATCGGTCGGCTTATCGACGCCGACCAGTTCAGCCTTGAACTCGCGGCCGTCGTTCATCGTCACGGAAATGCGTTCCGCGCCGTCAACGACGTGGCCGTTGGTCAGCACGTAGCCGTCGGGCGAAATGATGAAGCCCGAACCCTGACCGCGCTGGAATTGCGGCGGCATGGGGCGGTTCGGTTGGCCAGGACGGCCGGGTTGTTCAAAGAAACGGAAGAACGGACCGAAGGGCGAGCCCTCGCCAAGGTCAGGCATGTTGACATTGCGCGGCGTGACCTTCGATTCGACTTCAATAAACACCACTGCGGGCGACGCTGTATCGGCGATATGCACGAAGGCATCGCTCATGTCACGCAGAGTTGCGACGCTCTGCGCGTGATCTTGTGCGTGGATACTGGCCGTCTGCGCGCCAAAGAAAAGCGCACTGCCAAAGCCAAACGCAACCGCGACGGCGGCAGCAGGCCTCAGAAACGAACGGTTCCTACTCATGGCTACATCCCCTTTGCTTTCTCGGCGAATTCAGTTTCGCCGTGTATATAGACCCTGCTCGGGCCGGTGTTATTTACCGCCAGGGAAGAGCAACGGGCATGCCGTTCCTAAGTGCTTGATTTACAAGCACGAACGGTTTTGGGCATGTCTGAAATGAGGCGAAACGGACCAGTAGCACCCGAGATCCGCGATCGGTTGGGGGCGACTAAAACGAAACTTATTCTTCGGGAATAACCGCGCCTTCCGGTGGCTCGCCGAAACGGATGCGCGCATCTTGGCGCCACTCGCCGGGGTGTGTGGCGATGGAGGCGGCGGCGAGCGCGAAGGCGAGGATCGGTATCACGACCGCGAAGTAGATCGGCGCGATGAAACGGAGTGGCGGCGGCGCGAGGTTGCCGGGTTGAGTCGGACGCACCGGGAACGCGAACCAAACCCAGAGCGTGACGATGATCGCCATGATCAGGAAACCAGTGTGCACCGCGAGGCCGGTCGACTCCCACTGCGGCACGGATTTTTTAAAATCGGAGAGAATCAGCGCGAAGGCCGTGATACCGGTGAAGAGGAGCTTCGCGGCGAAGTCGGTGGCGATGAGTTTTCCGCTGCGCGCGCGAAGGGCATAAGCCACCGCGATGATGAGCCCGAGCGCGACGAACTCGCGGATGCGCATCTGCACGAGTGTGTCGAGCCAGCCGCCGGGACGCGTGAAGACGACGTTTTCGCGTTCGGTATCGGCGTAGGTGCCGAGCATGTTGTTGAAAATGAGCACGGGCACGAGCCACGCCGTGCCGATCACGCCGAGGACCGTGAGCCGATACGGCGGCGCGGCGGGATCGGGTTTGCTCTGCGACTCGCGCGAGAAGGCCCAGCCGATCCCGGCGCCGAGGACGAAGCCGAAGGATTGCTCCATGACTTTCCACCAGTCGTACTCCGGCCCCGCGAAACTGCCGATGACCTGGAATGACTCGCCGATCATGAATCCGGCGGACCCCGCGACGAAACCCCAGAACACCATGCGCGCAGGGAAAGCGTCGCGCTTGATGCGGCACATCACGAGGATGGCGAGCACGGCGGCGAGCGATTGCGGCCACGCGTCTCCCCGCGGTGGATTTACGCGCAGACCGATGGTGTCGACGAGGAGCCAGTGCAGCGCCTCGCCTGCGACTCCCGCGCCGAGCACCATCGCGATGATTTGCCACACGGGATAGCGGACGGGGCTGGAGGCAAAGCCGAGGCAGCCGGCACCGAACGCGCCCCAGAGTCCGCCGACGAGCCCGAGCATCGCGTAGCCGTACGCCACGTTCGACAGGTCGATGCCTTTGGTGTAGCCGATCAGGATGCCGTAGCTCATCGAGCCGCCGAGCGCGAAGCCGAGCGCCCCGGCCATTCCAAAAATGGGCGCCGCACGCACCCAACCGGGCCGTCCGCTCGTGATCGCGATCGCGAGGCCCAGCATGGCGCCCGGCACAGCCGCGCCATCCGAGCCGCCGATTTCGCCGCGAATGCCCCAGCCGAGGGCGACGGCGATTCCACAAAAGAGCCACGTGAGATTGAGACGGGAAACGGCTGGGTATTCCATTGACAGAGGATAACAATTCGCGGCGGGGCAGTGGTATTCCGCGCGAGTCAGAACGTGAGCGGAGAAGGCGGCGTTTAGATGCCGGAGCGCCGCGTCTGATGCGCGGCAGACGGAGGGAGTGGTCATGCGGATTGGATTTATGGGTATGGCGGTGTTTTTGCTGAGCGTGCTGTGCGTGGGCGCGGCACAGGGGCAAACGGTATTCACGGTGTCGTTGGACGGGGCGCAAGTGCCCAATGCGAGTTCGTTCACCGGTTCGGGCACGGTGACGCTGAATCAGGCGGAGACGCAGATCACGGTCGCGATTACGCACAACATCCCGAACGGAAACGTGACCGACGGGCACATCCATCAGGGTGCGCCTGGCGTGAACGGCGGCATCGTGTTGCCGTTCCCCGGACAGGGCGCGAATCCTATTAACGAAGTCATCAACGTCACCGCGCCGCAGGTCACGCAACTCAAGGCCGGCAATTACTACGTGAACATCCACACCTTCGCGTTTCCAAGCGGCGAAATTCGCGGGCAGGTGCTTCCGCCGAACGACACCGACGGCGATGGGTTGGTCGATTCCGTCGAGACGGACACGGGCACCTATGTGAGCACGCTGAACACGGGCACGGACCCGAACGACTTTGACTCGGACGATGACGGCTACGGCGACGGCATCGAAGTTTCGCTGGGCAACGATCCGAACGACAACGGCGACTTCCCCGTCGGTTTGCCGGTGCGCACCGAGTGGGTGCTGGTCGGCGTCGCGGGCGCGATGGCGGCGGGTATCGCGGTCGTTGCGTGGCGCGTGCGCCGGAAGAACACGATGGCCTGAGCACTAAAGACCACAGTTTGTAGACTGCAGACGCCGAAAGACGGGCATGACTCGATCTTTCGGCGTTTTTATTTTCATAGGGTGATAACCAAACGTCACATCCTGTGACTTCTACTTTACGAAAGTACTAGCCATATTGCCTGAGGTGCGTTATTGTTCCGCGCTGACTGCGGGCCAACCTACGGAGAGAGCAATGAGATTGATCTCGGTTCTTGTACTGTCGATGGTAGCGTTCACAAGCGTGGCGCATGCGCAACTCGTTTTCCCGGATGCGTCGATTCAGTCGACTGCTGCGCCGGAATGGGAGCACACCGTGTTTCTGCCGGCAAGCGGAACACCGACGGAGAACGGAACAGAGTTGCGCGCCGCGATTGCGGCGGTTTCGGTGCCGACGCTAATTCAGTTGGAACCAGGCAGCTACGACATCGGCGCGACGCCGCTAAACATTACGACCAGTCTGTTAATAAGAGGTGTCGGACGTTTTTCGGTGATTACCGGTTCCGGTACCCGAACAATGACATCGACGATTTCAGGTGACGTGCAGTTGGAGGACATCAACGTTCTCAATACGACGAATGGCGCAACCGCCGTGATCGAGACCAACGTGAGTGGATTCTTTCGCGCATTCCGTTCTTATTTCCGGAACACGATGAACGCCGGCACAGGGGTGGTGGTCTCCGGCGGCAATGCCATCTACGAACATTGTGAAATCGGCGCGACGATTGGCGTGTCTGTCACAGGGGGAAGCCTCCAAACCTTCGACACCTATATCGCCGGATTTGGCTACGGGGTTCAGATGTCGGGCGCCACTGGGGGATCAGTCATTCTAAAGCGGACGACGGTTGAGTCTTTTGGAACGGCACTGGAGCGGCAGGCTGGTGCAACGTGGGGATTGCAGGTGTACGATTCTTCCCTGGGTGGGCAAATGGCTTCACTGACTCTGAACAATATAGCCAGTGCTACGATTGCCGGCACCACGCTCATCGGCACTCGCTCGGGCGTCGGGAGCGTCCGGTTTTTCAATTGCTACACCGGTGTGGACCCAATAATTGACTCGGGCACCCCTGTTGCTCCGTAAGCCGATCGGTGTGAGGTAGCGTCAGAAGGTCGCGCTTTGGTAAGTTCCCCGCATAAGCACGAAGGGGAATCGTATGAAAATCCAAACAATTGCGTGTCTGGCGGTACTTAACCTTTTTAGCGTCGCAGCCTTGGCCGCGGATGCGCCGCACTTCAAAGCCGGCGTAGCCGAGCGCGACATCACGCCGAAAGACGCGATGCCGATGTGGGGCTACGGCGATCGGCATGCTGCGCTGAGCCAGGGAACTCAAGATCCGCTCACGGCGACCGCCGTCGTGATCGACGTTGGCGCGGACAAGATCGCGCTCGTCGGTTTGGATCTCGGCCGCTCGCCGGTACCGAAGTCGATGGAGAAAATCCGCGCGGCGGTAAAAGAGAAGGCGGGCGTCAACTATGTGATGCTCGTCGGCTCGCACACGCACCACGGTCCGGTGCTCGAACTCAAAGACGAGCCCGGCATGGGCAAGGGTGTGTTCGACGACGCGGTGAAATATGTGCCGTGGTTGGATGAACAGTTGATCGATTGCATCGTGGCCGCCGCGAAGAACGCCAAGGACGCGCGCATCGGCTGGGGCTCGAAAGAGGTCAACTACAACCGCAACCGGCATACGAAGATTGAGCCGAAGCCGACGGAGAAAGAACTCGCCGTCATCCGTATCGACGACACGGCCGGAAAGCCGATCGCGATCATGGTGAACTTCGCGGCGCACCCGACCAATATCGACGGCGCGATCCTGAAATGGTCCTGCGAATATCCCGGCTTCATGCGCGCGGAGATCGAGAAGGAATTGGGCGGACAGGCCGTGTTTCTGCAGGGCGCGGCGGGCGATATGTCGTGCAACAAGCCGGCCGAGGCCGACGACTACCAGAAGTTCGGCACGCTGCTCGGCCACGAAGTGGTCGAGATCGCGAAGGGCATCGAAACCAAAGTCCCCGCGACGCCCGCGATCCAGTGCAAGGACGAAGACTTCACATTCGAGACGCGGATTCCGTTTGCGAATCCGATGATCCAAAAGCTGTTCCAGGGTGCCTTCTTCCCCGAACTCGCGAACGCATCGATGGAGTGGGTGAAGGACAACAAGTACACGGCACACCTGACGACCGCGATGCTGAACAACGAGTTGGCGTTGGTCGGCGGATCCGGCGAGTTTTTCTGCAACCACTCGATTCGCTTGAAGGAACGTTCGCGCGCGCCGAAGACCTTGTTCTTCGGATATTGCAACGGACACAACATGTACTTCCCCACAATCGAAGCGGCGGCCGAAGGTGGATACGGCGGCGATGCGACGGTGAGCTGGGTCGAGATCGGCGCAGGCGAGTTGATGATGAACAAGGCGCTCGAAAATATTTATCGCTTCCAGGGCGCCTATAAGTTGCCCGCGCTCGGCGGAAACTGATCGTCGGAAAAAGCGTTTTTGCAATTCAGCCCCGGAGGGGCGACATAAAATAGCCCACCGCGTAAGCGGTGGGTATGAAAGCCAGATATTTTTGATGAGTCCCGGAGGGACGGAAGATTCTGCCGTCCCTCCGGGACTTGTTTATTTTTTTGCACACGTTTTCCCAGCGCTTACGCGCTGGGCTATTTTCTTGCGCCCCTCCGGGAGTGGAATGGGGTCGTTGTTCCTGAAAAGCTCAAAAAAGGCCCATTTTTAGGCCTGAATACGCCTAAACCGGAATTCGTCTATATCCCCAGCAAGAGAAAGTGAGTATTTGCCGGAAGGATCCGGTACGGGGAGAAGACGATGTTAAGCAAGATAAGTAAGACGGTGATCGCGGGTGCGGTGACGGCGCTGGGCTTGGGTTTCGGCTTCGGCGCGAACAAGGCCGCGGCGGATTCGTTCAGCGTATCAGTGCATACGCCAACGGTGTCCGCGGGCTATAGCAATCACCACGGCCACGATGGCGGGTATGTTGCCGTGCGCCCGGCGCCTCCGGCGGTGGCCTATTGCCCGCCTCCGGCTCCGGTCGTGGTGGTTCAGCCTCCGCGACATGTCTGCTCGTGGGATCGCGTGCCGGTAACGCGCGTGCGCTATGACGAGTGCGGCCGTCAGATCATCTACACGGACTACGTGCGCGTGCGTACGTGTGACGATTACCACCGTCGCTACGACAACGTGTACTACGGCCCGTCGGTGGGATACCAGCACGGCCATAAACACGGGCATGGTCACTACAAGCACTACGATGACCACCATGATCATCACAAGCACGGGAAGCATCACAAGGATGACTACCGCTACTCGCGCAACTGGGATGACGATGATCACGACCATGACCGTAATCGAAATGACAACCACCGCGGGCGCGATCGCGACTAACTAACGCGCCTGCGAACTGGGGAACAAGTGTGGCCCCGGCGGCTGGATCCGGCCGCCGGGGTTCTCTTTTTGATACGATGCGGATGCGTCTTTTTATTTGTCATGTAGGGGCGGGGCCCTGTCCCCGCCCAAAATCGCGCGTCGGTGTCGGGCGGGGACAGGGCCCCGCCCCTACGAATGGAGCTGAGGTCACAATGCCGAACGATTACAAGGCGGATTGGAGTTTGGTGGTTGAGGAAGCCAAGGCGATGGGCGGCGTGCTGGGCGACGTCATGCAGGCCTACGGCGGTCTCTCGAAAACCGTGATGGCCGACGGCAAGCTCGATCGCAAGACCAAGGAACTGATCGCGATGGGGATCGGCATTGGTCGCCTGTGCGAGGGCTGCATCATGTCGCACGTGCGCGGCGCGCTGAAGAACGGCGCGACCAAAGAGCAGATCGCGGAGGCGGCCGCCGTCGCCGTGATGATGAGCGGCGGCCCGGGCACCGTCTACGGCGCGAAGGCGATCGCGGCAGCGGAACAATTCGCGCAGCAATAACCGAGACATCTAATATTTGCGCCGGGCGCGGAGCCGTGCCCGGCGTTTTTTGTTCTTCGCGAAACCGAAAAGGTGTTGACGATGACTCACGGATCGGCAAAGACATTTAAGGCGCCGCTGTGCGATGACCGGCTGGTGTGGGACACGTGGATGAGCGTGTACCGCTTTCCGACGTTGTGCGTGGCGGATGAACTGGGGTTGTTCAGCGCGCTCGACAAAGCGCCGCTGAATCTGGCGGAGGCGTGCGCCGCGTTGAAGTTGGCCCCGCGCGCGACCGAGGCCTTGCTCGGCGTTGTGCAATCGATGGGCTTCATCGCGCAGAGCGATGGCCGGTTTCGAAACACGGAAGTGGCGCGTAACTTCCTGTTGCCGTCGAGTCCGTTTTATTGGGGCGGCATACTGCGCCTGTTTCGCGAAGTGCCGCTGTCGTACGCGTCGCTGTTGGCCGCGCTGCAGAAGGACAAGCCCATGGGATACGCCGGCGACGACGTGTGGGAGCGGCACCAGGTTGACCCGGAGCAGGCGCGGGTGTTCACGGCCGCAATGCACAGCCACACATTCCCTGTGGCGCTTGGCGTCGCGCGCAGCATCGATTTCAGCGGCGTGAAGAAGTTTCTGGATGTGGCCGGCGGGTCGGCGTGCGTGCCGATCGCGATTGCGCAGGAATACCCGGACATCAAGTTCACGATCATGGAACTGGACGTGGTCTGCAAGCTGGCGGAGAGTTACGTGAAGGAGTACGGCCTCTCCAGCCGAATCGACACGAAGGCCGCCGACATGTTCCACGATCCGTGGCCGACGGGCTACGACGCGATCTTTTTCAGCAATATCTACCACGACTGGGACTGGAAGCGCTGCGAATTTCTGACCAAGCGGAGTTTCGAAGCGCTACCGTCGGGCGGACGCATCTATCTCCATGAGATTTTGTTGAACGACACGAAAGACGGACCCGCGACCGCGAGCATGTTCTCGATGAACATGTGTTTCTTCACGGAGGGCAAGCAGTTCTCCGCCGGCGAATTAAAAGGCATGCTCGAAGCGGCGGGATTCCGCGACGTGTCCGTTACGCACACGTACGGGTATTACTCGATCGTGTCGGGGCGGAAGCCGTAATTTGCGCGTGGTATAATTTCTTTCGAGTCGGCCGGGCGGCCGCGGGGTCCGCAAGGGCCTCGAGGAAAGTCCGAGCTCCACAGGGCAGGGTGCTTCGTAACGCGAAGGCGGGGCGACCCGACGGAAAGTGGAACAGAAACGACACCGCCGATGGACTGGGCAACTGGTCACAGGCAAGGGTGAAATGGTGCGGTAAGAGCGCACCGGCGGCGTGGCGACACGTCGGCCGGCTAAACCCCACCCGGAGCAATGCCGAATAGGGACGCTATGACGTTGCCCGCGTCGCGTCCGGGTTGGCAGCTTGAGGCGCGCGGTGACGCGCGTCCCAGAGGAATGGCCGTCTCGGGGCCGCAAGGCCCTAGACAGAACTCGGCTTACAGGCCGACTCGATAGGATCAATGGCCCGCCGTAGGAGTGAACCTGCGGCGGGCCAACCTACTTTCTTTCTGGGAAGAAAGAAAGTAGGCAAAGAAAGACCGAGATTTAAAAGACATCGACGCCAACATCTGATGGCGTTAGTACGCGCGATTCAAAAAGGCCAGACCATCGGCGCGATGATGAGCACTGCGGCGCCGCAGAGGATGTTGAGGGGTAGCCCCACGCGCGTGAAGTCGGTGAATTTGTAGCCGCCGGGGCCATAGACCATCAGGTTGGTCTGATAGCCGATCGGCGTGGCGAAGGCGGCGGACCCGCCCATCATGACGGCCATAATGAACGGCATGAGGTTCACGCCGAGCTTTTCCGCGCTCGCGATGGCGATGGGGAACATTAGCGCGACGGCCGCGTTGTTCGTGATCACTTCGGTGACGACGATCGTGATGATGTAGATCGCCGCAAGCACGCGGTATGGGTCTTCGCCCGCAATGCCCATCATCCAGTTCGCCGTCATGGACGCCGCGCCGGACTGATCGAGCGCACGTTCGAAGCCAAGCGCGCAGGCGATGATCACGAGCACGGGACCGTTCACGGCCTGGCGCGCCTGCGTGACGGTGCAGCAGCGCGTGGCAATCATCAGGCAGGCGGCGATCGAGGCGGCCAGGAACATATCCAGCCATTCGAAACTGGCGGCGATGATCATACCGAACAAAATCGCCAGCGCGACCGGCGCGCGGTGGTGTTGGCGCGGCGCGGAATCCTCGAGCATCGAGACGAGGAAAAAGTCGCGCGAGTAACGGTAGTTCGACGCGAAGTTCGGGTCCGCCTCCAGCAGCAGCGTGTCGCCGGGGCGCAGGCGGATGTCGCCAAGCTTCGCCGCGATGCGTTCACCCTGGCGCGCGACCGCGAGCACCGCGGCGTTGTACCGCGTGCGGAACTGGCTCTCGCGGATGGTCTGGCCGACAGCGGGGCAGGTATCCGAAACCACGGCCTCGAACAAACGCCGGCGGTATCGCGGGGAATCCAGCTTAAAGATCTGGTTCGTCGCCGGCACGAGCCCGCGAATGTTTTGCAGGTCCTTCACGGAGTCGACAATCCCGACGAAAATCAGGCGGTCGTCGGCTTGCAGGCGTTCTTCCGGGCCCACGGCCACGATGCTTTCGCCGCGGCGTTCGATTTCCACGAGGTAGGTGGCATCCAGGCGCCTCAGACCGGCTTCTTCGATGGTATTGCCGACGAGTTGGCTGCCGGCTTGCACCATCATTTCGACGGTGTACTCGCGCGGATTGGAGAGCGACTCGATCGACGACGAGCGTTTCGGCAGCAGCCACGGGCATACGACCACGAGATACGTGCACCCGATGATGGCGGACGGAACACCGACCCAGGCCGGATCGAAAAAATTGAGCGGCTCAAGGTCCGGGTGTGTGCCCTGCAACCCGATGACCAATCCGGCAACGACGAGGTTCGTGCTCGTGCCGATCAGCGAGCAGAGTCCGCCCAGCACCGTGGCGAAGCTGAGCGGCATGAGAAGCTGCGAAGGCTGCAGCTTGATTTTTTTCGCCCAATCGGTGACGACCGGAATGAACATCGCGACGAGCGGCGTGTTGTTCAGGAACACGCTCATCGTCGCGATGGGGAACGACATGCGCGCAAGCGCGCCGCGGTGCGTCTTGGGCAGGCCGAGAATGCCGCGCGCAATCCACTCGACCGCGCCCGTTTCGCGCAGACCCGCGACAACGAGGAACAACACGCCAACCGTGAGCATGCCGGTGTTCGCGAATCCGCGGACGCCGTCTTCCACGCTGATGATGCCAATGCGCCACGCGTCATCCTGGTAGACGGGGCACACCATGAGGATGGTGAGGGCGAGGACGCAGACGGCTTCCGGGGGCACACGGTTCCATGCCATCCCGACAAGGAGACCCAGAAGAACGACCAGAACGATTGTGGCTGCCATGAGTATGTCTCGTAGGCTCAAAAACCGGCAAAACCTATCATCTTAGTTGGAGAAGGATCAAAAGGTTGGCGAAATGGAAGTTGTCCCGGCGGCGGGTGTGTTGTCGCCGGCACCAAAGCCCAAAGAAACTAGTTGAGTGGTGTGCGAGGTTAATCGTCGCCGGATGCGCAGCAGTCGAATTTCCGACAGGTACGTACCAGTCTCAAATTTTGCTTTTACGGCGTGAGCAGTTATTATAGGGCCAGTCGGACCGGGAATGATGGCATTCCGGGTACAACCATGGGGTGTAGACCGAGCAATGGCAGGGCGGACGAGCGAAGCGAAAGGGTCAGCGCCAACCGTAAAAATGACGGTTACGTTGCCGCGCGAAGTGGCTGCGTTTTTGCGTTGGAAGGCGGAAGTGGAAGGCTTGAAGCGCGATGAGCTGCTCCGCAACATCATCGTGCATTACGCCAAGAAGCTGCGGAAGGAAGACTTCCGGACCCCGCCGATCGAAGACTAATCGGGTATTTTCAGGCCCTGTGCCCCGGCTAAGGGCCGGGTTGCAGGGCTTTTCCTTTTTTTGCTAGACTTCCGACTCTTTGCGCGGCTTAATCCGCACGATGTGCGGGCTTAACCCCGCGATTCCTTGAAGGAGCGAGTAAGTGAACACGTTTATCCCGAAGATGGACGAGCGGACCCACCAATGGGTCATCATCGACGCCGAGGACAAAGTGCTCGGGAAGGTCGCGGTGGAAGCGGCGCGTGTGTTGCGCGGCAAGCACAAGCCGGCGTACACCCCGCACCTCGAAAACGGCGACTATGTGATCATCATCAACGCGGCGAAAGCACGCGTGACCGGCAAGAAGCTGACCGACAAGAAGTACTACGATTACTCGGGCTTCATGGGCGGGATGAAAGAGACGACATACGGGAAGATGCTGGCGAAGCACCCGACACGGCCGATGGAACTCGCCGTGAAGGGCATGCTGCCGCACAGCCCGCTTGGACGCGCACTGCTCCGGCATCTGCGCGTATACCCCGGCGCGGAGCATCCGCACGCGTCGCAAATGCCCGTGACCCGTTCGGTCGATTGACCGCTGGAGATAATGAGACGTGATTGATTCCACGACAAAAGAAAATGTGCGGGTTGGCCGCCGTAAGGAAGCTTCGGCCCGTGTCCGCATTCGTCCCGGCAAGGGCAACTGCACCGTGAACGGCAAGCCGCTGCGCGAATACCTGCAGCGCGACGTGCTCGTGATGGTGGCGAACCAGCCGTTCGCCGTCACCGACACGAAGGGCAAGTTCGACGTGCGCGTGCGCGCCGCCGGCGGTGGTTTGGCCGGTCAGGCGGGTGCGATTCGTCTTGGCTTGGCCCGCGCCTTGGCCGAGTACGACGAGAAGTACAAGCCGGCCCTGCGCCGCGCAGGCCTGCTGACCCGCGACCCGCGCGCCGTCGAGCGCAAAAAGTACGGCCGCCCGGGCGCCCGCAAGCGCTTCCAGTTCTCCAAGCGCTAATCGATACACGAGCGTTTTCACGGGGCGGATCGCCGAACAGGCGGTCCGCCCCGGTGTTTTTTGGTGCATTGGTACAGTGTGCTAAACTACGCGTGTTGTTTGGCCGGGTTTTTACCCGGATTCCGGGGGCCACCGCGGGGGCGGTGGAACGGGGATTCTTCAGCGCTTCGGATCGCGTGAGGTGTGCGTGCGATCGAGGCGCGTCGCGGCTGTTCGGGGATTTCTCTCTCTCGGTTCTGATGCAGGCGTAGTGTCGACGTTTATCTGCGGAGGGGGAACATGCGCGTTGCCATTCTGAACCCGATGTTTGGGAAAGATTTTACGAAGTCGGCGCGATGGTTCGCGCGATCGCGCGGCCGCGTGCAGCGGCATCCGGACTACCTCGCGTACTGCGCGGCGGTGGTCGAAAAATCCGGACACGATCTGTTGTTCGTCGACAACCAGGCGAAGAACCTTCCGTCCGAAGCCTTCGTTCCTGAATTAAAACGTTTCAAGCCCGACATGGTCGTGTGCCAGACGAGCACGCCGTCGATCTATTCGGACATCGAATCCGCGCGGATATTCAAGGAAGCGACCGGCGCGATGACGGTGTTCGTCGGCTCCCACTCCTCGGCCGTGCCCGAAGAAGTGTTGAAGGACGCGAACGGCGCCGTCGATGCGTGCGCGGTCGCGGAATTCGACTACACGATCCGCGACCTGGCCGACGGCGTGCCGCTGAAGGACTGCCTCGGCGTCGTACGCTGGAACGACGGCACGATTACGCGCAATGCTGACCGGCCGTACATCGAAAACCTCGACGAGATGCCGTTCCCGGCGTGGCACCATCTGAATATTTACGACTACCGCGACGGTGCGAAGCTATATCCGTTCCTCACGTCCATTACGGGCCGCGGATGCCGGTATCGCTGCTCCTATTGCCAGATCCCGCAGGTGATGAACGGGCACCGCTACCGCACGCGCAGCGTCGAGAACGTCGTCGACGAAATGGCGTACAACCTTCGCCAGTTCCCGGATCTGAAAGAAGTCATGTTCGAAGACGACACGCTCACGATGCGCGTCGCGCGCGACCGACTGATCGCGTTGTGCGAAGAGATCATCCGCCGCGATTTGCCGTTGTCGTGGAGCGCGAACGCGCGCGTGGACCTGAACGACCTCGAAACGCTGAAGCTTATGAAGCGTTCCGGTTGCCGCATGCTGTGCGTCGGCTTCGAGTTCGGCGATCAGGAAATCCTGAACAACACGAAGAAGGGCACCACGGTCGAGCAGATGTACACCTTCGCCGAGAACGCCGCGAAGGCCAAGCTGCGCATCCACGGATGCTTCATGTTCGGCGGCCCGGGCGAAACGGTCGAGACCGCGCAAAAAACGATCAAGATGGCCGAGGAACTCCCGATCGACACTGCGCAATTCACGGGCGTCGTCGCGTACCCCGGCACGAGCTACTACAAGTGGGCGAAGGAAGCCGGCGTGCTCACGCAGGACAACTGGCGCAACTGGGTGGATTCGGACTACGAGCAGCAGGGCGTGGTCAGTTTGCCGACGCTGAACCAGGAACAGATCAGCGGACTGGTGGACGAAGGCCTGCGCCGGTTTTACCTGCGTCCGCGCCAGATGGTGCGCATGGCGCTGAACATTCGCGATATGGCGGACGTAAAAGCGAAACTCCACGGGTTGCGCAGCTTTATTTCATATTTCTCGACCGGCACGCGCAAGCCCTTCGTCGGGTTTACCGGCAACAACTAAGGCAGAGCGGCCGGGCCGCGGTCGGGCGGGGGCGGCATGGCACAGACGAACGAGCGGCACGCCTGGCGCGATGCGGCGGCCCTGCTGGGGCTGAGCGCGGCCGTGCGCGCGGCGTATTGGTGGGCCGTGCCGCGCATGCTCGACAGCGCGGACGCCGTGCGTTATCTGGAAACCGCGCACACGCTCGCCGATCGTCATTTCCTGGACGTCGACCCGAAGATTCCGCTGTTGTATCCGGCCTTGGTCGCACACGCGCACCTATTTTTCGATCTGGAGACCGCGGGGCAGGCTGTTTCATTTCTGTTCTCGGTGTTGCTCGTCGTGCCCTTGTACTTCCTGGCGCGGGCGCTGCACGGGGCCACGGTGGCGCGCGTGGCCGGCGTCCTCGCGGTGCTGTGGCCCTGGCTGATTGACTACAGCAATCGCGTGGCGACCGAACCCCTCGCCGTGTTCCTGTGGATCGCGGGTGCGTATTTCCTGTGGAGAGGCTTGCAGCCCGCCAGTCCGATGCGATGGATTGTGCTTGCAGGTCTCGCCTTTGGTGGACTGCACCTCGCCCGTCCCGAGGGCACGTTCATCCTTGTGGGCGCCGCGTTCTTTTTTGTGTTCCTGCCGCGCCAGGAGTGGCGCGAGGTAATGCCGAAGCTGGCCGTATACGCGCTCGTGTCGGGACTGATCCTTCTCGCGCACGCATGGTTCATCTGGCGGATTACGGGCCTGTGGACCGTGAACTACCGCGTCGGCTTCATCGGCGAACAGCCGGAAGGCTCTTCGGTATTTGTCGATCTCGGCAAGACCGTCGTGGCGATGACGGCCGACGTTCCCGCCGTAATGCTGGGCCCGTTGATGTGGGCGTTCTTCGGCGTGGGGCTCGTGTCGCGTGGCGATGAGCCGCGCCGGTGGCGCATGGAATCCGCGATTCTGGCGCTCGCCGTGCTGCAGTGGCTCATAGTGATTCCGGTGTTGTCACCCGCGCCGCGCTATTTGATGGCGGCCTTCGTGGCGCTCCTGCCGTGGGTCGCGCGCGGGCTCGACGTCGCGGGTCACTCGCTTGCGGAAGCCACCCATCGATCCTGGACGCGCGGCTTGCCGCTGGCGATTGTGGCGGCATGGATGGCGCTGCACCTGAGCGCGGCAGTGGCCGCGGAGCGGGGGAGTGGCGTCCCCGCGCAGCCGTGGGAGTACAAAATCGCCGGCGAATGGATGCGCGAACACCTGGAACCCGGCGTGATCGTGACGCGCAAGCCGCAGGTGGGCTTCTATGCGGAAATGCCAACAGCGGGTGTCGCGGCGGACGCCACGCTGGACGACATTATCAAGAGCGCGCGCGAGATGGGACAGCGGTATCTCGTGGTCGATGCGCGATATACGGCAGGATTAGTACCAGCCTTGGCGCCGCTGCTCAAGCCCGAGCAGGCGCCGCAAGCGTTGCGGCTGCTGAACGCGGAGTTATCGCCGTATCCCGATGCGCGGATTGTGGTGTACGAATTTATCAGCGAGTGAAGGTTCTGACCCGGTTTGCCGACGGGGAGATTCTTCGGGAATTATCAGTTTCGTTCCCCATAGCCCTGAAAGGGCGTCCTAAAGTAGCCCAGGGCACAGCGAACGTTAGTGAGCGACGCCCTGGGTTACGTCGCCCCTTACTCATAAAGCCCTGAAGGGGCGATCTAGGGTAAGCGAAGGAATGAACAATGTAGTTCCTGATTCTTCGCTTCGCTCAGAATGACAAGAAGAAAATGGTGCCTAAAAAGAATCGCGGCGTAGCACCCAGTGCTACGCCGCGATTTGTGTTTTGCTGATTACAGTGAGCTGAAGTTCCGCTGCAGGGCGGTCTTGTTGTCGTAGATCGCCTGTTTTTCCTGCAGGTCCTTGAACTTCTCTTCCCAGTTCGCCGGGCGAGCGGCTTCGAGCGCTTCGATGATGTCGACGCGCATGCCGTCCGGAAGGTCTTGGCGGAACTCATACTTCGGCGGTCCGGAGCCGGCCGTGTTTTCATAGCTGCCGACGATCTTCTCGTCGATCGAGCGGAAGTACACGCTCCAGTTGCCGTTCATCAGGCACTCGGCCCACGTGTAGTACGTGTTGCCGAGCTCGTCCTTCACCGGGATACGGGCGAAGAAGTACTCGCGCGACGACGCAATCGCCAGCTCGGAGAGATACAGGCTCGTGTACTCGTCGAGCAACTGCGGGTCGACCCACTTGGCGCGCTGAATCTTGTCCTTCAGCGACGAGGCCCGCGCAAGGCGTTCCTGATAACCGTAGCGCGCCGGCGTAAGCGGGCTGCCACCCTGAATCTGAATGATGAGCAGCTCGGCGTTGTGCTGCAGCGTGTCCTTCGTGGAGACGCTGCGCGCGTTCGCGACTTCAAGCTCACCGACGGCTTCGGTCAGGCGTTCGTTTTCCGCGAGTAGACCTTCGTGGCGCGCGCGCGTGATCGCCGTCTCGTTGATCAAGTCTTCGAGCAGTTCCTGCGACTCGATGAACTGGTTATTCTTCTCGTCGATGTCGGCCTTCACCAGCGCCAACTGGTTGTTCAGCGTCGTGAGTTCTTCGTTGCGCGCACCGAGGTCCTGCTCCGCACGGGTCTTGTCCGCGGTGACCTGATTGAACTCGGCGAGGAGTTTGTCGAGGTCGCCCTGGCTAATGGTCTCGACGCCTTTGCCCTGAATGTCGCGCATCTTTGCAACTTGCTTGTTCAAGTCATCAATCTTGCTATCTTTTTCGGCAAGGTCATCCGCAAACGGATTCGGCACGCCCGGCACTTTGCCGATGGCGAAGGGGCCTGCGAAAACGCCGGCCGCCAGCGCGATGATCGCCACCGCCGCCGTGATCAGTACACCCTTGATGCCGCCGCCGCGACGGCCACCACCGCCCACGGGCGCCGGCGTGAGACCGCCCGTATCGCGCATGCCCGCGCCGGTATCCGGCGAGAAATCGGGCACCGGTGTGCCTTGATCCGGCGTCACCTGGCCAAACGCATCTTCGCCGAAACCGCCGCTCTTGGCCGCGCCGAAGGTCGGGGTGGACATGGCTTGCG
>CAZUJL010000031.1:20266-39079 GCA_964620045.1 uncultured Nitrospirales bacterium
ACGTGAATTCATCGCTGTCGCCGCCGAAGGCACTGTCGAACATCGGCGTTTCAATATCGGAATCCGGGCCCGGGCCGATTTCCGGCGTCTCGGGCGAGAAATCGCTGTCCGCCGCGAAATCCTGGAAGCCGAAGCCACCATCCGACGGACTCGCAAGATCGGAATCAGAAGGAGTTTTGAATCCAGCCGGCGACGGCGTCGCGACGGTCTTCGCGCTGCCCGGTCCCGCCGGAGTACGGCGCGAGGGCGTGCGCTTCGCCGGCGTGCGCTTGCCGGGTGTCGGCGTGTCGAGATCCGACGGCCGCACCGCGGGCGTGTCGACTTTGATGTCGACGATCGGCGGAAGACCGCTGAAGCCTTCGTCGTCGCCGGGAGTATCGAGCGGCGGCAGATCGCTGTCGCTCTGACCACCACCGCCATCGCTGGCGGAATCGAATTCGCTGAGCGGCGGCAGACTGTGAAGTCCGCCTTCGTCTTTACCGCTGCCCGATGAAGAGGAACCGGACGTCAGGGCACCAAAGTCCTCGTCGTCCCCGAATCCTTCATCATCATTTTTCCGCGGAGTGTCGGCCATATTGCCTCCCTCAAAACGTGACTGCTGCGACCGAGGACACACTTCCCCCTGTACAGCCGGATTCTAACACCGGCTATGGGACCTGTCAACAATTGTTGACCAGCCTCGGTGGACAAGAAAATAGCCGCAAGCGGCTGATTTGTCAAGGGTTATGAAGGTGATAAAACCGCGATTACAGGGCGGGTTGGGCAGGCGTCGAGGGCATTAATTGTGCAGCCGCCGGGGCGAGCTCCGGGGCCAGCCGGACGGCCTGATCCAGCAGCCTGCGGGCTTCGGCGTAGTCCCCGGTATCCCGGAAGCACCGGGCCGCCCCCAGGGCCGCCTGGGCGACCAGAAGGGCATTGGGGCCCGTCGGCTCGATGCTGAGCACAATCCGGTAGTGGGTGAAGGCCTCGGCGTAGCGGTGGTCGGCGGCGTAGAGGTCGCCCAGCGACAGGTGCGCCTCGAGCTCGTCGCTCCAGAATTCCTGGCGCTCGCTCGGGTTCGCGGCCTTGCGCTGGTCGTAGGCACGCGTGACGGCCGAGAAATGCCGGATCGCGCCGGTGGGGTTGTTGACGATGTCCTGATAGACCACGGCGAGATTGAAATGGACGCGGGTCGAGTTTGGATTCTCGCGCAGCGTGGAGATGTAGAGAGTCTCGTCGTCGCGCCAGTCGCGATTGCGCACCACGGTGAGCGTCGTGAGCGCAACGAGCCACGCGGCGAGCGCCACGATCGCGATAGTGTGGAAAACAGGCCGCGCTTTTTTCAGGAGCGCATGCGACACGCCGCACACGCCGAGGAAAAATCCCGCCATGGGAATGTACATCCAGTGCTCGGCCATCGGCGCGTTGAGCGGGAAGAGTCCGGAGATCGGCAACCACGCCGCGAAAAACCACGCGAAGCCGAAGGCAGAGCGGCGATGACCGGCGCGGTATGCCGCGACCGCGATCGCAAGCAAGCCGGCCGCCAACAAGATGCCCGCGGGCGCCAGCCAACCCGGCACATGATCGAGCGAACGTTCCATGTGCAGATGCGTCGGCACAAAGAGGAGACGCAGATAAAGTGCGAACGCTTCGAAGGTCTCCGCGAGCCGCGTGGTCCACGCGGCCTCGCGCGCAACGGTATCGGACCCGAAGTTGAGCACGGTGCTGCGCAGCAGGAAATAAAGTCCGAGTACGGCGAGTGCGGCGAGTTCGGGAAGCCATGTGCGCCAACCGCGCGGACTGTCCGCCGGGCGCGCGATGCGGCTGAGGATGAGCAAGATGGGAAACACGAACGCAGCTTCCTTGCTCAATAGCGCGGCGATGAACGAGAGCAGCATCAGCACGAGGCCTAGGCGTGGCGAACGATCGGGCGCGCGCCAGGTGCTGAAGTAGAGCGCGGCGAAGACGAAGACAGCGGCCATGGAATCCGCGCGGCCGGACACGTAAGCCACGGCTTCGGTGTGCATCGGATGCACGGCGAAGATCGCGGCGGCGGGAAGGTACACGGCCAGCGGCGCGCCGAGCCGGCGCAGATACACGAGCAGGATCATGGCCGCGGCGGCATGCCACAGCGTGCTCGTGAGATGGAAGATGAAAGGATTGAGGTCCCTGGGGATTTCTGTCGGCGGCACGGCCGGATGGCCGATGCGCGCGATCATGTAGTCGATCGAGAAGGTGACCGACAGGAGCGGGCGATAGAAGTTGCCCTGCCCGCCGGCGAAGGCGTGCTGATCCTCGGTGAACAGCGCGAGGATTTTCGACGGATCTTTTACGTGCTGGTGCAACAGGATCGAAGAAGCGTCGTCCCACACGAAGCCGGCGCTCAGCGTGTTGACGTAGGCCAGCACGGCAAGCAGGCCGACCACGACAGCGGCGAGCGCCGGACGGGCGTGCAATCCCTCAGCGGCGCGGCGAAGCGCACTCATGCGGCGCGATTTATTTCTGTTGCGCGGATTTGGTCAGCACGTCAAAGGTCTGGCCGGTCTGACCATACTTCATCCGCACACCCTGGTTGTTGCCGATGATTTCCATCAGCGTCACGCCGTGCATTTCCTCGCCGATGCGCATCGACTCGCGCGCTTCCTGCTTGGTCACCGGCAGGTAGAAGCGAAGAATCGCGGTATCTTGCATGAATCCCACGATCGTGATTTTAGGCTTGGATAGCTCCGCGAGGGCCGCTTCTTTCGATGTCGCCCATTTCGGTGAACCGGGGTTCAGCACCTCGAAGGCCTCAATATGCCCCAGCAAGTACTCCCACGCGCCGGCGCCTTCGAGCGCGCGGATGCGCTGGTCGAGCTGCTGATTCACAAGCTGCAAGGCGCGCTGACCGTCGGGCGTGGACTGGTTCGTGTTTTTCGCGCTGCGCAGCCGGTTTTTGAGTTTGTCCGCCGCTTCCTGCGGGAAGGTGGCGTTCGGTTCCGGAAGCGGATCGCCGATGCCGGATTCCGCCACGATTTTCGCCGCGATTTCCTCGGGCGTCGGGGGGGGCGGTGGGGGCGGTTCAGCCGGCTTGGGTGGTTCTTTGGGGGCGCATCCCGTGACCGGAGAGACGATGGCCAGCAGAATGAGCACGGGCACGAAACGCCGCAAAAACAGCATGATTGGAATCCTTCAGCGCAAACACGTTTGCGCGCAGACCGCGCGCCGGTTGCAGAACGAAATCGTAGTCGATGCGCTCCGGGAACGTCAAGGACGGTTTGACGGGAGCGCGGTGACACAGAGGCGGGCGCTTGGTTATACTGCGATGAAGGGGCGCGCTTGCATCAGAGGCGGGCGCACACGCATTGCGAATTCATGAGCCGAATACTTTTAGTAGACGACGATAACGACCTGGCCGACCTGCTTAAAACAAAGCTGATCGCCGAGGGTCACGATGTTGTAACCACGAATACGGGCGAGGGCGCGTTTGAACTGGCCAAGCAAGTGAAGCCAGACATCGCGCTGCTCGACATCATGTTGCCCGGCGTGACGGGCTACCAGATTTGCCGCCGCATCCGGAAGGATCCCGAGCTGTACCCCATGGGCGTCATCATGCTCACGGCGCTCGGTGAAGAACCGGAAGTCATCCACGGCCTAGAGCAAGGCGCGGACGACTACATCGTCAAGCCGTTCAAACTCGAGAAGCTCATCGAGAAGCTGGGCTTCCTCGGCGGGTTGCTGGAAGGCATCAAGGGCCGCAACAGCATCACGCACCTGCACGGCACCGACGCCATCAAGCGCGAAGTGAACCACCGGCTCGCGCGCGGCACGAAGGTCGCCTTGTGCTACATCGACATGGCTCATTTTAAGCCGTATTGCGCGGTGAAGGGCCGTGACGGCCAGAAGCGCGCGCTGGAGTTCATGGGCAAGTTGCTGCCGGCGCTGATGCGCAACGCGGGGATCTACGAGGGCTTCGTCGCGCACATGGGCGGCGAGCATTTCGTCGTGCTGCTGAACATCGAAGACTACGAGCGTTTCTGCAGCGCGTTGATGGAGAGTTTCGATCACCGCGTGCGCGAGTTGTACGCGCAGCAGGAAGTGCAGCAGGGCTATGTGCTCGCGACCGACAAAAAAGGCCGCGAGGGACGCTACGCCCTGATGGCGCTGTCCATCGGCGTGGTCCACAACCAGAACCGCGAGTTCAAAAACGCCAAGAAGATGTTTGAAGTCCTCGCGCAGGTGCGGCAGATGGCGCAGCCCGCGGACAAGAGCGTGATGTTCGTCGACCGGCGCCGCAGCGATCGGTGATCAAGCTCGTCCGGTTTCTCATCCTGATCGCGATGGCGGTCGTCGTCATCGGCGGGATCTGGTCCATCCTGACCCCCACAGCCACCACCGACATCGACGTCGCCGCGCTGGCCCAAGACGCCGCCCGCGCGCGGGTGACCTGGGCCGACTACGGCGAAGGCATCAAGGCCGAGCTGGGCGCGACCCCCGCGGCCTTGTGGCACGGCGCGCCCGACAGCGCAAAGCTGGTCGATGGTGGCATCGAAGTGACATTTTCGCTGAACGGCGCGTGGAGCGAGTTCGACTTCGGCATGCCGATCCTCTTACGCGATCCCGAAGGCCAGGTCTACGCGCCGAAGTCATACACGCGCGCCGCTCCGGGCGGCACGTACCACTTCGCGCACAAAGGCACCGTGACGCCGCTGAGCATTCCGTGGCTCGAAGTGAAGTTTCCGCCAAACGACGAGCGCCGGATCGTGTTCGATACCGACGGCGTCTGGCACGCCGCCGCGCGCTAGTCGACGTCCTTGCCATCCTTGAGCGGCGCGACCGTCACCGTGATCCAATCGCTCCATCCGTTCGGCAGGTCGCGCGGGCGAATGCGCAGGCGATACGGGTTCCACTGGTACAGCGGCTTCCAGCCGTCGCGCGGCACGGGGCCGAAAATATGCTTCGTGCCTTCTTCGACCGGATACGTCCCCTGCAGACGGTGCCAGCCCTCGCCGATGTCGTACTCAATCACATACGGGGCATATTCGTTGCCGGTCCACTCGGCCGGAATCGAGCCGTTGTTGGTTTCAAAGTAGATCGTATCGCCGGATTTCGGCGTAATGACTTCCGGAACCGTCAGATTCTTCGGATCAAGCGCGGCCTCGCGCGCAAGCAGGATTTCTTCGCGCTTGTCCACCGCCGCACGGGCCTCGGCGTTGCGCGTGACCCAGTCGCTGATCTGCTGCAGCATCGTCGCGGCGACCTCGGGGTTATCCGCATAGACGTTCTGCTTTTCCTTCGGGTCTTTCTGCAGATCGTATAGCTCAAAGTTGTCTCCGCGCGGACCCGTGCGTGCGATGAATTTCCAATCCTTGGTGCGCACGCTGCGCACGAACGTCGTGCGCTGGTAGAGCTTGGACTGGTAGCCCCCTTCGATGCTTTCCGCGAAGGTCGGCTCGTCCGAGATCGGCTTGCCCTGGATCGCGGGCCACAGCGAACGGCCCTGGACTTCCGGCGGGGTCTTCCAGCCCATCATGTCCATGATCGTGGGGAAGATGTCGACCTGCTGCGCGATCGTGTCGATGATGCGGCCTTTCGGAATCAGTTTCGGCGCAAGAATGACGAGCGGGATATGCAACATTTCGTCGTAGTGCCGCGAGTGAACCATGGTCGAGCCATGACCGATGAAGCCGTGCTCCAGCAGCTCTTCGCTGTGGTCGGCCGTGATCACGATGATCGTGTGCTTGAGCTTGTGGTGCAGCGCGAGCTTGTAGCGGAACTTTTCGAAGTTGCGGTCGAAATGGCGCGTCTGCGCCTTGATGAGCGCATCGACCCACTCCTTTGTGCCTTCGGGAAACTCGAAGACCTGCGGTGTGTCGTAAGGCGGTGGCAGACCGCTTGCCTCGGCCTCGGCCAAAACCTCGTCGGAGTAGTAGGGGATGATGACTTCCTTCGTGATCAGATCGCGCAGCGCCGGCGGCATCACGATTTCGTCGCGCGGATCGAGTTTTGCCTCGCGCTCCGGCGCGACCCGCGATTGATCGATGACCGCCGGCGGATACAGCCAGTGCGTCTCGGGCGGGTAGTAGGGCAGGTGCATGTAGCGCCAGTGGTACCAGAGCGCGAAAGGTTTGTGCTGATTGTCGCCGATCCAGTCGACGATGCGGTCCGCTTCGCTCTCCACCGTGATGCCCTGGATACCCTTGTCGAACGCCGCCAGATTCAGAAAGTTCGGTGCGGCGTTGATCAGGAAAGAAAGCTGCGGCACGACGTAGCCGTGCTCCTTGAACGCATCCAGGATCGTCTCCACGGAGTGCGGAAGCGTCCGCTCCTGCGAGGTCACGCCGTGCGTCGGGGGGTACAGGCCCGTAAGCACAGAGGCCACGCCGGGGCTGGTCCACGCCGCCTGGCTGTAGGTCTGCGTGAAGGCCGCGCCGTGTGATGCCACGGCCTTGTCGATCCACTCCGTGGTCGGCGGTTCGTCTTTATTGCCGTAGATGCCCCAGAAATCCGGGCGCGCGCAATCCACCGTGATCAGCAGCAGGTTCATCGGCGGATTGATGTAACCGGTGTACACCCGGTACGTCCAGAACGCGAGCAACGCGAGCGGCAGCACCGCGCCCGTCGTTCGGCGCAGGGAGGGGCGCAGACGCTGGTGGACCGGCCACACGCTGTCCGGTTGCACGGCCATGAGCCCAAGCAATCCGAGGCCGCCCGAGAACCAATTGATCGCGACGTCGCCGACCGTGCCATGCCGGTGCGGGATCAGGAATTCCTGGATGAGCTCGTCGGTTACGCCGATGACCATCACGGCGATCGCCGCGCCGAGGTATGCGCGGCGCTGCGTGCGCGTCACGCGCAGGGCGCGGTAGTAGAAGAACGCGACGAGGCTGTATTGGAGCAGGTGGATGCGCTCGACAGGATACTCGGCGTGCATCGTAAGCACATAGGCATAGCCCGCCGCGACCGCCAGCAGCCAGGGATAGGAATAGAACGACGGCAGGCGGCGTCGTAGCAACAGAAACACGAGCACCACAAGGCCGATGCCGGGAATGAGTCCGTCGACGAAGTAGCCGCCGCGCTCGGTGCCCATCGCGCGCGTGAGCGCGAGCCACAGCGGGTTCACGAACCACGCGAGCGTGTACAGCAGCAGCGTGTAGACAATCGCCACCGTCCAACGGCGGCGGTACAGGCCGCGTTGGGCTGGTTCGGACGGCACGGCAACTTCGGACATGAGGCGATGATGCTAACAAAGTCGCCGAGGCGGACAAAGCGGCCCGGCGGGTCGACAGATGACGGCGGAAGGATTACGATAGCGCCCGCCACGGTGGTGTTGGGGAACAGCGGATGATTCGCGGCTACGTATTAAACGCAGACGGCACGGCGAAAACGATTGCGTCGATGGACGATGTGCGCGTGTCGTATACCGACGGCACGCGCATCTGGGTCGACGTGGCCCAGCCGACGGCGGACGAGATGAGCGGGTTGGGCGATATTTTCGGACTCGATGACGCCGCGCGCGAGGATTGCCTGTCGGGCGAACAGCGCCCGCGCATCGACGAGTTCAACGACTACATGTTTCTCGTGCTGTACGGCGCGGTCGGCACGGAACCCTTCCAGGAATTCCTGCCGCGCAAGCTCGCGATCTTCTTTTCGGATCGCTTCCTGATCACCGTGCACCGCGAGGCGCACCGTTCCATCGAGGCCCAGCTCAAACGTTGCGACAAGCACGCCGTGGCCACGCTGCGCCAGGGGCTGGACCATCTATTGCACAACATCGTCGAAACAATGGTGGCGAACTACGGACTGGTGGCCGAGGAGTACGCGAAGCAACTGGATGCACTCGAGGAGCGCTCGCTGACCGATGGCCGCGACCCTTCGATGCTCACGGACATCATCGCCTTGCGCCGCGAGTTGCTTGAACTGCGGCGGGTTGCCTCCGCGCAACGCGAGTTGTTGTCGCCGATCGCGAACGGCGAAATGGATTACATCTCGCAGGATTTGGATGTCCATTTCTCGCACGTGCGCGATCACTTGACGACGACGCTGGACATTATCGACACGCACCGCGAAATTTTGCAGGCGATTCGCGAAAACTACCACTTGATGCTGGCGAACCGGCTGAACAATACGATGAAAGTGCTGACGCTGTTCTCGTCAATGTTTCTGCCGCTCACGTTCATCGTCGGCGTGTACGGAATGAACATGCCGTTTTGGCCGGAGCCCCACGGGTTACAAACGTTTTGGGCCATCATGGGATTCATGGGTGTGTGTGCGGTGTCCATGCTGGTGTACTTCCGCTGGCGGCTGTGGTTGTAAGCCGGTTTACGGCTTCGTGGTCTCGCCCTGCGCCGGGGGAGTCGGCGTGTTCCGGATGCGGATGTCCGTGTGCGGATAGGCCAGCTCAATCCCGGATTGCTTCAGCCTTTCGTCGATGCCCAGGTGTAGCTCGTCGCGGCACGGGGAAATCTGGTCGGCGCCCGACACATACACGCTGAGATCGAAGTTATACCGGCCTTCGCCGAACGACGTGAACACAACGCCCGGCGCCGGCTCTTTCAAGACACGGCTGTTTTCCTGCGCCGCTTTCAGGAGGAGTTCCTGAACTTTGTGCGGATCGCTCTTGCAATCCACGCCGACGGCAATCGTTGTCCGCAGGACATTGTCCGTCAGCGTCCAGTTCAATACCCGGCCCGTCACGAATTCCTTGTTCGGCACGATGAGATCTTTGCGTTCACCGTCGGTGATCGTCGTGGCGCGAATCTGAATCCGCGAGACGGTGCCGCTCACGTCGCCGACCGTCACCGTGTCACCCAGGCGGACCGGCCGTTCGAACAGGATGATGAGGCCGGAGATGAAGTTCGCGACAATTTCCTGCAACCCGAAACCAATACCAAGACCGAGCGCGGCGACGAGCCACTGCATGCGCTCCCATCGAATACCCAGGATATTGAGCACCGCAATCGTTCCGATCACGGCGATGACGTAACCCAGCACGGTCTTGATGGCATATCGCTCGCCGGGCGCGAGTTTGATTCGCTGAAGCACCGCGATTTCCAACAGACCGGGCAAATTTCGCGTGGCGCTGATGGTGAGCCAGATGACGATGACCGCCACGAGGACGTCGGCATAGGTCAAGGCTTCCACCGCGCCGACGAGATCCGTCCCGCTGGGCAGTTCGGGTTTGGCATCGGTTACTGCGGCGGGTGTGGCCGCCGCAGTTGTCGGCGCTGCAGTCGCCGCCGCGGCTTCGCCGTTTGCCGCCGCGGCCTCGTGTTCGTCCTTATCCGAGATGCCGATGGGCTGCGCCACCGCGCGGATCGGCGCCGTGGTTTCGCCAATCGTGATTTCGTTTAGCACGCGCAAGGCCGGAACAAGGTCGACCCAGATCATCCAGAGTCCAACGCTCAGCACCAGGATCGAGATGCTGCGCGTAAGGCGCGTGGTCTGCACATCAATCTGCGCCAGATCGATTTCCGGCTCCTGAAAGTCAGCGCCCGAAGTCGCATCCGCACCGTCGCCGGCTTTTTTTTGCGCCTCGCGCAGTTCGGCGCGTTTTTTCCGAGCCTGTTCGAACGCCAGTTTCCGGCGGGTCAGCAACAGCGCGCGCATGGCGAGACCGGCGCCGCAACTCACGAGGAAAATCAGGATGAGCGTAATGTGGATGCGTAGCGCGAGCCGCAGCGCTGTGTCGAAGTACCCGGCGAGCGCCGCGATCGCAAAACTGATCGGCGCGCCCGCGGAAATGAGATACAGGATGCGGCGCACGCGCTCGCGTTGGCCGGGGATCGACAGCGGCAGATAGATCATGATGCTCGGCGCGCGCTTGTTCGTGAGCTGGTGCCCCAGCCACGCCCACAACAGCATGAGCAGCACGAACACAATGCGCCCGGCCGATTCCCGCCACTCGCCGGATTCCTGCGTCTCCATCAGTGCGATGAAGAAGAGCAGTGGGAATCCAATGGCCATGGCCCACGACAGCGCGCGGCGCGCGGCCGTGGTGGCTTCCGGCGGCCAGTCAAAGTGGATTTCGCCCAGCCCGCGCGGCGCGAAGGTGCGGCGGGGGAATTCCACGGACGAATACATGGCCGCCACCACAAACAGCGAACTGCCCACGACGCGTGCGAATTCGCCCCCGGCCAGCGAGGTGCTCAGGCGCCAGGCGACGAAGAACATCGCGAGCGGAAACACGGCGGACAGGAGCAGGGTGTAGGCCAGTGTTTCCACCGTCCACCAATAGTTCGTGGCCGCCCGGCGCTGCGATTGCTCGGCCAGCACCGTCAGGCGTTTGCGAATGCGCGGATAGAGCACGACGGCGGCCAATATGAAGACGGCGACCATGGCATACGGCGCGGGCCGGTCGGCCACATCGCTCAACAGGGTATGGCCGACCTCGACCCACTGGTGCCAATCGACCACCCAGCGGACGGCCTTGGTGCTCTCGGTGAGGTCGTCGAGTGAAATAACATTGGCGCTGGCGATCCACAACACGCGTTCGTTGATGTAGTTCGCGAAGTCGTTGCGAGTAACCAGCAGATCCTCTTCGGCTTTGTTCAGGCGCAGTAGTGCGTTCAGGTAGTCGTCATGCTCGTCGATCAACGCATCGAGCAGCGTGCGCTGTGTGCCCAAGTGTCCGCTCAAGGTGGAGCGGTATTCGCTCAACAGCGCAGGCGTCACATCCGGATTGGTCGCCAGCACCCCGAGCATGTCTTCGAGCCGCCGGCCCACGGAAGTCGCGGAGACGTCGGCACGGGCCTCGCTCAGCTCAATTTGCTCCAGCAGTGCCGCGTCGATCGCCTTCTTGCGCAGCCGAAGGTCCGCGGATAACGTGCGGCTTTCCGGCAAATTCTCGCGGTAGGTCCGCAGTAAGGTGCCGACGGCCTCGGTGCGGCCGATGCTGGCCTCGCGTGCTTCGATCTTCGCGCGCTCATCGCTGAGCCGCCGCAGTTCACCCTCCATTCGGACGACTTCGGCGTTGATCTTGGGGAGCTGCGCCTGGGGGCCGTTGTCATTGGCCCGGCGCTTGGCGATGTCGAGGTTGAACTCCGTGATGCTCTCCACGCTGCCGCGAATGAGCTCCGGAGCGTCCTCCGCATCCATGTGCGCCTGCTCAGCGTCGGCCAGGGAACGATTGGCGTCGTTCAGACGCTCCGCCGCCACCATCTGGCGCAACGGTTCGACATAGCGGCGGGCGACATCGACGTCGCGCTGGGCCAGTTCTTCTTGAAGTGTAAGCAGCCGTCCGCGCACGTCGAAACTCGCGAGTTCCTCCGTGTGCGCGGTGATCTCCGCATTCAGGGCCTGCATCCACGCGAGGACAAACACCCGCAAGGATTCGATTTGCTCGGGCCCGGCCCCGGCGGGGGCGGGCGTCGTACGCGCGGTGTCCATTTTCGCGCGCGCGGCGGTGATGAGTGCGTCGATCTGTGAGCGCCGGGCCGAGCGCGCGGCCAATTCCTGCTGGATGCCGTGAAGCGAGTTTTCCGAATTCACGAGCTCGGCTTCCGCTGTGGACAGCAGCGTCGTCAGCGTGTCGAGATCGGTCGTCGTCGGATTGGGCAGCGTGGGAGGGGTGGGGGGCTCCAGCCCGGCCTGCTCTTCCAGATCGCGGATGAGTTCCGGGGCGTTTGCACGCAGGTCAACGGAATCCTTCGCGCGTTTATTCCAGTCTTCGGAGCTCTGCACCTCCGCGAGGGCCTGGGCGTAGCTTTCGAGAATGGAGGCCTTTGTACTGCCGTCGAGTGTGGTCGAGCCTTCGGCTTCTTTCGTCCGGCGTTCAATGTCCTCGCGCGTAACCGTCGGCAGTGGAGTCGTGATCGTGGGCTGGTCCTGCGCCAGTGCGAACCAGGAGAGGCCCGCGGCGAGAAGAAATGCAGCCAGCCGGATGCGCGAAGCGGGGTGGAGGATGGTATGGAATGAACGCGTCACACGCATGAATCGGTCGAGTGCCCTCGGCCCATGGTAACAAAAGGCGCGGCGGCAGTCATGCGTGCGGCCCCAAAAGAACCGCGGCCGCGGGGTTTTTAAGCCCGCGGCCGCGATGGACTGGCGTTACGTCTGGGTTACTTCGCGCGGCGCCACTTGTAGATCGGGTCGCGCTGTTCTTCCGGGTGCGTGTAGGTGCGCACCAGGTCGCGCGTACCGTTCACGCTGCGCGGCTTCGCGCCGAGCTGGTCGAACTTCTCCTGCTGGAACGGCGTCAGATCCGGGAAGTGATCGTCCGGCATGATGTTGCAGGTCATGAAGATCAGGAGTTCAGTGTGCTGCGAGCGCACGTCCTGGCTCTTGAACAGCGTGTTGACCACCGGGATATCGCCCAGGATCGGCACCTTGCGGTTCGACTTGTCGCTGTCGTAGCCGCGCAGACCGCCGATGTAGATGCTCTGGCCGTTCTTCATGCGCAGTTCCGTCTGCGCCTGACGCTTGGACTCGATGGGCACGCCCGTGACGCTTTCGCCGGTCGTGTTGCTCTGCTTGGCATCCACGGTCACGAGGATGTGGTCGTCGTGCGTGACGCGCGGGGTGACCTTCAGCACCGTACCAATGTCCTTGAACTTGGTCGTCGCCAACTGGCCGCCTTCACTCGTCTGCGTCAATTCCTGGTAGGGCACTTCACGCGAGATGTTGATCGTCGCCGGCTTGTTTTCCACCGTCACCACGACCGGGTTCGCGAGCAGTTCCGCGTCCGTGCTTTCCACGCGCGCACGAATCGTGGCGCGCAGGTTGAAGCTGTCCGAGATGAGCCCGAAGGTCATCGCGGCGGCACCCGCCTGCGGGTTCGTGATCGGCAACACGTTCTCGATGCCGAAGTCCGGATCGCCGTCGGCCTGAAGGTGGTTCGTCGCCAGCAACCAGTCCACACCGGTCTGCGCGCCGTCTTCCAACTGCGCGTCGACCACGAGCGCGTCGATGCTGACGGACTTCACCGGCAGGTCGACGGTCTGAATCAGGGCCTGAATTTCCTGCACCTTCACCGGGATGTCGGTGATGATGATCTGGCGCGTGCGCGGATCCGCGCTGACCGTGCCGGCTTCGCTGAGCAGCGGAGCAATCACGGGCAGAAGCTGGGCCGGCTCGCTGTAGTTGAGCTTAATCGGCATCGTGAGCGTGGGGACGACCTGATCGGCAACGTCCAGCTCCGTGACCACGCCCTCGAGTTCTTCAATCGCTTCCAGCGGGCCGGCGATCACGACCACGTTCGTGGCCGGGTTCGCCGAAACCGAGATGAGCTCGCTCTGCGATTCGCTTTCCAGGATATCGTCGAGCGTTTTCTTGACGTCGGCAGCCTGCGCGTTCTGCAGGAAAATCATGCGCGTCTGGCGCTGGGCCGCGATGGCTTCGTCGTACGTCGTAATGCGGTAGACACCCGCTTCTTCCACGATGCCCAGGCCGTTCATGCGCAGCACGATTTCAATCGCGCGGCCAAGCGGCACGTTCTTCAGGTTCGCCGTCACCGTACCGGTCACTTCCGTGCCGGCGATGACGTTGATCTGCGCCTTTTCAGCGAGCAGCGAGACGACGTTCGTCAGTTCCATGCCCTGGAAGTCCAGCGTCACGATCTGACGCAGCGGGTCTTCCGACGCGGGCACGTTCGGGTTGTACAGGTTGAACGCCGGGCGCGAGCCGGTGGTCTTCGGCACGCTGTAGCGGCGCGGGCCGCCGGCCGGCTTGGCATTGTCCATTGCCGGCTTCACTTCCGTGATGCCCGTGCCGTCGGTCTGCGCCTGCGCCATGCGGATGACGCCGTTTTGTTCGGCCGCGACAACTTCATCCGGCGTCGAGCGCAGCACCGCCATGGCTTCGCCACGCGCGATGCTGTCCATCGACAGGCTGTGTTCGGTCGTGCGCGCGCGCGGGGCGGGCACCGCACCGGCAGCCGCGTCTTTGCTCAGCGCGGCAAGCGGGGCGGCGGTGGTCACGTTCATGTTGACGTTGGCCTTCGCCACTTCCGTGCGCGGCGCCTTGGCGGCGGCCTTCGGCGTTTCCGTCGACGCAGCCGTGCGCACCGCGGCCAGCGCGTTGTCCATCTGTTCCAGCGAGGTCTTCGAGGAACCGGCGGTGGTGCTCTCGATGCGGCGTGCGAGCAGCGTGTTCAATTCCTGCTGCTGTTTCGCGCGGGCGGCCAGCGATTCAAAAGCCTTGGCGTACTTGGCTTCCTCAGCGTCGAACGCGGCCAGGGTGGCGTTCACATCCTTGCTAGCGGCCAGGCCGGCGCGCGCGATCTGCACGGCATCGGCACGGCGCGTCATCAACGTGGCACGGTCGGCTTCAAGCAGGGCGGTGTCCGCCTGGTGCTTTTCGAATTCAACGCGCGCGGCCGACGGGACGTTCTTCGCAGTGGACGCCGGGGCGACCTGCGCAAGTTCCGCCTGCAACAACGCGACGTTGGCATCTTCCATCTTGCGGCCGGCGGCTTCGATCGACTCGTTAATCGAAGCGCTGTCCGCGGCGTGAATCTCGTCATTACGGCGGATCGACTCGTCGATGCGCGCGACGGCGAGATCCTTGGAGGAGTACTGGGCGCCCGAAACGCCAGCGGCGCCCGGGGTGAAGGTAACGATCAGCGTGTTGTTCTCGGAGCGAACGCTCACGCCGGCGGCACCGTTCAGGCTCACATCCACGCGCGTAACGAACTGCGGGTGGAGGGCCGTCACCGCGGTGGTGACGTTGCCAACGACGCTGTCGCTGCCGACCGCCATCGTCTGCAGCGAGGGCAGCACGATCGTGTTGGCCAGCGCGATGTGCGCGACGTTGCCGTCGAGCGCCACGCTGTACACCGCCGGGCGGCTCAGGCGCAGCTTCACGTCGGTCGCCTTGCCCATCGCGTCGATGTTCAGCGCGGTGAGTGCGGACGCGCGGTCAAGCGCGCCTTCGATCGCCGCACCGGGAACCGCGGGCAGGCCTGCGGCCGCCGCGTCCGACACAGCCAGGAGCATTTGCGTACGCTGGCCCGGCGCCTCCGCCGACCACGCGTTGGACGCGAGGACCGCCGTGAGGATCAGGGGCGCAATGACGCTGGAAACGAGTCGGCGCATGGGTTATTGCTCCTTGATGAGTTCGCGCACCACTTCGGCTTCCTGGCCCGTAATGCCCAGGACGACGCGGTCGCGTTCAATCGCTTTCACAAAGATCGGCTCTTCAAACGTGAACCCGACGGCGACGACTTCGTTGTCGATCACCGCAAGCGGGTGGCCTTCGTCCCAGATAATGCCCGTGACTTTTTTCTTCTCCGCGGCAAACATCAGGTCTTCCGGGGCCGCTTCACCGGCCACCATCGCCGTGCGCGCGCGCAGCAGCATGCTGTCGCCCACGAGCGGGAGGGTGGGGTCGCGGTCGTCACGTTCAATGTCGTACTGGAACTCAACCACCTTGATTTCCTGCACAAGCTGGTCGAGATTCACATCCACTTTCTGGAATACAGACGCGACCTTTTCTTCACCGGCCGCCTGTTTTGCCGTCGACTTCGAGGAGGTCTTCGCCCCGGTCTGCTTGGCCTGCGCGGTCGGCTTCTTCCCGCCGAGCAACTGGCTGCCAAGCACACCCACGAGCACAACACCGAGGATGCCGAGGATGATGAATTGCTTCTTGTTTGGCTTGTCGGAGGCACTCATGAAACGTCTTCCTTGTCCTTGGAATCGTGCAGGAATCGGTACGTGTTCAGCGTGAAGTTCGCGGTGGTCACGCCGTCTTCAACCGGCCCGATGCTCAAGTCGCTGATATTCAGGTAGCGCTTAAAGCGCTCCAGGCGGTTGATGAAGCTCGCAATCTGGTGATACGAACCGTGGGCGACGATGCTGTAGGGAATCGTCTCCTTACGGTCATCCGTGCTGCGCGGCATCGGCGAAAGTTCCACGTCGATGTCTTCTTCCGCCGCCATCGCCTCGAACTCCTTGAGGAGCGTCGGGATTTCGCGGTGGGAGGGAAGGCGCTCTTCGAAATCGCTCACCAGCTTTTCAATCTTCGCCGTTTCCTCGCGGAGCGCGCCGATTTCCGAATTGATGCGGCGGGCTTCCTTGAGGTCCGAGGAGACCTGCTGGTCGTTGGCTTCGATCGTTTCCAGCCGCGTGCGCTGGCCCGAGTGGATAAGGAAGTAGAAGGCCACGACGAGACCCGCGGTGACCGCGAGAATCCCGGCGTTGGCCGCCCAGTCCTTCGGGGTGATTGTACCCTTCAGGAAATCCATCATGACCCAGAGTCCTCCTTGTCGCCGGCGAGAATCAGATATTCGAGCTTGAATTCGCGGACGCCCACGTCCTCAAACATCGTGTCTTTGAAGGTGGAGAGGTCGAGCTGGAACATGCTCGAGAACTCGGCGTCGCTTTCGGTCGCGAGCGTGAACGGGCTGACCGAAGCCTGGCCGTCCTTGCCCGGGACGACAAAACCGCTCACCGTCAGCATGCGGTGGTCGATCTTGTCCTTCACCTGTTTCATCTTCTTGGTCTTCGGGTCGTAGACGTTCTTGGTCTGCGTCACTTCCTTGTGCGTGACCTCGATGCCGTCGTACCACATGTTCTCCGTGGCCAGGCGGTTGAGGTTCCACAACTGGCGGGACCACAGGATGCGGTCACTGACGACTTCGTTGATCGTCTGCACCTGCTCCGCAAGCTGGAGCTTCTTCTCGGAGATGCTGTTGTACTCTTCGACGATCGGCTGCAACGCGGCGAGCTCTTTCTTGTGCTGCGTGAGCCGGCGCTGCGCCGAGCTGGTCTCCCAGAAATTCTTGGAGAGCACGATGCCGATGACGGCGATCGTCAGCGCGAAAACCGCGCCCGTCAAAATATACGGGAGCGGCGTGCGCTTGATCGGCCGGTATTCAAAAGGCAACAGGTTGACGTTAATCATAGTTCCGAAGCTCCTCGGGCAGCGAGACCCACCGCGACCATGAACTGCGCGGGATGTTCCTCGAACTGCGGGATGGCCGCCTTGCGGCCCATGCGAATTGATCCTTCGACGGGATTCGCCAGGATCACATTCTCAATATCGAGATCGTTGTGCAGCGCCTCGCGGATCGGCGTGAGGTGCGCGATGCCGCCGCTGAGCACAATGCGATCGACCGGGTGCTCGTACAACTGATGTTCGTAGTAGTCGAACGAGCGGCGCACCTCGGACACGAAGCGCGAGACGGGGATGGAGAGGATTTCGTCAAGCGGTGTCGGCGCGGTGAGATCGTCCGCGCGGCCCGGACCCTGCAATTCTTCGTCGAGCGGGTCAAGCGCCGACGCGGCACTTTTCTGAGGCTTGCTCGAGCTGGCCGCGTGCGCCTTCGCCACTTCTTCGTCGTAGTTCATCAGGATCGCTTCGGCGTGCTCGTAGTCGCAGCGGCGCGCCTTCGAGATCGCCTGGATCAATTCCTTCGCGCCCCAGTTGATGTCGCGAATGAAATTCGAGGTGCCGTTCTTCGTGAAGTGGATGCTCACCGAGGACGCGCCAAGATTGATCAGCGCCGTCGTCCCTTCGGGGCTCAGCATATTCGCGCTGTCCGCGGCATCCGCGAGCGCGAGCGAGTCCACGCTGAGTACGCCATACTGCACATCAACCGCCTGCGCGATGCGAAGACGCGTATCGATCACATCGTGCTTGGCGGCAACGAGCAGAACTTTCAGGTTCGTCTCGTCGCCCTCGGTCTCTTCATCGAGCAAGGACCAGTCGAGGAAAACTTCTGACAAGTCGTAGGGGATATTGTGTCGTGCTTCGGCTTCAATCGCGGCGTCCATCTGATCCGCCGCCAACTTCTTCAGGCGAGGGTAACGGATGACGACCGTCTGGCCCGGCAATGCACCGACCACGAGGCACTGCTGCAACGGCATGCCGGCGAGTGCTTCGCGAAGCGCTTCGGCCTGTGCGGCGACCGGATCCGAGTTGACGCGGATACGATCCACGAGGGCGTAGCCCATGTCTTCGATGACGAGGCGTTCGCCCGATCGCGACATCTGCACGGCTTTCACCGCGTGCGTGCCGATGTCTAACCCGATGACTTTCTTTGGTTTAGTGAATCTCACGGCGCGCATGCTCCATGCAGGAGCGGGCGGCAGCGAATGGCACAAAGAGATGCGGTGCGACGGAATGCACCTGTTTCCCCCAGGCCGTAAGCTCCCCCTATCCCCCGATAACTAGCTTACGTTAGCTAAATTCTATCAACGGAGGGCGATTCTGTCAACATAAGACGACGAAGTATTTTCAGTTTTCGGAAAGGGATTACCTTGGCCCCGTTTCGCGTGGGTGGGCGTAAACGGCTTGTCAGCCAACGTTTATTCGGATGCTCGGGGTTTGCGGGCCATGTAATCAATATTTGACATTTATGAACAACGACGCCGTAAATTGTCGGATCTGCTAAAAACAGAAAACCACAAGCCGACCAGATGGTCCGCTTGTGGAATTTGTCCCCGCTCGTGCCGATGGTTACGGCAGCTTTGAAACCTTAAACCTACTAAGGGGGTGCTCTCACGGTAGCTTACTGACTTCCGCTCAAGGCGGCCTGTCATCCGCTGCTCGGATATTGAGCTCCCGGTTCCAAAACTAAGGTAAAAAGCAGCCGGACCGGTCGAACACAGCAGGGTATAGACCCGAAGGTCCGCGCAGAGTGTAGCATTGGTGACCTTCTTCCGCAAGGAAATCCATTAATTCCGGCGGAGGACTATCGAAATCCGCGCGACCTTGATACTATATGTTGTATCGCGGGGGAGACTAGGTCATGAATTACCGTATTTATGGGGTATTTGCCGCTGTGTGCCTGTGCGGTGTGGCAGGGGCGCAGAATTTCACAGCCAACGACGATGGTCATCAGATCACGGTGGCCGATCGAGGGCAGCCGGTACTGACCTACGTATACCAAGCCCCTCCCGATGCCGACGGGGCCCC
>CAZUJL010000032.1:0-38912 GCA_964620045.1 uncultured Nitrospirales bacterium
AAGAACCGGAGAGGGCCTTGCGGGGTGATGTCGCCGTAGCCGAGGGTGGTGTAGGTCGTGGTCGAGAAGTAGGCATAGGTCAGGATGCCTTGGTCGCCGCCGAGTAAGGTGCCCATGATCCCGGTACGGTCGGCGAAATAATAGGTCCAGGCAAAATTCCAGACTTCGGCCTGGTGGACGATCAAGAGGGAGAGCATGAGAACGAGGATGCGCGGGCGGGGGCGTGTGTCGAGTTTGGCGAGAAGGGTGGTGAGTACGCGCAACGCTTCATAGTGCATCAGCACGCAGATGCCGCTGACGGTGACGCCGAACAGGACAACGAGGATCTGGCCGGCGAGCGGGGCGGGATCGGACGGCGGGGCGGGTTGGATTACTTGCGCAGTAACCACACCGGCGAGCATATACAGCGCGGCTGCGGTGATGAGTATCCTGGTGATGATGGGGCGAATGAGAAGTATGGGGTGCTCTCCGCTTGAGTGGTGCTGTCGGTCGTGAGTGGAAGGGGTGGTTTTCCTAGTCCTGCTTCATGTGTTCGCCGACGAATTTCAGTGCGGCTTCATAGCCTTTGATTTGGTTCGCTTTTTTGCGGAAGCCGTGGCCTTCGTCGGGGAAGGTGATGTATTCGACGGGTACGTCGTTCGCGCGGACGGCGGCGACCATTTCGTCGGATTCGACCTGCAGCACGCGCGGATCGTTCGCGCCTTGCAACACGATGAGCGGGTCTTTGATGTTCTTTGCGTGGAACAGCGGCGATATGGAGTGCAGGTAGTCTTCCTGCGTGTTCGGATCGCCGAGTTCGAGGTAGAGCGCGTTGCGGCCGGCTTCCCACCAGGGCGGGATGCTTTTCAGCGTGCGCACCCAGTTGGTGACGCCGAAGATGTCGACGCCGACTTTGAATTCTCCGGGGCGGAACGCGAGCGCGGCGCAGACCATGTAGCCGCCGTAGCTGCCGCCGATGATGCCGATGCGATCGGGGTCGACGTAGCCCGTGTCGATCAGCATTTTCTTGCTGGCGACGCAGTCGTCGAGGTCGGCGGAGCCGTGCTTCTGGTCGTCCATGCCGTAGAAGGTTTTGCCGGAGCCGCTGCTGCCGCGGTTGTTGATGCCGTAGACGGCGTAGCCGTGGTTCACGAGGTATTGGATGAAGGCGTTCCAGTCGGCGCGCGTTTGGCCGCCGGGCCCGCCGTGCACCCAGATGAGCGCAGGGACTTTCTTCGTGGCGGAGGCGTTCAACGGTTTGTAGAGGATGCCGGGGATTTCGACGCCGTCGTAGGACGCGAAGCGGACGACTTCGGGCTCGACGAGGTCTTCGGGATCGATGGTGGGCGTGAGCCGGTGCGTGAGGCGGGTCGGCTGTTCTTTGCTGCCGAGTTTCCAGTAGTAGAGGTCGCCGGGCGTGCGGCCGCCTTCAACGTAGAACGCGATCGCGGTTTCATCCCACGAGAACGAGACGTTGGTGATTTTCATGTTGGCCAGCTTGGGCAGCGCGACGCCGTTTCCGGTGCTGAGATCCATCACGCGGAGCTCCGTGCGCGCGTCGCTGTTCAGCGCGACCATCAGATAGCGGCCGGAGCGGGAGAGGCGGCCGTACATCACGTCCCAGTCGCTTTGCACCAGGATTTGTTCGACGCCGGAGCCGAGGTCGCGTTTCACGAGATACTTGAACTCGTGGCCAAAGTCGGTGAGGTAATAGAGCGATGTGCCGTCTTTGGAGAAGGTCTGCGAGGAGTTCATCGCGTCGACGCCGGCGGGGTTCAGGATTTCTTTGGATTCGCCGGTCTTTCGATCGAGGAGAAAGACGTCGCTGTCCTTGTTCGTGTTGGGTTTGCTGAGCGCGAGGTAGCGTTTGTCGGGCGACATTGTTTCGACGTCGCGGCCGTTCTTGTTTTCGTAGATGAGCGTGCGTTTGTAGCCGTCGAGCGCGACTTCGTAGAGATCGAAATAGCGCGGATCGCGTTCGTTCGTTGCGACGAAAAACGATTTAAGGTCATCCGACCAACCGGCGAAGCTGGCCTTGAGTTTTTCGCCGGGCGTGATGTCTTTGGCGGTGCCGTCGAGTTCGCGGATGTAGACGTGGTTCAGTTCGTTGCCGCCCTGATCGGCTTCGTAGATAAAGCGCTCGTCGGTGGGGAAATAGGAGCGCGCGATGATCGACTCGGTGGTGGAGGTCGTGAGGGGGATGGGCGCGCCGCCGTTGATGGGGAGCGCGTAGGCGTTCATGACGCCGGTGCGATCGCTGGTGATGAGGACCTTCGTGCCGTCGGGCGAAAAGGAGGCGCCCATGACGGATTCGGAATTCAGGAATTCCTCGACGGTGTAGGTCTTGGCCGGGCGCTGGGCCTCGGCGGCGAAAGTCGTGATCATGCACATCGCAACGGCGAGCCCCAAGCGCATACGCGTTTCCTCCGGCAATCGACACACGATACCGGATTTCACCGGATTTTTAACCCATGGAGGGCGGTGGGAAGAGGGTGTTTAGCAATGCCTGCCACTGCGGCTCGATTTGTTGCGCGACCTGCGCGGCGGTCTTGCCGTAGAGGTAGAAGCGGAACGGGACGAGCACCTGACCGCCCATCGGCATCGCGAACATGTGGAGGAGGCCGGGGGCGGGTGTGTCGATGCGGATGAGGTGTTCGGGGAACTCGGGCGGGCCGGCGCTTTCTACGATGCCGGATAGTGTCGGGGCGTTGGCACCGGAGCGGACGCGGTCGCCGAGTTTTGCGTTTGGGAAACCGAGCGCGGTGGTGAGTTTTGTCCACGCATCTTGCGCGGTACCGGCGGTCATCGCCATGAGCTGCAGCGAGGTGCATGGCTGACCGGCGAAGTGCTGCATGTATTGCGCGAGGATGCGGAAGAAGGCGACCCAGCCGTGCGTGTGACCTTCGAACTGGTTGTCCCATTTTTCGCTGCTGGTGAACCAACTGTGTACAACGCGGACGACACATTTTCCTCCGCCGCGCGCTTCGACGATCCACTCGGTGGCGACGGTGGGGTCGCCGGGGCCCATGTCGTCGCGGCTGTCGGCGACGAAACGGTGCGGCGGATCCCATTGGGTGATTTGGGAAACGGAATCCATGCCAGGGCCGAAGGAGGCGTTCACCGCGCCGCCTTTGTGTTCCTCTACCTTGGTCGGCACGAACCACGAGGAAATGCCGGGGCCTGTGGCGATGGCTTGCCAGACTTGTTCGGGCGTTCCGGTGACTTCGACTTCGGCGGAGACCCACCGGCGGCCGTTGGGATCTTTGTGTACTGGCATGGAAAAACCTTTCGCTCTAGTGAGCCGTTCCGGTGCTTAGCCTTCGGCGTGCATCAGTTGGATGTAGTTGCCGCAGGTGTCGTCGAAGTGGCACATGGTTGCGAAGCCCATTTTCATGGGCTTCATGCGGAACTTCACGCCGAGGGCGACGAGGCGGTCGTATTCTTTTTGGACGTCGTCGACGACGAGGGCCGTGAAAGGAATGCCCATGTCGTAGATGGCTTTTTGGAATGTCTTGGCTGGGGCGAGGCCGAGCGGTTCGAGCAGCAGTTCGGCGCCGTTGGGATCATGCGGCGAGACAACGGTGAGCCAGCGCGCGCCGCCGGCGGGGATGTCGTGCTTTAGCTGGAAGCCGAGGATTTCGGTGTAGAACTTCAGTCCGACGGCTTGATCCTTCACCCAGATGCTCGTGAGTTTCACATGGATGCCCATGGCTTTTTGTTGTGCATTGGGTTCTGATGCAGCGGCTTCCTGCGGCAAGGCATTTTGCGCGAGCAGGCCGAGCGCGAGCGCGCCAGTGCTCTGTGCGATGAAGTGTCTGCGATCCATGATGCGATCTCCTTTAGTTGGATGATGGTTCGCTATGATTTTCCCGCGGAGCGCGGGTGTTTTCCTGGGGTGTCGGATAGGCCGCGATGATGAGGCGGTGTGAGCGTCCGCCGGGCGCGGAGGCATCGTGGTAGCGCGCGGCAAGTGTCGTGATGGCTTGTGTGAGTTCGTGCGTGAACGCGGCGCGTTCGGGCGCGGAGCGAAACCGGATTTCGGTATCGATCGCGAGCGTGGCCAGACGTTTGTCGGCTTCCTGCGCGCGGCGGAACAGCATACTGACCTCGCGAATAATGCGCGCGGCGAGCGCGATGAGGTAACTCGCCGACAAGCGATCCGTCGTGCGCGCGGGGTCGGACGCGATGGGGCCCATGGCGGCGGGGGAGACGACATACGACGAGGCGGTGGCGACGAGGCGGCGTTCCGTGAGGCCGCCCCACTTGCGTGTGTCGGCGACCGTGACCAAGCCATGCGCTTCGAGCGCGCGGAGGTGGTAGTTGGTTTTTTGGCGCGTGAGGCCGACGCGCGTGGCAAGCGTGGCGGCCGAGGCCGGTTGGGCCAGTTCAGCCAGCAGCCGGGTGCGGATCGGGTCGAGCGCGATGGCGGCGGCCGCGGGGTCGTCTATGACAGCAACGTCGAGCACGGATACGGTTATAGCATTGACAAATTAATTTGTCAATAGGGTTTCGGCAATGAAATTTGATGGACTTTATGGACTCGATGGACGGGATGGACCAGGCTGACTTGGAAGGAAAGATTAGCGGGCTTTCGTGGGAGTAGGAACGAGGAAGGCGAAGGTGTTTTGAAGTTGGGCGGCTGCGGCGTGGGCGCGGCGGGTGAAGACGGCCACGGATTCGTCCGTGCGGTGCATGCCTTCGAGCATCAGGGGGCCGGTATAAGGGCTGGGAAAGCAGGCGGCGACTTCGGCGTAGTCGGTGTTTCCGTCGCCGGGGAGCCAGTGCCAGTCGCGGCGGCCGTCCGTGTCGGAGATGTGCAGCACGCTGGTTCGCGATGCCCACGCGCGCAGCAGTTCGAGCGGTGCGGGGCTGTGGAGACGGTCATGGGCGACGTCGAAGCACAGCGTGAGCGCGGGGGAGGAGATGTGTTGCAGCAGAAAATCGAGGTACGCGGGGCAGTGTGTGTTTTCGATCGCGACGGTGACGCCGGCGTCTTCGGCGGCGGCGGTGAGTTCGCGGAAGGCGTCGAGCGCCGCGGGGGAAGGTTGCTCAGCCGAACGTCCGCGCGTGACGTGCATGACCATGCGCGGAATTTCGTGGCGCTGGCAATCGGCGATCCAGCTCAGGTGTAGATCGATCGCTGTGCGACGTTCTGCTTCATTGGATGACCACAGTTCATTGCACATGAAATACGGCACGTGCAGGTGATCGAGGAAGAGGCCGTGTGCGCGCACGAGATCCGGCGCGCGGTGACGGATGGCGCGAATTTCCGGGCGCCGTTCTTCCCACCACAGCGCGGTGGATTCGAAGCCGGCCTCGCGCAGAAACACGAACCGCTCGGGTAGCGGCAGCGTTCTGGCGAACGCAGCATGCAACCCGAGCGGGTTCATATCGTCAAACGATTTACTGTGCGGGCGGCGGCGTGGCAGCGGCACCGGTCCAGGCTGCGGGCGGCACGATTTCGTCGATTTCGCCCGGCTCGAACTTGCGGTGGCAGTCGTTACAATTGTTCATGACGGCCAGGAAGTTTTCCTTCACGATGGCGTAGTCAGACTGCGCGCGCACGGACTCGGCAAGCTTCACGGAGAGGTCCTGCGTCTTCTTCAGTTCTTCGGTCCACTCGGGGGTGGCCATGAAGTCTTTGTCGCCGCGGGAGAAGTTCAGGTTGTTGAGTTCCGCGAGGCTGAACGCCGCGACGTAAAGCTTGCGCCACTCGGCGCGCTTGGCCGGGGGATTCGCGACCGCGTCTTTCAATAATTCATAGGTGGGGTCGACGAGCAACTTCATCATTTCCGCGGTGGAGACGATGGCCTTTTCCGGGCCGTTGCCGCCGGACTTTACCGGCTCGGCCGCCTGGGCCGAGACCTTGTTCAGCAGGCCCGCCTGGCCCAAACAGATGCCAAGCACCAAGATGACGACCGCCGCGCCGAGCACAAAACCTTTGTTCAACATCATTGCGTTCTCCTAAAAAAGTGCCGATATAGTAACGATCCGCGACGCCGGGAATCTACAGGTGCGGCGCGGCCTATGAATATGGACGAAAATGGGGCGGGAACATTCAAGGCGCGGGACAGGGGCTCCGCATGGAGCCCGGATAGGCCCGATAGCAGCGGTGGCGCGGAAGTGGCAGCTAAATCAGACTAACTGTGAGTGCAGCGGATGTCGTCGCTGCTCCCGTCGGGGTGCTCGACGTGCACGGTAACGGGGGCGTCGGGCTCGGCTTCGGTCAGGTCGCGGACTTCGACGCGGTCGTCGTCGTGGACCTTGTGGCGGTCGGCCGGGTTGAGGAAGCGGAGCTCCATGGCCCCTTCCTTGTGGTGATCGACATCGTAGTAGCTCAGGTGCAATCCACTGCCGTCTCTTTCGACGTGCGCATGAACCATGGCGCTACCCTCCTTGCGGTTTGCGTTCACCTAAAGTGATCGTAGACCCGGGGAGGAGATTCGTCAATCAAAATCGGAACGTGAGCGATGGTTCGCAACTGATGATGTTCCTGGATTTGTCCAAGGGAATAGTTTGTGGACAAAGCGGACTTGGTGGACGGGGTGGACTGCAAAGAAAACGGCCGGGAAGGCGTTGTGCCCTCCCGGCCGCTTTTGATTGTTGATTACGCGCGCGTGTCGTCGCGGACCCAGCCGGGGACTCGGTTGGAGGGTTCGCCGCCGAGGGCGACGTATTTGTCTTTGAACTTCTGGAGGCCGTCGTTGGTGATTTCCTGGCGTTTGGCGGCAGGGTCGACGCCGTAGATTTTGGCGGCGTTGAGGCCGAAGATTTTGGCCTTGTCTTCTTTTGTGAGTTTTGTGTAGCCGTGCTTCTCGCACATCTCGTCGGAGATCTGGAAGCGCTTGAAGGAGTCGATGACCCACTGCGGCGAACCCCACCACAGGCAGTCCGTGCCCCAGATGACGTGGTCGGCGCCGTAGTACTTCACGTTTTTGCCGATGAGGTGCATGGCCATTTCGGGGTGTTCGAGCGCGAGCGTGCCGTAGGCGGAACCGATTTCGACGTAGACGTTGTTCATCTGCGGGTTGCGCTTCTTAATGTCCATGAGCACGTTGTGCCACAGGAAGTCGCCGGTCTCCGCGTTCCACTGGCTGAGCCGTTCGAAATCGGGATCGTAGGGCGACATCATCATCGCGGAGTGGTAGATGATCCACGTGATGTCGGGGTTGTTGAGCGCGGCCTTTTCGATGTCCTTCGGGTTGGCCAGGTGGCCGAGCGTGCGCGACTGCGCGGAGTAGCCCTTGTGCACGCTGAAGGTCTTGATGCCGAGTTCGCGTGACTTCTGGATGAAGTTGGCGGCCATGTCGTCGTCGCACTGGAAGCCGTTGCCGCTGCGGCCCGGGTCGGTGTGGCAGTACCATTTCCACGAGGTGATGCCGTACTGCTTCACTTCGCGTTCCATCTGTTCGTGGAGCGCGGGGTAGTCCGGTTGGTTTTTCGCGCGATCCCAGTAGTGGTTCGGCGCGCAGTTGCCCTGGTTCACGGCGCGGACGGTGCCGCCGGCGGCTTCGTTAATTTCCTTGCGGGCGGTCGACATCAGCCAGCTCGGCATGACGCCGCGGCTGCGGCCGATGCCTTCGAGCGTCTTGCCTTCCGGGTCCTTGTCCTGCTCGCGATCGGGTACGCCGCTGAGCACGACCATGTCGGTCTCGCTATCGAAGAAAAATTCCTTGATGAAGGTGCGGAGCGAATAGGCTTCCGGCGTTTCGTCGAGCTGGAAGCCCATGTTCTTCACGAACTGCTGGTTGCGGAAGCCGATGGCGTAGCCGTTCGTGAAATGCGACTGCACATCCATGATGAAGTACTTGTCGCCTTCGAATTTCTTTTTGGTTGCTTCGGCTTCCTGTGCCTCGACCGGATCGACGTTCCAGGGATTTTTGCCGTAGATTCGGTTCGCCGCGAGCCAGGCCGTGGCCATGCCCATGCTGGTTCGCATGAATTTGCGGCGATCCATGCCGAGTTTCTTGGCGTTCTCGGTGCCCATTTCCATGGTGAGGGCTTCGACCTGCTTCTGCAGGCGATGCTGCGGACGGGGGAGGATTTCCTCGTTTGAAACTACTTGCGTCGGGACGGGCGAGTCGACGCCTTTTTTTTCATCGCGTACGTATTTTGGAACCCACATGACGGTGCTCCCGTGTTCAGGCCTTCCGCAGCCCCATGAGTGACGTTCTGTTTGCCATCATACTGCCGGTGATACACAATGTCCACGGTTCGTTCTTGCTGGAAACCAGAACGTGGACGCCCTCGACTGCACTAAACCGATGAGTCCGATCTCCTCTCACATACGCCGGCGCGCGCGGATGGGGGGCATTATTTTTCTGGGAATCTGCGCGATTTTTTTTGTGACGGCGGCGACGGTGCTTGTGGATCAGCCCGTGATCGCGCAGGGGGCCGATCCCGCGGCGTGGGGAGATGATCATGTTGGTAAACAATTGCCGCTGTACATGACCGGCGACGAGTGTTTGTTTTGTCACCGCGAAGTGGGCGCGAGCTGGCCGCGAAACAAACACAATACCGAGATGCTGGACGTTAACGTGGCGAGCGATCCAATCAAAAATTTGTTGGCGTCGGACGAGGGGAAAATATTTTCCGAGACCACATATGTGTTGGGCGGCGACAAGACGCTGCGGTTCCTGAAGCCAAATGGGAAATATGGACAACTCGCGCTGCACGGTGCGCGCGTGAATCCGCATGATTTGAGCCGGGTCTCGGATGCCGAAAAAGGCTGGGACGATGCGGTGTTCGGTGCGAAATGCGCCGGGTGTCATGCGACCGCGGTGGAAACGGAATTTCAGGCCTTTGCACAGGCATCACTTGACTGTTTTGTGTGCCACGGCGAAGTGCCGCCGGGACATCAGAACGAGCCGACGATGGCGATTTTGGCCAAGAAACGCGAGAAAGAGCCGTTGGTGGAGATGTCGCTGTGCGGGCAGTGCCACTTGCGCAGCGGCGTGTCGAAGAGTTCCGGATTGCCGTATCCGAACCAGTTTATGCCGGGCGATAACCTGTTCAAGGATTTTCAGGTCGACTTTTCGGATGAGGCGATCGGGAAGATGAATCCGGGCGACGCCCATATTTTTGCGAACGTGAAGGACGTGGCGCTGAAGGGCGATCTGGGGATGACGTGCGTGACGTGTCACGACATTCACGACCAGTCCTCGCGCAAGCATCGGGTATTGCCAAAGCACGAAAGGCTGGCGTATTGTGCGATTTGCCACGACACGCCGGGCGATTTTAAGTCGTTCAAGACCTACGAGCGGCACAGCGCGGTTTGTGAGTATTGAGCGGGCACGACAGTTTGAGAGTCGGACATAGATCAACGCCGCGGAGGATTGACGCATGCCACTGGACGAGAAGGTCGACTATGAACACCTGGGCCCCGGCGAAGCGCCGTTCGACGAGACCGATGTGAACCTGCGCTCATACCTTTGCAAACAGCCGGACTCGAAGCTGGCGCAGTACAACCCGGCGTGGACGGACGAGCAAGTGCTGAACTGGGAAGAGAACTTCAAAAATGACGGCACGCTGATGCTGGTGTGCAGCGAGCGCGAGGTGGATGTACGCGAGTACCGCGAGGTGCTTGAAGAACACCTGAAGCACCGGAAGCTCAGCGTTTAAGACCGGGCACGGGATCGGCTTCCTCTGCAAGAAAAATCAAACGGATTCCACGACACCGTGGAATCCGTTTTTTTGTGCCCCAATTTGTTCCGTTTAGCGTTGAGTTGCAGACGAAACGGATATCCAGTTACGGACGTCCTGGAGGGGCTGCTGAGAGACCGACACGAACCCGCCCTGTGGCCGGTCGAGCGACGCGATCAGCGTGACCACGATGGCGAAGGCGGTGGCGATGAAGATGCGGGCGATCGGGCGTTTCGAACCCGCGATCGCGGTTTGATAGCCGACCACCATCATTCCGAGTCCCGTGAGCAAAATTAAGAGCAGCCACAGCCCCGAGGGCAGGCGCGCTTGCAATGCGAGTGTGACTCGATTGGCGTGTACATCGGCAAGATTGGTGATTGATTCGAGGTACTGCGCCGTGATGTCCGAGTTGTCTACGCGGCCGCGCTCGACCGCCTGATTCCACAGCGCGACCTGGATTTCGACGGAGCGCGCGAGCGCATTGCTGATGTCGTCCTGCGCCGCCTGTTTCTTCATGAGATCGAGGCGGACGTCCAGATAGTCGCCGATCAGTTTGCGTGCCTCCAGACGCTCGGCATCGGGCAGAGACCCGGCACGCATCCAGACTGTGCGGACGGCGCTGGCGTCGTCGCGTACGAGTTCCTTGCGCGCATCGAAGCGGTTGGCGGCCACGCCAAACACGAACGCCAGCATAAACGCCGTGAGACCGAGCACCGAACCTGCGATCGCCGAGACCGAGGTCTCTTTTTCGTTTTCCGTTCGCTTGTGCACGGCGGTGCCGAGCTGGTGTCCAATTTCAATGGACACGATGATGAGAATAACGACCCCTATGAAGAAGGCCCAGATTGGCAGCGCGTCGAGTAGCATAGGTTACTTTTTCAGCGAGGCCTTAATGAGGCTGAGCGCGCCGCCGGCCTTAAACCACTCGATCTGGTTTTCGTTGTACGTGTGGTTGGTGGTGATCTCGTCCTTCGAGCCGTCCTTGTGATTCAGGCGCAGTGTGAGCGGCGTGCCGGGTTTGAAGGTCGTCAAGCCAATCACGTCGATCGAGTCGTCTTCCTGAATCTTGTCGTAGTCGGCCGGGTTCGCGAAGGTGAGCGCGAGCATTCCCTGCTTTTTCAGGTTGGTCTCGTGGATGCGCGCGAAGCTCTTTACGAGCACAACGCGCACGCCGAGGTGGCGCGGCTGCATGGCCGCGTGCTCGCGCGAGGAACCTTCGCCGTAGTTTTCGTCGCCGACGACAATCGAGCCGATGCCTTTCGCCTTGTAGGCGCGCTGTACTTTCGGCACATCGTCGTATTCGCCGGTGATCTGGTTCTTCACCTTGGCGGACTTGCCCGTGAACGCGTTGGTCGCGCCCATGAGCGTGTTGTTTGAGATGTTGTCGAGGTGGCCGCGGTACTTCAGCCACGGGCCGCCCTGCGAGATGTGGTCGGTGGTGCACTTGCCCTTGGCCTTGAGCAGCAGCTTCAGGCCGGTGAGGTCCTTACCTTCCCAGGCCGGGAAGGAGGAGATGATCTGCAGGCGATCCGACGTCGGGCTGACGAGCACCTGCACGGCGCTGCCGTCTTTCGCCGGGGCCTGGTAGCCCGGGTCATCGACGGTGAAGCCCTTTTTCGGAAGTTCATCGCCTGAAGGCGGGTCGAGTTTTACCTGCTTGCCGTCTTCGGTCGTCAGCGTGTCGGTGGCCGGATTGAAGCGGAGATCGCCGGCGAGCGCGAGCGCGGTGACAAGTTCCGGCGACGCGACGAAGGCATGGGTCTTGTCGTTGCCGTCGTTGCGGCCGGAGAAGTTGCGGTTGAACGAGGTCACGATCGTGTTGGGCTGGTCGTCGCCGCCGTGGCGGTGACGCGCCCACTGGCCGATGCACGGGCCGCAGGCGTTGGCCAGCACGACGCCGCCGATGCCTTCGAAATCCTTGAGCAGGCCGTCGCGCTCGACCGTCGCGCGGACGAGTTCACTGCCCGGCGTCACGGTGAATTCAGATTTCGCCTTAATTTTTTTGGCTTTCGCCTGACGCGCGACGGAGGCCGCGCGGGCCATGTCTTCATACGACGAGTTCGTGCACGAGCCAATGAGGCCGACTTCGACCTGCAGCGGCCACTTGTTCTTTTCGGCTTCCTCGCGCATTTTCGAGACCGGGATGGCGCGGTCCGGCGTGAAGGGGCCGTTCAGCAGCGGTTCGAGCTCGCTGAGGTTGATCTCGATGACCTGATCGAAGTACTTGGCGGGGTCCTTGAGCACTTCAGGATCCGCCTGCAAATGCGGCAGGACTTTCTGCGCCGCGTCGGCGATGTCGTTGCGATCGGTGGCGCGCAGGTAGCGCTCCATCGCTTCGCCGTATTCGAAGATCGAGGTGGTGGCGCCGATTTCCGCGCCCATGTTGCAGATGGTGCCTTTGCCGGTGCAGGAGAGCTTGCGCGCGCCTTCGCCGAAGTATTCGACGATCGCGCCCGTGCCGCCTTTCACCGTGAGGATGCCGGCGACTTTCAGAATGACGTCCTTCGGCGAGGCCCAGCCGCTGAGCGAGCCCGTGAGGTGGACGCCGATGAGCTTCGGGAATTTAAGTTCCCACGGCAGGCCGGCCATCACGTCGACCGCGTCCGCGCCGCCGACGCCGATCGCCACCATGCCGAGACCGCCCGCGTTCACCGTGTGGGAGTCGGTGCCGATCATCATGCCGCCGGGGAAGGCGTAGTTTTCGAGCACGACCTGGTGGATGATGCCCGCGCCGGGTTTCCAGAAGCCGATGCCGTACTTGTTCGAGACGCTGGAGAGGAAGTCGTAGACTTCCTTGTTGACCTGATTGGCCTTCAGCAGATCTTTCGCGGCGCCGACTTCGGCCTGGATCAAGTGGTCGCAGTGCACCGTGCTCGGCACGGCGGTGGTCGGCCGGCCGCACTGCATGAACTGGAGCAGCGCCATCTGCGCGGTGGCGTCCTGCATGGCGACGCGGTCCGGATCGAAATTCACGTAAGACTTGCCGCGATCGTACTGCTTCGCGGGCAGCGGATCGGAGAGGTGCGCGTACAGGACTTTTTCCGTGAACGTAAGCGGGCGGCCGAGGAGCTTGCGCGCGGCGGCGACTTTATCGGGAAGGGCGGCGTACACCCGCTTGATCATGTCGATATCGAATGCCATGAAAATTTCCTCACTTTCGGTGGAAGTTGACCCCGGGTCGCGCAGGCGGTGCAGGCGCGAGGGATGGGGCATAGGCTACTAAACCCGGGCAGGACGCGGCAAGACGCGCTGGGGGAGCATCTGATATTCTGTGTGGCGCTGGCCGGGGCAAAAGCCCGATTTTACGGGCGAATAAACACACCACTTCGGTTGTATTTCGACTCGGCCTTTCATCCGCCAAAACAGAATAGGGGAATCATGGTCGAGCTATTTACCGCCGAGAACGCCGCTGCCCTCCTCACCCTGACGTTGCTGGAAATCGTGCTGGGGATAGACAATATCGTCGTTCTGGCGATTGTGACGGCCAAGCTGCCCCTGGAAAAACAGGCCTTGGCGCGCAATATCGGCCTGAGCCTGGCGATGTTCATGCGCGTGGCGCTGCTGCTGTCGCTGAGCTGGATGATGGGCCTCACCGAGCCGCTCGTCAAGATTGATCTGGGCGGGTTTAGGCATGGTGTCTCGCTGCGCGACCTGATCCTGATAGTTGGCGGACTATTCCTGATTATCAAGGCAACCTACGAAATTCACGACAAACTGGAAGGCGCAGGGGACCACGGCGCGACCGGCAAGCGGACGGCGTCCTTCGGCCTTGCGATTTTCCAGATCGTGATGATGGACCTGATTTTCTCGCTCGACTCCGTAATCACGGCGGTCGGTATGGCGCAGGAGATCTGGGTCATGATCACCGCGATTGTCATCGCGATTGGCGTGATGTTCATCTTCGCCGGCGCGATCAGCCGGTTTGTGGAGCGCCACCCGACGATCAAGATCCTCGCGCTGTCGTTCCTGATCCTGATCGGCGTGGTGCTGATTGCGGACGGCTTCGGGCAGCATGTGGCCAAGGGTTATATCTACACGGCGATGGCCTTCTCGCTCCTGGTCGAAATGATCAACGTCCGGTTGCTGACCAAAATGCGCAGCGCGGCGGAGAAGAACGGCGGCGGGCACTAATCCAGGCTCGCGCGGCGTTCCTGACAGGACCCGTTCACTAGAAATTACACCTTGCAATCGCGCGGGGATGGGTATACGGTAGACTGAAAATAAAATCAGTATACCGTATGAAACCTGAACCCACTCCCATACGCGGCCGGGGCGCTTCGGAGAATATCCAGAATCGCTTCGAGAAGCTGGGCTATGCGCCTGATCCGGATTCCGAGGAGATCATGGATCCGGGGCGGCCGGCGACGATTTTCTTCAAGGATCAGTCCAAGACCGCGATCGCGTACAACGACAGCCCGGACATTGGGTTTGGCGCGAGCATCAATCCATACCGCGGGTGTGAGCACGGGTGCATTTACTGCTTTGCGCGGCCGACGCATGAATATCTGGGGATGTCGGCGGGCCTCGATTTCGAGACGCGCATCATGGTGAAGGAAGAGGCGCCGGCGCTGTTGCGGCGTGAGTTGGCGTCGAAGAAGTGGGAGCCACAGGTGCTCGCGCTGAGTGGCGTCACGGATTGCTACCAGCCGATCGAGCGAAAGCTACAACTGACCCGGCGCATCTTGCAGGTGCTCGCGGAGTTTCGAAATCCCGTGGGGATTGTGACCAAAAACCGATTGGTCGCGCGCGACATCGATGTGTTGAAAGAACTCGCGGAGCACCACTGCGTTGTCGTGATGGTGAGTCTGACGACATTGGATCTGTCGTTGAATCGTATATTGGAACCGCGGACCTCGAGTCCGGCGCAACGACTGGAGGCGGTGCAGGCGCTGGCGGAAGCGAAGGTACCGGTGGGCGTAATGACGGCGCCGATCATTCCGGGGCTGAACGACCACGAGATCGCGCCGTTGCTGGAGGCGGCGGGCAAGGCGGGCGCGAAGTATGCCGGGCATAATGTGCTGCGGCTGCCGTGGGCGGTGGCGCCGTTGTTTGAACGCTGGCTGGAGGAGCACTATCCGGACCGCAAGGACAAGGTGCTGAACCGGATTCGCGATATTCGCGAGGGCAAGCTGTATCGCGCGGAATGGGGAAAGCGGATGTCCGGCTCGGGGCCGTTTGCGGACCAGATTCACACGATGTTCAAGATCGCGTGCAAGAAGGCCGGGATCAACGAAGGGCGGAACGTGCTCACGACGAAGCATTTCCGCGTGCCAACGTACGTTGGGGATCAATACGATCTGTTCGCGCAATGACGGGACGGGACCGACGTTGTGCGCATGCGCCCGCGGTCAGTAAACTATTGCCTTCCTAAGCCAACCGCCCAGGAGTGATTCATGCCCACGAAGAGCAAGTCCGCCGCGAAGTCGAAATCGAAGCCGTCCACGAATGGCCACCTGCGTCAATATTCCTCGCAGGTTACGGAGACGGTGGAACGGGCGCCGTCGCGCGCGATGCTGCACGCGGCCGGATTCACGGACGCCGACCTGAAGAAGCCGATGATCGGCGTGGCATCGACGTGGAGCATGGTGACGCCGTGCAACATGCACATCAACGTGCTGGCGAACGAAGTGAGCAAGGGCGTAAACGATCACGGCGGCAAGGCGGTGGAGTTCAACACGATTACGATCTCCGACGGCATCTCGATGGGCACGGAAGGGATGAAGTATTCGCTCGTGTCGCGCGAAGTGATTGCGGATTCGATTGAGACGGTGTCGGGCTGCGCGTGGTTCGACGGCGTGGTGACGATCGGCGGTTGCGACAAGAACATGCCGGGCTGCCTGATGGCGCTGGCGCGGCTGAACCGGCCGTCGGTGTTTGTGTATGGCGGCACGATTCTGCCGGGGCGTTACAAGGGCAACGACGTGGACATTGTGTCCGTGTTCGAGGCGGTGGGCGGGCATGCGAACGGCACGGTGAGCGATGCGCAGCTCAGCGAGATTGAGCACTGCGCGATTCCGGGGCCGGGTTCCTGCGGCGGCATGTACACGGCGAACACGATGGCGACGGCGATCGAGGCGCTGGGCATGAGCCTGCCGAACAGCTCGGCGCAGGCGGCGGTGTCGAAGGACAAGGCCGCGGACTGTCGCGCGGCGGGCGCGGCGGTGCTCGAACTGATCAAGAAGGGCATTCGGCCGAGCGACATTCTGACGAAGAAGGCCTTCGAGAACGCGATTACGGTGATCACGGCGGTCGGTGGATCGACGAATGCCGTGCTGCACTTGCTCGCGATTGCGCATTGCATCGGTGTGAAGCTGACGATTGACGATTTCACGCGGGTCGGCAAGCGGACGCCGGTGCTGGCGGACCTGCGGCCGAGCGGGAAATATGTGATGCAGCGCCTGATCGAAATCGGCGGCGTGCTGCCGCTGATGAAGATGCTGCTCGACAAGGGCCTGCTGCACGGCGATTGCATGACGGTGACGGGAAAGACCGTCGCGGAAAACCTGAAGGGCGTGAAGCCCTACCCGAAGGGGCAGGATGTCGTGCGCGGGTTCGATGACCCCGTGAAGAAAGAAGGGCACCTCGTGATTCTGTACGGCAACCTTGCGCCCGAGGGTGCCGTCGCGAAGATTTCCGGCAAGGAAGGCATGAAGTTCACCGGCACGGCGCGCGTGTTTGCGTCGGAGGAAGATGCGCTGCAGCGGATTCTCGACGGCACGATCAAGAAAGGCGATGTGATCGTGATCCGGTATGAGGGGCCGCGCGGCGGACCCGGCATGCGCGAGATGCTCGCGCCGACGAGCGCCGTGATGGGCAAGGGTCTCGGCGAGCATGTGGCGCTGATCACGGACGGCCGCTTCTCCGGCGGCAGCCACGGATTCGTCGTGGGCCATGTAACCCCCGAAGCCTATGCCGGCGGGCCGATCGCGCTGATCAACAACGGGGACAAAATCACCATCGATGCGACGAAACGCGCGATCACGTTGGAAATCTCAGACGCCGAAATGAAGAAGCGTCGCGCGGCGTGGAAGCAGCCGAAGCCGCGCTACACCAAAGGCGTGCTCGCAAAATACGCGAGCCACGTGAGCTCGGCGAGTTTGGGTGCCGTGACGGACATGGATCTGAGTCTGTAAGAAATTTTTCCGGGCAGGATTTACAGGATTAACAAGACTTCAAAATCTTGTTAGTCCTGTCTGCTTTTTACGGCCGTGCTGTGGGAAATGTAGAGACCCACGAGAAGGCCGACGAGAATGGCGACGTAGAACTGGCCCGTCATGGCTTCGATGATGGCGACCATGCGCGCAAAGGGGTCGATGGCGAGGATGTCGCCATAGCCGAGAGTAGCCATCGTGACGAAACTGAAATAAATCATCGTAATGCGCGCATCGTCAGTGGTGGCCATCTGATCGGGCGGCAGGTTGAACGCGCTGGGGTCGACGTTCCACACCAACAAGTAGACCATCGCGAAGACGACGGCAATGAGGATATAGGCGACGATGGCCGCGAAAATGTTGTCGATGGTGACACGGCCGGACCGGGCAATGTGGAGCAGGATTGCGGTGGCGCAGCTTGCTTGGAGCACCGTGCCGACGATGAGTTCGGCGTACCACGCGGCCTGACGCCCGGCGTCGCCCACCGGGGCGTATTCGAGCAGTGCCACCGCAAACGAAACGACGAAAATTCCCCAGACAGCGGCTTTGAGGCGTCGATCGAGCTTACGGCCGGTCGTCGCGGTAATCGTGACGAAGAGCGTGTTGCACAGCACCAGTTGCGCGATTACCTTGAGCAAACTTAGCGACGCGAGCCATGGACCGATCAGCAAATAGACGAGCATTACGGCTGTAAGCTGTACGAACCGCCACTGCGCGAAGGGAATGTTCGTAGCGGATGGCTTCTCGATAACGGTCACGCGAACTAGTCCCTGTAAATTTTGTCGGACTTATAACAGCCGCAACTGCAACTGCTTCTTTTTGTCGGGCCATTCTTTGTCGGTGATGCTGAACATGGCGGTGTCGCGGATGTGACCGTCGTAGTTGACCATGTGGTTGCGGAGGACGCCTTCGAAGCGGCAGCCGATGCGTTCGATGGCTTTGCGCGATTGCTGATTGCGGACGTCGGTCTTGATTTGCAGGCGCACGGCGCCCCATTTTTCGATGGCGTGTTCGATCATCAGGAACTTTGCGTGCGTGTTCACGAAGGTGCGCTGGTAGTCGAGGTCGATGAAGGTCCAGCCGATTTCGAGGCCGCGGTGTTCGCGGCGGATGTCCATGAAGCGCGTGGTGCCGGCGACACGGTTGTCGGGTTTGTGGATCGTCGCGAAGGGAATTTCGAGGCCCTTGGTCTGGTTGTCGAGCGCGGTCTGGATGAAGGCGCGCATGTCGGCCGCGGTGCGCGGTTGCGGGATTCGCATGTAGCGCCAGATGGTGGGGATGCGCGCGCAGTGCACGAGCGCTTCGGCGTGGTCGAGCGTGAGCGGTTCGAGGCGGACGAGCGCGGACTCGAGCGTGAGCGGTTGCGGATCGAAGGTTTTTTTCGCGGCTTTTTCTTCGCCGAAGAGATCCTGGAACGTGGGCATTGCGGTCCCCCTTGAACTTCTTTAGAGCGCCCCTTCAGGGCTTTCTTAATTTACCACCGACCGAACCCAGGGCGCCGCTTCGCTCTGCCTTGGGCTACCTTAGGACGGCCCTTTGGGGCTAATCTCTAGGCTCCGTGTGATACATGGAGGACGCATCCGGATTTCTTCGATATCTCGATTTCGGCGACCCCGCCTATTGTGGGAAGTCCATCTGGCGATTTCAGTGTGCCAGTCACCAACCAAATATCGTTGCTCAGCGTAACTACATACGGTTTTTGTTTTTCTATGTTGTCTTTCCCATAGATTGGGCTCCATACGGCGACGGCAATCGCAATTGCTGTTTCTTTGTCGGGTACAAATCCTTTTTCTGGAACATAGGAATGCCGTTCTTGTGACTCAATAGGAATTGCCGATAAGAGCAATGCAACGGCGAAAGAAACAATCCAAACCTGCGGAGTTTTTTTCACAAGTAGTCTCCTTGCTGGGTTAAAGGACGACTTCGATCAGACTTGGGCCGCTGGCCGCGAAGCTGCGCTTGAGTTCGGTGGTGAGGGCTTCGGCGGAGTCGGGGCGTGTGGACGGCATGCCCATGCCTTTGGCCAATGCGCACCAGTCGAGCTCGGGGCGGTGCAGGTCGGTGAGTGACGTGGCGGCGGGGCCCATGGAGGCGTCCTTGGCCGCGCGCGCGAACTCGGTCTGCAGTATCTGGTAGCGCCGGTTTACGAGGATGACGTTGGTCACGTTCAGATTTTCGCGCATCTGGGTCCACAGCGCTTGCAGGGTGTACATGCCGCCGCCGTCCGCCTGCAGCGCGACGACGCGCCGATCGGGACATGCGACCGCGGCGCCGGTGGCTGCGGGCAGGCCGAAGCCGATGCCGCCGCCGGTGAGATACATCGCGGCGTGGCGCGGGGCGTTGCGCGTGAGGTGATAGGCCGGGCCGCCGGAGGTGGCGGACTCGTCCGCGATGATCGCGTTCTCGGGCAGCGTCGCGGAGAGCGCGGCGGCGAAGGATTTGGTTGTGATCGACCCGGTCGGCGCCTCGGCGCGTTCGCGCGCGATCACTTTCGGCACCGCCATGCGGACGTTGAGCATATGCAGCAGCACGTCGAGCGCGGGGATCGAGGGTGTCTCCGGCGGGCTCAGCTTGATGAGCTCGCAGTGCTCCGGCACGAGCAGGTTTGGGTATCCGGGGTACTGGAAGAACGAGACGGGCGGCTTTGCGCCGATGAGCACGAGGTGCGAGAGGCCATCGAGTCGCTTGAGCACGTCTTCGGGGAAATACGGCAACCGCGTGACTTCTGGGAGGTCTGCGCCGCGATCCATGCGGCCGGGGAAGGGCTCCGCAAAGAGTTTGACGTTCGCGCCCGCCGCGAGACGCCCCGCCATGATCAGCGCCGGTTCGAGCAGTGCGTCGCCGCCGAGCAGGAAGCCGACATGGCCTTCATTTTTCACGGCGTGAATGACGCGATCGATCGCGGCCATGTCGACCACCTGGCGCGGGGCGTCGGATTCCGCGCTGCGCGGGTCTTCGCTGGCGCGCGCGGTGCCGTCCATGATGTCGGCGGGGAGGATCAGCGTGGCGATTTTTCCCGGACGCGTGCCGGCCTGCGTGATTGCTTCGTTCACGTTGTCCGCGAGCGTTTCGGAAATGCGCGCGGCGTGCACCCAGGCGGAGAAGGGTTTGGCGAGTGTCGTAATATCGGACGTCAGCGGCGCGTCGTAAGGCAGGTGGGACTGCGGATGATCGCCGACGAGATTGACGATCGCGCTCTGCGCGCGCCGTGCGTTGTGCAGGTTCGCGCCGCCGTTCGCGAGGCCGACGCCGAGGTGCAGCAGCGTGAGCGCGGGTTTTCCCGCCATGCGCGCGTAGCCGTCCGCCATGCCGGTGCACACGCCTTCGAACAGGCCGAGCACGGGGCGAATCGCGGGCACCGCGTCGAAGGCGTTCACGAGACCCATCTCGGTCGTGCCGGGATTGGCGAAGCAGGCGGTGATGCCGCGTGACGCGGCAATACGCAAGACAAGTTCCGCACCTGTCATATTAGTAGCAATTCTCCCACCGTGGCCCGCCCGCGCGTAGAATTTGTATCGTACTTAAAAATGAGTGCACAAACGTAGTCGGCAGCGTGCAGTAGTTTTTGCCGCCACGCGGATTTGTCCGTAATATGCGCGCACTCAAGGTGCATTGGGCGAGGATTTGGTAACAGATCATTTACATACGGTCATCGTCGGCGGCGGGATCGCGGGGCTGGCGTGCGCGCACCGGCTTTCGACCCGGCTTGGGCCGGGGCGGGTGCGGCTGCTGGAGGCGTCGGACTATCTCGGCGGGCACGTGCGGACGACGCACCAGCACGGGTATCAGCTCGACTGGGGCCCGAACGGGTTTCTCGATCGTGAGCCGCAGATGCTGGCGTGGGTGCGCGAGCTGGGGCTCGGGGGCGAGCTGATTCAGGCGAACCAGGCGGCAGCGCGGCGGTTCCTGATGATCAAGGGCCGGCTCGTGGAGTTGGCCGGGCCCCCGAAGTTTTTTGTGTCGCCGCTGCTATCGCCCGCGGGCAAGGCGCGCGCGCTAATGGAGCCGCTAATTCCGGCGAAGAAAGACGACGCGCCCGAGAGCGTGTATGACTTCGCGGCGCGGCGGCTGGGACGCGAGGCGGCGGATACGCTGGTGAGCGCGATGGTGCTCGGGATTTTTGGCGGCGACGCGAAGCACCTTTCGCTGCAACATTGCTTCCCGCGCATGGCGGCGATGGAGCGCGAACATGGCGGCTTGTTCAAGGCGATGCTGGCGAAGAAGAAGTCGGGGGGCGGCGCGAATCCAGTCGGCGGCACACTGACGTCGTTGCGTGGCGGGATCGGGAAGTTGGCGGAGCGGCTGCGCGATGTTCTCGGTGACATTGCGCAGACGGAATCGCCGGTGGCGGCGATTGAGAAAGTAGAGGATGGTTTCGTTGTGCATTGCGGTCGCCCGGTCGCGCGACCCTCACTGCACGCTAAAAATGTGATCCTAGCGGTGCCGGGGTTTGTGGCGGCGGAATTGATGCGCGTGTTGGCGCCCGATGCGGCTTCGAAGATGGAATCGGTGGGATATGCGTCGCTGTCGGTGGTGTGCGCGGGATTTCGGCGCGATAAGGTGCAGCGTGAACTAAACGGATTCGGATATTTGATTCCTCCGAACGAAGGTCGCGACACCATGGGGTGCTTGTGGACCACGAGCATTTTTCCGGGTACGGCGCCCGAGGGACACGTGCTGCTGCGATCGATGGTGGGTGGCGCCGTGCATCGCAAGGTGGTGGATCGGTCGGATGCAGGGCTACTAGCGGCGGTCAAAAAGGACGTATTCGATTTGCTTGGTGCGCAAGGGGCGCCGGATTTCGTGCAGATATTCCGCCATCGCCGGGCGATTCCGCAGTATGGGCTGGATCACGGCGACGTGTTGAAGGCGGCGGATGCGGCGGAGGCTGCGCATCCGGGGCTGTATTTCACGGGCAGCGCGCTGCGCGGCGTGGCCGTGATTGATTGCGTGGTGGATGCGTTTAAGGTGGCCGAGCGGATTCTGGCGCGCGGGGCGTAATTGGGTTTCTTTTGATAGACTGTTTTTTGCGCGGGTGAGGCTACCTGTCGTTGGACGGGGAGATTCTTCGCTGCGCTCAGAATGACAAAAAAGGATGGGCGGGGACAGAGCCCCGCCCCTACGAACGTGACATGTGGTGCAGGAGATTCATTTTGTGGCGGTGAGGCCTGATATCCGGCCGGCGTTTGAGGCGGGCGAGGAACAGCGGATTACGCGGGAGCCGTTTCCGCGGTCGCGCAAGGTGTATGTGCAGGGGTCGGACCCGAGCATTCGGGTGCCGATGCGCGAGATTGCGCTGACGCCGACGAAGACCGCGACCGGGCAGGAAGCGAACGCGCCGCTGACGGTATACGACACCTCAGGGCCGTACACGGACCCGGACGTGGGCATTGATGTGCACAAGGGCCTTTCGCCGATCCGCCTCGGCTGGATTCTGGCGCGCAACGATGTGCAGGAATTGCCGCGCGTGACCTCGGCCTATGGCCGCGAGCGCGAAGAAGATCCGCTGCTCGGGCCGATACGTTTTCGCCGTCAGCGCAATCCGCTGCGGGCGAAACCGGGCGCGCGCGTGACGCAGATGGCGTATGCGCGGCGCGGGGTCGTGACGCCGGAGATGGAATACATCGCGATTCGCGAGAACCAGCGTTGCGAGCAGGCCGTCGAGGCGCTGCGCACGCAGCACCCGGGCGTCGATTGGGGTGCGCGGATTCCGAAGGCGATCACGCCGGAGTTTGTGCGCGATGAAGTCGCGCGTGGGCGGGGGATCATTCCGGCGAATATCAATCATCCTGAAATTGAACCGATGATCATCGGGCGCAATTTCCTCGTGAAGATCAACGCGAATATCGGCAATTCCGCCGTGGCGAGTTCGATCGAGGAAGAAGTCGAGAAGATGGTGTGGGCGATCCGGTGGGGCGGCGACACCGTCATGGATCTGTCCACGGGCAAGAACATTCACGAAACGCGCGAGTGGATTCTGCGCAATTCGCCGGTGCCGATTGGCACCGTGCCGATTTATCAGGCGCTGGAGAAAGTCGGCGGGCGGCCGGAAGAACTGACGTGGGAATTGTTCCGCGACACGCTCATTGAGCAGGCGGAGCAGGGCGTCGATTACTTCACGATCCACGCCGGCGTGCTGCTGCGCTACGTGCCACTAACCGCGAACCGTGTGACGGGTATTGTGAGCCGCGGCGGGTCGATCATGGCGAAGTGGTGCCTTGCGCATCATCAGGAAAATTTCACGTACACGCACTGGGACGAAATCTGCGAGATTATGGCGGCCTACGACGTGTCGTTCTCGATCGGCGACGGCCTGCGGCCGGGGTCGATTGCGGACGCGAACGACGCGGCGCAGTTCGGCGAGCTGAAGACGCAGGGCGAACTGACCCAGCGCGCGTGGGCGCAAGATGTGCAGGTGATGAACGAGGGCCCGGGGCATGTGCCGATGCACATGATCCAGGAGAACATGCAGAAGCAGCTTGAGTGGTGCGGCGAGGCGCCGTTCTACACGCTCGGGCCACTGACGACCGACGTCGCGCCGGGCTACGACCACATCACGTCGGCGATCGGCGCGGCGATGATCGGCTGGTTTGGCACGGCGATGCTGTGCTACGTGACGCCGAAGGAACACCTCGGCCTGCCGGACAAGAACGACGTGCGCGAGGGCGTGATCGCGTACAAGATCGCGGCGCACGCGGCAGACCTGGCGAAAGGGCACCCCGGCGCTCAGATCCGCGACAACGCACTGAGCAAGGCGCGCTTCGAATTCCGCTGGGAAGACCAGTTCAACCTCTCGCTCGACCCCGAGCGTGCGCGGTCATACCACGACGAAACCCTGCCGGCCGAAGGCGCGAAGGTGGCGCACTTCTGCTCGATGTGCGGCCCGAAATTCTGTTCGATGGAGATCACGCAGCAGATTCGCGACTACGCGGACAAGCTGGGGATTGACGCCGACGCCGCGAAGAAGAAAGGCATGGGGGAGATGTCGGAGAACTTCAAGGACAAGGGCGGCGAGATTTACGGTTAATGTAGAAGCCGTTTGGCAAGCAGGGATCGTATATCGCGGCGACCGTCAGTTACGACGTATATATAGACCCGTTTGTCCAGAATCCGATATATGACGCGGTAGGGTTTAAAAAATATCTCCCGGAACGCCGTGGCGCCAAGTTCGCTGAGGTCGTCGGGATACGTGCCTCGATTTGGGAATTGTTCGAGCCGATCGACAACTTCAAGCAGTCTAGTTCGTACATATTCCGCATCGTCGAGTGAGCGATTCTCTGCCAGGAAATCATAGATTTCCTCAATGTCTCGTTCGGCGTCCGCTGTGACAAAGACCTCGTATTTCATCTATTTGGTGCGGCGATGCTTCTTGCCCAAATTACGGATGACCTCGCGTGCAGGTTTCACGCGGCCTTCCACGATCTGGCGATCGCCGAGTGCGAGGACCTTGAGCAGCGCGAGCGTTTCCTGCGTCTCTTCGTAGGAAACGATGTCCTGGAGCACCGCTTTGGCTTCGCCGTTCTGAGTGATGATCATGGGTTCACCGTTCTCGGCAAGCTTGTTGAGGATTTCGGCGGCATTTGCTTTGAGGTAACTGATGGGTTTGATTTGGTCGGCCAGGCTCATGAGGCTGATCTCCTGATGGACTAATTATAGACCAAATTTGGTCTGAACGGATGTTTCGTTCGGAATGCTGAAATGAGTAAGCTCTAGGGGTGTTTTTGGGGGTGGAACCTGTGATTTTGCGGGCGGGGATTGGACTTTTACTTGTGGTGGCGTGCCTGGTGGCACGGGGGGAGGATTTACCCCAAGCCGCTATTCCGTCCCCGTTGATGGACCTGGCCGAGCAGGTGGCGGCGGAACATCACAGCCAGCCGCTGGCGCAGGACGGGCACTACGCGGGGGTAATCGAGTACCCGTATGACGCGCTGTTGCTGCGCATCCACCTGATTCGCGCGGCGAAGCGTTCGATCGACTTGCAGACCTTCATCTGGGAAGCGGGGGATGCGTCGAGCAAGCTGATCGCGTATGAGCTCGTGCAGGCGGCGCGGCGTGGGGTGCAGGTGCGCGTGCTGCTGGACCATATGTGGTCCGCGAAGGCCACGGAAGAAATCACCTTTGACGAGACGACCTTTCCGGGCGTCGAGATCAAGATATATCGTCCGCCCGCGAAGTGGCTGAACCCCGGCACGCCGTTCCGCGTGCTGAACATGGTGCTGCCGACGGCGGCGAACCAGCGCATGCACTGCAAGTCGATGATTGTTGATGGCGTCATCGGGTTCACGGGCGGCCGGAACATCGGCGACAAATATTTCGGCTTGGCGACCGGCTACAACTTCAAGGACCGCGAGGTATTGGTCGCGGGGCCGGCCGTGACGCAGATGTCGCGCAATTTCGAAAACTACTGGCGCTTCAAGCGGACCTATTTCAATTACGAGCTGCGCGATGTTGCGAAACAGGTGGCCGAGGGCGTTACGCAGCCGGAGTATGGGCGCGAGGACGTCGAACTCGACACGACGTTCGTGCAGGTCGACCACGATGCGCTGGATCCGGCTGTGATTCAGCGGGCCTTTGTTGATGGCATGAGGCCCGTGAATCGCCTGTGGTTCGTCGCGGATATCCCCGGGAAAAAAGCCGACTTCGCGTACACGGCGATCGGCACGAGCAGCCGCATGTTTCATGCGTTCTGGATCCAGACGAGCGAGACGCGCGACGAGCTGTTGATGCAGAGCCCGTACACCATTTTTGATTACCGTGCGCGGCATTTGTTTCGCGAGCACACGGAGGACGCGCCGGATCTGCGCGTGGTGCTGTCGACGAACAGCCTCGGGTCGGCGGACCACATCGTGACGTATTCGGCGAACTATCGCCTGCGCACGAAGATGACGCGCGGGCTGGGCTTCGAGATTTACGAGATGAAGCCACACCCGGCGATATTGGAAGAACATTTGCCGAAATACACCGAGCTGAAGGTGCGCGCGGAACAGGACAAGGAACCCGAGCCGTACCTCAGCATTCACAGCAAGACCTGCGTGTTCGATCGGCGCGTGGTGTACATCGGCACGATGAACCTGGACCCGCGCTCGTTTTATGTGAACAGCGAATGCGGCGTGTTTATTGAGGATGCGGACTTCGCGGCGGGCGTGCGCGAGACACTGCTGCAGGACATGAGCGCGGCGAACAGTTGGGTGATTGCGCGCAACAAATACATTCTGGGGTTCGTGAACCGATCGCTGGAGGGAATTTCGTCGATGCTGCCGATCGATCCATGGCCGCTCCGCAACACGGCGGCATATGATTTGAAACCGGGCGCGCAGGAAGTGTCGGCGGACGATCCCGCATTTTTCGACAATTACGAGAGTGTGGGCAGTTTTCCGGGAACGAAACCCGCCGATCAGCGGCGCGTGATCACGCAGATCTACAAGACCTTTGGCATGGCGGCGACGCCGCTGTTGTGAACTGTGCCAATCGGGAGATTGGCGTTACCGGGACTACAGCGCGTAGTCCTGCGAGTTTTTCTTCTTCCGCGCGTTGCGCAGGCGGACCTTTACGCCCGGGTCGTAGCTGGGATCGCCGGAGCGACGCCACTTGTCGATCAGCGTTTCAATCTTCGCTTCGTTCGACGGCGTGTAGTTTTTCAGCAGATACTCGATCTCGTCCTTGATGCGCTTGCTTGTCGCCGCGCCGGCGCCCGCCTTCGCGCGTTCCTGCAGATGCTTGTGGCCGGTGTTGATGTCGTTCACGCGCGAGCGCATCGCCGCGCCTCCCAGGCGCCAGTTCCGCATTTGTTCGAGGGCCAGCGTACGCACGGCGTCTCGTTGTTCGAGGGCTTCCGGCGTGTTGAGTGCAGAGAGGCGCTGGAATTCCGTGAGCCAACCGTCGAGTTTCGCGTAGCGATCGCGCAGACGGCGGCGCTCGGCGGAGTCCGCCGTGGATACAAAATCAGTATTGATGCGCTTGGCTTCGTTGCGCATGAGGTGTATGAGGTCTTCGATGCCTTCGGCACCTTCGAAGGGGTCGGGTTCGGCGGCGGGCGGTTCGGGCTGGGCGTTCTGCTGGATGAGCGCATTGCGGAGAGCTTCGGGATCCATAAAACCCTCTGACTCCGTTCCCCAACGGCAAAACAAGAGTAGGATAGCCTCGGCATGGAGGTCAACCCGGCGCGCGGATGCGGCCGAGCTGCGCGCTGCATTCCGCGAGTAGGCATTCGCTCGCGTATAATTGGCGTTGTAGTTCACTGAGTGGATGCCCCTGTGTTTTCGATTGGTCCCATAAAACTTGACCGCCCCGTCGCGCTTGCGCCGATGGAGGACGTGTCCGACATCCCGTTCCGGCAAATTTGCAAGGAACGGGGCGCGGACCTCGTGTACACGGAATTCACAAACTGCGAAGGCATTACGCGGCAGGCGCGGCGCGCGTTGGAAAAGATCCGGGTAACCGAGGCCGAGCGCCCGGTCGCGATCCAGCTTTACGGCAGCAACGGCGAGTCGCTCGAGCGCGCGGCGGAAATCGCGACCGAGATGGCGCCGGATTTTATCGACATCAACTGCGGATGCTGGGTAAAGAAAGTCGCGCACCGCGGTGACGGCGCGGGATTGCTGCGCGATCTGAACCGCTTCGAGTTCGTCGTGCAGTCGGTCATGAAAGGCACAACGCTGCCTGTAACCGTGAAAACACGCCTTGGGTGGGACGACTGTAGCTTCGTGATCGAAGATGTCGCGCGCATGGTGGCCGCGAACGGCATTCAGGCGTTGACGGTGCATTGCCGTACGCGTTGCCAGGGGTATGAAGGCCGCGCGGACTGGTCATGGTTGCCGAAGATCAAGGCGGCCGCGCCGGACTTGCCGCTGATCGCGAACGGCGACATCGTGACGCCGGAGGATGTGGCCGAGGTGATGCGCCTGGGCGCGGACGGGGCGATGATTGGGCGCGGCGCGATCCAGAATCCGTGGGTCTTTGATCAGACCAAGCATTTCCTGGCGACGGGTGAACATCTGCCGCAGCCGAGTTTTGAAGAGCGCATCGAGCTGTGCATCCGTCACCTGAAAGACAATGCCGCGTACCGTGGTGAAGGGCGCGGCGTGACGTCGTTCCGGAAATTTTACGCCTACTACCTCAAGGGTATGCCGGATTCGAACCGCGTTCGGATTTCGCTGATGGCGCATTTCGAAGTTGCGCCGATTGAGGCGGCCTTGCGTGCGTATCTGGCCGAACTGAGCGAACGCGCTACCGTTTAGGGCTTCTTGTTGCCCAAGGTCCACGCGACCGTGCGCTTGATGCCTTCGCGCAGGGGGACCTTCGGGTCGTAGCCCAGCAGCGAGCGTGCCTTGCCGATGTTCGCGACGTAGTGCGTCACTTCGCCGACGCGCGCGGGCTCGACGGTCATGTTCGGCTTGATGCCGAGTTCCTCGCCGATGAACTGCGCCATGGACACGAGGCTGTGGCCCTGGCCGTAGGCGAGGTTGATCGTGTGGTTGTGATCGCGGCCGGCGAGCAGTGATTCGATGCCGCGGGTTACGCCGTCCACGCAATCGTCGACGTAGGTGAAGTCGAGCACCTTTTCGCCACCAAACACGACGATCGGCTGGCCGTTACGAATGCGGCGCACGAAGAGCGGAATGACGCGCTCCATGCGCTCGATGTCGTTGTCATAGCGGCCGTAAACGTTGCTGAAGCGGAAGATGATGTAGTTCATGTCGTAGCACTGCGCGTAGGAATAGACCAGGGCTTCGCCCGCGATCTTGCTGGCGGAGTATGGACTTTCCGTGAACGCGAAGTCGGCGTGCGACTCTTCGGTGATGTAGCGGTGGATGTCGCCGTAGACCTCGCGCGAGCTGGAGAAAATCAGCGGCAGTCTGTGGCGCCGGCAGAACTCGAGCACGTTGAAGGTCATGGTGATGTTCTCGAGCGCGCGGTCCGGTTGCTCGACGAGCTCATGCACCTTCGCGTGCGCGGCGAAATGCACCACGATGTCGAGCTTTTCCGGATAGACGGCGTGTCCGATGCCGGTGTCGAAGTTTTTGTACGGCGTGCTGAGGTCTTGCAGTAGCGTCTCGATGCGATCGGTCCACGTGTTCGGCCGGATGTCGACGCCATAGACGAAGTGGCCGTTGTCGAGCAGGCGCAGGGCGAGGTTCGTGCCGATTTGGCCGCTGGAACCGGTGATCAATACGCGCATTCGTGCAAAATCCGATCAGGCTTCAAACAACGGGGTTGAGAGGTAGCGCTCGCCCGAGTCGGGCAGAATGACGACGATGTTTTTCCCGGCGTAGTCCGGCCGCGCGGCGAGGCGCAGCGCCACGGCCGCGGCGGCGCCGCAACTGATGCCGCTGATCAGGCCTTCCTCGCGCGCGAGACGCCGCGCGACTTCAAAAGACTCGTCACCGGAGATCAGCTCCACGCGATCGACGACGGAGGCATCGTAGTTGTCCGGAACGAATCCGGCGCCGATGCCCTGGATGCGGTGCGGACCGGGTTGCCCCTTGGACAACACGGGTGATTCTTCCGGCTCAACCGCGATCGTTTCGACTTTTTTCTTGCGCTCGTGCTTGAGGTAACGGCTCACGCCGCTGATCGTGCCGCCCGTGCCGACGCCGGCGACGAAGACGTCGACTTGCCCGTCGGTGTCGTTCCAGATTTCGGGGCCGGTGGTCTTGAAATGGATCTCCGGGTTTGCCGGATTCTTGAACTGCTGCGGCAGGAAGTAGCCTTTGTTGTCGCGGACCAGTTTCTCCGCTTCGCGAATGGCGCCCGGCATGCCGGCTTCCGCGGGCGTGAGGATGAGCTGCGCGCCGTAAGCCTTCAGCATGTTGCGGCGCTCGATGCTGTAGGTTTCCGGCATCGTGAGGATGAGTTTGTATCCGCGCGCGGCGGCGACGAAGGCGAGCGCGATGCCCGTGTTCCCCGAGGTCGGCTCGACGATGACGCCGCCCGGTTTCAGCACGCCGCGCTTTTCGGCGTCCCACACCATGTTCGCGCCGATGCGACACTTGACCGAGTAGGCCGGGTTGCGGCCTTCGACCTTGCCGAACACGCGAGCCTTCAGGCCCTTGGCGAGGTTGTGCAGCTCGACGAGCGGCGTGTTTCCGATACTTTCGCTTGCGTCGCGGTAGACCCGCATGGGTGGTCCTTCGTGCCGTGTGAATCGCGCCCCCGAGCGCAATTCGGGACGCCGATGCTAACAAAGGCGGGGGCGGGAATCCAGACGCGGACTCGAATACACCGGTCGTAAGGGATTACGATAGCGCGCACGAGGGGGTCTTCCGAATGCGCTACGCGTTGCTTGGGTTGTGTCTGTTGGCTGCAGGTTGCGGCCCGAGCATCCACAACGCGGTGGCCAAGAACGATATCGAGACCGTGAAGGCCTTGCTAGCCGAGGACAAGGGCTATTGCTATGCGCGGGACAGAATTGGCAAGACGCCGATACACTTTGCGATTACCTTCGCCCGGCCGGAGATTCTGGGAGAACTGCTTGCGGCGGGGTGCGACGTGAATGCCGTGGACGACACGGGCATGACGCCGCTGCACGTGGCGGCATTCATTGATCTGCCGGGCGCGGCTCCGGTGTTGTTGGGGGCAGGGGCCCAGATCGAGGCCAAGGACGAGTTTGGGGACACACCGTTGCACACGGCCGCCATGCGCGGCGCAACGCGCATGGTCGAGTTGTTGATCGGCGCTGGGGCAGATACGGCCGCGAAGAATGCCAAGGGAAAAACGCCGAAGGAACTCGCGGAACAGTATGGACAGTCCGCTGCGGCGGCGTTACTGCCCTAAAATTATTGGACAGGATTGACACGATTTACATGATTTGAAAGTTCAACTGATTAAGAGCAGGGCGGCCACGGGGGGCCGCCCCTACGATGGCGCTTTGAATCTTGTTAATCTTGTAAATCCTGTCAAAAACGAAGTTGGGGGTTGAATGACGGTATCGAAGAATCGGGTGATTGTGTATACCGACGGCGGTTGTGTGCCAAATCCGGGGGTGGGTGGATGGGCTGCGGTGCTGCTCAGCGGTGAGAACCGCCGGGAAATTGCCGGCGGCGAGCCGGAGACGACGAACAACCGCATGGAACTGACGGCGGCCTGCGAGGCGCTTGAGGCGCTGAAGCGGCCGTGCGAAGTGACCCTGCATACTGATTCGGAATACATGAAGCGGGGCTACACCGAGTGGCTGCCGCGCTGGAAGAAAAACGGCTGGAAGACCCGCGAAGGCAAAGTGAAAAACGACGACCTGTGGAAGCGGCTTGATGAACAGGTACAGCGGCATCATGTCCGCTGGGAGTGGGTGCGGGGGCACTCGGGGGTCGAAGAGAACGAGCGGTGCGACGAACTCGTGCGCAACGAGATTGAAAAGCAGCGCCTGTGATCGCTTCTTAAGCCGCATTCCGCCAAGGGCTTAAGTGCAATTTCGTTGACCCGCAAACCCCGCGCTGGCATAATTGGGCCGTCCGTGAGGGAGAAAGTGCCATAGGAGCGTGATGCGAGGGTTTAGCCGCCTACGCAGCGACCGGCCGTATTACCTGATTCCCATCATGTTGGGAATGGCCGGGGTGCTGTTCTCCAATCAGATCAACGACGTGGCGCTGCGCACCATCGTCGTCGGCATCTGCGTCACCATTCCGGTATTCATCGGCGGCAACCTGCTGGCGCGCATCTACAGCGACGGCCTGCAGCGCTGGCTACTTATCGCGGGTATTTTTGGACTCTCGCTCGGTGCGGTGTTAACGGTATCGGGTCTTACCGAGAGCCTGATCAAGAGTGACGTGGTCGACGCGCAACTCGGCGTTATGTCACGCGGGATCGGCATCGGCAGTCTGCTGCTGGGCCTGCTCGTGCTGCTGTATGCCGTGATTCGGTCAGAGGCGCTGTTCGACGAGCTCGGCGATCGCTTTCGCCACATCGCCGACCACATGGGCGAAGGCTTCATTCTGATCGACGAAAAGGGCAATGTCGTTCTTATCAACCGCGCGCTGACCGAGACGACCGGTATCAACGAATCCGCGATCCTTGGCAAGCGCCTGCAAGACCTTGCGCAACAATTCGGCGTGGAGCCTGTGGTCGAGGCGGGCGAACGCCGCCGCCGCGCGCTGGCGTCCACCTACGAAGCCGTGTGGACCCGCACGGGCGACGAGATGTGGTTTCTCGTGAACGAGTCGCCGCTCTTCGATCGGCGCAAACGCCGCATCGGCACGCTGCTGACCCTGCACGACATCACCGAAGAGCATCGCCTCAAAGTTCGCCTTGAAGGCTACACTCACGGGTTGCAGCAGCTCGTCGAGAGCCGCACCGAAAAATTACATGCGTCGCAACAGCGGTACCGCGAGCTCGTGATGACGATGAACGAAGGCTTCGTCACGATCGACGAGAACCTGCGCGTGCGCTTCTCGAACGATCGCATCCGCGAGATCCTTGGACTCTCCGGCGAGCTCATTCAGGGCCGCAACCTGACCGACTTTGTGCACCCGACCGACTACGCGCGCCTGGAAGAGGCGCTGCGCTCGGCGGAAGGCGGCCACACGATGGAAGGCCACCAGGAGTATGTGTTCGTGCGCGAAGACGGCAGCGGCGTGCCGGTGAAGGTGTCGGTCGCGATGCTGGAAGACTCGGCCGATCCGCAGGCCGCGCGCTATTCGCTCGTGATTACGGACGTGCAAGAGATTAAGGCCATGCAGCAGCAGCTTGAGCGCCATGCGGCGGAATTGGAGCAAGCGAACGCCGAGTTGCGCGAGCTGGACCGCGCCAAGAACGTGTTTCTGTCGAACGTGAGCCACGAACTGCGCACGCCGCTGGGAACGCTGGACGGCTACATCGACATGATTGCGTCGGAGACGCTGGGACATGTCGAGGCGCCGCAGAAGGCCGCGCTTGAGGTAATGTCGCGCAATGTCGAGCGACTGACCTCGATGATCAACGAGATGATCGAGTCGAGCCGCATGGAAATCCGCGGCATCCGGCTCGTGCGCGAATTGTGGGGTGTGCGATCGCTGGTGATGGAGGCGGTCGATTCTGCGCGGCCCGACGCGATGAAGAAAGACCTGAGCGTGAACGTGCATGCACCGGAGTCGCTGCCGTATCAATGGGGCGATCGCGGCAAGCTCGCGCAGGTGCTGGGTATTCTGCTGAACAACGCGATGAAATTTACACAGCCCGGCGGCAGCATCACGGTCGTGGCCGAGGTGAAGGGCCGCGATGTCGTCTTGTCGGTGTCGGACACGGGCATCGGCATAGCCGCGGAACACCACGAGCGCATCTTCCGGAAGTTTTACCAAGTCGACAGTTCGATGACGCGCCACTATCAGGGCACGGGGATCGGGTTGTCGATCGCGAAGGCGATCGCGGAAGCGCACGGCGGCACGATTGAGCTGGAGAGCACGCCGGGCCAGGGCAGCACCTTCCGCGTGGTGCTCACGCAGGCCACCTTCATGCTGTCCGACGAGACCCTCGATGCCGCGCCGCTCAGCGATCGCCGGATTTTCCTGGTGAACGATTTTCCGGATTCGCTGGATGCGCTCGCCACCACATTGGAACAGGCGGGCGCGGAGGTCGTGCGGCTGGTGTCGGGCTTCGAATGCATGCGGCAGGCGCGGGAGCTGCGTCCGCACGCGATCATACTGGACGAGGCCCTGCACAATCCCGAGATCACCGAGGCGGTAAAGCGCATTATCGAGAATCCGGAAACGCGGCGCGTGCCGCTGATTACCTTGTGGGACCGCAAAGGCGATCACCCGAGCGAGGCCGAAGAGGCCGTGTCGCAAGCGTCGCGGGTGTTGATTAAGCCGTTTACGGCAGGCTTGCTCGTGCGCACGGTGGACGAAGAGTTGCGCCGGGCGGATGCATTTGGGGAACGGCCTGCCGAAGCGGCATCATAAGGGTGGTGGTGGAGGAGACGCATCGCCGTGGCGGGGGCTGCGGCGGGCGATCATTTCGTTTGGGGGATAGTAATGCGACGTAACGCAATCTTTCTTTTGGGGGCCGTCGTGGCCGGCCTGCCCATGCTGGCCGTGGCGCAGACGAAAATCCCACCCGAAGTCAGCGTCTACTCCGTGGAAGCCGAGACCGGGCTCGAACTGTTCGCGCACGATGCCGATCGCGTGCGCCCGCCTGCGAGCATGATCAAGCTTGGCCTGATGCTGATGGTCGCGGAAGGCCTGCACACCGGCCAATGGACGCTCGAATCGCCAATCACGGCCACGCGCCACGCCGAGAAGATGGGCGGCACTCAGGTCTACGTGAAGATGGGCGAGAGTTATCCACTCGGCAAGCTGATGCTCGCCGTGGCGGTGGCGTCGGCGAACGACGCGGCCATGGCTGTGGCCGAGGGCTTGTGGGGATCCGAAGAGAACTATCTTGAAGCCGTGAACAAGCGCATTGGTGAGCTTGGCATGAAGAGTTCCGTGTTTCGCAGCGTGCACGGTCTGCCGCCGGATCGCGGCGAGCAGCCGGACGAAACGACGGCGCGCGACATGGCGACGCTGGCGCGCGAATGCCTGAAGCATCCACAGATTAGCGCGTGGACGAGCACGGTGCGGTTTAAATTCCGCGAAGAGCAGGCGGAGTTCGTGTCGACGAACAAGCTGTTGCAGCAGATGGACGAGTGCGACGGCATGAAGACCGGATACATTCGCGCGGCGGGCTTCTGCATCACGGCGACGGCGAAGCGCGGCGACGTGCGCGTGATCACGGTCGTGATGGGTCACCCGGACAACGCGGCGCGGTTCAGGCTCGCGAAGCAGATGCTTACGAGCGGACTGGAGAGCGTGCGCAAGGGGCTCGTGCTCGCGAAGGACGATGTGCAGACGCCGATCATCGATGTTGAGAACGGCAAGGCCGATTCAGTCGGCGTTCATGTGTCGGACGACATCTGGGCGACGACGCGCTCGGAAGATTGGGAGCGCGTGCAGTTGGTGTGGGAGACGCCCTCGAAACTTACGGCGCCCGTGACGGCCGGCAGCGAAGTGGGCGAGGTCCGCGCTGAACTGGACGGCCACGTGATTGGCAAGGCGAAGGTCGTGCTGTCGGGCAGCGTCGATCAGACCACGTGGATCTGGCGCACCGAGAAGATGATTCGGTCTTTCCTGAACACGAGTGACTGAGTGGCCTAGCGCCCCGCGTGGCGCAGGGTGTCGATGGCGGTGAGGTAGGAGTCGCTCCGGAAGATATAGGACCCGGCGACGAGCACGTTCGCGCCGGCCTCGACGGCGTCCGGCGCGGTGCGATTGTCGATGCCGCCGTCCACTTGTAAGTCTTTCTCGTTCCCAATCATCGACCGCACCATGCGGATTTTTTCGAGCATCTCGGGGATGAAGGTTTGTCCGCCGAATCCGGGGTTTACCGTCATCACCAGCACGAAGTCGATACCATCGACGACGAATTCGATGTCGTCCTGTGAGGTGCCGGGATTGAGCACGACACCCGCCTTGCAGCCGAGGTCGCGGATTTTCTCCGCAAGCCGAAGCGGATGCCGCGTCGCTTCAATGTGAAACGAGATCGAGTCCGCACCGGAAGCCGCGAAGGGTTCGATGAATTCCTCGGGGTTCGTGATCATCAGATGCACGTCCATTGGCACGGTGCAGTGCTGGCGCAACGCGGCGACGATCGGCGGGCCCATCGTGAGGTTCGGCGTGAAGTGGCCGTCCATCACGTCGATGTGAATCCAGTCCGCGCCGGCATCGGTGACCGCTTTCACTTCTTCGCCGAGACGGCTGAAGTCGCTGGCGAGGATGGACGGCGCGATGAGCAAGCGGGGCATGTGGTGCGGTTCCTCAGGGATTGGAGAATGACTGAGAGCGTGGCCGGCGAACAAAGGGATTCACTGGTTCCTGCGGCTCGAGTTCTTCCATCTGGACTTTTTCGTTTTCCGACGGCTCGGTCGGCGTGACGGTGGGCTGGGTCTGCATGTTGTGCGTAATCAACGGCTGTGTGACCTCGCCCTGATAATAGTACGTCGTATGCAGACTGCCCTCGACATAAAAGCGCACGGTGGCTTCATTGGCGTACTTCAGATCGACCCGGAGCAGCGTCTGCGCCGCGAGCGGTTGCGGGCGGCCATCGACATAGTCTCTCGGCAGGGGATAGCGGACCACAAAATCCGTCTCGTCTTCCGAGGATTCCACACGCACGGCGACCGGCCGGCCGTAATCGGGCACAGACCACTCCGCGATCGTACGCCGCTTCGCGTTCGGCAGATACGAGGTCGCGCGCAGGCGCACATCGAAGGTCACTTTCTGGCCGTCGGTGAGTAGTGTGCCGGGTTCGGGGTTTTGATCGAGCACAACTTCATACTCCGCCCCCGGGCGATCCACGTTGAACGGCTCGGCCTGCACATTCAGATTCGCGAGGATGAGCTGCGCTTCTTCCATGGATTTACCCACAAGGGAGGGCATCATCAGCGATTTTTTCTCGGGACCGCTGGAAACCAATAGGTGAATCTCGCCACCCACGGGCACCGGCTTGTTCGGCGGCGGGTCCTGCGAAAGGATCGTGTCCGCGGGCCGGGAATCCGGAATGCGCGCGATGGAACCGGCCACGAGGCGGGTTGATTCGATTTCGCCCAGCGCGTCCTGCAATTTCTTGCCGAGGAAACCGGGGGCGGACTCGAACTGCCGGCCTTGGCTGATGGTGAGCGTGATCTTGTGCCCGGCGCGAACAACTTCGCCTGGGCGCGGGGACTGCACAATGACGTGATATTCGGGCACGCGGTCGTTGCGCACCTGGTTTTGCTTGCCCAGTTCGAGGCCGACTTCGGCGAGCACGTTGGCCGCGCGCGTCACGGGAAGACCGGAAACATCGGGCACGGTGACGTAACTGCCGCCGGCCGCCGCCTGATTAAAGACATACAACGAGACACCGGCCATCACGCCGATGAGGATGACGAGGGCGCCCGTCCAACGGACGCTCCATCCGAGGAAATGGAATACGAAATGGAGCGCGTCTAAGACCGTTTGCGAAGGCGCGCGATGAAGTACCCGTCTAGGCTCGGATTTTCCGGCGGTATCAGGTACTGTCCCGGACTTTTTTTCCATGCAGCGAATCGCTCCGGGCCGTCTTCACAAACGACGGTCCCGTCCCCCTTAATGGCGTCGATGACCCCCGCGGTTTCCTCCGGAGTGAAGGTGCACACGGAGTACACGACGCGACCGCCATTTTCGCAGAGGGCAATCGCGGATCGCAAAAGGGCGCGTTGCTGATGGGCCAGGCGTTCCGGATCTCCCGGGCGCACGTGCCATTTCAGGTCCGGCCGGCGGCGCAGGGTGCCCAAGCCGGTGCAGGGGGCGTCCAATAGCACGGCGTTGAAGCTGCCTGCCGCGAAGGGTGGCCGGGCGGCGTCGGCGGCGAGGATGGCGACCCCCGGTGCGCGGAGGCGGTCCACGTTTTCGACGATCCGGCGCAGGCGGCGCGGTTCGAGGTCGGCGGCCACGATGAAGCTCTCCCCTTGGGCGAGTGCGGCGAGGTGCGTGGCCTTGCCGCCGGGCGCCGCGCAGAGATCGAGCACGCGTTCGCCGGGTTGGGGATCGAGGAAGGCGGCGGGAAGCATCGAGGCGGGATCCTGAATGTAGAACAGTCCCTCCTGGAACGCCTTGGTGTCGGTGGGCATCGGGCCGTCGACGATTTGCAGCGCGTCGGGCACTTCCGGCACTGGCTGCGTGAGGATGTCGTTCTTCGCGAGCCGTTGCGCGAGTTCGTCGGCCGAAGTGAGCAGCGTGTTCACGCGAATCGTGCGCGGGGCTTCTTCGTTGCTCAGCGCGCAGATCGCTTCCGCTTTGCGCGGGCCGAATTCGTGGGTCCAGCGCTTTACGAGCCAGAGCGGCAGGCTGTAACGGATCGACAGGCGTTCCAGCGGGTCGAGCGGCATGCTGATCGCGTCGATGGTTTGCGGCGCGCGCTTGAGCACAGCGTTCACGAGCCGCGCGGTGCCCGCGTGACCGTGCCGCTTCGCGAGATCGACGGAGGTGTGGACCATCGCCGGAAACGTGACGCTGTCGAGAAAGAGTGCCTGGAACACACCCATGCGCAGGATGAGGCGGATGGGCATGGGGAGCTTATCAAGGGGCTGGTGCAGGAGAGGGCGCAGCGCCTGATCGGCCAGCAGCGTGTGGCGCGTGGTGCCGTACACGAGCTGGGTCATGAATCGCCGCCCGCGCGAGGACAGGCGATCGCCTTTGCGGCGGAGTGATCGGTCGATCGCGTCGGCGACGTGGATCTGCTTCTCGAAAATTTTAAGCAGGACTTCGAGTGCTGCTTCTCGCGCGATATCGACCGGCACGGTCAGTGCACCTCGAAGGTCGCGCCGGGCGCAATGCGGCGTCCGCGCAGGAACTCCGCGGTGCTCATGGGCTTTTTGCCGGGTGCTTGAAGGCGATTGATCGCGAGACGGCCGGCGCCGTCACCGGTGGCGACAACAATCGTGTCTTTGGTGACATCGACGATCGTGCCGGGCGTGGCAGTCGTGTCGCCCGGAAGCGCGTGTGTCGCGTAGATGCGCAGGACTTCGCCGGCGAAGGTTCCGTAGGCCACCGGCCACGGGACGAAGGCGCGCACGCGGTTGTGGATTTCGTTTGACGTCGCGCGCCAGTCGATGCGCGCGTCGTCTTTGCTGATCATGCGGCAGTGCGTGGCGCGCTCGTGGTCTTGCGGCGTGAAGACGGCCTTGCCGTACTCGACGCGATCGATGCCGTCCACGAGCATGTCGGCGCCGGCATGCGCGAGTTTTTCGGTGAGCGAGGCCGTCGTGTCGTCCGGCGCGATCGGATAGGGATGCTGCGACAGAATCGCGCCGGCGTCGGTTTCCATCTCGATCCGCATGATCGTGATGCCGGTTTCGGTGTCTCCGGCGAGAATGGCCGATTGAATGGGCGAGGGGCCGCGGTATTTCGGAAGCAGGCTGGGGTGTAAATTCAGAATGCCCTGCGGGGGCACCGCGAGGATGGGCTCTTTCAGCAGGCGGCCATAGGCCACGAGGGCGCAAGCTTCCGGCGCCTGAGCGCGCAGCCACGCCTCAAACGTGCCGTCGTTCAGCTTCGCGGGCTGGTGCACGGGCAGGCCGAGTTCGAGCGCGCGGACCTTTACCGGCGGCGGCACGAGTTCTTTGCTGCGACCCTGCGGTTTGTCAGGCTGGCAGACGACGGCGGTTACGGTGTGTCT
>CAZUJL010000033.1:0-38701 GCA_964620045.1 uncultured Nitrospirales bacterium
GACCCGGGCGGCGTGGATGCCAATGCCAAGATCGGCATGCTGGGCATTCGCATTGGCTTGGGCTGGGCGAAGTCGCATTGCTTCACAACAGGGCAGTGCCCGGTGATGAAATACCACCGCCAACTCATGCAGTGCATCCTGCACGACAAGATCAAGATCGCGAAGGCGGTCAACGTGGCGATGATTTCGTTGAACGACGCGCCGAAAGGGTACAAGGACTTCGACAAGGGCGCGGCGAAGAAGTTTGTGATCGATCCGCACAAGATGGTCGCGGCGTAGTTGTTCTTAGGCGGTCACTGCTTAGGGTTCAGAATAATTTTTTTGGAATGAGCAAATGGCCGAACAGCAAGACATAGGTGATCGGACGCTTGGTCGTACCATCCGCAAACGGCTCGCTCTTGTGTCTGCGGTATTGGCAATGTTGCTATTTGTAGGGTACGTCCGTTTGCCGTATGCGGCGGTAAGAAATCTGGACGACTCCCATTTGCTATTGTCGAACCCAGGCCTGCATTGGGAAGAAACCGCATGCGATGCGGACGCGCTTCAGAAATGGTGGATAAGAATTCGAATGCAGCCGATTATCGGCAGCGAAGCGCCGCGGTTTTCAGTAAACGTGCATTGGTATGCGGGGATACTCGCGCGGGTTAATGCCAGTCACTATATAGGCTCTACTGGAGCTGAAGGAAGAGACAGTCTGTATATATGGTGCTTTGGTTTATGGTTGCCGTTATACGACTTTCACCACGTAATGGCTTAATGGGTGGCGGGGTTTAGCTAGGCAGTGCTATCCTTCCCTCGATGGGGGTCGTGCATACAAACGGGCGTGCGACGGGGGCCGCGGAGCATTCTGCGGTGCGGCGCGACCTTAACTATTTGGCGGGGGACCTGCCTCACCGGGGCGGCATCACCGAGAACGAGCGGCGCGCGGCGGAGTACCTCGAGACGCGCTTCCGCGAATACACGCCTCTGGTGCAGATTGAAGATTTCTACAGCACGGACGCGTACCCCTACGTGTTCGCTATGTATTACGCGGAATTCCTGGTGGTCGGCTTGCTCGCGATCTTTTGGCCGTGGATTGGACTGATATATGGACTCGTGGTGTTCCTGCTGTACATGGCCGAGTTCACCGGCTACTCGTCGATGGGCCGGTTCATGCCGCATTACGAAACGCAGAACGTGACCGCGCGGTTTCCGTGCGCGAAGGCCAACCGGCTGGTGGTGATCACGGCAAACTACGATTCGCCGCGGACTTATCCGTGGACCGAGCCCGGCGCGGCGAAGCAGTTGCGCGTGCGGCACTTGACGCTGGTGGCGGCGATGGTGGTCGTGCTGGTGTCGTGTGGCGCGCAGGCCCTGGGTGTGTTGGGCGACGATTTCCCGCGCATCGATCTGGTCGCGCGCGGCGTGGGCGTGGCGGTGTTGCTGGCGGGCGCGGGGACGCTGTTTAGCGGCGCGCGCACCGCGCATTTCACGACCGGCGCGAACAACAACGCCTCCGGCAGCGCGGCGCTCTTGGAACTCGCGGCGCGGTTCAAGGAAGCGCCGCTCGCATCCACCGAAGTGCTGCTCGTAAGCACGGGCGCGAAGGAATTGTGGCTGAGCGGCATGCGGCAGTTGTTCCGTGGTCTGCGCGCGGACAAGAAGTCGCTATTTTTTGTGAACGTCACAGGAATAGGCGCGGGGCAGTTGCGTTACGTGACCGGCGAAGGCATGCTGCACGTGTTCGGCGCGGGGGAGACCTTGATGGCGGCGGCACAGCACGAGGGCCCGTCGCACGCGGCGCGGCCGATCGTGTGGCGTAACCTGCCGACGGACGCGATCATCCCCATGGCGCGCGGCTACGAAGCGATTACGATCATGGCGACCGGTCCGGACGACGTGCCGGTGGCCTGGGGGAGCGAGGACGACGCGCCGGGGCGTATCGACCCGGAGATACTGACGCGCGGTGCGCGATTTGTGGAGGCCGTGGTGCGCCGCGTCGACGCGGGTCTGCCGGCGGCCTAGGCATTGACGGAGTTGGAGGAAGGCATGAGCTTACCGAAACATATTTTCCGCGAGTACGACATCCGGGGCGTCGCCGGGAAGGATTTGACCGGCGAGGGCGTGGAGCAGATCGGACGCGCGATCGCGGCATATTTGAAGGGCAAGGCGAAGCACAATTGCATGGTGATTGGGCGCGACGGCCGGCTCACGTCGCGCGAGTTTGCGCACCGATTGATCGACGGACTGACCGAGTCGGGCGTGAACGTGATCGACATTGGCGAGGCGCCCACGGGGTTGACGTATTACGGATTATTCACGCTGAAAGTCGACGGCGGCGTGCAGATCACGGGCAGTCACAATCCGAAAGAGTACAACGGCCTGAAGATCGCCGTCGGAAAATCGACGATTCATGGCAAGGAAATTCAGAAGCTGCGCGAGATCGCGGAGAAGGGGAAATTTCCGACCGCGACGAAGCCCGTGACGATTACGAAGATGGATATCGCGGACAAGTACCGCGCGGAGATCAAGAAGCGTATCAAGCTGAAGCGCAAGCTGAAGGTTGTGGTGGATGCGGGCAACGGCGTGGGCGGGGCGATTGCCGTGCCGCTGTACGAGAGCCTGGGTTGCAAGGTGATTCCGCTGTACTGCGATGTGGACGGTAACTTCCCGAACCACCATCCCGATCCGACCATACCGGCATCGCTGAAGCAGTTGATCGCGACGGTGAAAAAGGAAAAGGCGGATTTGGGGATTGCGTTCGACGGTGACGCGGACCGCATCGGCGCCGTGGACGAGCAGGGGAACATTATCCCCGGCGACATGCTGTTGCTATTGTTTGCGCGCGCTGTATTGAAAGACAAGCCAAAATCTACGGTGATTGGCGAGGTGAAGTGCTCGCGCGTGCTGTATCAGGACGTCGCCGCGCACGGCGGCAAGCCCGTGATGTGGATGGCGGGGCATTCGCTCATCAAGGACGCAATGAAGAAATTCGGCGCGCAGATGGCGGGCGAAATGAGCGGCCATATTTTCTTCAAGCACCGCTGGTTCGGATTCGATTGCGCGCCGTATGCGGGCGCGCGGTTGCTGGAATTGGTCGCGGCGGAAAAGAAGCCGCTGAGCGCGCATTTCGCGGGCCTGCCGAAGATGCACGCCACGGAAGAACTGCGCATCGAGACGACGGACGAGCGGAAGTTCGCGATCGTCAAAGAGGCGACGAAATTTTTCAAGGCCCAGGGTTTCGAGGTGAACACCATCGACGGCGCGCGCATCGAGTTCCCGGATGGATGGGGTCTGTTGCGCGTGTCGAACACCTCGCCGATGCTCGTGATGCGCGCCGAAGCGGAAAGCACAGTTCGCCTTGCCGAGATCAGGGGAATGATCGAGACAAAAATCGCGGAGCTGAACCGGTAATGCGATCTATTCCGGCGTAAACGTTACATCGTACGCCGCGATCTCGATCAGTTCGCGCTTGCAGCAGATGACGTAGTGCGTGGCTTGCCGCTGTGCGTTGTTCTCGCTAAGCCCAAGAGCGGCGAGCCAAGGGGAGCCTGTGATGGTGAAAAATCCGCCATCGGGCGGCAGTGGTTCGAGGCTCCAGTGGGCATTGTCGCCGATGATGATTTTGAGCGCGGCGAGCTCCTTAAACATCAAATGCCAGCGGTGGTCAGTTTCCTCTTCCTGAATGATGGCGACGAGCACATCCGGCGTGTATTTGTAGTCCACCAGCGTGTTCGATTTGTGCCACGCCGCGCGGATTGGCGTGTCCCATGCATGAACGTCCATGAGTCCCCCAAACAAACGTTGTGCGCCCCCGCGCACTGAGGCAAGTATAACACGGTTTGCTGTAGTAGTTAGAAGCGGGACAACTCCACGAAGGCGTCGTAGCGGGTCTTCAAATCGGCCGGGGATACACGCGCGAGGCGCGTCGTGCCGAATTCCTCGCAGGTGTAAGACGCGAGCACGCTGCCGTGAACGACGGCGCGCTTGAGCGTGTCGAAGTCCGTCTTGCCCTGCTGCGCGATGTAGCCCATGTAGCCGCCGGCGAAGGTGTCGCCCGCCCCGGTGGGGTCGAGCACATCGGCCATCGGGAAGGCGGGCGCGGAGAAGATACGCGGGCCTTCGAAAAGGAGGCAGCCGTGTTCGCCTTTTTTGGGCGCGACGATGTCCGGGCCGAGGTCCTGGATTTTGCGCGCGCCGCGGATCAGGTTGCGCTCGCCCGTGAGCAAGTGCACTTCGTCGTTGTTGATGATAAGGCAATGCACGCGCGCGAGGACTTCCAGCAGGCGCTCGCGTTCGATCTGGATCCAGAGGTTCATCGTGTCCATCGCGATGAACTCGGCCTTGGACTGTTCGAGCACTTCGAGCTGCAGCGCGGGGTGGATGTTGCCCAGGAACAAGAACTTCGCTTCGGCCGCCGCCTTTGGCAGTTTCGGGTGGAAGGTCTCGAAGACGTTAAGCTGCGTGTCCAGCGTGTCGCGCTGGTTCACATCCTCGTGGTACTTGCCCGACCAGCGGAAGGTGCGGCCGGGGACGCGTTCCAGTCCAGTCAGATCGATTTTCTTCGAGCGCATGAGCTCGACGTGTTCTTCGGGGAAATCCGTGCCCACGACGCCGACGAGGTGGACTTGGGTAAAGTTCGCTGCGGCAAGCGAGGCGAAGACGGCTGCGCCGCCGAGACCCTCGGTATTTTTGCCGGACGGTGTTTCGACGGTGTCCAGTGCAACAGAACCAACGACTGCGAGTGACATGGGATTTCCTTATTCGAGAGGAAAAATAGACGGCGATTTATAGCGGTTTTTGGGGCGGAATCACAAGCTAAAGGGTATGCGGCGGGACTCCGCATCTACATTAAACGCTTACTGCGCGGGGATATTGAACTGGTCGATCTTGTATTTGAGGATACGGCGGGTGGTGCCGAGGAACTCGGCGGCGCGGGACTGGACGCCGTCGCAGCGTTCCAGCGCGCGGCGGATGAGGTATTCCTCGACGCGGCGCGTGGCTTCTTCGAGGGGCATGCCTTCGAACTCGTCGAGGATGGTGGTATCGGCCGCGGGGCGCGCGCCGGCGCCGCCGGGCAACAGGGCCTCGACGTGCTCGGCGAGAATTACGCGTTCCTGGCCGTAGTACACGAGCAGGCGCTCGATGGTGTTTTCGAGTTCACGGATGTTGCCGGGCCAGTCGTGCGCGGTGAGGCGCGCGATGGCCTTCGGGTGAATCTCGCGGGTCTGCGCGTTCACGCGCGGCGAATGCTTCGCGCGGAAGAATTCGATGAGGGAGGGGATGTCCTGCCGGCGGCGACGCAGGCCGGGCATCTCGATGTTGAGCACGTTGATGCGGTAGTAGAGGTCCTCGCGGAACTGGCCCTTGGCGATCGCTTCGGGCAGGTTTCGGTTCGTCGCGCAGATGATGCGGACATCCACCTGCACCTGCTTCACGCTGCCGACGGGGTAGAAGCAGCTATCCTGCAACACGCGCAGCAACTTCGCCTGCGCGTCGAGCGGCATCTCGCCAATTTCATCGAGGAACAGCGTGCCGCGATCGGCCACTTTCATTTTGCCGATGCGCGAGGCGTCCGCGCCGGTGAAGGCGCCTTTTTCATAGCCGAAGAGTTCGCTTTCCACCAATTGCGCCGGGATGGCCGCGCAGGAGAGCGCCACGAAGGGCTGATCCTTGCGGCGGCCGTGGAAATGGATGGAGCGGGCGAGAAGGTCCTTGCCGGTGCCGCTTTCGCCGGTAATGAGCACGGCGCTGTCCACGTTCATGGCCTGTTTGGCCTTGGACAGCGCATCCAGGAAGGCGGGGCTGCCGCCGACGACGGACTCGAACCCGCCTTTGACCTCGGATTCGCGCAGCGCGGAGAGCTCGCGCTTGGAGCGTTCGTTTTTCAGGATGCGCTCGATGTTCAGCAGCAGCGCATGTACGTCGAAAGGCTTTTGTAAGTATTCGCGCGCGCCGAGCTTCATGGCATCGACCGCGGAGCTGACGGAGGCAGAAGCGGTGACCACGATCACGGGGATCACGTTGCCGCGCTCGGTGAGCTTGCGCAGGACTTCGTCGCCCGTCATGCCGGGCATCGTGAGATCGAGGAGAATCAGGTCGACGTGGTTCTTTTCGAGGAAATCGAGCGCTTCCTGGCCGTTGCGCGCCAGGCTGACATTGTACTGCTGCGACAAGATCATGCGATACGACTGACGCACACTCTCTTCGTCGTCTACTGCGAGAATCTTGTCCATGACGCCCCCTCGCGGCCGACGCGAAACGCCGACCGCCCCCCTTGCGACGAACTTCTCCCCGTGGTGCTAGTTCTGGCTGGCCAGTTCCGCCACCGGCAGATGGAAGACGAAGGCCCCGGAGCCGTCGGGACTATGGACCAGTCCCAGACTTCCTTCGTGTTCTTCCATGATGCGGCTGGCGATCGTGAGGCCCAGCCCCATGCCTGTCTCCTTGGTGCTGAAGAAGGGAGTGAAGACGTGGTCGGCGTCTTTTTCGCTGATGCCGGTCCCCGAATCGCGCACGACGACCTCGCAATGGCCGTTGTCGCGGCGCGTGGACACCCTGAGCGTTCCCCCGTCAGGCATGGCTTCGATGGAATTTTGTATCACATTTCGTATGGCGCGTGCGAATTGGCCCGGATCGACCTCGATGGGCGTTTCGGTGGCGTCGAACTGAGTTTCGAGGCTGATCTGCTTGCCGCGCAGGATTTCGCCGAATTCGGCCAGCACCGCCTGGACGTCGTGGTTCAACTCGGAGCGGCGGCGTTCGAGCCGCGGCTTGGCGGCGAATTCATACAAGGCCTCGACGACCTGGTTGATGCGTGTGATTTCTTTTTGCACGACGCCGGAGAAGTCGCGGCGAAATTCCTCGGACTCGTAGCGCGTGGGGAGGAGCTGCGCGAAGGTGTTGATGGCCACCATCGGATTTTTGATCTCTTGCGCGACGCGGCTGGAGAGGTACTGCCAGAGTGGACTGACGACGGCGTCGGCATCGCCCGCCTTCGCTTCGCCTTCGAGCACGGAGAAAATCGCGACCGCGCCTTCGGTGCCCATCGGCGTGACGCTAATGCCGAGGTCGGCGCGCAGGGCCACATCGCGCACGCGCTGGCGCAGGCGCGGCTTGCCGTCGCGCATCGCGCGCAGGACGACGTCGGCGAAACTGGAGCCGAGCTTTTGCACGCTGCGGCCGAGCAGGTTCGCGGCGGACAGGCGCAGGATGCGCTCGGCGCTTTCGTTCATCATCGTAATGGTCTTGTCGGGGCCGATGGTGACGACGCCGGACGTGATATTTGTGAGGACGGCGTCGAGACGGGCCTGCTGGCGCGTGGAATCAAGCTGGCGCTGGGCGCGTTCGAGGCAGGTGGACGCGCAGCGCGCGATCATCGTGAACAGGTCGATCTCTTCGCGCGAAAAGTCGCCGCCGGAGGCCTTGTCGCCCAGCACGATCGCGCCCGCGGGCCGGCCGTGCACGAGCAGCGGCAGCGCAAGGCGGCCGCCGAGGACGGTGAGTTCCTTCAAAGCGCCGTCGGTACGCGGGATGCGGTGGCGATCGATCAGCGCGGCGCTTTCTTCCAGCCGGCGCATGAGGCCGTGGTGGAAGCCGAATTGCAGGCCGGAGGTCAGGTGCGGCGCGAGACCGTGGCTGGCGGTGACGCGCACGACGCCGTTCGCCTGCAGCAACACTGCGGCGCGGCTCGTGTCGAAGATGTCGACGACGGCATCCACGAGGCTATCAACCAGGCGCGTGGTGTCGTCGGCATAAGTGGTTGCACGCCCCATCCAGCGTAATGCCATTTGGTATTGCGTGACGGAGGACGTGCTTGATTCGTGATCGGGCAGGGCGCGCGCCGCAGCGGCCGGAGTGTCGGTCGCCACGCACGCGGAAATGGCGTCTTCGATTTCTTCAATCTTGAATGGTTTGACCACGTAGTGTCGTGCGCCGGCCATGGCATACGCCGCAACGGTCTCGGCGTGACCCGTGGAAAGCAGGGCCACGACGGGCGCGGTCGGCGCGGCATCAATCAGTTGACGCAGCGCGTCGAGACCGAGATGGCGCGCGTCGTCGAGCAGGATCACATCAGGGCGAACACTGATGAGGCGGCGCAACGCGTCGGGAATGGATTTCTCGACAAGAAGCAGGTCGCTTTTGGGAAGCGCTGCGCGCAGCGATTCCACGAGGGGACGGTCATCAGCAAGGGCAAGGAGGATATTCATTGTACGGCACCTATTTTACACCGAGTTCACTCTTTATGGTTTCCCCCTTCATTTTGCGACCGTCGCCTCCGCTGGTTCGTGAACCGCGGCCGCCGGCAGGGAGACGGTAAACGTGGTCCCCTCGCTGACGACACTGGCAACGTCGATTTCGCCCCCGTGTTCTTCGATGATCCCGTGTACCACGGCCAGCCCCAGGCCGCATCCCTCCGCCTTCGTAGTGAAGAAAGGTGTGAAAATCTCGGGCAGGCGTTCGGGTGGAATGCCGTGGCCCGAGTCGGTAACCGTGATACGCACGCATTTGCGCTCGACCAGACTGGACGCGCTTTTGCGGCGTTTGAAGAAGTATCCCGACCGGATTTTGATGCGCAGCGTGCCCTGGCCCTGCTGCTTCATGGCGTCGATAGCATTCAGGAACAGGTTTAGGAACACCTGGTGCAACTGCTGGTCGTCGCCGCTGATGAAGAAGGGCTGATCCGGAACGTCCATTTCTATGGTGACGAAGTTCTTGCGGAGCTGGTTTTCGAGCAGCGCGGCGACTTCGTCGACGGTGCGGCGGATATTGACATGGGTGTAGGCCACGGGGCGCGGGCGCGCGAAATCGAGGAGGCGGGACACGATGGTGTCGATGCGATCGACCTCGTGCGGCACGACTTCCTCGAAGGTGGCGCGGAACTCGGGATCTTTGTAGCGGTCGGAAAGCAACTGCGTGAAGGTCTTGATCGACACGAGCGGGTTCTTGATTTCGTGCGCCATGCCGGCCGCGAGCGTGCCGATGGAAGAGAGGCGATCGGCGCGCTGCACGTTGCGTTCGAGCGTCTTGATCATCGTGAGGTCGTAGAGCAGCACCGCGGCGCCACTGATCGCGCCGCTCTCGGTCATCAGGCAGGAGCTGGAGACCATTAGCGGCACGAGCTGGCCGCCCGGGTTCGTGATGATGGTTTCGAAATCGCTGACGGGCGTTTCACGGTCGAGCGTCGTGCGCAAGAGGTCGGCGATTTCGTTCGGCACTTCGACCAGGCCCTTGCCTTCTTCGACGGGGCCCAGCAGCGCGCGCGCAGCGGCATTCACCACGGTGACCGTGCCGGTCTTGTCGATCGCGATCACGCCTTCGCGCATCTTCGCGAATACATTTGTCTGGCGCAGGTAAACGTTCGCCAGTTCGCGGTACAGGCGCGCGTTCGCGATGGCGGTGCCGAGCGGGCCGGCGAGCGCGCGGAACGCGACGCGTTCCTGCTGCGAATAGATGTCGTGCGTGTCCTTCGGGCCGAGCGTCATGATGCCGACGAGGCCGTCGCCCGTCTTCAGCGGCAGACAGAAGAAGGCTTCGAGGTCGGCCAGCGAACTGGCGACGCCCACCATGCGCTCGTCGGGCCGGCCGTGCAGGATTTGTTCGAGGATCAGCGGCTGCGGGACGTCGCGCAGGAAATCCAGCAATACCGTGTGCTCGCGCGTGTGCATGGGCGGCTCGTTGGCGACGGACGTGAATTCCGTCGTGAGGAGATCCTGATCGTGCGGGTCAGTCAGCAGTACGCGGATTGTACGCACGCCGATGGTCTGCTGGATGTCGTGGGCGATCGCGCTGACGAATTTGTCCAGCTCCACGACTTCGGCGGACTGCTGCGCGAGACGCGCGTACAGGTTGTCGATGTCGTATCGCTGGCGCAGGAAGTTCACTTCGATCATGTGCGACACGCGTTCCTTGATCGTCTGGAACACGAGCGAGACCAGCAGCGCGGTGAACACGCCCGGCATGATGTCGGCCAGCGTGGTCTCCGCGCCAAGGAAGAAGCGTGTGATGTAGGTGAAGAGCAGGAAGATGGTGATGACGAAGGTCGTGGAGACGGCGTAGACGATGGCGCGCGAGACCATCGCACGGGTGTCGAGCAGGTGATACCGCACCATCGCGTACGCAAAGAAGCCCATGAGCAGCATGACGGCCGCGGGCGTGTAGGCCTGGAAGATGGGGATGTTGAGGAGTGGTTCGGCTGCGGCCGTCGCGCCGGAGAGTCCCGCGATGCCGTAACAACCCGTGACCACGAACTGGATCTGCCGGCGGCCGAAGCCGTGCGACTCGCGCAATTTGCGGCGCAGGTTTGCGTGCACGGCGAACAGCGTGATGAGATCGAGCGCCACGAGCGCGAGGATGCTGGGGTCGTGGCGCACAATGGGCGGCTTGCCGAGAGGGATTTCAACGACCTGCACGTACCACGGGCCGAGCGTGTTCGCGGAAAGCATCACGCCGAGCACGTAGAGCAGGATGAGCAGGCGGCGGTTTGCGTCGAAGCGGCCCTTCGGGAAATAGCCGACGAAGTGGTAGAACGCAGCCGGCGCGAAGCACACGGAAAATTCCGCGACGTGCACCCAGACGATAACGCCGAGTTCAGTGGTGGCGCTGACCGCGCCGAACACGCCGAGCGACCAGACCATGAGCACGAAGGCCGTGAATGCGAAGGCCTGGTGAGTGGGTTTGGTCCAGTTGCGCGCCAACACCAATACCGCGAGCCCAAGGCAGACGAGAGCCGTCAGCCCGTTGAGCACGGTCGGTATGATGATGTCGAGCGGACCCACCGATATTACGTCCTATCGTTTATGCATCGCGGCGCAAAATCGTCGCTGCGTGCGTTCCACCAAAACTAAGCGCGGTCACCAGCGTGCTGCCGGCGTCGCTGTAGCGCGCCGAACCCGGCACGTAGTCGAGATCGCATTCCGAATCCGGCTCGGCGTGGTTTAGCGTCACCGGAATGATTCCTTCGTTCAGCGTCATGAGTCCCGCGGCCGCGCTGAGCAAGCCGCCGCAGGAATACGCCTGGCCGATCATGGATTTTGTCGCCGTGATCGGAATGCGGTAGGCGTGCTCACCGAGCGCGTTTTTGTAGCCGTGCGTTTCACAGCGGTCGTAGTTCACGCTGGAGACGCCATGGCAATGCGCACAGTCGATGTCCTCGGGCTGCATGCCGGCGTCGCGCAGGGCATTCGAGATCGCGCGGCCGACGGCTTGTCCTTCGCGTTCGAGCACGATCGGGTTGTTGCCTTCGGCGGACGAACCGCAACCGGCCACCTGGCCGAGAATCTGCGCGCCGCGCGCGCGGGCGAGGTCGCCCCGTTCGAGCACGAAAACCACCGCGGCTTCGGCAAGCACGAGGCCATCGCTCTTCGCGTCAAAGGGCTTCATCGCGCGCTTCGGGTCATCTTTTTCTTTTGACAGGATGCCAAGCGCGCAGGTGCCCGCGAAGCCGAGTTCTTCGAGCGGGGCCTCGGTGGCGCCGATGAGCGCGGCGTCGGCCAGGCCGGTGCGGATTTGTTCGCGGCCCCAGTGCAGCGCGTCGAGGCCCGTGGCGCAGCCGCTCGCGATCGTCACGGCGGGGCCCTGAAAGCCGAAGGCGGCGCTGACGTTCGCGGTGGACGCGTGGCCCGAATTTGCGGTGGAGGCGAGCTTGTCGATGTGGCTCCAGCCTTTGTCTTTGTAGACTTTCATCCAGTGTTGGTAGGTCTCATCCGGATTGCCGACACTCGTTCCGATGCCGACGGCGACGCGGTCGTTGGGGTAGGGCGTGGGATTGAAGCCGGCATCTTCGATGGCGAGTTTCGCCGCCGCCATTGACTGGTGCACGGCGCGGTGCCAGCGCTTGATGTTCGCCTTGCTGACGAAATCGGCCGCGGAAAAATCCCAGAGCTGCCCCGCGATGTGGCAGGGCATGTCGCTCGTGTCGAAACGGTTGATGAAGCCGATGCCGGATTTTCCGGACTCCAAGGCCGACCAATACGCCTTGCGCCCGATTCCGTTGCACGCTAGGACGCCAATGCCCGTGACCACCACCGGCTGCGTCGAGAACTGCCTCATGGGGGGACTCCCTAATTCGCCACTGCGTTTCCTTCGGCAGTGAATGGACGAAACGCTCCGATGCGCGCGGGTCTCGCCGCGGCGGCATTGATGCGTTCGATGGTTTCGGCCAGGCCGGTGGAGTCCCCCGAGAGCAATTGCAAACCCACCAGCTCCGCAAACTCACTTTCACGCGACCGATAGCCGGCGAGCCCAGCCAACAGCGCGGTCCCTGCATCGATATCGAGCGGAATGTTCAGCTCGCGAATTTTTTCTTTCAGTTGCGCGGCCTGGCGCAGCGCGCGCTGGCGCATGTGACGGCGGAAGGGGCCGAACTCCTGCGCGAGGAGGCGTCCGCTGCCCGGCTTGGGCGCTTCGGTGCTCACGACGACCGAGGAAGGATTCGCGCGGCGAATCAGACGCAGCGTTTCGTCCTCGGTGTGGTAATCGTCTTCGGCACACGGATACGTCACGTGCGCTGACGTAAACACGCCGGCGAACTTCGACGCGCGCATCAAGCGCTCGGCGTCTGTGATGGTGAAGTTTCTGCGATAGTACGTATCCAGCAGACGCTGGCTACCAGTGGAGAGATCGACATCGACCGCGGCGCAGCCGGCCGCCGCGAGGAGTCCCATGCGCGTCTTCGCGGTGTGCGCGGGGTCGAGGGTGCACGCGAAGGTGACGTTCATGCCGGAGGAGAGCAAGCGGCGTTCGAGCGTTGCTTCGGTGGAGTGTTCGATCCCGCGGAAGCGAAACGCGCGGCTGCCGAATTGATCGGTAATGGAGCGTAAAGCAGACACGGTCGAAGTGGAGACGTCGCCGTGCAAATTCCCGGAATGCTCCACGACCGCCGAAACCTCGATTGACCCAACTGCGAAAACGTCGAAGAAATGTAGTTTACTGTATTCTGCCGGTGAAATGTAAAGAAATTTGTCGGAATTTGGTGTGGATGCGGTTTCTGCGGGGCTGTTTTTGCCGCTGCCGGTCAGGGTCAGCCGGGCACCGTCGTAATACGCGAAATTATGGATTCGCTGCCAGTGCTTCCGCTCGGCGGACGCCAACACTTCCCGAGCCGGAAAAACATCGTCTAAAGCAATGGCATCAAACAACTTAAGGGCACGCGTCAGCAGCGTCTGTTCGTCGAAAACCTTTCCAAAGGCGTAGAGCTGGGCGCGGGGACGCAGCGCACGGACGCGGGTCGCGAGCACCATGGCCGCAGCGAGATCCTTCGCCGCCACGATGCGGAAAATCACGCATTCAGGCTCGACACGGGAGACCAGGCGATCGCCGAGCTGTTCGAATACGCCGGCCTGTGCACGGCGAAGTCCCTGCGGCAGAGCGACTTCCTGTTCCAAGTGTGCGCTGGAGGCGGTTTGCCGAAGGACCTGGTTGGGGGCGTTGGACGCCCATGCCAGCGCGGCTTCGCGCACGGGCTCGGGGTGCAACATCTCGAAGGTTTCGTGCGTACCCAGATCATGCACGCTGACCAAACGGCCGGTTTCGAAGGCCGCGCGGGCGGTTTCGAGCACGCCGTGATCGTAGCGCAAGTCGTTGAGCGTGAATGGTGTGCCAGGAATACGAACGACTAGAACTGGACCCGCCATTGCTTCCCCCCAAGGCCTGGATAGATGGAAAACCCCGCCTGGACCACTACAAGATAGAGTATCTAGGCCCCCTCAGACGCTAGATATCGTGGCGCATAGTATCACCAACCCTATATCTATGCAAGTTAATAGTAGCTACCACACTTTTCCGCTAGATATAGACTTTCGGGACGTTGATGGATACGTTGAATTACATAGCGTTTTTATGGATTTCGGGCGATTTGCGGGAGCGCGCCGCGCGAGAGTAGTCTGGGTTTGTAGTTGGGGGCGCCACACCACCGGGGGGCTGATGGGCGGACTGCGGGTTTCTATTGTCATTCCTTCGCGCGACGGGCACCGGGGCGGGCTTGTGCCGCGCCTGCTCGAGAGCGTCGAACGGCAGACCTACACCGATCGCGAAGTGATCGTCGTGCGCGGCGTCGAGCCGCAGGGCCGCGCGATCAACCAGGGCGTGCGTCAGTCACGCGGCGAGATCGTGATCGTCATCGACGACGACAGCCGGCTCGCGGACGAACAAGTGATCGCCTCACTCGTCGCGTCGCTCGATTCCGATCCGAAAATTGGCATGGCGGGCGCAAGCATTCTTTTGGACCCCGAAGCGTCTCCGTTTCAACGGCGCGCCGCGCGTCAATTTCCGCGCCTTTGCACGCCGGAAGTAAACGCGATCACCGACAGCGATATGGCGTGTCACGGATGCTGCGCCATGCCGCGCCGCGTGTTCGATCAGGTGGGAGGAGAGCGCGAGGATATTCTGCGCGGCCTCGATCCCGATCTGCGCGTGCGGCTGCGAAACGCGGGGTATCGCGTGGTGCTGTCGCCGAACGCGCGCATTTATCATCCGCTGCCGAACGGCTGGCGCATGACGCTGAAGACCTTTTTCCGAAATGGATTCGGATCGGCCTACGCACAGAAGTTCGAACCGGCGAGTGTGTACGAGACGCACGAGTCGGTGGATGCGAAGGATTTCAAAGCGCAGCGGCCGTGGGCCTATCGCGTGGCGCGGTTTCCGATGCGATTGGTGGCGGCGGTCGCGCGCGGCAATCTGATTCGGTTTGTGGCTTACACGGCGTACGGCGTGGGGTATGGATATGGGCTGGCGCGGGCGGAGCGGATTGCGCCGCGGCCCGCGCGCGGTGAGGGACCGGAATGCACGCAGGGGAACGATTCAAGAGCGGCCTGAAACGCGCGGCGCGGGGGATGGTGGTGGGTCCGCCGCGATCGCGCACGGGGTGCTCCGTCATTTTGACGTACCACAGCGTCGGCACGCGCGATCACGAGATGAACGTGACGCCGGCGGCGTTCCGCGAGCAGATGGGGTGGCTGGCGGACAGTGTCGAGGTCGTGCCGCTCGCGCACGCGGTGGATACGGCCGAAGGCGTCGCGATCACCTTTGACGACGGCTACCGCGACAACTACACCGAAGCCGCGCCGGTGCTTGCGGACGTGCAACTGCCCGCGACGGTGTTCGCCGTGCCGGGGCGCATGAGTGGATGGCTAGACCACGATACGCGTGGCCCGGAATCGCAATTGATGTCGTGGGACGAACTGCGCACGCTCGCGGCGAACGACTGGACGATCGGCGCGCACACGATGAATCATGCGCGCTTGTCTGAGCTGACGGTCAGCGAACAGCACTACGAGATCGCCGGATGCAAGCGCGAGCTGGAAGAAAAACTCGGCATCGCAGTCGACGCCTTCGCGTATCCCTTCGGGTCAGCTTTGGATTACACGCGCACCTCGTGCGCGACCGTGCGCGAGTGCGGTTATGCCTACGCGCTGTCGAACCGATTCGGCGTGAACACCGCGCGCGCGGACCGCTGGGCGCTGCGGCGCATCTGGGTGGATCGCAGCGACACACTCGAATCCTTCCGCGCCAAAGTGGAAGGCCGGCTCGATCGCCTCGCATGGCTCGACAGCGCCGTGGGGATTCGCGCGCGGCGATTTGTGAACCAGTTGTTGCGCGCGAGTTGAGGCCGTAATTCATTGCGGGTCTATGGGGCCTCTGTTATACTTCGCGCGCAGTAAGGCCCGAAAGGGCAGGGACTTAGCGCGGCCGTTCCGGGGCTGGTGCGGCGCGTTCTGATCGGGGCAAGTATTCATCCGGGGCGGGCGAAGGCATGGCCGATCTGCTGAGCCAGGCGGAAGTCGATCTTCTGCTGTCGGCGGTCAACGAGGGCGGGGAAGAGGGTGCCGCGGCCGCGCAACCGCGCGCCGACGAACCGGTTCTCTCCACGTACGACTTCCGTCGTCCCGAGCGCGTCTCGAAAGATCAGCTCAAGGGTTTACAAAGTCTCTTCGAAGCCTTCGCGCGCGAGTTGGGCATTCTGCTGCCGCCGTTCCTGCGCACGGTCGTGCGCGTCGATCTCGTTTCGATCGACCAGCTCACCTACGACGAATTCATTCTCTCCGTCGCGCGGCCGACCTCGATGTCGATCATCGACATGGCCCCGCTCGAAGGCCGCGCGGTGATCGAGCTCAGTCCGACGATGGTGTTCCCGATCGTCGATCGTGTGCTCGGCGGCAAGGGCGTCGCGCTGCCGACCGCGCGCGAACTGACCGAGATCGAAGACCGCATCGTGTACCGCATCATCCTGATGGTGCTGGACACATGGAAGCGCGCGTGGGAGCATCTGGTCGAATTTAAAATGAGCGTGGTCAGCCAGGAAAGCGATCCGCTCATCGTGCAGATTGTGGCCGGCAGCGAAATGATCGTGCTCGTGGGCTACGAGGTGTACATTGGCGAGACCGTGGGCAGCATGAACATGTGCATTCCGCTCGTCGTGCTCAATCCCGTGCTCGAACAGATTTCCTCGCAGGCGCACTTCCAGCGCGCGCTGCCGCAGGACGTGATCGATCAGAACCGCGCGCACATCGAGAGCGTCGTGCGCCGCGCGAGTGTGGATGTGGAACCGATTCTCGGCCAGACCCGCCTGATGCTGAGCGATGTGGCGCGCCTGCAGCCGGGCGACGTGATCCCGCTGGATACCGCGGCGGCGCAACCGATTCCCGTGCGCGTGGGCGGCATCACGCGTTTCCTTGCCAAGCCCGGCCGGCGCGGTGAGCAGAGTTCCGTCCAGCTTACCTCCGTCGTGCGCGACGAATAAGGACGGGCCCGGTGGACGCAACGATCGCCGGAAAAATCATCAGCGACTTCCTGCCCAGTGCCTTTGGATCGTTGGAGGCCTTGCTGGGCAAGCCGTATACCTTTACGCCCGGCGCGCCGAAGGCGGCCGATGCCGCAGCGTTCGCGCAGTGGTGCGGCGACTACCCCGTATGGCTCCACGCGCGGGTTGCCGATGGCGGCGTGATCGCGATGCTGTGGACAACGGCCGACGCGGCGCGGCTCGTGGCGCTGATCGGCGGCGAAGATCCCGCGACGAAGGCGACCGTAGGCCCCGCGGACCTCGCGATGCTCAAAGAACTCGCCGACACCGTGATCGTGCGCGGCGCGGCGGGCCTCACGCGGCTGATCGGCGAAGTCGTGCGCACCGAGGGCGTCGCCGCCGAGATTGGCAAGGACGCGAACGCGCTGACGGCACTGCTCGGCGCGGGGCCGACCGGCGTGGAGTTGAAGTTTGAATGCGGCGGCATGGCGGGCCGCGCGATACTTGTATTTTCGGCGGCATTGGAGCAACGTATTGCCAAGCGGCAGGACCTGGCTGCGACGGGGGAGCCAATCGTGAGCAACGAAGAAGTAAAAGACATCCTGAGCGGATTCACGCCGGATCAGGACCACGATCGGGCGGCGTCGCCGCGATCCAACGGACCCATCCCCGAAAATCTCGCCGTCATCATGGATATCGAACTCACGGCGACCGCGCGGCTCGGGAAAGTCGAAGTGCCGCTCGCCGAGGTGCTCAACTACGGGCCAGGTTCGATCATCGAACTGGGACATCAGATCGATGAACCGGTCGAGCTGCTGGTGAATGGGAAACTCATTGCGCGCGGGGACGTGGTGGTCGTGGACGAAAAATTCGGATTACGCATCACGGAAATCATGAGCCCGCAGGAGCGCATCGAGAGCCTGCGTTGACGACCGTCGCCGACGAGAGGGACCTCTGGGCCCGATTCAAGCGAGGCGACGCCGCGGCGCGCGACGATCTCATTGTGAAATATATGGGCGTGGTGCGCTTCGTCGCCGGGCGCATGGCGATTCATATTCCCTCGACCATTGATCTCGATGACCTCGTCGGCTGGGGCATGCTCGGCCTGCTCGACGCCGTGGAAAAATTCGACCCCACCCAGGACATTAAATTTTCGACCTACGCGACGATCCGCATCCGCGGCGCGATCCTCGACGAAATCCGCTCGCTCGACTGGGCGCCGCGCTCCGTGCGCGCCATGGCGCGCAAGATCGGCGGCGCGCGCGACAAGCTGCGGCACCAGCAAGGCTCCGATCCCGACACGGACGCCATCGCGCAGGAGATCGGCTCGACCGCGCAGGAGGTGGACGAGTGCCTGGCGCAGGTGCAGACCGCGCAGGTGCTCGCGCTGGACGACTACCTGCCGGGCGAGGATCGCGACGAAGCCCGCCGGGCGCACCTGATCGCCGATACCACCGGAAAAACGCCCGAAAACGAGGCGAACGCGGCCGAACGGCAGGCGCGGCTGGTGCAGGCGATCCTCGCGTTACCGGAACAGCAGCAGAAGGTGTTAAATTTATATTACTACGAAGAGCTGACGCTGAAAGAGATTGGCACCGTGCTCGAAGTGACCGAGTCGCGGGTTTGCCAGGTTCACAGCGCGGCTCTGAAGCGATTGCGGGAAGCGGTTCGCAGCGAATTGTGACGTGACGAACGGGAGGTGGACATGCCCCAACCGATCGACATGCAGACTGAGCTCGCGCGGACGTTGGTCGCGGAACGTATACAAGACGCGTCGGCGCGCGCGGCGTTGCTCGCGCAGCAGCGTGCGCAAGTCGAAGAAGAACGCGTACGCGCGACGCAACAAACGCAGGTGAGCGAGTCCAAGCAGGCGGACAACCGCGAAGTGCGCGACAAAGAAGAACATGGCGAACCCCAGGAGCGCGGGCGCAAGCGGAATTCCGCCGCGCCGCAGCCGGCGCCGGATGCTGCACCCGCCGCGCCGCGCAAGGCGCTCGAGCCGGGCGCGGAGCACGGGTTCGACGTGAGCGTATAGATCGTTCCGGGTTGCGGCCCGGTGAGAATGCGCGCGAGACGGCGCACATGCGGTAAGGGACCGACGAATGACTGGTGATATGCAATATCTTCTCATGATCGGCGGCGTCGTCATGATCATGATTTTCTTTTTCGGGGTCGTGATCTACGTCGCCCTGAGTGAGTTCCGCTCCGGCGGGTCGCGCTCTTCGCAGCAGTCCTCCAACGACGTCACCAACATGATGATCCTGTTCCAGACCATGCGGGATATCCTGACCCAGCAGAAGGACCTGGCGCGGGAATTCAACATAAGCATCGATAAAAAGGTGAACGAAGTCCGCAAACTGGTGCAGTCCAACGGGGATGTGAAATCGGAACTGGAACGCACCAAGCGTGAACTAGCCGCCCTTGCCGCGCGGACGCGGAACGAGTTGTCCGCGCTGGAGCGTCGTCTGGGCCAGGTGGGCACTGAGGTCGCCGAGGCCGAAGAAGAAGCGGCGCAGCCGGAACCCGAACCGGATCCGATCGACGAAGACGACTTCGCGGAGGACGACCAAGCGCCGCCGGTCGAGATTCTGCCGCAAGAGGTGGAGTCGGAAGATCCCGCGGACTTGATCGATCGCTGGACGCGCGGCACGGATTTCGATTCGGATGAATCGGAAGAGGAACCCGCGGAAGAAACCAACGGCCTCTCGCACGAGGAAGAAGTCGAATCGGAAGAGACGCGCGCGGCGTATCGCGATCTGCTCAACCTTCAACCGGCGGGCCGCGCGAATCTCGCGGAGGCCGCCGAGCAACTCGACGCGAACGGCAGCGAACCGAATCGCGCGAACTACCTGACGCCGATTCAGCAGCGCGTGTACGAATACAGCGACGCGGGGATGCGCGTGCCGGAAATCGCGCGCGAGCTGGGCGTGGGGAAGGGCGAGGTGCGCCTCATCCTTAGCCTGCGCCAGGATCGCGATCGCTAACGCCGCAGTACGCACGGGGGCCGGGGCATGGGCGGGGTCGAAGGGGTGCGCTTTGTCCCGCTGAACACAGCGGGCGCCGCGCCGGATGCGCTCACACGATTGCTGCTCACCGGCGCCGTTTTGCGCGGGCGCATCGCGGCCGACGGTGCGCTTCTAAACCTCGTTGTCGGCAATCAAAATTTTCCGCTGCCCAAGGGTGTCGCGCTCACGCCCGGCACCATCGTCGAGGCGCGCGTGACGCACGAAGGCGGCACGCCGCAGTTGCGGCTGCAGGTGCTGAATACGTCTTCGCAGGCCGTGAATACGCCGACATTTGCGACGCCATCAACGTCAATTCCTACGCCGACAGTAACCGTACCGCCGTCGCTGGCGCCATTGATCAAACCGGAACAGGCGGTTGCCTTGCTGCCGCAGGTTGCATCGTTGCCGCCGAAGGCGATCGAAGCGCTGCTCACCGTGCTCGTGGCGCGCCCCGAACTTGGACGTGTGCTCGCGCGACTGTTGCCCGCGGTCGACGCGCATGCGGCCGAGAGGCCGCTGCCGCCGGCTCAGACCGAAGTGTTGCGTGCTGCCGTGCAGTCATTGGATGCGGAGACGCCGGATGAATTCCGCCGCGCCATTGAAACGGCTCGCGGACTGATCGGTGCGCGTGGCGAAACTCCGATGACGCGCGCGCATGGCGAGAATGGCGCGCCGCGATCATTGCTCGACGATCTGATGGCGATCCGCGAACACTTGAACGCGCGAACCACCACCGCCGACGGTCGCGAGATCGTGCGCACGATCGATACGTTGGCCGATCGCTTCTCCGCGAACACGCTACAAAATGTGCGTAGCTTCGACGCACCCTACCAATTCTTCGCAATCCCATTTTCGCCGCGCACAGGCATCGAGCATGCGCAGGTGCACGTGATCGGGCGCGACGGTCGCGGAGGTGGCGGATCGGGCCGCGAGGCGCACACGATCGTCATCGATCTGCAGCTCTCCAATCTCGGTTCGATGTGGATCACGATTCAGTCCGCCGGAACCGCGTGCAATTGTTCTATTCGCACCAGCAACGACGCCGCGCGGTCTGTGATTGACGACGGCGCGCCGTCGCTCGAAGAAGGCCTCCGGCGCGCAGGCTTCACCGCGGCACAGGTGCGCACCGAGGCGTGGGACGGCGATCGCGTGGGCGCGGCGGCGGCGTTGTTCGCGCAGACCGGCAGCTTCGAGGCGGAGGTCTGATGGCCGACACGCCTCAGGACGACATCAAGCGCCGTAAGGTGGTCGCGCTGCGCTACGACGCGACGCAGGACTCCGCGCCGAAGGTGGTCGCGAAGGGATCGGGCCATCTGGCCGAGCGCATCCTCGAAATCGCGCGCGAGCATGGGGTGGTGGTGCACGAAGACCCGGACCTGATGAAGGCGCTCGCCGCGCTGGATGTCGATATGCCCATTCCCGAGACGCTGTACCGCGCGGTGGCCGAGGTGCTGGCGTTTGTCTACCAGATGAACCGAAAGCTCGGCACCAAGACGCCGTAAATCCCGAAATTCGCGACGCGCCGAAGCGGCATTCGGGAAAAACAGCACTTGTCGGCTACAATATCGTTGGGACTCAGGGATGGAGTGCGCGAGCCGGCAGTGCCGGACGCGGGGGAACACTGCCGCCATGTCGTCGTTTGCGTTTACCTCTACGAAGTGGGCGTTGCGTCTTGCGTCCAAGCTGATCAAGGCCGACGTGCGTCTGCACAACGCCGGCGTGATTCAGAACGACATGTCCATCATCTTCGCGGTGAACCACTTTACTCGCCTCGAAACCTTCCTGCTGCCCTATCAGATCCACAAGCACATCGGAAAAGAAGTGTGGTCGCTCGCGGCGGGAGAATTGTTCGTCGGGCGGCTCGGCAAATACCTGCGCACGATGGGCACCGTGTCCACGAAGGACCCGGACCGCGACAAGTTGATTGTGCGCTCGCTGCTGAAGGGTGACCACCCCTGGATCATTTTCCCGGAAGGGCAGATGATCAAGGACAAGAAGGTGGTCGATCCGAGCGGCGCGTTCACCGTGTTCAACCGCGGCGAGCGCCGCCCGCCCCACAAGGGCGTCGGCCAGCTCGCGTTGCGCGCCGAGTTCTATCGCCACAAGCTGGAGTGCATCTTCAACAATCCGAAGCGGCCGGGCCTCGAAGAGGCGATGGCGAAGTTCGAACTCAGTCCGAATGACGACATCGGCGCGATCCTGAACAAGCGCACGGTCGTCGTTCCGGTCAATATCACGTACTACCCGATCCGCGCGCGGGAGAACCTGATCCTGCGCATGGCGAATGCGCTGGCGAAAGACCTCAGCGAGCGCGCGGTGGAGGAGTTGTCGGTCGAGGGGACGCTGATCTCGGAAGACACCGACGTCGATGTGACGCTGGGCGATCCGATCGATGTGCGGTCGTATCTCTTCGATCCGCGCTATGCGGAAATCATGGCCTGCGGCGACGATCTGCACAAGATCGAGGCCGACCCGAAGTCGCTGTTCCACGAAGTCAGCGATGAGTTGATGCAGCGCTACATGTCGGCGATTTACCGGTCGACGCGCATCAATTACGACCACCTGTTTGCGACGCTCGTGCGCTACCAGGGCGCGGCGCCGTTCACCGAGCGGCGGTACCGTAACCGGATTTTCCTCTGCGCGGACGAGATTGTGCGCGAAGGCAAGCACAGCACACACGATCTGCTGCGCAACACCTACCGCGATATTCTGTTCGAGGATCCGAGTCCGAAGTTCGACGACTTCCTGAACCTTTGCCTGCGCGAAGGCGTGTTGGTGAAGGAGGGGAACCTGTATCGCCGCGCGCCGGGCGTCACGCCGGGGCACAGCGACTTCCACACCGTGCGCGCGCTCGAAATGACATACGTGATCGCGAATGAAGTCGAGCCGCTCGAAGGCTTCACCGAACTGGTCCAGCGCGTCGCGAATATTCCACGCGGCGAGCTGTCGGAAAGTCTGCGCAAACGCTTCCTCGATGCGGACCAGCAGACGTTTGAAGAGGACTATCACCAGTTCCGCTCGGCGGAGAGCCACCCGATGGACATCGGGCGGCCGTTCCTGCTCGTGCCGGAGCGATACACGGCGGGCATCGTGCTCGTGCACGGCTATCTCGCCGCGCCGCGCGAAGTGCAGGCGCTGGCGAATTATCTGTATGAGCGCGGCTATGTCGTCTATGGCGTGCGCCTGAAGGGCCATGGCACCGCGCCGGAGGACCTCGCGCGCACGAGTTGGAAAGACTGGTACGAGTCCGTGAACCGTGGGTATGTCGTCGTGAAGTCGTTTACCGACGATATTGTTCTCGGCGGATTTTCCACCGGCGGCACGCTGGCGCTCATGGGCGCGGGCCTCAAGCGCGATAAGATCAAGGCTGTGTTCTCGATCAGCGCTCCGCTCAAGCTGCGGCAGTTTGCCGCGCGGCTGGTGCCGAGCGTGGTAGGCTTCAACTCACTGCTGCAGCGTATCCGCGGCGGCGACACGGGCTGGGAGTACGTGGCCACGTCGCCGGAGAACGAGCACATCAATTACAAGCGCAACCCGCTCTCGGGTGTGCGTGAGTTGAACCGCGTAATGGAGGCGATGGAGAAGTCGCTGGCCGACATTGCCGTGCCGACGCTGGTGTTACAAGGTTCCAAAGACCCGATCGTGGATCCTGTCAGTGCCATGGAAATCTTCGCGCAGGTCGGCACGCCGCTCAAGGAGCTCACGATTTTCGAACGGCCGAACCACGGCATTGTGAACGGCCCGCGCTCGGAGGAAGTGTTCGAGCGCGTGTATCGCTTCCTGCTCTGGGCGCAACAGCAGCGCCCGCATGCGGGTCTGCGCGTCGACGGCAGCTACAAGTCCAATCCGTTGCTCTCGCGCACGCCGTCCGGCAGCGTCGCCTCGTAACGACCTCAGCCGTTCGCGGGTTCTGATGCCGCCGCCGGCTCTTCCGCCGGTGCCTTCACTGCCGGAATCAGCTTCATGTAGCCGCCGATCGCGATCACGGCAATCACCAGAAGCGACAGCACGGCCCAGCCGAGTTTCCCGGTGCGGAGTTTTTCCGACCATTTGCGCGTGGAGGTGAGCACGATCGCCAGCGCAAAGACCGCGATGGCGAGCAGGAACTTCGTACCGAACATCGCGTGATAGATCGCCTGGCCGTCGTGCAGCGGGCGCAACACGACAAGATAGTTATAAAACCCGCTGATGAGGAAGAGCACGATGGTCGGGTGGATGATCATTTTCAGGCGGCGCATCACGCCGTCGCGCAACGCCGTGGCCTGTTCCGGCGTGAGCACCTTGCGCATCGCGGGCGCGAGGACGAGCCAGTAAAACAGGATGCCGCCGCCGGCCGCGACGGCGGACAGAATGTGCATCCAACGCATGATGAGTGGGGTTACAGCGACTGAGTCCATGTCGTTTTTCGGGCTCCGGTTGAGAGATGGAGCCACAGTGTACCCGATTCGCGAGGGCGGCCGCGTTTAGTATGATGAAGGCATGTTTGCCGTGCGACCGATAGCGCCTGCGCAACCCGTGGCCGATCGCCTGGGCCGGCGGCTGCGCGACCTGCGCATCTCCGTCATCGACAACTGCAACCTGCGTTGCCCCTACTGCATGCCGCAGGCGAAGTACGGCGACGGCTACCAATTCCTGCCCGAGAGCGAACTGCTGAGTTTTGCCGAGATTGAGCGCGTGGCGCGCGCGTTTGTGGCGCAGGGTGCGGCGAAGCTGCGCATTACGGGCGGCGAACCGCTGCTCCGCAAAGATCTGCACGTGCTCATTCGCGCGCTGAAGAGCATTGAGAGTGTTGAAGACATCGCGCTGACCACGAACGGGCTGTTGCTGCGTCGCCAGGCACAGGCCCTGCGCGAGGCCGGCCTCGATCGCGTCACGGTGAGCTTGGATTCGCTGGACGACACGATCGCGGGGCAGATGAACGGGCGTGGGGTGGCGGCGCGGGTTGTGTTGGATGCGATCGCGGCCGCGCAGGCCGTGGGCTTCGATCTGATCAAGGTGAACGCGGTCGTGCAGCGCGGCGTGAACGATGCGTCGGCGGTCGATCTCGTGGAGCATTTCCGCGGCACGGGCGTGATTGTGCGATTCATTGAATATATGGACGTCGGCACGCGGAACCGGTGGAAGCTGGACGAAGTGGTGCCCTCGCGCGAACTGCGCGATCGAATTCACGCGAAGTGGCCAATCCGGCCGGTCGAGGCGAACTACCACGGCGAAGTCGCCGAGCGGTATGCGTTCGAAGACGGGCGTGGGGAAGTTGGCTTTATTTCGAGCGTGACCGAGCCGTTCTGCGGCGGATGCACCCGCGCGCGGTTGTCGGCGGATGGGTCGTTGTATACGTGTCTGTTCGCGTCGACGGGTCTCGATCTGCGTGGACCGCTCCGCGCGGGCGCGACGGACGAACAGTTGCGCGAGATGATTGGCGGCGCGTGGAAAAAGCGCGACGATCGGTATTCAGAACTGCGCGCCGGTCTGCACGCGGCGGGCGAGGCCAAGGTCGAAATGTACAAGATAGGTGGATGAATGCTGTCGCACATCAACGATAAGAACCAGCCGGCCATGGTGGACGTGAGCGCGAAGGCCGCCACGCGGCGCACGGCGCATGCGCGCGCCGTGATTGAGCTGCCGGATGCCGTGGCCGCCGCGATCTCGGGCAACGAAATCACCGGGCCGAAGGGGCCGGTGTTTCAGACGGCGATCATCGCGGGCGTGATGGCGGCGAAGAAGACGAGCGAGCTGATTCCGCTGTGCCACCCGATTGGGTTGGAAGACTGCAAAGTTGAAATCACGGTGAAGGACCCGAAGACGCTGTGGGTCGATTGCCACACCGTCATCACGCACAAGACCGGCATCGAGATGGAAGCCATGACGGGCGCCACGGTCGCGGCGCTGACGATTTATGACATGTGCAAGGGCCTGTCGCACGGGATCGTGATTCGCGACGTGCGGCTGATCGAAAAGCGCGGAGGCAAGAGTGACTACGTCGCGGGATAACGCCCCGGTGTGCGGGCTCGTGCTGGCCGGTGGGCGCAGCACGCGCATGGGCACCGACAAATGCGCGCTGGAGATTCACGGCGTGCCGCAGGCGCGGTATTGCTTCGAGCTCTTGCGCGGATTCTTGCCCGAGGTGTGCGTCAGCGCGCGCCCTGATCAGCGGAACCATCCTGCGTTGGCTGGCCTGCCGCTGATTGAAGACCGCTACGACGGCATCGGCCCGATGAACGGCGTGTTGTCGGCGATGGATTCGCGGCCGGGCGTGGCGTGGCTCACGCTGGCGTGTGACTTGCCGCTGGCGGATGCGCGCGGGGTGCGCACGTTGCTCGATGGACGCGACCCGGTGCGGCTGGCGACGGCGTACATGGCGTCGGATGGATTTTTTGAGCCGCTGTTCGCGATTTATGAACCATCGATCGGCGTGTGGCTGCACGAGCGGCTTGCGCAGGGGAAGTCCAGCCTGCGCGAGGCGCTGGCCGACGCGGACGTGCGCCTGTTGTGTCCGCCGGAAGACACCATGCTGATGAACGTAAACACGCCGGAAGATTTGGTGCGGGTGACGGCCCTGACGGCGCAGAAGAGCGTGCAAACATGACGACGCGCCGGGTGCGCGTGCAATATTTCGCGATTCTGCGCGAGGAAGCGGGTCTCTCGGATGAGACAGTGGAGACCTCCGCGCAAACCGTCGCGGAGTTGTACGACGAGTTGTCCGCGCGGCACGGCTTTGCGTTGTCGCGTGAGCGTTTGAAGGTGGTCGTGAATGAAGAGTTCGACGAGTGGACCCGTCCCGTGCGTGAGGGGGATACGGTCGTGTTCATCCCGCCAGTCGCGGGCGGCTGAGAAAGAATTATGTTCACACTGAGTACCGATCTGGTTGATCCGAGTGCCTTGCGCGCGCGTCTGGACGACCCGCGCGCCGGTGGCTGCGTCGAGTTCGAGGGCGTCGTGCGCAACGAAAACGACGGCCGCGGCGTGGTGCGGCTGGAGTACGAGGGCTACCCTGCCGTGGCCGTGAAAGAAGGCGAGGCTGTGCTGCGCGAAGCGCTCGCCAAGTTCGCGATTTTGCGCGCGGAATGCGTACACCGCGTGGGCACGCTGGAGATCGGTGATGTGGCCGTATGGGTGGGTGTGAGCGCGGCGCATCGTGGCGCGGCCTTCGACGCGTGCCGCTACATCATCGACGAGATCAAACTGCGCCTGCCGATTTGGAAGAAAGAGCACTACCGCGAAGGCGACTCGGGCTGGGTCAATTGCCAAACGAACGCGCCGCAGGCGAAATCCTGAACCGGCTCATTCGCGCCGCAGGATTTTGATCACTTCGAGCAATTTTTCTTCGCCCGTGTAAAAGCGCACCATACCTTTTTTGTCGATGAACACCGTCTGCGGCACGTATCCGGTGTGGTAGGCGGTGAAGGTGTCGGACGCATCGACGTCGTGACCGACGGGAAAGCGGACGTTCAGTTCCTTCACGTACGCGACGACGGCATCGGGCGGAACGGCGGCATCGTGCACGGACACGATGGCGACATCAGGCGTGTTTTTGTACAACTGGTGCGCGGCCATCATTTCCGAGAGCCGCTGGATCGCGCGCGGCGTGCGGTCGAACCCGGTCCATAGAAACAACACGACGACCTTGCCGCGCAAATCGGCGAGCTTGAGTGCCGTCTGGCCTTCGGGGAGATTCAGCCACGCGCGGCAGACGAGCTCGGGCGCCGGCTTATCGACCAGCGACAGGAGTTCGTTTGGCCAACGGCCGTCAATCTTCGGTGGTTCGGGTTTGAAATCCCGCAGTCGGATTTCCGGTACGTCCAGCTTCGCCGGATCAATTTCGAAGTCCCGCCGCTGAAAGCGCAGCGCGTGCTCGGCGCGAAAGCGCAGCGGCTCGTCCGGCACGGTGTCCAGCGAGAGCGTGAAATTACCGGTAGCATCAGGGACCGCGACGAGCGGCGAATCCAGGTTGAGCGACGTGATCAGCACTTCGCCCGGCGAGGCGCCGTCGCGCGTGTCGACTTTTCCGTGCAATTCCGGCAGGCCGCGAAAGCGAACGGACTCGATTTCAATGTCAGGCGCGTCGCCCACCTTTAAATAAATGCGGGGCGCTTCGGACGTCATGCGCCGCGGCGGATACACGTGCAGCGCGCCCTCGCCGGCCGGCACCAGCATTTCGAATCCGCCCTGCGCGTCGCTCACGGTCTCGGCGACGAAATATTCATTCGTGCGATAGGCGAATACCGCGAGCGGCACCGGCGCGTTTTTTTCGTCGAGCGCGCGGCCGTGCAGGCGATGCGGCGCGGGCAGCGCGAGATTAAGCACGGCGTCACCCGTGATCGTGTCGGCCATTACGGCCTTGGGCAGCGGCATCGCGTGGCGCGGATGCTGCGCGGCCACAAAATATTTTCCGGCCGGCACGCGCGTGGAATAAAAACCGTCCGCATCGGTCAGTGTTTCGGTGACGAGAATCGTGCCGGACGTTTCGCCGGGACGATACACGGACACTCGTGCGTGTGCGACGCCCGCGCCGGCGTTGTCCGTGATGCGACCGGCCAGCGGCACGCCGTCGGGCAATGGAAAGTCGATGTCTTCGCCGGCGGGAAGCGCGGGCAACACGCCGTCGGCATACCCCGGATGGCCGATCGAGACGTTGATAAACGCGTCGCGCGGCAAGGGCGGCAACGCGAGAAATCCTTTGGCGTCGCTGAGTGCGGCCGGGAAATCGAGCGAGGCGAGGTCTTGCACGAAGACATTGAACACGCCCGGCAATTCGAGTCGTGCGAGTGACGCGCCCTCGACGGGTTCATAGCGCGTGTTGATCACGCGCAGTTGCGTGGCAGTCGGCGGAACCAATTTCAGATTAATCTCGGTATCGTCGATGCATTGCCCCGACGCGCCGCCGAGCGCGAATCCATCCTTGAGCACCACGAGCTGCACCGAGCCCGTTGGCACATTGGGAAACGAAAATTTTCCGGAGTCATCGGTGAGTGTGACGCTCGGCGTGCGCGCGACCGTGAGCCACACGCGCGCGTCGGATACCACAACATCGTTCGGATCGCGCACAACACCGGAGAGCGTGTGGGCAGAGGCCGCGCTCGCCGCGAGCAGCAGTATCGCCGCGCACGCGCGCCGCACGCTTAGTGTTCCGTGGCCACGGCGGCGATGGCGGAGACGGGCGGCAATCCGACGCACTCCAGCACGACTTCACCGGCGGCATTCACGACATAGGTGTACGGCCCGGCCGGCGGATCGCCGCGCAACACGGGAATGGTCGCCGTCGCGCACGTCACTTCGCTCGAGACGACCACAACGAAAACGACATTCGACGGCGGCAACACGCGCTGCGCCTGCGCGAGCGCATCCGCCATCATCTCGGCCTGCGCGGCGGGAACATGCACGACCACGGCGGGCCGCTTGTCCGCGTCCGCGGGCAGAGTGCCGCACAGCGGGGCGTGCTTTTGCCAGGCATACTTGCGGCCCAGCGCCGAGCGGCCGTTCTCGGCGCTGGGAATGGTAAGGACGCCGATATCGGCGGCAGCATCTTTGGTGGGCACCAGCGAAGCCGATTCGCCCGAGGCTGTGGGCGCCCCTTCCGTCGAGAGTGCGCTCACAAAGCATACGAGCGGCGTGCCAGGTACCACGGCGGGCCAGCGCACGGCGCCATCTTTTGCGCTATAGGTACGCCACAGCGTCACCGGTTCGGCAAAGCCTTCGAGAATCGTGCGCGCTTCGACGAGCACGCCGGCCACGCCGTCATTCTTTTCGTTCGAGATGCGCCCTGTCAGCGACGTCAGCGGCGTGACCTGCACGATCGCGTCCGCGGAACGGTCCCGCGTGATGGCAAACAGCGCGCCTTCGGGGCGCGTGGGATGCTCGACCATGCCGACCACGGTGCCGTCGGACGGCAGCGTCAAGAAGGAGAGTTCCACGAGCCCGTCTGCATTCGTCACGTACCAGCCGAATTGCTCAGGCCGGAACACGCGCACGATCGCACCGGCGACGGGAGCGTCGGCGGCATCGATGACTTCCAGCGAATACTTCGGCAACGGCGCGACCCAGAAGATCGGTACGTCGGCCGTGTGTCCAGCCTCGATCACAATGCGCATGCCGGTTTCCGGCGGCAGCAGGAATCCCGGCGCGCTCACGAGACGCACGACCGTTTCGCCTTCGGTTCCCTGGAGTTCATAGGTGCCCGACGGGCCCGTGCGCGCGACGGCCGCGGGAATCCCGGCGGACTCAAGCACAAGGCGCGCGCCCTCGACCGGCAGGCCGGACTTCGCGTCTTTTACGGTGCCTTGCAGCGATGCCGTGCCCGCAACCTGCAGCGCGACACGCTGATTCGGGTACTCCGGACTGATCAGCACGCGCTGCCAATTGGGCGAACGGAAATTGGTGCCCGACGCTTCATACAACCACGGCCCCGGCGTGAGGCGCACAACGAAACTGCCGTCCGCCTGCGAACGCGTAACGACCGTGCCGTGCGGAGGCTCAGCGTTGCGGAATAGCAGCAGCGCATTCGGCACGGCCGTGTCGCGGCCGCGCGCGACGACATTGCCGGACACCAGAACGCCGGGCGACAACACGATGCGCGCGTCGCGACTGCCGACGCGGAGTAGCGGATCTTCCTGGGCGTACTGCGGGTGCGCGACTTTGATCGCGACCTCGGCATTCTGTGGCAACAGCGCGATCGAGAATTCGCCGCGCGCGTTGGTGCTGGGTTCCTGGATGCCGTGCGCCGCGAGTTTGGCGAAGGGGATGCCGACCTTGCTCTCGCCGAGAATCACGGCACGCGTGATGCGCGCATTCGCGACGAGCTTGTTGTCGTTGTTGTATACGGTGCCCGCGAGCGTGCCCGGTTCGGACAGCACGATGTCGATATGCACGGCCGCGTCCAGCGCCAGCGTCGCGCTGCGGCCGTCGATTGCGCGGCCGGGCGCATACGCAAAGACGCCCGTGGTGCCGGGCAGCAGTTCGGTCAGGGTAAACACGCCGGCCGCGTCCGTCTGCGTCACCGTGAGCGGACCATCGAGGCCGGACTCGGCGAAGACCTTGGCGCCCGCGATGGGATTGCCGCCCGTATCGCGCACGGTGCCTTCGACCTTGGCGAGTCCCGCGCCGGATGCGGCGGAAGTCCACAAGGTCGCGGCGAGGATCAGGGTGGGTGCAAGGAAACGCGCTGGATACATCAAGTCCGCCCCCTAAAATGCGTCCACGCATCGTAACAAGAAGCGGGGCGGCGTCGCTACCGCTATTGAATATGTTCGATCGTCGCCATTTGCAGGGTTTCGTAGGACAGGCGGAACACGCGGCGCATGGCGATCTCCGGGTCCGTGCCATCGGCGATCTCGCTCAGGTAATGCGCGAGACGGCGCGTGCCGTAGCGTGTTTTGAGGTACTCCACCGTGGCATGGGCCTGCTTGTAGGCGAGGATGAGCTCGTCCTTGGTGAGGCGATCAAGCTGGCCTTCGACAAGGTCGCTCAGGTTGAACAGCGCGCCGTCTTCGGAGGCTTTGCGCAGAAACGCGCGATCGAGGTCCGACAACGGAAGCGTGAGCGCCTCGGCGACGCCCTCGTTGAACCACCACGGCACGCCCTCGCGCGCAATATCGCGCACCACCACGTGCACATATTCATGGTGCAGGCGCCGGCGCATTTCCTCCTGGGGAAGGGGATTGCCGTCCGCCCCGATCACGGGGCAGCGGATCTTGGTGCCGTCGTAGACCGCGCCGATGTGGTCCTTCATCATCGTCGCTTCCATGAAGCCCTCGCTTGTGTACAGCGAGACCTGCACGGGCGTCGGCGGGAAACTTTGCAGCGCCTTGCCAACGTCGCGGTAGGCCGCTTCGAGAATCGAAACGACGTCGCGCACGAGACGGCCTTCGGCTTCCTGACTGTAGGTCACATTGAAATGCTGCGAGGTCTTGTCGCTGTAGTCGGCTTCGACTTTATGATCGCGGCGCGCGATTTCCAGCCGCTCGGCGAGTCCTTCACGATCTGGATCCACGCGCTCGACCCAGTCCCACTGGTCGAGCGCGGAATTCACATCGTTGTCGCGGTAATACGCCTCGCCAAGCAGATAGTGTGCGTCAACGTCGTTTGGCATCAGCTCGATGGCTTCTTCGAGACGGAAGATCGCCTCGCGCACGTCGCCCTCGTGCAGGTAATACGCGCCGAGCTGCATCAGCGGCATCGCGTTCTCGGGATCGTTCTGCACCGCCTGGCGAAGGCGGCTGATCGCGTTCTTGTAGTCGCCTTTGCCGGCGAGCGTCGAGGCATGCGCCTGCAAGGAATTGGTCAGGTTGCGCCGGACGACGGTGTTGTCGGGCTCGAGCTGCAGCGCCGCGTCAAAATGGGTGATGGCCGCGGCCCACTCCTCGCGCTCGTAGCTGGCGACACCGAGGGCGTTCATCTGCGCGGCTTCCTGGGAGTTCTGCGCAAATGCGGGTGCCACGGCCAGCCACGTCGTGGCGACCATCAAAACGCCGGCGAGTCCCCCGAATCCCCGGTGCATACGGCTCCTGCGGTCAGCGGCCCCCGAGATATACCGTCACGTCGATCTCGACGATGGCGCCCGCCGGCAGCTTGGCGACCTGATAGGTCGTGCGCGCCGGCGGATTTTCCGGAAAATAGGTTTGGTACACCTTGTTGAACGCCTGGAAATCATTGAGGTCCGCGAGGAACACGCAGGATTTCACAACATCCTTCAGCGTCGCGCCGGCGGCCTTGAGCACCGCCTGGATGTTCGCGAACACCTGGTGCGTTTGCTCGTCGATCGTGCCTTGCAGCAGGCCGCTGCCGTCCGGCTTCAGCGGAATCTGACCCGAGAGGAATAGAAAGTCGCCCGCGCGCACAGCGTGAGAGTAAGGCCCGATTGCGGGCGGCGCGCCCGGCGCAGTAATGCAGGTTTTCGACATGTCGATCTCCGTGGGTAAGCGTGAAATTCCCCCGTGTAGACCGTACCACACCGGCACGGAGCGGTCAACGAATCGGCATGCGCCGAAGACATGAATTGACGACCCGGAGAGGCCTGCCTATAATGGCCTCGGCTGGGGGCGCATTTAATTTTCGAATGCGAGTATTGGGGGAGAATCACACGTGGCGGGGGATGACACCTATCAACGGCTGAAGTCCGAAGTGGACTCGTGGGCGGCCGAAGTGTCTCGGATACGATCCACACTGGCGCAACCTTCGCGCTTGAAATTGCAGACGTCCAGTAGGCCGGCGTTCCGACTTGATCGCGCGCAACCCGCGCCGGTGCCGGGCGACGTCACGATGTCCAAAGTCGCCGCCGAGGCGGAAGCGCGTGCGCGCACGAGTGACGACGAGCGCGCGCGGCTTGAAACGGAACTTGACTATGCGCGCGAGCAACTCTTGCAGCGCAACGCCGACGCGATCGACGCAATGCAGGTCGCGGATGAAAAAACCGAACAGCTCGAAGAAGTGGCGCGCGCGCTGGGTCGTGCGCGGATTGCGCTCGACGAGACGACGCAGCACCTGCGCGGAAAAGAGTGGGCGGTGCTGCAACTTCAGAACGAACTCACGCTGTTGCGCGGCGACGGGACCGGCCGCATTCCGCCGAACACGGTACCCGTCGAAGATTACGACGCGCTCGCCGAGTCGCACATGTCGTTGCGCGCGGAAGTGAGTCATCTGCAAGAACGAGTGGTGCAGCGCGATCACGAAGCGCTCTCGTTGCGCGAGCGCCTCGACACCGCGCAGCAGGAACTCAGCATGTGGGAATCCGCCGCGCCGATGAGCGGGGCGGGAGTCGCGCGGTTGGCGGGCGTACTCGCGGAGCGCAGTGCGGCGCTCGAACAATATGAAGAGACCGCGGTCGGGCAGAAACTTTTAATCGGTGCGTTGCGGCAGGAACTCGATTCCGTGCGCGCGGCGCTCGATCAGCGTGATGTCGATCACGATCGTCTGGCGCAGGCGCTGCGGATGGAAATGGATTGCCTGCGGGCGATTGCGTCCGAGCGGGAATTCGTTATCGGACATCAGGCCCACACGATCGATGAGGCCGCCCGTCGCGAGGCGCAGATGTCCTCGGAGTTGGTGGAGATTCGCGAGTTGTGCGAATCGCTGCGCCGCCGGGCCGACGACGCCCATACGGAGCGCGAGGAGCAGGTCCGGGACATGGAACTGCTGCGCGCGAAGCTGTCCGAGCGCGAGAGCGAGGTCTGGAAGCTACGGGCTGCGCCGGGGGGCACGCCGAACGTGCCGGCCGAGATGCCTGCGCCGGGGATGGCTCAATTGCAGGCCGCCCTGGTCGCGCGCGATGCCGAATTGGAACGTGCCCGCGAGCGGATTGAGTTCTTGCGCTCACTGACCCGGGATACGCCCGCTGTCACGGCGGAGCTCATGCCGAAGCCCGTGGCGCCAATTCTGGCGAAGTCACCAAAATCGAAAGAGTCGATCGTCCAGAAGGAAGACATCAACGTCGATCTCTTTCAGCCGAACTCGGCCTTGCAACGGGAAGTGGAACAGGCGCTCTCGCTGCGTTTCCCGTGGCCGTTGGTGGCGATACTCGGCGGGATGGCGGGCCTTGGCTTGCTCTTGATAGGTGTTTTGGCGCTGTTCTTGGCCTGAGCGAGTCCGGTTCAAATGTGTTTCCGGACGGTTTCTGCGAGAAACAGACAGTAAGAATCTCTAATCAGAAACAATCTTGAAACAGTTTAGAGTTCGGCGTTCGGATCGCCTTCGGGCATCACGGCCCGGATGACGTCGGCTGCTTCATGGTGACCCGCTTTGCGCGCGAGGTCGAGCGCTGACCGGCCGTTGTACAGCATGGTCGGGTCGGCGTGGTGCGAGAGCAGGGTCTTCACGATTCCTACATGACCCTTGCCGGCGGCATAGTGCAACGCCGTTTTGCCGTCCCGGTTGGTGGCATTGACCGACGCGCCTTTGGTCAGTAGCAGGTCGACCATTTTGGGATTCCCGCCGCTTGCCGCCATGTGCAGCAGCGTCCATTCGTGGCGGCTCGTGCGCAGCGTGATCAGGCCCGGGCGCACGAGCAGGACCTGCTCCACGCGCACGATGTCGCCCGCGATCACGGCGTCCAGGATGCCGAGGCTTTCGTCTACATGCGCGCACTTCTCGCATTTGACGTTGCGCAGCTTTGTTTCATGGCCGCAGCGGCCGCAAATACGCATCTTGGGCCGCGCGGTGTACTTCGGCAAATCCTCGCTGACGGATTTCGGCATGCCGTCCGACAGCGGTGTTTCACGCCCGTTCGTCGGCGTGTCTGACTTGGGCGGCGTGAGGCGCAGACCCGGTACGGCATTGCGCACGGCCTGCAGCGCAGTGTCCATCGTCGGCGTTTCGCGTGAAACAGCAGGCTCGATCACCGGCGTGGTCTTGCGGCGCTGCACTTTGAGCAGCGGGTCTTCATACAACGGGCGCGGCGTCTGCGTCGGGCCTTCGACCGGCGGCGGCAGCGGCATGCGCTCCAACGCGGAGGCCGGTTCCTCGGCCAGCATGGGAGGCGTCTCGATAATGCCGCTGTTGCTTTCCTTCTCGATCGGTGTATTCGGCATCGGGATGGGCGCGGAAACTTCGGCGACCGGTGGCGCGGGCGCGGCGTCTGCTTTCGAACTCCGATCCAGTTTAAAACCCGAGTCCGATTTCGACGCAACATCCGGTTTTGATGCGGGATCAAGCTTTGAGTCGGAACCTTGGGCCGGCGCGGGCTGGCGCAGGGTCGCGCGCAGCGCTTCGAGCGCGGCGGCGAAACTATCTGTCGACGGCGCAGGCGTACTATTCGCCGCGGGTGTGGGCGGCGTAGCAATGGGCGGAGTCTGCGCCGCCGGTGCGGCCGGCGCCAACGAGATCATCTCCACTTCGTCGCCAAACTCATTACGCGACGGCGGCGGAGTCTGCAGATCGGTGGCTGTCGAGCGATTCGTGTCTTCGGTGTACGTAACGGTGGTCTCCGCGTGTGGCGTGGCGCTCGGCCGCTGGCCGTCCTGATAGCGACGCACGGCGACCTCGGCCGCGTCATGCTCGGCGCGTGCGAGGCGATCTGCCTGTGACGTCGGCTTATCGGTCAGCTTGCGTAGGCCCACGACCATTCCTCAATCGAGTCGCTGGTAATCAGTTGACAATCAACGACGCAAACGGGAGTCCACACGGATTCTCCCGATCTACTCGTACGAACTGTACCTGCAAGGTGCCCATTTTGGTCAAGGGTGCGCTCCGGCCAGCGTATAACTCTAATAGCGGATTGAACTTAGAACGTTGGGGTGGATCGCGGCGATTTTTGTCCGCAATTCTTTCCACTGCTATACTCCGCGCGACGTTCCGGGGGGAGCGGCGGCCACGTCGGGCAGGCTGTCGGCGCGATTTTTTCCTGTATCGGGCGCTCGCGGGGGAGCGAATCCTATGAGGCGGTGGGGACTGCCGATGCTCAGTGCATTGGTGTGTCTGTATGCGCCGTCGTCTCTCATTTTCGCGCAAACCACTCCTTCGCTAATTTTCCAGGGCGGCGCCGCGCGCGATGTCGTTGCGTCGCCCGCCGGCGATCGTTTGTACGTCGCGCTTTATTCTTCCGACGAACTCGTCGCCATCGATGCAGCCTCGGGCAAGGAATTGTTGCGCGCGCGCGTCGGCGACGGACCCTCGGCTGTGATCGCGGCGAACGATGCGATCGCGGTGCTCAACCGCGCAGGCAGCAGTGTGTCGATTCTCAGCGCCGCCGATTTGTCTGCGCGAGCGACCGTCACCGTATCCGCGGGTACGAATTCGCTGGTGGCGGCCGATGCCGCTCATGTAGCGGCGCTCGACCCTTTCGAAGCCACTGTCACACTCATCGATCTGGCTGCCGGCACAACGACGCAGTCGACTGAACTCGCCAACACGATCCCGGTGGGTGCTGCAGTGGCCAGCGGCAGTCTGATGGTTGCCAGCAAGAGCCCCGCGCTGCTCGTGCGGTTGGACGCATCGACACTCGCAGAGACTGGCCGCGTAACGCTGAGCGCCGCGCCGCGTGCGATTGCGGCGAATGGTTCCGGTTTTGTCGCCGTGGCCACAAACGATTCTCTGGCGCTGATCGATGCCGCCACGATGCAGGTCGTGCGCTCCGAACCAATCGCGGTCACCAGCGTGACCTCCGCGCCAAACGGCGTCTTGTGTTTGGCCGGCAATGAAGTGCGGTTGTACAACACCGCGCTGCAGCCTGAACTGGCCGCGGCGGTCCCTGAAAATGCGCGCGGCGCGCGCGTTGTCGGAAGCGAATGGATTGCATGGTCGCCGGAACTGGGCCGCATCTGGCGCGTGGCATCGGGGCCGGTCACGGTGGCCGCCCAGCCCGCACCGGACAGTCAGCCCGCCGTGGTAGCGCAGGTGGCGCCACCGGCTCCCACGCCGGAATCGGTGCAAAATCCTGAACCGGCGGCGGTGGCTCAAGCGGAACCTGCGCCCGTCGCGGAAACGCCTGCACCGGCTCCCGAACCGACTCCTGCACCGACTCCTGAACCAACCCCGGCGCCTGCGGCGATTGAACCGGCCGTTGAGCCGACGGCCGAGGTGCCGGCGGCGGAATCTGCGGCGCAGCCGGCACCGGAAACGTCTGCCGTCGAACCGGCGGTGGATGTCCCGCAGGTGGTCGCGGAAGCGGTTGCCGAAGAGCCCGCCGTGCCGTATCACCTGACCGTACACCCGTCGCGGCCGGGCCTGGGCGGATCGCGGCCTTATGCGCCGCGCTTCGGCGATCCCACGGGCCGCACGATTCAGCAGGAATTGAATCGCGCACTGCAAGTGGCGGCGGACAGCGACAGCCTGACGAACATCGATTTCAGCCAACCCATGGTGCTGAAAGAAACGAATCGGTTACGCCGTGGCACCGAAAATGGCAAGAGCGTTTTGACCATGGGCCCGGATGCCGTGTTTGAAATCGATCAGGTCCATGTCGAGGCCGATACATTGCGGTATGTGCTCAAGCCGCAGGAATTGATACTGGAAGGTGACGTATCGCTACAGCGCGGAGACTCGGCGCTCACCGCTGATCGCATTCGCGCGTTCAACGTGCCGCCGATCATATTGACAGGCCGCCCGCTGGTGCCGTCGAACCGCGAAAAGTCCATTCCGCATCCACTCGTGCCGCGCGGATACAAAGCACCCAAGCCGGATGGTCTGCCGCCGCTCGGCATGATCGCGATGGACAACGTGCACTGGACCGAGCCGGGTCGTCATCTCGACGCTGAATCGGTGGAGGCGAATTCACTCGCGCGCAACGCCGACATGGTGAAGCCGACGGGCAGCGTGGGGCCGGCGTATTTCGGCGCGGAACGCCTGCGTGTGCTGGGGCCGGACGAAATCATCGGCAATGATTTCTGGATCACGACATGCGATGACCCGGTGCCGCACTATCGCCTGCGTTTATCGCGCGTGGAGACGCAGGGCGACGATGCGATTCGTGGTTCGCACGCGCGCCTGCAGTTGGGCAAGGTCGATACGCCGTTTTATGTGCCGCGCTTGACCGCGTCGCTGTTGCCGGGCGAGCGGCGTCTGCGGACGGAACTTAACCTCGGCCGCGCGACCGACATCGGCAACTTCCTGAACGTCGCGCAGTGGCTGCGCGTGTTCGACAACGTCGACGTCGCGCCGCGCATCTACGCGACCACGCAGCAGGGCGTCGGATTCGGCTTCGACAGCGAATACAACTTCATGAACGACCCGGCCTCGGCCTTGTACCGCAGCGAAGGCCGGTTACAGACGTTGTATACGACGGAGGACAACGGGTACACGCACTGGTATCACCGGCAGGAATTCACGCCGGACACCGTGATGCTGGGCCAGTGGGAGCAGTGGTACGACCAGCGTTTCTACAAAGACTTTTACAACAGCGAGTATGAGAACCGCACGGGTCCGCGCAGTTTCGCCAGCGTGACGCATACGCAGCCGACGTGGTTGGCGACGGGCACGGTCGCCAAGGCCACGCACGACTTCACGACTGAAACGGAGAAGCTTCCGGAGCTGAACTTCGCGATGTTCGAGCGCC
>CAZUJL010000034.1:0-36764 GCA_964620045.1 uncultured Nitrospirales bacterium
GCACGCCGCGGGCCGGGGGGTCGGGTGGATTTCCGCGCGAGCTGTGCGCGGAGACCGGCGCGGAGGACATCAGGAGGCTGGCGGAGACTAAGGCGAGGGTGATGGTTTGGCACATCTTCACGGCGAACGATTGCATTCGTATCACTCCTTGGTCTTTCGATTTTTGGTGCGTAGCCCCTGCGACTTTCCCCGCGCGGATTGGGTATCCGGACGTAATGATGACCGTATCATATGCCACCCGTATTGACAAACATTGACGGTGGAATTTACGTCAATGTATGTGATTCGGTAGTGCCCGTAAATCGCTGCGCGGTTACGGTGCGTATTGGTTAATCAGGGTGCTCCAATCCGGACGACTCCGCCAACGCCTGTTCCGGTAGTCGGGTTGATCATCTTGCGAATGGAGACCGGCTGATTGATGGTGATTGCGCCGGTATACGTGCCGCCCTGGACGTGCAACGCCGCTTTGCGGCCGGAACTCGGGGTGACGCCCGCCAGCGCCGCGGGAATCGCGGTGAACGTGCGCAGCGCCTGAATCGACGACGGTATGCTCGATCCGACGAAGGCATTGTCGCTCGAGTTTGTCGACGTCGTCCCGAGGTCGGCCTCGTCGCGATCGGTTGCGCCGTCTTCATCGCGATCGATGCCGATGCGGCGGCCGGTCGTTTCCTGAAGGGCCGTGTACGTCAGATCGAAACCGACATCGGCGAGCGATTCCAGCGTTGTCTGCGTGACAAGCCCGTCGGCCGCGCGATCCGAGAGGTAGCGCGTAACGCCGTTGTTGTCGAACTGCGTAAAGCGGCGCGGCTGGCCGCCGATGCGTGTTTCGACCACGAGATCGACTTCGTTGTCGTCCGCAAGGTCTCGCAGCAGGGTCGCGTAGAAATTACTGCCGCCGTTGGGCTGCACGGCCTGCGCACCCACCGCCGCATGGGCCGAATGGTCCGCGGCCGCCGGCGGGATCGGGCCTGTGGGGGCACCAGACAGGCCTTTCAGGCGATCAATATCATCGCCGCGCACACATAGCGAGAACGCCACCAGGTTGGCGAGGTCCTGATCGGTGAAGGTGTCGAAGGCCGGCTCCGCAATGAAGCGCGCCACGCCGTCGATCGCACCGTCGTGTAACACACCGAAACCAGCACGGCTCGGCGGACCGTAGTTCAGATAGAAGCCGTCTTTCTCGATCTCGTTGCGGAGTTGAGCCACTTTGAAATGGTTCTGACCCGTACCGTCGTTTCCGCTCATCGCGAGGTGCGCCGAGCCGAGTGTGCTTAGTGGAATCTGTGTCACGCTAAAATTCGGCGGTTCGTTGGTATCGACAAGACTAATGAGCGCTGTCGAGCCTGAGCCGATCGGAAGCGTATGACAAATTACGCAGCTGAAAATGCTGTCGGCGGTCGTGTCGACGTAGCGCTCGAAACCTGCAAACGCGTCACCGGCGGGTAACTGCGTGCCGAGTGCGGAGAAGGTGCCCGTTTTGCCGGGGATCGTGTCCCCCGGCGAGAACTGGCCCGGAATTGCGAGCGGTTCATGGTCGCCGGTGAATACGCTCGAAAGTGGCGGACCGCCCGGCAGTGCGTTATCCAGCGGGCGCTTCGGGTTCGGTTCGAACCACACGCTCGCCAGGAAATCCTTGAACTGCTGCATGCCGACGCCAGTCAGGTCGCTGTCGCGGCCTTGCAGACCCGAGAACGCGCCGGCGAATTCTTCGATGCCGTCGCGATCACCGCGCCAGTGGAACGGTTCCTTGCCGATGATGTCTTGCAAGGTCTGTGTGGTCATTACGCCTTTGACGCTGCTGAAATTGCCGAAGCTGCCTTCCGACTGTACTTCCGGCGTGAACAACGTGTTGTGGCGCCCGATATCATTTGTGCCGCTGCTGCCGATGAGCAGGCCGTCGCCTTCGCCGCGCACGGGCTTCTCCATGCCCTGCGGCACGCCGCCCGCGGGATTGCCGAGATTCCAGCCGAGGCGATCCATGCGCACGTCCACGTGGCACGAGGCGCACGCGATCTGGCCGAGGCCGGAGTTTTCGTGTGTACCGTAGAGGTGCACGCGGCCGTTTTTGATCGAGGCCGGGGTGGGATCGAAAAGGTTGACGGTCTGCACGGTCGTTTCCGATCCGGGCGTCGTCGTATTGAGCACTGTGATGCGCGCGGCGAATTTGCTGAGCACGTAGAGCCGGCTGAGCGTCGCATGGTGTACCAAGCCCGTCGGACCTTGCGGCACTTCAATCGTGTGGCCCAGCGAGACGCGTTGGCCGATCGAGCCGCCCGACGCGATCACGCAGATGACGTTGTTCGAACCCATGCCGGAGATATACGCATGATTGCCGGACGGCGTGAACGCGATGCCGCGCGGGTCGCCGATCGACTTGTCGCGTTCCGGTTGTGGCACGCTGCCGTCCAGATAAGGATCGGCGGTGCCATTCTGCGCGAGCTGCGCCGCGGCGAGGTGCGCGGCGTTCAGATCGATCGGGGCAACAATTTCGCCGCCGCCCGTGTCGTTCACCACCGACAGTAGCACGCGCGTAAACGTGCCCGTAATGTTCGGCTCGAAGCGGATCTCGTTGGTGGCGTCCGTGCCGACGCTGAAGATGGCGCCGGTGCTCGGGTTGCGCGCGATCGCCATGACGATGTTCATCTGGCGTGTCGCGTAGCCATTGGTGCCGAAGTTCGTGTCTTCGCTCAGTGTGTCGCTGCTTTCGATAACGCGCGCGATATCGTTATCCAGCAATTGCCATCCGGGAAAGCGACCGGAGTCGGCTGCGTTGGCTCCTTCGATAAAGCTTGCCCAATCGCGGCTGTTGTCGTCCAGCCATTGACCCGCGCCGTTGTTGCGGACGATCACGCTTGAGCGCGGTACAGCGACGGCCAACTGGCCTGGTGTCACCAACTGTCCCACCACATTCCAGCCGGTGCCGTTGGCGGGCAGGGCATCGTGGAAGAATTCGCCATTTGACGGCCCGCCGCCATAGGGGTTGGCCCCGCTGGTTAACGCAGTGCTCGGGGGGAAGGCCGTGGTGCCGCCACCGATGCCGGAGATCGACGTCGTGCCGTTGCCCGATTCGAAGATCCCGGCCCACACTGCTGTGCCATCGGTCGCCAACGCGCGCGGTTCTTCGCCGTCGAGTCGCAGCGATTCGTCGAGCAGCGCGAGCGTGGCGGTGTCGTATAACTGAAGGATGTCGGTGCTTGTGCAGGAGACGACGGCCTGAGAATCGCCGTTGATAAACACGACGTCCATCGGGCGATCGCCGTTGGGCGAGCCCGCGAGTTCGCTCCCGGTGTCCACGAGGCGGTAGGTGATGATCGTGTCCGTGACTTGGCCGATCGTGCGGTCGATCACGCTGATGGAATCCGATACGGCGTTGACCGCCCACAGTTCGTCATTCGTGCGGAAGCGCACGGAGACCGGATCGACGCCGACCGTGACCGAGGTCGAAAAACTCAACTGACCGTTGGTCTGGTTGATGCCGTAGATTTCGATGCGGCCATCGGCCGTATTGCACGCGGCCAGCCAGGTGCCATCGGGGCTGATGTCGAGCGGATGCACGTGCGGCGTTTCGAAATTGACGAAGCCTGTTTCCGTTCCAGCGCCCGCTGCGCGTGCCGGCGGCGTTGGGCCGATGGGCAAACCGCGACTGCTGTGCGCGGAGGCGAGCGGCGCAGGTCCGGTGACGGCGAGAAGAACGCTTGGGATCAGAAGAATTCGGGCCAACACGGCATTACGCGGCATTCGATCGCTCCTATTCGGCGGCGCGCGCGGCGAATCGTCTGAAACGTTTCGCGGAGGACACGCGCCCGACTACACCATCCCGGCGGCGATCGAAGAAACTGAAAATTTCCCGCTTCGCAACCGGGGTTGATTTTAGGGCAGCGTCTAAAAAAAGTAAAGCCCTTCTGCGGAATTCGGAAAGTCGCGACTGAGGATTATTTATATTTACGTAGATCTGCGTAAGTCTATAAATGGCTTTGCGCAGGTTGCTCAGTTCGTGTAAGCGAGGAGAGGAGTGCAACAAAACGCATTCTTAGTATAAGACGAACCACGAACGAGGAGCACCCGATGCCCAAATGGCTGGATATGTTGCGCGGCACCGCAAAACCCGCGCGGCCTGAGTCGCGCGCTGGCAGATTTCACACTGTATCGCACCCCGAACAAACGTTTGGATCCGAACTGACGCTCGCCAGCCGGATTCAGGGTGATTATTTGTCACTGCCGTGCAGCACGCCCTTCTTCATGCTGGACGTGTTCCGTTTCTTCCGCGACACCGTGCCCGACATCAGCGACGCCGTGTGGACATGGAAGCGATTGTGTCAGACGGGATTCGACACGCAGATTGTCGAGCCGAGTTCCGACGCAGCGGCCATGCGCGCGGATCGGTTGATTCGCGAGCTGAACGCGCGCGTGAATTCCGGCGATCGCGGCATGGACGGCCTGCTCGACATTTTCTACACCTCGCTGTTCACCTTCGGCGCGGCGGCGCTGGAAATCGTGCTGACGCCGAGCCGCGAGAGCATTCACGACGTGGTGCCGGTGGATGTATGGACTGTGCGGTTCCGGCGGGAAAACGGGCGTCTGCAGGCGTACCAGTTGCAGGGCGGCGAGGCGGTGAAGTTGCCGATGGAGCGCTTCATTTATTTCGGCATGGACCGCGACGGAACGAATCCCTACGGCCGCTCGATGCTGCGGAGTATTCCGTTCCTCATCAAGATTCAGCAGCGCCTGATCGAAGACATGGCCAAGGCGACGCACAACGCCGGCTGGCCGAAGCTGCACGTCAGCTACAAGCCGGACGAGCGGCAGCGTGGCGAATCGCCGGAATCGTACAAGGCGCGCATCGACGGTACCTTCGATGAGTTGCGCACGACGCTGAGCGGGTTGGAGGCGGACCAGAACCTCGTGACCTACGACAACATCGAGGTGAAGCTCGTGCAGGGCGGGAGTCAGTCGCAAATTTTTTACGAGAATCACAAGGCGATCGAGGAGCAGGTGATCACGGGCATGCACCTGATGCCGATTCTGCTCGGGCGCAACTACGGCACGACGGAGACCTACGGAACGGCGCAGTTCGAGATCATCAACCGGCACGTCGAGGCCGTGAACCGTCAGGTGAAGCGAATTCTCGAGCGGCTTTACAACTTCGAGCTTGCGCTGATGTGGGGCCAGGCGCGCGCGAAAGTGAACATGCGATCGAATCGCACCGTCGACATCGCGCGCGAAGCCGCCGCGCGTGGCAAAGAAATCGAGAACGCGCTGAAGCTGAAGGAGGCGGGCTTGATCACGCAGGAGCAGGTGGCGGGGATGTTGGGGTTAGTTTAACTGCTTGTCCGCAGATGACGCAGATGGGCGCAGATAAACCTATCGAGCTAACGAATTTCGGAATCGCTCATCATATCGATCGAGTATGGCCCAAACCGTCATTGCAGCTAATACTACGCTCAAGTTGCTCAGGGGAACCCACGGGAGTGGATCCTCTATGTAGAGGAGGTTCAATCCTTGTATGAAATTCATTTCCTCGACGCCAGCGAACGTGAGCAGCATCATATAGCCGAATAAGTGACCGATGTAGGCGGGAACCATTCCAAGCAACATGATTACGGCGGTTAGCAACGCGACCGATAGCGGGCGCTTTGGAATATGCAATTCGTATTTATCATTCACCAGGCGTACGCGGAAACCCCATGCGAGAACACCGATCGCCGAGTAGATGAAAAATAAATAAAGCGCCCATCGAATAGCTTGAGTAGCTTCCAATCGATAATGTCTCCGTCTTAGTCGGAGGCGTGCTCTGTGTCGCTCGCAGATTTCGCGTTCCGCATTGTTTTATACAGCGCGGCGATGCCGAATGCACCATACAGCGCGGCGAGCGCCAGCAAACCGATCGAGCCTGAGAAGCCTTCGCTCATGATGTCGCTGATTACCAGCAGGACCATTGTGATCGCGCCCAAGAGATAGGTCCCGCCGAGCGCCATCATGCCGAGTTGCAGGAGAGGTCTGTTCGGATGCTCCGCGCCGCGGCGGAAGATATACGCATCGGCCTTGGCCTGGCGCAAGGGGTCGATCAGCGTGAACATGCCGACGGGCGCGTTGCATCCGGGGCAGTAGTCTGGGTCGCCGACCAGTTCGTGAAAGCACCCGGGACAGAGCGCGACGGCCTCTTCGTCTGTTTCATCGCTCTCGGGCCGCATAGGACGCGCTCCTCTGCCTAGAAGACTATCACGAAATCCTCCGTGTTGTGACGCCACTGCAACAAACCCGCCATCTATATAGAGACGTTGATCAAAATTTCGCGGAGGAGTCGGTTGTGGAATTGGAACCATTCATTTTTCGGCAAGAGGGGCGCGTGGTGGGGTTGCGGGCGGCGTTGCCGGCCGAGGCCGTCGCGGAGGAAGTGAACCGCTTCGCGTTGCGGCCGTTGGCGCGCGATGAGTTCGCCGTGTTCACGCTGGACCTCTGCAACAACCAGATTGATCGGCATCACAGCCGCTTCCCCGAGGCGGAGCTGGCGACCGTGAACCGCCTCGTGCCGGGGCGTCCGCTGATGGAGCGCCATGACCTGACGGGCTCGCTGCCGCGCGGGACATTCTTTCGTTCGACCTTGCACCGCGACGGCGAGACGTTGTCGGTGCGGCCGGATGTGTACGTGCTGCGGACGGCGGAGAACGCGGATTTCATCCTGAACATCGAAGGCGGCGTGTACCGCGACACGTCGATCGGCTTCGCGTTCCGCACGCCGGAGTGCTCGGTATGCGCGAAGGACCTGCGGACGTGCAGCCATGTGCCGGGCAAAAGCTACGGCGAGCAGGCCTGCCACTACATTCTGCGCGACGTGCTCGACGTGATCGAGGGCTCCGTCGTGCCCAGCGGATCGCAAGGTACGCGCTTCGTCGCGCAGCGCACCCTGCCGCGGGCGGACGCGCTCGACGCCGCGCGGCGCGAGTTCCATCGGCCGATCGAGCTGTGGTCGCGCGGGTTCTGGGCGGAAGAGTAGATGGTTTCGTAGCGCCGGCTTCCAGCCGGCCGGGAAAGGATCTGCCTTGAGTCCGTGCGAAGAATGCCCGCAACGCGAGGTGAATGAAGTGGAATTTCGCTTGCTCGATACCAAACTGCGCGATCTGAAGGAACGCGTGGAGAAAGTGGAAACAGCGGTGAGCCGCGGGTTGATGCTGCTCGTCGCAAATCTTGTCGGCATCGTAGTGAGTCTCGCGCAACAAGTGATGCAACGCTAAACGGAGAAGAACCCATGTTCTGGAAGATCGCGCAGTTCGAAAAAACCAAAAACCCGGCCGATTTTGTGTCCGCAGGCCGCTTTGTGTTGCAGCGGCACACCGACGCGCAGGGCGAACATCTCGATCTGCGCCTGGAAGCGAACGGCCATCTGCGTGGATGGCGCATCGACGCGGCCGCGCTCGCGCGCGGCGCCTGGGCGACCGAGAAGGCGCCGCATCCGCTGCGGTGGCTTGATGACGACGGCGCGGCCCAGCGCGTGGATGCCGGCGAATATGCGATTGAACACCAAGGTCCTGCTGCGTACCTCCTGCTCCGCAGCGCGGGCGGCTCGACGCGCGTCGTGATGACGCCCGCCCCCGAGCTGCCCGCGTCTGCGGCGCGCGGCATCGCGGAGGCCTTGCATACCGTGAAGGCCGCACCGGCGGATGGCGCGCGGTTGATCGCGGACGGCGTCGCGGCGCGCAGCCGCGCGACGGAACGCCTCTGCGGACTCGCGCGTGAGCTAGATGGCGATGCCTTCGAAGAAAAACTGAGCCGTCGCACGCTGGCCGGTCTCACGCTCGATGAAATCCACGCGCAGTTGCGCGCGTATGAAGTCCGCTTCGATGCGAAGTATCCGCCGCTGCCGATTTCCAAACCGGAATCGGAGCAGGCAGTACCGAACACGCGCGAAGCGATGGCGATCGCGCGGGAGTAAGCAGTGCAACAAACACGCATATAGATCAGGCGGCATACGCCGCGACTGAAGGAGAACCTGACATGGCATTTGGAGATGTGGGTGGGCCGGTGACGGAGCTGATTGTCACCTGCCGCACGCCGGCGACGGGCACGATTGCGATCGCGAAGGGTGACGCGCTGCGGTTGTCGGGCGCATATGAAGTAACGAACGACACGAGCGCTGAGGACGTGGTCTTCGGCCAGGCGATGGCGGCCTCGGACGAAAACAGCGCGGCGATTCCGGTGAAGGTGCGCGGCGTATGCATCTTCCCGTACACGGGAACAGCCCCGACGGTGAACGGCGTGCAGGGCGTGCTCGCGTCGGCCACGAACGGCAGCGTGAAGGCGCCGGCCAGCGGCAACGGCGTCGGCATCAACCTGCGTGTGGATACGACGGCGACCGAAGTGCACGTCTTGATCTAACTTGCTTTCTTTTTGACAAAAAGAAAGTAAGCAAAGAAAAACCAAAAGCGGGCTTTCGCCCGCAGGAGAAAATTCATGGCGGTTTTGGATAGCAATGTCCGGGAGCGCGTGGCGTTCCTGGGCCAGGAGCCGGCGCGGCTGCGCGAGTTTCGCGGCGCGCGGCTGTACGACGCGCTGAGCACGCTGGGCCTGTCGCACGAGCAATACTTCCGCGCGCTCGACACGAATGTGGACGACTACTGCGCGCAGGAATTCGGCGTCGATCTGCGCCGCATCACGGTCGAGCGCTTTTTTCAGAGCGACCCGAACGCGAAGTGGCTGTTCCCCGACATCGTGCGCGAGGCGGTGGTGGCGGGGCTCAAGCGCAAGCCGGCGTACCCGGAGCTGATCATCCGCGACGAGCGCATCGCGGGCAACACCTATGACGTGCCATATGTCACCGAAGACGCGGACGAAGAAGAGTTGCGCACGGTGGGCGAGGGCGCGGCGATTCCGGAGTCGCAGATTGCCTACGGCGATCGCATCGTGAAGCTGGACAAGAAAGGCCGCGGCATCGTGGCGAGCTACGAGGCGATCCGGCGCATGTCGGTCGATGCGCTGCGCGTGCACCTCGCACGCATGGGCGAGCGCCTCGGTCGGAATCTCGATGCGCGCCTGGCGAGCGTGCTCGTGAACGGCGATGCGTCCGGCAGCGGCACGGCGGCCGTGGTGGTGAATACCACCGCGCAGAACACGTGGACCTATGCGGACATCGTGCGCGGGTTTGTGCGGCTGGCGCTGAACCACTACTTCACGCCGACGCACATGATCGCGAACGCCGCGCTCACCGAAACGATCCTGAATCTCGACGAGTTCCAGGATGCCGCGCTGTTCGACTTCGCGAAGACGGGCAACCTCCCGACGCCGATGGGCGTGAAGCTGGTGCCGATGGTAGACCAGCCGGCGAACCGGCTGACGATTCTCGATGCGGGCTTCGCGGTGGCGAAGCTCACCGAGCAGGACCTGATGGTCGAGAGCGACAAGCTCATCAACCAGCAGTGGGACCGCACGTACATCACGGTGGTCACGGACTTCGCAGTCATCTACGACCGCGCGCGCGTAGTCGTGCGTTCGGACTGGTAGTTACTTACTTTCTTTTCGAGAAAAGAAAGTAAGCAAAGAAAAGCCGTTAGTGGGGCGGCCTTACGGCCGCCCCACATTGGAGAAATATGATGGCATTTACGACCGAAGCATTGGTGCGAGAAAAGCTTCAAATTACTGATTCGACGCAAGTGCTGTCTTCGCTGGTGAATCGGAATGTGGATGACGCGCATCTGATCTTGCTGCGCTTTTTGGATCCGGTGTTCGATTTACCCACGCCGGCGGATGCGGTTGTGCTGGGCGAGACACTATTGGCCGGCGCCTATCTGCTGCGCTCGCTCGCGTCGGGCGCGGCGTTTGCCCGGCGCAAGGTGGCGGTCGGCGGGCAGCGTGTCGAGCCTTCCGGCAAGAGCGAGGCGATGCTGGCGCAGGCGGACACCGCCGAAGCGGAGGCCTGGCGCACGCTGGAGCCGTATCTTGTCGTGATTCCGACGGACCGACTTGCTGCCGCGACGGATTCGCACGCCGTTGTTGGGGAATCCTGAACGATGTCGATCACCCTGGGTAGCGTGACCTTCGACGAGGCGAATACGACCGTCCGCGAGAAACTCGAAGAGGTCGGCGGTCGCAACGAACGGCGTGTCACGATCTCGGGAATCGTGCTCGGCGACAGCGCGCCGGCCGCGATTGAAACGCGGCTTGATGCCATCCTTGATGCGGCGTCGTTGGAGGATTACACCGGCGTGCTGAGTTTGCGCGCGAACCGGCGTTTGCTCGTGCGGCGCGAAGCCTTCAAGCGCGAGCTGCGGCCGGAAGAACTGGTCGGCGCATTCACGCTGGAGCTTTCCGCGCGCGAGCCCTTCGAAGAATCGATCGCGGAGACCACGGTGAGCTGGGCGATTGCGGCGTCGGGCGCGACGCTGAGCGTGACGCCGTCGGGCACGATGGATGCCCGCCCCATCATTTCTCTGACGGCAACCGGCACGCTCGTGAATCCGGCGGTGGGTGACGGCGCGCGCACGATGGGATTCTCCGGTACGGTGCCGAATGGGCAAGTGCTCGTATTCGATGCGCCCGCAGGCAGAGTGACGCTCGCCGGCGCCGATGTGACGCCATACACCACGGGACAATTCCCGCGGCTGTTGCCCGAAGGCACGACGCTGACCTACACCGATGCGGCCGCCAGTTCGCACACGGCCTCGGCCACCGTGCGCTTTCGAAGCCGGTGGTGGTGAGGTGGCTGGGATGAATTACCGCATCGACATTGTCGATACATGGAACCGTCGCATCGCGACCTTTGACGAAGCGCCGCTGCTGCGTGTCACGCGCACCTCGCCCGATCAGGCGGATGTGATCGAGGGCGTGTTGCCCGGTCCCGTCACTGATCTCAGCCATGGGTACCGCGTGCGGGTGTATATCGACGGCGCGCTTTTTGCGGAGGCGCCCATTGTTCGTGTGGCGCCGCAATGGAGCGACACGCGCAAGCTCGTGCTCGATCGCTTTGTGTATTACCACGAGGTGATGGGATTCGAGGCGGTGCGTGAAGCGCTCGACGGCAACACGAAAGTCGCGCGCGCGTTTATCAATCGGCCGATTCATGAAATCGTGCGCGCCGCGATCAACACTGCCACAGGCTCTGCGCACTACACGGTCGCGCACGCGGCTTATCCTGACGGCGCCGAGCGCGAGAGCGCAAAGTTTGACACACGCCGCACGCCGACCAACGAACTCGGCATCGGCGGCATCACCACCGGGCAATGGGTCGGCGCGGGACGCATCAACGCCACCGGCGCGTTCGCGAAGGACGGCGACACGATCGCGGGCCTGGTTGTGGACGGCGTCACCTGGCCGGACCTGCGCCTGATGATGATCGACTGCGAAGAGACCTCGCGGAACAGCCACGCGGAGAGCCTGCACGGCGAAGTGGCGGAGTGGACCGGCCCGCAGTACAACGCCAGCGGGTATAAGCTGAAGGCCGACGCGGCGAAGGATTTCCTCCAGAGCCTGATCGCCTCGCGCGGCATTGATTACATCGAGCTGAACCCGCACCGCGACGCAACGGGGGCCTTCGACGATCGGGTGGACGCTTTCGGGCGGTATCTGGGCTTCGTATACGGCGACGGCCAGTGTTTCAACGCCGCGATGGTGGAGGCTGGCCACGCGCAGGTGTATTTGTACGACGAAGGAAAATTTCATGTGCCCGAAATGGAACTGAAGGACTATTTTTCGTATTCCGGCGTGCACACCGACAGCATTGCGACAACCTCCGCGTATTTGACGGACTACGACGTCTCCGGCGGGCTCTATGAAATTCTGGCCGCGCTGGCCTATGCCGCCGGTGGATACATCTGGGCCGTGGGGCCCGATGGCGCGATTTCGTTCCGCGAAGCGGCCCGGCCCGATCGCGTTCTGTTTTTCGACCGCGTCCATTTCGCCGTGACGCTCGGTTCGGACTCGAACACGGTGCGCAACGGCATCGTGTTGAAAGGGCATCCGCTCACGCCGCTGGTCGACAAGTTATACGTGAATGGCGAAAGCGCCGATGAGTATGGATTTCAGATCGGCTTTCTGGACTATTTTTCGATTAACAATCTCGAAGACGGCGAATTGTTGGTTGAAGGTTTGCTGGAAGATGTGGCCTATCCGTCGCCAACGGGCGAAATTACCTATCTTGCGGGAATCGCGACCGTGGGCGTGGGCGACATCGTCGAGTTGCGCGGCGACGCGTTGCGGCGACTCGAACGTGAGTTGCCCGGCGAGTGGGGCGGGCGTTTCGCTGGGCGCATCGTGGGGCGTGTCAATGCCGTCACGCACGAATTCCGCGGCCGCCGCGCGACGACCACGGTAACACTGACTTCTCCGCTGCGGTCGGTGGCAAATCCACTCGCGTTCATTGTGCGCAGCCAGCCGCCGGCGGAATCGTTGTTTCAATTCCGGCTCGACGACGCAGGCATCGGCACGGATCTCGGCTATCACCTGGATTGAGGAGACATCGCAATGGCGATTAAAGGACTTTCGTACAGCAAGACGAGTTGGGCCTTCGAGGAGCGCCCCGTGGCCTCATCGAAACTGAACTTGTGGGACGACCGCATCGAGGCCGCGCTGGAGCTGATGGAGTTTCTGCTTGCGCAGGCCTGGGGCGGAGGCAGCGGCGTCGTACGCCGTGCGACGACGGACGATCTCGCCGTGAAGGCGACGAGTCCCGTGAGCCTGGGGGTCGAAGTGCGCGCAGGCTACGCGTTCATCAACAACTTCATCTACAAGCTCGCCGCGACGACGCAGGCCTTGCCCATTGCCGCGCCGACGAGCAATCCGCGGCGCGATCTCGTCCAAGCGCGGTTGGCGACGTGGGACATCAGCGTAAAGACGGGGATAGAAGCGGCGTCGCCCTCGCTGCCCAGTGCCGACACAGACTGCATCGCGCTTGGCGAAATTTACTGTCGCGTCGGCATGACGAGCGTGAAGGACACCAACGACGGCTCAAACGGATACATCATCGATGTCCGAAAATTTCTCTAGTCGCCGAAACGACGTGCGACTGCTTACAACGCTCGACGGCGTGGAGGTCGCGAATTTCAGGCTGCGGGAGTTCGCCAACGCAGAAGGCTTGGCCATGGTACATCCCGAGTTGCTGTTGGCCTTGGAGCGCGTGCGGCGTGAGCTGAACGCGATGGCGGGCGAAGTGGTCTGGCTGATCGTCAAGGACGGCGTGCGCACGCGGGGCGATCTTGAGCGCCTCGCCGCGCGGCTGGGTTGGGCAGACGAAGGCGGCAGTGTCTCGCGCGACTCGATGCATCTCGCGAAATACGGCGGCATCGCCGTGGACCTCGTCGCGATCGTTTCAGGCAGTCGCCATCGCGTGCCGCAGACGACCTTGGGTGACGTATGCCGCCGCTACTTCGATTTCGTGAAGGATGACTACGCCGACGGGCATGTGCACGCCGACCTGCGTGGGCATCTCGACTAATTTACATTTTCCACAACGGCGTCGTAGGGGATGTCCTGTCGCGCCGCGCCGAGGATGTCGCGAATAATTTTGAAATGGTGCGCCGTGTGGATGGTGATGAAACGCACCCACTGCACGCCCGAGTAGTTGCCCATCACGAAATGCGCGAAGGTGCCCGGGTTGCCCGCAATCTCATCGCGCCGCGCGGCAAGTGCGTCCCAGCGGGCTTTGGTGAACTGAATCTGCGCGCGCGTTTCCGCCGGTGTCGGCGCGGCCGGCGGCAGGAGCACGTCGGGCGCTTTACCAGCCCCGCGCGGGATCGTGCCGCCTTCGAGCAGCGGCATCGCGAAGGGGTGCGTCGGCTTCAGGCCCGCGCCGCGCGTCGGATCTTCGAGGATGCCCTCGATTGCGCTTGCGATGAGTCCGAGCGCGATGCCCGAGTGGCTCACGTGCCGATCCACGCCCCAACCGGACACCGTCGGCGCGTTAGCGTGAAATACCTCGGGCTTGTCGCACAGGGCGAACAGCGCGTCCCATTGCCGGTTGACCATTGCAAAGTTCCGGTCCAGATCGAACACGCCCGCAGTCGTCGTCGCCATGATGGGGTACTCCTTCGTAAGTCGCGATCCGTTGATCTTGCCGGATTAAACTCTCCCGGGCAAGCGCGGTTCCCAGTGCGGGCAGGCCGTGCTATCGTTAGCGCCGGGGACTGCGGGGGCGCGCGGGTGAGCACGTTCGGACTATTCTGGCTCGTCTTGGAAGCCGGCCGCATTGCTGCGCGTGGTCCGCACATCCGTCCGCCAGGCGAATTCATGTTGCAGGCCCATCTCGGCCTCGCCATTGTGATGCCTTTGATCCTGCTCGTTGGTTCGTGGTCCCTCCTCGCGGCGGCCTTGTTGTTTTCCATTGCCGGTGCCGCTGCCTTTTTCTATTCGATGTACCACCTCATGCCCGCGGCCGAGCAGCGCAAACGCGCGGGATACAAAAGGGTTCCGTTTTCAGCGGCCGAATGGGTTGCCATCTTTATTCTTATATCGATTGGTACGCTGACCCTGCTCGCGCATTTCGCGCCGGTGACCAATTGGGACGCCGCGGTCGCGCACGCATCGGTTCCCGCGGCCTATGATCGCGCGGGCCAGATCCACCTAATTCCGGGCAACGTCTACTCCGCGTATCCACAATTGTTCCATACGCTACTGTCACTCGACGCTCGGACGCCGGCTGCTGGTTCGAACGTATTTGCATACTTTCTTAGTTGGGCCGCGTGTGGCGCAGTGTATGGGCTTGCGCACCGTCTTGACGGACGCACGACGGGCTTGATCGCCGCTGCGATGTTCGCCACATCACCGATCTTCATCGCGCAAGCCGGCACGATGGCGATTGATGTACCGTTCGCCGGCTTCATTGCATCCGCGTTGTTGGCGCTGGTGATCTGGGATGAGACGAAGAGCGTCCGTTATCTGATGATCGCCGGCGTGATCGCGGGGGCCGCGTGCGGCATTCGGCATACGGGATATCTTGCGGCATTTTTCATGTTCGCGTGGATTCTCTTTCAATCTTCCGACAATCGCGCGAAGTTGAGTGGTATTTTCGCGGCGTCTGTCGCAATCGCGAGCGCGCCGTGGTGGTTGCGGAGCTGGATTCTCGTCGGCAATCCGGTGTATCCGCTGCTCACCTCGGTGTTCGGCGACGGCGGCATGCCGGACGTGCAGGTGACCGCGCCGTTGCAGCACGAGACCGCGCAGCATGCGGGCGCGCTCGACTTCCTCGCTTTCCCCTGGCGACTGGCGATGCATCCGCAGGATTTCGACGGCTGGCAGGCTTCATCCGGCGGGCTGGTGCTGGCGCTTGGCGTCGTGGGCGTCCTGTGGGGCGGGCGCATCGCGCGATGGCTGGGCGGGTTCAGCTTGGCCGGCATTCTGACTATATATATGGTGCAACGCTTCGCGCGCTATGCACTGCCGTTTTTCATGCCCCTGCACGTGACCGGCGCCCTTGCAGCTACGCGGCCGGGGCCGCTGCGCCGGCCGATCGCCGTGCTGCTCGTGCTCACGTATATATATGGTCTCGGCCTGTCAGTGGCGACGACTTACCAGAAGTGGCCGGTGGTGTTTGGCCGGGAATCGACCGAGGAGTACCTCACCCGGCGGGTGGAACGCTATCCGGCGTTCCAGTGGATCAACGAGCACACGCCGAAGGGCGCCGTGGTGCTGACGCTCGACCCGCGCAGCTTTTATATTCAGCGGGATTCGTTCCAGAACCTGGCCGCGCTCGAGGAATTGCGCGGAAAATCGATCGATGAGCAGCTCGCATGGATGGCGACGCGGCAAATCCGGTACATTCTTGTGCCAGACGCGTACGTGTCGGGTTCGCCGATTTTTCGTGAGCGGGGGCTTGCGCCGCTGGTTGACCAGTGGCGGGCGGATGCGCGGTTCCGCGCGGTGTATGACGAGGAACTGCCGGACCCGCGCAGCGGCGGCATGGAACGCGTGACGATTCTGGAAGTCGTCGGGGGAGACGGCGGTGGCCCTGCGTGAGGTGATCGCGCGCAACACGGCATACAACGCGCTTGGCCGCGCGTGGGAAGCCGTCGCGAGTCTCGTCCTCGTTGCCTACATAGTCGCGCGCGTCGGCATCGAGCAATACGGCCTGTGGGCGATTGTCGCTGCGTTCACCGGATACGCCGCGCTCTTCGACCTTGGTATCGCGAGCGCGTACTCGCGCTTTATCGCCGAGCACCAGGCGCGCAACGAACGCGAGCGCGTGTCGGCCGTTATCAGCACGGGTCTGCTTTACCAGATTTTCTTCGCCGCTGGATTCGTCGCTGTCGCCTGGCTGGGCGTCGATGCGCTGGTGTGGGCGTTGCGTACGTGGAAGGGCGCGGGCACGCTGGGCTCGATCGAGACCACCGGTGAACTGCGGTTCCTCTTGCGGTGGAGTTTCGTGATTTTCGCGGCGACCGGAGTCCTCTCGCCGCTTATGGCCATTCCTGTCGGCATGCAGCGCATGGGCGTGAGCAACGCGATCAGCGCGGGTATGTCGTTGGTGAAAATTGGCGCGACGGTCGCATTTCTCGAAGGGGGATACGGTCTGCGCGGGCTGGTCTATGCGAACGCAGTCGTGACCACCGCCTTTGCGCTCGCCGGGATCATTGCGGCCTTTGTGGTGTGCCCGTGGTTGCGATTGGCGCCGTGGCGCGCGTCGTGGAGCATGTTTCGCCGACTGTTTTCCTTTGGCTGGCGCACGCAGGTGTCGCGTTTGGCGAATCTCGTCACGTTTGAGACCGATGTGCTCGTGATTACCTTCGTGTTGCGCGACCTGCAGCTTGCGGGCCTCTACAAAATCGGCCTCGAACTCGCCAACAAGATGCGGCAGGGGCCAGTGGTGATGATGAGCGCGCTGGTGCCGGCGGCGGCCGAGCTCGATGCGCGGCGCGACAACGAGCGCCTCACGCGCATGTATCTGCGTGGCACGAAATATGTCGCCGCGGTCGCGGTGCCGCTGGCCGCTTTTGTCGCGGGCGGGGCCGGGCTGCTGATGACGGGGTGGCAGGGCGGCGCGGCCGAGTTGGGCGTGGCCGTCGGTGTGTTGCGCGTGATCGCGGCGGGGTATCTGGCGAATATTCTTCCGGGGCCCGGTGTCGCGGTATCGCTCGGCATGGGCCGCGCGGAATTGCAGATGCGCGCGGGCATCATTTCGATGATTGGCAATGTCACGCTGACGATCGCGTTTGTGTATGCCTTCGGATTTTGGGGCGTGCCCGCGGCGACTGCGCTATCGATGGCGTTGTCGTGGGCGTGGTTCGCGCACGCGATGCGCGGCGCGATTGGCGTCGGCGCGGATGCGCTGTGGCGCGAGGCCCTTCGCGCGCCGGCCGTGGCGACGCTCGCGCCGCTTATTCTCATCATTGCGTGCGATCTGCTCGCGGCGGACGTTGCTTCGCGCGCGGTAGCGCTGGGGATTCTGGCGGCGGCCTCGCCGATTTTCGCTGGACTTTATCTGACCCTGCTGCGCATGCAGCGGTATTTTGACGCGGCCGACATGGATTTTCTCGGCAATGTGCTGCGACTGCGGCGGCTGCCCGGGTTCGCCGCGTGGGCGCGTCCGTTGCGGCACGGGTGACATGAGCGCCGCGCTCACGGTCGTTATCCCCACGTACAATCGCACCGATCTGCTCGCGGACTGTTTGCAATCGCTCGCCGCGCAGACCTTCCTCGATTTCAACGTGATCGTGGTGGACGACGCTTCGCCGCAGGATGTGGCTGCGTGTGTCGCCTCGGCATTTCCCTTGGCCCGCGTGATCCGGCGAAACGAGAACGGCCGGTTTGCGCGCGCCGCGAACGACGGCATTCGCGCGGCCGATGCCGCACACATCATGCTGCTGAACGACGACATGACGCTCGCGCCGGACTGTCTCGAATGGATCATGAAGAGTCTGCGCGAGAGCAACGCGGCAATGGCGTGTCCGCTGGTGTTGTTTCGCGATCAGCCGGACGTGATTTACTCCGCAGGCGATCGCTTTACGCCCGGCGGACGGCCAGAGAGTATCGGATTTCGTCGGCGCCGCGAAGGTTTTGCGTTTAAACGCAATCCGTGGGGCGTATCTGCCGGTGCCGCAGTTTACAAGCGAGAGTTATTCGACTCAGTCGGTTTGTTCGACGAGAATTTTGTTGCCTATTTCGAGGACGCCGATCTCTGTATGCGCGCGCGTGCTGCTGGATTTACGGCGACCTGCGTTCCCGAGGCGCTCGCGTATCACGTAGGATCTGCGAGTCAGATGGGCAGCACGACGTGGCGTACGCGGCAGTGCTACCGCAACCACGCGCTGTTGATTCACAAAAACTGGCCCGCCATGGAACACATCGTTCGCGCGCCGTGGATATTGGTTGAACGCTGGCACCAGACTCGCCGCGTGATCGGAGTGCACCGCACCGAGGCTGGACTTGCCGAGGCGCTGCGCGCGTGGTGGACGCTCCGGCGCGAGACGCGCGCCGCCCTGCGTGCGCTGCGTCGCGCACGGTGATTGGTCGCGGCCAAATCGGCTATACTAGGAACGCTGCGGAATGTCTCGTATCGGGGGATGCGGGGAAATGAGTGGGGCATCTGTACCGAGCAAAATCACGATCGCGCTGCTAACGCGCGACGCCGGTCCTCTGTTTGAACGTGTTCTTTTCGCGATTTCCGGGCAAACGATTTCCCAATCCGTTGAAGTGCTCGCGGTCGATTCTGGTTCGACTGACGGGACTCTGGATCGTCTGCGCGAAGCCGGCGTACGGGTCGTGGGCATCCAACCTTCTCAGTTCGATTTCGGCTTGAGCCGAGATCTGGCCTATCAACACGCGCGCGGCGAGATCGTCGTAAACTTATCGCAAGACGCTGTGCCTGCACACGATCGCTGGCTTGAAAATCTGATCGCGCCGCTGGTGCAGCCGGGGATCGCGGTCTCCTGTGGGGCTTCGCTGCCGGATCCGGATCGCGAGCACAAGCAGTTCGCGTGGGAACGGAACGGCTGGTTCTATTTCACGCGCGAGATGCAGAAGTTCCGGCGTGCGCACGGGCGCGGCGTGTCGTTCGCCAACTCCGCCGTGCGGCGCTCGGTGTGGGAACGCTTGCGTTTCGACGCGCAGCCGTTGGGCGAGGATTTTCAGTTTCAGCGCAAAGTGCAGCGCGAAGGCCTGTCGGTCGCGTTTCCGCACGGCGCGGAGACGCTGCACCACCACGACTATGACCTGCGCGGGTTGTGGGGCCGGTGTCGCAACGAGGGACTCGCGCTGAAACAGATGGGATGCTCTTACGGCCCGACGGATCTCGCACGCGATCTGCTGAGTCCGGCGAAATACGTGCAGTGGATGCGCGAGATTAAGTACGGCCGCTTGCACAGCCCCGCCGAGGTGTTGTTTCCGGTCGTACGGCCGATGGCGGTGTACTCCGGCGCGGCGTTTGGGCGCCGATTCAAGCACTATGAGCACCGCATGGAGGAGGCGGCATGAATCAGGCCGTCGCGGAGTTTTACCGCGCGAATCCGCGCATGGTGAGCTCGCCGTTCGGTGGCGTGGACGGGATCCGTGGCGATTTGCTGAGGGCCATTTGGGGACGATTCGCGCTGGATGTGTACGGCCGGCGCGTGCTCGATATTGGGTGCGGACGCGGATTCACAGGCGAGGTTGTGCGCGAGTTGGGTGGCGATTACACCGGCGCGGACTTTGTCGTGAGCCGGAAAGGAATCCGGCTGGCCCAATCAGACGCGGCGGCCTTGCCGTTCGCGGATCGCGCGTTTGATGTCGTGCTGTGTCTCGATGCGTATGAACATTTTCCGGATCCTGCCGCTGCCGCGCGCGAGATTCGGCGTGTGTTGAAGCCGGGCGGGTCGTTCTTCTTGTCCGCGCCGAACTATGGCAATGTCGCCGGGCTTGTGAAGCGCGTGTGCGAGGGCATGGGCTGGTACGCGCCGAAGACCTGGGCGCCGTTTGGCCGCTGGCAGCCTCAGGAATTGGAACAACCGCTGACCGCGCGCTTCGTGTCGCGCGTGTTTCGCGACGCGGGCTTCCGCCGTTTGCAGCGGCTTGGCCACGGTGCGGAAATCGGGCTCGGTGTGTTCCCGTGGATCGATCACCCGCGCATGCCCGAGGCGGTGCAGTTTCGCCTGCAAAAATTTTTCGCGAAGATCGGCCCCGCGCTTGCGGCGATTACGCCGGGCGCGAGTCTGCACAATTTCTGGCGGATGGACGTGTGATATGGGCATGAGTCTGCGCCATGCGTGGGTGAAGATGCTGATGCGCTTCGGCAACGAGGCGCAGGTATTGCGCGCGCTGCGGGGACTCGGCATGCGGATTGGGGACGGCACGCGCTACTACTCGATGCGCCTGCCGGGGGAGCCGTGGCTGGTGCGGATTGGAAACAACTGCCTCATTGCGTCGGACGTGACCTTCATCACGCACGACGCGAACACGATTTTTCAACACAAATACGAAACGCTGACGAGTTTTGGACGCATCGACATTAAAGACAACGTGTACATCGGCGTGAATGCGACGGTGTTGCCGAATGTGATTATCGGACCGAATGCCGTTGTGGGCGCGTGCGCCGTGGTGACGAAGGACGTGCCCGAGGGTGTGGTCGTCGCGGGGAATCCCGCGCGCGTGATCTGCACGCTGGACGAATACGAGAAGAAATGCGCCGCGGGGCACATCGATGTGCCGAAGGATCGCGCGGCATTGCGCCGCACGCTCGAGGAGCATTTCTGGGGGAAGAGCGCGTGAAGCTCGCGTTGCTCAAGGGAAACCGGTTCAATCCGTGGCACCTGCAGGCGTTCAAGCTGCTGCCGGACACGGAGGTGATCGCGTTTCGCGCGGACTCGGAAATCCAGCGGCTGTACGACGGGCAGGACGACGGCTCGGCCACGTTCAATGTGGAGCCGATTTATTACGATACCCAGATGGGCCCGGCGCTCGCGCGGTTCAAGAACACGTTTCTTTCGCGTTACGGCGATCGCGAGGCGCGCGTGGTTCCGTTTGCCGAGCGGCTGCGCGGATTCGACATTGTTCACACGTGGGAGTTGTTCACCGATTGGACGGCGCAGGCGTTGGACGCGCGCGATCAGTTCGGCATCCCCACGGCAGTGATGGTGTGGGACAACATTCCGTTCAACATGGAGCGCGACGCGGAACGCCGGCGGCTGAAGGAACGGGCAGCGGCTTCAGCCGACGTGTTCATCGTGCACACGGAGCGTTCGCGGCGCGTGCTTGAAATGGAGCATGTGCCCGCGGAGAAGATCGCGGTGATCGATCCGGGCGTGGACACGAACATTTTTTCTCCGGGCCCCAGCAATCGCGCAGCGCTGGGCTTGCGTGACGATGAGTTTGTGATTCTGTTTGTCGGCTGGCTGCTGCCGCGCAAGGGTATCGATTTCCTGATCCTGGCGCTGCACGAGTTGGTGCGCGATCCGGAACTTGCTCGGTTTAAATTCAGACTTGCCGTGGTGGGTACGGGTCCGGGTCGGGATCGTGTCGAGCGCCTGATCGCGCGAACCGGGCTGGAGTCGCGCTGTTCGTTTCTTGGGTCGTTGACGTATGACCGCATGCCCGAGGCGTTTCGTGCGTCGGATGTGTTCGTGTTGCCGAGCATCGCGACGCCGGAATGGCAGGAGCAGTTCGGCATGGCGATCATTGAGGCGATGGCCTGCGGCATGCCGGTGGTGACGACAATGAGCGGCGCGATTCCCGAGATCACGGGCGACAAGGCGATGCTGTGCCAGCCGAACGACTTTGTGTCGTTGTACCAATCGGTGCGCGAGCTCGCGCTGGATTCCGCGCGGCGCAAGGCGATGGGCGAAGCGGCGCGGGCGCATGCGCTCGCGCGATTCACGCTGGAAGGCTTCGCGAAAAATCTTGCGACGACGTACAGTCCGCTTATAAAGGTGCCGGCGTGAACGCGGCCGAGTCTTATTACGAGCAGTGGGGGCCGGTGTCGCGGCGCATGCGGCGCGCGGGGCACCGCGTGAAATACCTCGCGAAGGCGACGATGGGCCTGCAGCCGCGGTTGCTAGTGGAGCTGCGCTGGCGGCTGGGCGACGAAATCATGGCGCTGCCGGTGTTTGAGGCGCTGCGGCGCAAGTGGCCGCCGGCGCGTATCGAAGTGTTGACGAACCATCCCGATCTATTCATCGACAATCCGTATGTGGACGCGGTGAATCCGCTGTCACCGTCGCCAGACATTTACTACTTATTGCGCGGCGCGCCGCGCGATGTGCTGCGGCTCGAACAATATGCGCGCGGGGCGGATGTGCTTGCGCCGGATGCGCGGCCGCGGCTGTATTACAAGAATTGGGACTCGCCGCTGCTGGCAGAGTTGCCGGCGGGTGACGGCCCGCTCGTGGCGATCGCGCCGGGCGCGAGCTGGCAGCCCAAGCGGTGGTCGGCCGAGGCGTGGCGTGCATTGGCCGGCAATCTCGAAGCGCGCGGGTGTCGCGTGATCGAGTTGTGCGGCGCGGAGGAGAGCGTGGGGATCGCGAAATCGTTCGCGGGACGTACGAGCGTGCGCGATGCGGCGATTCTGCTGCATGCCGCGCAGACCGTTGTGGCCAGCGATTCCGGATTGATGCACCTTGCGCGTGCCGTGGATACGCCGGTGATTGCATTGTTCGGCCCGACGGATCCCGCGCTGCTGGTTGGTAACGACGCCGGCGTTGAACGCGTGACGAATGGACGCGAATGCGCCGGCTGTTGGAACGCGGGCCGCATGGAGACACCCGGCGCGTGTCCCGCCGGCGAAGTGGACTGCCTCGGCACGATCAACGTCGGCGATGTGGCGTGGCGCGTGTGGACGGCGCTGGGCCGCGGGTAGTCGCGCGCATATGCGGGCGCTGTTCCTCACGTTGTACCCGGAATCCGTGGCGAGCCCGCGCTATCGCGTGCACCAGTTTCTGCCTTACCTTCAATCGCACGGTGTTGAATGCACCGTCGCGTGTCCCTTTACGCAGGACGACTACACGCGCCTGCGCGCGAAGGCGGCGGAAGGCCGCGCGCGCAGCTATCACCTGCACGAGGCGCGCCGGCGCGCGCTGCAAATTCTCGGCGCGCGAAAATACGATGTGGTTATTTTGCAGAAGGCCGTTATGTCGGCGTATGTGCGCGAGTTTGCCAAGCAACTGCGCCTGCGCGCGCGCAAGCTGGTGTTCGATCTGGACGATGCCGTGCATCAGTCGCCACCAAATGCCCTGCCGGGATTCTGGAAACGTTTCGAGGAGCCGGGTCAGGCAACGTGGCTGATGCAGCACGCGGATTTGGTGCTCGCGGGCAATGCGTGGCTGCGGGACGAGACGCTGGCGGCGGGCGGGCGTGCCGAGGTGTTTCCCACGGTGGTCGACACGGATCGTTTCGTGCCGGCGACGAAAGTGCCGGAGAAATTTGTCGTGGGCTGGATTGGCGGGCCGAGCACGAGCGAGCACGTCGCGCTGCTGGCGGATGTGTTGAACGAACTCGACAATGCCGAGGTGCGCCTAATCGGCGCCAATCCTGTGCGTGCGGCCGTGGAAAAAGCCTGGCACCGGCCGTGGGCCTACGACACCGAAGTGCGCGAGGTGCAGGAGTTCGCCGTCGGCATCATGCCGTTGCCGAAGACCGACTGGGCGCGCGGAAAGTGCGCGTTGAAGGCGCTGCAGTATATGGCCTGCGGTGTGCCGTGCGTGGCGACGCCGTTCGGGGCTGTGACTGACATCATCGAAGATGGTGTGAATGGATTGCTTGCGGATACGCCAGACGAATGGCGTGCGGCCTTGTCGAAATTGCGCGACACGAAATTACGGAAGCGATTGGGTGAGGCTGGGCGGCGCACGGCAGAAGAAAAATTTTCGCTCGACGTCGCTGCGCCGAGGCTGCTCGCGCATCTGAAAGCCGTCGCGCGATGAACGCACGCCCGCGGCTGTGCATTGTGATTCCGTCGCTCGCGCCCGGCGGGACCGAGCGGCAAGCGCTTCATCTGATCGCGGGGCTTTCGCCGGATTTTGAGATCGACGTTGTGTGCACGCGCGAATCGGGCGCGTGGGCGAAACAGGTTGGTGCGCCAATTACGACGCTTGGAATTCAGAACGGCTGGGATCTCCGTCAGTTTGGGCGATTGACAAAACATTTTCGCGTACCAAAACCCGATATCGTGCAGACCTATCTTTCCGGCTTTGACTATTTGACCAATTTCGCCGCACGGCGCGCGCGGGTGCCGGTGATCGTATCGAGTCGCCGCGAACGGGCGACGTGGAAAAAGCGGCGACATGTGTGGTTGCAGCGGCGCGCGAACCAATATGCGACCGCGATTGTGGCCAATTCGCATGCGGTTGCGGAATATGCGGCGGCGCAAGAGCAGGAAACCCTCGACCGGTATACGGTGATATACAACGGTGTGAGTGTGCCACCGGCGAGCAATACGGGTGCGCGTTCGGAGCTGGTGTTGCCGTCGTCGGTGCCGGTGGTGGGTATGGTGGCGAATTTTTCGGCGGACAAGGACCACGAGTTGTTTGTCGCGATGGCCGAGCGTGTGCGCGTGCGCCGCGCGGATGCACACTTCGTGCTCGTGGGCAATGGGCCGCTGCGCGAAACGGTGCAGCGGAGCGTGATGCAGCGCGGGCTGGGCGATGCGTTTCGGTTTGCGTTGAACTGCAAAGACGCTGCGCCGCTGTATGCGGCGTTCGATGTTGCGGTGCTCACTTCGAAAACCGAAGGTCTGCCCAATACTGTGCTCGAAGCGATGGCGGCTGGACGGCCTGTGGTTGCGGCGAAGGTCGGCGGCGTGCCGGAAGTCGTCGCGCACGGCGACACGGGTATGCTGGTGGACACGCGCAACCCCGAGGACTTCGCCGACGCCGTGCTGAATCTGATTTCGCATCCCGACGAAGCTGCACGACTTGGTGCGAATGCCGCGGCGCATGTTCGCGCGAAGTTTAGCGTGGCGTCGATGGTGGCTGCGCACCGCGAACTGTATCTCGGGCTGCTCGACCGCGCGCGCCGGAGTGCATGATCATGTGCGGCATCTGCGGGATCGCGCACGAAGACGCGTCGCGTTCCGCGGATGTTTCGGCGCTGGACGCGATGACGCGCGCGCTGTATCACCGCGGGCCCGATGAGGGCGGCACCTGGGCGCGGCGCAATATCGGACTCGGCGCGCGCCGCTTGAGCGTGATCGACGTCGCCCACGGCCACCAGCCGATGGCCAACGAAAACGAAACCTGCGCGATCGTGTTCAACGGCGAAATTTACAATGCCGACGAGCTCCGCGCGGATCTGAAGGCCCTGGGGCACGAGTTTCGCACGCGCTGCGACACCGAGGTCGTGCTGCGCGCCTACGAGGCATGGGAAGAGGCTGCGGTACAGCGCCTCAACGGGATGTTCGCGTTCGCGGTGTGGGACGCGCGCCGCGAACGGTTGTACATCGCGCGCGATCGCGTCGGCATCAAGCCGCTCGTGTATACCGAACGCGGCGGCACGTTTGCGTTCAGTTCTGAACTCGACAGTCTTGCGCACTCGGGACTCGTGAGCGGCGCGATCAATCCTGTCGCGCTCGACGCGTACCTGACATATCTCTATGTGCCGCATCCCGACACGATTTATCAGGGCGTGCACACGTTGGGTCCCGGCGAGGCGCTGATCTGGCAGCGCGGGCGTCTGCGGCGCGAAGTGTACTGGCGTCCGCAAATGCGACCCGCGCGATCGTGGAAGCAAGGCGCGGCGACGGAAGCGTACGCGTCGTTGGTGCACGATGCTGTGCGCCGGCAACGCGTGAGCGATGTGCCATTGGGTGCGTTCTTGAGCGGCGGGATCGATTCGACTTCGGTGGTGGCTTTCCTCGCCGAGCTGGGTGGTCCGCGCGTGAAAACCTTCACGATCGGATTCGACGACACGGAAGCCGACGAACGGCGCTACGCGCGCATGGCGGCGGAGACCTTCGGAACGGAGCACATCGAGCGCGTGGCGGAGCCGGATGCGGCCGCGCTGAGCGGCGAATTGATTTCCTATTTCGGCGAGCCCTTCGCCGATTCCAGCGCGATTCCCACGTATATGGTGTCCAAGCTCGCGCGGGAGCATGTGACTGTCGCGCTGTCCGGCGACGGCGGCGACGAATTGTTTGCCGGCTACAGTTGGCTGCACATGACGCGCAAGGTGTCGGGGTACGCGCGCTGGCCGGGCGCGCTGCGCAGTCTGCTTGACGTGGGTCTTCGCCTCGCGCCGCGCAGTGTTTGGTGGGACAAGGTCCGCCGCTTCAGCGCGGACGCCGCGCTTCCTCCGATGGAGCGGTTCCGCCGGCGACATTCATGTTTTACGGCAGACCAACGCGCGGACGTGTATGCCCCCGCGACGGCAGTGGCCGTGCGCGCGATGGCGGAGGATCGGTTTCGCGCACATTGGGACGAATCGAGCGGCGCGGAAGACAACGACCGCATGCTGCATCAGGACCTGCGCATGTATCTGCCCGACGACGTGCTGACGAAAGTCGATCGCATGAGCATGGCGGTGTCGCTCGAGGTGCGCGTGCCGCTACTGGATCACCGCATTGTGGAATTCGCGGCCACGCTGCCTTTTGGAATGAAGTACAATAACGGTGAGTCCAAGCGAATCATGAAGCGCGCGCTGCGCGATAAGGTGCCCGCGGCGCTGCTCGAACAGCGCAAGCGCGGGTTCTCCGTGCCGGTGCACGGTTGGTTTCGCGACGGTCGCGCGGTGGAGTTGCTGGAAGAGTTGGCGCTCGCGCCGGGCGCGCGGGTGGCGTCCTATGTGGAGCCGAGGGCCGTGCGTGCGTTGCTGGATGCGCACCAGGCGAGCCGCGCGGACTACGGGCACCACTTGTGGGCGGTGCTGATGCTGGAGCAGTGGCTGCGATACGCCGAGCGCCTGCCGGGTGTGGCGCTGAAATTGTGACGAACGACGGAGGAATTCCGATGCGGCAATGGATGCGGAGATGCGCGGCGCTGGTCGCGCTGCTGGTGCTTGCGGCAATCCCGGCGAGCGCGCAGGCGATCGATGTCAGCGAACTCGAAGGCACGACGTGGTTCGGCCTGTATATGAACGGTCAGAAGGTCGGGTTCGCCAAATCCAGTGTCGATTCGATGGACGACGGCAGCATTCGCTTTTTGCAAGACGTCACTTTTCGCCTCGCAATGGTCGGTATGCAGCAGGAGATGCAGGCGCTGACGACCCGGCGCTACTCCGCCGAGGGCGCGTTGCTGTCGGTGGAGGAGACGGTCGAAGACGTCACCGGTCAAAGCCGATATGTGGCGCGCGCGACGGACCAGGGATTGGAGCTCAGCTCGACCGTGGGGAAGCGCACGACGACGACCATGTTGCCGCCGGCGCGCGAGACCCTGCACGACGCGATTAAGTCGATGGAGATGATCAAAAGCGGCCCGGCGATCGGCGATACATTCACGTTTTATATGTTTGAGCCGATGTTCGGCAAGGAATTGGAGGCCGTCAGCGAGGTGTTGGGCACAGAGGAGCGCGTGCTCGACGGGGTGGCGACGAAGGTATACAAGGTAAAGACCGTGATGAAGCCGATGCCGATGGATTCCGTGGCTTATTTGACCGAGGCCGGTGAACTGCTGGAAGACCACGTCGGCGGCGGCATGATCACAATGCGCGTCGAGCCGGAAGAAATCGCGAAGGACGTCAAATTTCAGAACGACACCATTGTGTCGAACGCGGCGATGGTGAAGACGCCGATCAAAAAGCCGCGGACCCGCGAGACCCTGAAGCTGCGCGTGACGGGTCCGTTGACGGAAGACCACTTGTTCAACGACGCGCGCCAGACGTTCACGCGCGACGGCGACCACTGGACCTTTGAGGGCCGGCTGGCGAAGGCCCCGGCCAAGACCGTGCAGGTGCCGGTGACGACGGGCCCGGCCGCAGAATGGGTGAAACCGACGCTGTACGTGCAGAGCGACGACGAACGTCTGGTGGAGAAGGCGCACGAGATTGTGGGCGACGAGAAGGACGCGCTGAAGGTGGTGGACAAACTTGCCACGTGGGTCTCGCAGAACATGCAGCCGACATTTTCGGCGCGCTTGTCCAATTCGCTCGAAGTGCTCGATAGTCTTGAAGGCGATTGCACGGAGCACAGCATCCTGTTTGTGGGCCTTGCGCGCGCGGCGGGTGTGCCGGCGCGGGAAGTCGCCGGGCTGATTTATGCCGATGCGCCGAAGCCGGGTTTTTATTTCCACCAGTGGGCCACGGTGTGGGTGGGCGAGTGGATGGACGTCGACCCGACCTTTCACCAGACCTATGCCGACGCGACGCACATTAAATTGTCCGAGGGTGACCTCGTGGAGCAGGTGCGCCTGTTGCCGGTAATTGGCAAGGTGTCCATCGAAGTTGTCGGCGAGTAGAGGTGGACGGGGGACACGGCCGATGGCCGAACCGAAACGCAAACGCAGATGGCGCTGGATCGCGGGCGGGATCGCCGCGTTAATCCTCGCACTCGTGGCGGTTTGGTATTCGGGCTATCCGCAGCGCAAGGCGGCCGAATGGGCGCTGGAACGAAACACGGGCCTGATCGCGGATGTTGCTTGGGGCGGAGAGTTCCCTGAACTGCGCATTGACCACGTGTATCTCTATGCCAATCGTGACGCGAAGCGTCGCAAGGCGCCGCTGCTTTCCGCGTTCAACGTAAACACGCAATACTCGCTACTCGCCAGCGGCCGCAAAGTGAAGCGTGTACGCATCGGCAAGCTCCTCGTGGATGCCGATCCGTATGCGGAGGAATTGCGCGAGCTGCCGTTGTTCAAGAAAGTCACCGCGACGGCAGATTCGAAAGTTGGCAAATCGAGTACGACGTTCATCCCGCGCGAGATGCTGGTGGATGAACTCACCGTGCGACTGCATTCGGAAGACAGCATGTTCCTGCTGCTCGATTCGCTACAGGTCAACGCGGATCTTGCCGATCCTGCCGCGGCGCAGATTGTCGTGCAATCGAAGCCGGCGCTGTTCGTGTACACCACGCCGGATGGTGTCGATGTGCGCGTGGACGATGTGGTGGTGGATGGCCGCGGCAGTTATGTGGACGGACGCCTCGCCTGGAAACAGACCATTGCGAGCGAGGGCTTGATGCGCCTGGCATTCGAGGTATCGGGTCCGCTGACTGGTGACGCTGCGCACGTCGATGTGACCGTAGGCGAGGGTGAAGTGGCTGGGGATGGTGTGCGCGCGTTCTTGCACTCACTGAAAGCGCCGGTACAGTTTGATTCGTTTGCGATCGCCAATGCTGCGGCGCGCGTGGGGCTGGGCGAATCGGTCGTGTCCACGCTGGCGTCGGCCGCGCGCGTGTACGGCTTGCGCCTGGCGGACGCGGACGAGGCTCTGTATCCGGAAGTTGTGAGCCTCGCGCTAAATGCCGAGCACGGAGAAACCACGACGGCCACCGCCACGCTGGAATTCGCACGCGGACAAGTGGCCCGCGCGACGCTGCAGGGCACGAGTGACTCCGGCGAGATAAGGGCTGAGATTCCGGCGTGGACGCATGCCGAGATGGTGAATGCCTTGCCAGTTGCATTTCGCGAAGGCGTGGCGGGCGTGCGCTTCGACACGTTTACGACAAACGCGACGGTGCGGTGGACGCCGGAGACCTATACGATCGACGCGCACGCGGAATCGAAAGGCGGCGGCGCGAGTGCGGAACCGATCGTGTGGGCGGTGCAGGCGTCCGGCGCGCGCGAGGGTGATGATCAGGCCATTGAGGGCACGGCGGAAGCGCGCATTGGCGATCGCCGCGTGACGGCGTCCGCGCGATACGAAGGCGCGGACCACTATATTGCGGAGGCCGTGATCGAGGAAGTGCAGATCGCGCCGTGGGTGGAATTGGTGGCGGGCGACGAGATGGCCGCGTCCATCAGCGGCACGATTCAGGGAAAAATTCATGCCGAAGCGAAGGGTCAGGATGCGCCGCTGCACATTCAGCCCGATCTGACGCTGAAAGCCTTTCAGTACGACACGATCAAGCTGGACGAGATTACGGCGAAAGGTTCGATGGAGTACGCGCAGTCCGAGGGGCGCTTCACGATTTCGCAGCTTCGGGCTGAGGCGCCGGACGGCATCACGGCGCTCGAACTGGCTGGATGGGAGTACGAGACGGGCGCGGATGTTGGCGGCGGCGGCATTGTGGGTGGTGCGGACCTTGGGCTTATCGGCCAGCTCATCGATCAACCCGATTTGGTTGGCACGGCGACGATGGAAGGAACAGTCCGGATCGTGGGCGATCGCAAGGAGATCGATTTCACTCTGAGCTCGGACTACCTCGGCCTGGGCGAACTGCTCCTGCCGTATGGATCAAAGGCGATCGGCGAGGGGAACATCGAATACAACGCGGATGCCGACAGTCTCATTCTGCGCGGCTTCGCGGCGAAGGTGGGCGATGGCACGAACGTGCGGCTGAGCGAGTCTCGCTTCACAACCTCGCCGCTGAGCGGCGGCGGCACGCTGACACTCGAAAGCGACATGCAAGTTCTGGTCGGCATGGAAATGCTGCAGGAAGTGCAAGGAACGTTCGCGCTCGATGCGAAGTTTGGATTTGTGAATGAAGCCCTGCGCGCGGATTGGACCGGACGCATGGGCGCGGCGAAGTTGGTGTTGCCGGGTAACGTCGGATTTGCCGAGGGCGTGGCCTTCGCCGCGAACGGCACCTACCAGGCTGATGCGCTCGTCGGCTCGGGCGATATCAAGGCCGCGAAGATCTCCGCGGCGGGCGGTTCAATAAACAACGCCGAAGGCCCGGTGCTGTTCGACGGCGAACTGATGCGTGTGCAACAGGCAAAAGGCGAACTGTTCCGCGGCGAGATCCGCGCCGATATCGACATCGGCGTGTTGCAGGAGGGGATGCCGATTGTGCTGGACGGCACCTTTGAAGGCGCGGACCTGGCGATCTTTACCGACGAAGTGAAACCTCCCGACACACAGCTCACGGGAACCGCACAAGGGCGTGTCTCCGCAGAGTATGCGAGCAATGCCCTGCACTCGTTTTCATTTGAGGCCGTATCGCCGGGAAAACTGAGCGTGAATCGCAGCCTTGTGGAAGATCTCCTGCAGACCGACAAATTCCTGTCGGGTGCCGGCGCAAACATCGCGGCGAAGGCCATGGACAAGTTGCTGGGTACCGCGCCGCAGCGCCCCTTCGATCGTGGGCAGATTAGCGCGCAATTGCAGGATGACAAGATAACCGGACTTGCCCTGCTCGAAAGCGTAAAGACGAAGGAATACAACGGGTTAAACCTGCGGATAACCCTGGACATGGACCAGTCGGCATTGGCCGAGGCGCTGAAGTTGTTACAGGAGACAAGTACTACCACCGTGGACTTTTAGGCTGATCTGGGGCACAATATGTAGACACTTCCGCCCGGGGGGCGGTCTGAATAGTTGCAGCGGGGGCCGCGTCTATATGCCCCAGGAGGGCCATCCCATGAAACGAGTATCCCGTGCGGCAATTGCCGCCTGCATTGCGCTGTTGGCCGGATGTGTCGTGATTCCGGACACCTTCGACGCGAACATCAACGTCACCATTCGCCACATTCAGGAACAGGCCGACAAGATTCTGGACTACGTCGGCGGCCAATCCGACACGCTGCCCGAAGTGGCGCCCGCGCCGCAGCAGAACTCGATGCTGGAGCGCGCGCTCGATGCGCTGAACCCGATCCAGACGGCCTACGCCGCCGAGGTGAAGGAAGACTCCGCGCGCGTGAAGCAGATCGCAAACAGCATGCGCGCGCGCAATGCCGAACTGGAAGCAGCGAAGAAGACCGGCGCGGTCGGCGAGAACAACCGCGGGTTTGTCGAGTTGGTGAAAGCCGACGCGATTGCGGACGCGGATCAGAAGAACGCAATCCAGCGCACGATTGCAGCGGAGAACGACGACCGCAAGGCGCTGTATCAGGAAATCGCGCGCTTGAACAGCGATCAGAACATGACCGTGAGCACAGTAGAGCGCGTGTACGCGCAGAAGCGCCTTGAACGCGCAAAGTCCGGCGAGCAGTTCCAAATGCCGCCGGCGGGCGCGGACTACGACGCGTACATGGCGAGCGCGGCCGGCAAGAAGCTCGGGTCCGCTGCGGCCGGGTCGTGGGTCACGATCCCGTAACGGATAAATTATCGCGATACTCCCGCGCGCAGCGGCAACCCGCTGCGCGCGGTTCGTTTTAATGGGCCCGCTGGACGCGCCGCCCCGCCGTTTGCTACGATCCGTGCCCTACACACGTGTTTTCCGGAGAGGTGGCCGAGTGGTTGAAGGCGGCGGTCTCGAAAGCCGTTGTGCGGTCTACCGTACCGTGGGTTCGAATCCCACCCTCTCCGCCATTGTGTTTCTCCTCCCCTGAAGTACGTTTCTCTCAGACTCGAATAGCCACAAATGAAGGTCTATTGGGCTTCCGTGTCCTTGATTTATTAAGTTCATCATTGAACCCTAATAAGCCGAAGCGGTAAGTTCATAGCCGCCAAGGAAGTCGGGCAGACGCGCATCCCAAGGAGGATTATCCCATGAGCCAAAAGATCTCACGGCGCGGGTTTCTTGCCCGCGCAACGGCGGCCGCCACCGCACCGCTAATACTCCCCGCTTGCGCACACGTTCAAAGGACTTCCGTCGCGCCATCGGAACGCATAACCGTCGCGGGAATCGGGCTCCGAAGCCGGGGTTTCCACGATCTCCAGTGGCTGATGAGCAAAGACGACGTGCAATTCGTTGCAATCTGCGACGTGCAGAAGCGGGAACGGGACCGGATCAAGGCTCATGTTGACGACGCGTACGGGAACTCGGACTGTGACCAGTACACGGACATGCGCGAAATGCTGGAGCGCGACGACATCGACGCGGTGCTCATCGCTACCGGCGACCGCTGGCATGCGCCGGCGTCCATCCTGGCGATGCGCGCCGGGAAAGACGTCTACACGGAAAAGCCGTCGTGCATGACGGTCGAAGAAGGCCGTGCCGTCGTGGAGACCGCGAAGAAACACGGCCGCATATACCAGACTGGCACGCAGCGCCTCAGCGAAGAGCATCACGCGTTCTGCTACCAGATGGTTCAGTCGGGGCGTATGGGCGACGTGCACACGGCCTACGCCCACATCGCGCCGTGGGACTCCGCCAAGATGAAGCGAAACCTGCTCCCGGCCCAGGAACAACCACCAAAAGACGTTGTCGATTGGGATGCCTGGCTGGGTCCCTGTCCCTGGCGGCCCTACAACGAGAAATATGTGAACGGCGAGTGGCGCGGCGATTACGATTTTCACACGAGTTGCATCGGCGAATGGGGCGCCCATACTTTTGCTCAGGCCCAGTATGGATTGGGGCTGGAAGACACATCGCCGGTGAAGTATGAATATGTCGACAACGATTCCGGCGACGGCATGGTTTGCACGTTTTCCAATGGAAAGAAGCTGATCCTCTCCCGCGGCGAAAAGTACTGGCACGGGTCCTGTGGTGAACGATTCGTGAGCGAGCGCGGGTGGGTTGGCGCGGCGGACAACTATACCCGGGCCGAAGCGTCGTCGCCCGAATTGCTGGAAAATTACAGTCAAGTGATCAACGAGTACGTCGAGAGGACGGGCCGCTCGCTCGATCACATGCAGGATTTCCTGGATTGCGTGCGATCGCGCAAACAGACCGTGGCCAATCCGAACATGATGCACCGATCGATGACGACCGTCCACTGTGCCAACGTCGCGATGTGGCTCGAACGGGATGTGGAGTACAACCCGAAGAAGGAACGCTTCATCGGCGACGAAGAGGCAAATGCGCTACTCTCACGCGAAAAGCGGAAACCGTGGGACTTCGTCTGAGCCGTTCCCGGGCAACGGCGCGTCAAAACTACACCTCGGCGAGGACTTCCGTCGCGTCGCCGAATTGAGGGAGGCGCACGTCCATCTTGTCCATCATCGAAAGGTAGAGGCGGCACATCTGGCGCTCAGTTTTCTCTTTGTAGTCGAGGACCCGTCCGCCCTGGATGCGCCCACCCGCGCCGCCAAGGAGCACCACGGGGAGTTCGTTGGCGTCGTGATTGCCGGTCAGCATGCTGGAGCAGTAGAGCACCATCGAATTGTCGAGCAGGGTGCGGTCGCCTTCCTGAATGCCGTCAAGTTTGCGCGCGATGTAAGCAAGTTGTTCCAGGAAGAACTGGTTGACCTTGAGCCAGTCCGCCGTGTCGCTGTGCGAGAGTAAATGGTGGATCATGTAGTCCACGCCGAGGTTCGGGAAACGCAGCGAGCTGTGATCGTTGTTCAGCTTGAGCGTGCAAAGCCGCGTGGTGTCCGTCTGAAATGCAAGCACGAGAATGTCGCTCATTAGTCGCATATGTTCGGCAATGTCCTGCGGGATGCCGTCAGCCGGACGCGGGATGTTTGGCGCGGAGAGGGTAGGACGCCAGCCCTGCAGTTCCCCTTTCTTACCGGCGTTCTCGATGCGCAGCTCCACTTCACGAACAGAATCAAGGTATTCGTCGAGCTTGCGCTGGTCCGTGGCGCTGACGTTCCGGCGAAAATCGCTCGCGTCGGACATGACGGCATCGAGCACGCTCTTGTCGCCGCGACTGACCTCATCCTTGAACAAGCGGTCGAAGGCGAGGGCCGGATACAGTTCGAGCGGCGTAGGGGTGGTCGGCGAACTCCACGAGATGTGCGAACTGTAAAGCATCGAGTAGTTTTTGTGGACGGACGGATTCGACTTCTCGCAGCCAAGCACGAGGCTCGGCACCTTGGTCGAGCGGCCGTAGCGCTGGGCGAGCAGCTGATCGATGCTCGTGCCGGAACGGATATCGCCCCCTGACGCCAATGGAGCGCCGGAGAGGAGGTTGCCCGTTTGCGAACTATGAATGTTTCCCTTCAGGGCCTCGGCGTTGTAGAGCCCGCGAATGAAAAGCATTTTCTCCCGTAAGTCTGTCAGCGGTGCGAGCACTTGGCCCAGTTCCATGGCCTTGCCTTCACCCTTGGCCCACCACTCCTTGCTATGAAAACCATTGCCGGAAAAGAGCACGGCCATGCGAACCGGCGCTTCGCTGGCGGGCCGGATGGCTGCACCAGGTTCATCCCCCCAAACATTGCGAGATTCCATCCAGGGCAGCGCCATGGTGACGCCAACTCCACGGAGAAAGGTACGGCGTGAAAAACGATGATTGCCCATGATCAATTCACCTCTGATTGGTGCTGGATGGCTTCATCTTCGGAGATCGTATCACGCCCGCGGATTTCGAGGAACTGTTTACTGCGCACGATGGTCTCCACGGCGGCGCTGAAACGGTAGTCGTGCGTTTGCAACTGCTGTTGCATCTCCGTCAACAACGGTTTATCAGACGAAATCACGCCGCGGCCCAACGCGTAGCCGAGCAGTTTGCGGCAAAATTGCCGAAGCACGGCATCGCGCTTGTGGGTGAGCAGGTATTCACGCAGTTCGTCCGCTCCTTCCACCGGGGTACCGTCGAACAACGTCGAGCGCGTCTCAATGGGTCTGTCGGCCAGGTCGCGCGTGCGGGCGCGACCAATGGCATCGTAACCTTCCAGGGCGAAGCCGTAACCATCGATGCGTGCATGGCAGCTTGCGCAACGCGGATCGCTGGTGTGCTTTTCGGTCAATTGGCGCACGGTCAAGCTCTCCGTGGCTTCGTCTTCGGGCAGAAGCGGAACGTCCTTGGGCGGACGGGGGAGTTTTTCGCCAAGCACCACCTCCGAGAACCATGCGCCGCGAAGGATCGGACTCGTGCGCGACGCGCCGGACTGTTTTGACAACGTCGCGCCCAAACCCAGGATACCGCCGCGGCCAAACTCCTTCACGCCGTCCACGCGCCGCCACTCCGCGCCGGTTACGCCAGGGATGCCATAGTGTTGGGCGAGGGCCTCATTGAGAAACGTATGGTCGGTGTCAAAAAGATCGAGCACCGGAGCGTCGCTTTGGAAGGCGTCCGTGAAGAAGAGTATGGCTTCCTCATACATCGGGCCGCGCAGATCAGCAAAGGTCGGGAAATGCTTTTCGCTTTTTTCATCAAGCGACTCGAAGTCATAGATGTGCAGCCACGCACAGGCGAATTCGGTGGCGAGCCGGCGCATTTTCGGATCGGACAACATGCGCCTGGCCTGTACGGTGAGCACATCCGGGTTGTGAAGTTGTCCCGCCGCAGCGGCCTCGCGCAGTTCCGCATCCGGCATCGATGACCACAGGAAATAGCTCAACCGGTTTGCCAGCTCCCAATCGGACACCGGGCCGGACGTCGTTCCCGGCGGAGCCTCCTCCAACCGGTACAGGAATGACGGCCCCACGAACACGCGCGCCAGCATGAAGCGGATGGCCTCGTCGTGCGGCAATTCTTCCACGCGAAGCTCCTGATAAAGCCCGCGCAGTTCTTCTTCTTCGGTGCCCGTCAACGGCCGCCGGTAGGCGAGTTCGGCAAACTTCAGTACGCCCTCGATGTGCCGAGGCTCCGTGTCGGTAAGCCGTTGCCGAAATGCCTCCGCTCGCTTATGGGTGGGTTCGATCAACGGCTCGAAGACCTTCGGGTCGCCGTCCTGGGTGGCGAATTCCAAAATCTGCTCGAGTGCGTCCACCGACATGAACGCGTCCTGGGTCACATAGTGCAACTCGTCCCACATGCGGTCGAGCCTGGCTTTCTGCGCATCGTCGAGTAGAAGTCGCGAGAGATGGCCGTCTTCGCGGTGGAACAAGGTGGTCGTGATCACTTCGTCCACCGGCACGATTTTGGTGTAACAAAGCGACGCGGGAAACCAGCGCCGAAATTCATCAAGATCGGATTCGATGCGTTTGCTTGTCGCACTGCCTTCGACGACGATAATGGGCGCGCTGTGAAAAACCGGCTGATCGGGGGCGCTATAATTCGCCTTGCTCGTTTGGACAATGGACGTGC
>CAZUJL010000035.1:0-35146 GCA_964620045.1 uncultured Nitrospirales bacterium
AGCAGTGTCTTGCGCACGGCGGCTTCGTCCACGCCGGCCGGAATCGAGATCGAGTTCAACTGCGGCAAGCGGCTTTTCTCCGCGACAACGAACGAAAGGCCTAGCGCCTCCGCGCCCGCGCGCAGCGCGAGGTGATGCTTTTTGTGGCGCGCCCAGGAATTTTCGAGGCCTTCTTCCTTCAGGATGCTCAACGCTTCGTGCAGCGCATAGTTCGCGTTGATCGGCGCGGTGTGATGATACGCGCGGCGGTTTTCGCCGGACCCCCAATATCCCATCAGCAGCGAGATGTCGAGGAACCAGCTCACGGCTGGGGTCTTGCGCTTCTTCACGGTCTCCAGCGCGCGTTCGCTGAAGGTGACGGGGGAGAGGCCGGGCACACAGGAGAGACACTTTTGCGTGCCGGAGTACACGGCGTCGAGGCCCCATTCGTCCACGCGAAGCGGCGTGCCGGCGACCGCGGTCACGGTGTCCACGATGTTCAGGCAACCGTGCGCGTGACCCAGTTTCGCCAACGTCGCGCTGTCGGATTCCGCGCCTGTAGACGTTTCCGCCTGCACCCAGGCCAGGGCCTTCGCGCCGGGGTTCGCCTTGAGCGCGGCTTCGACCTTGTTCACGTCGACCGGCGTGCCCCAGGCGTCTTCGACGACGACCGGCGTGCCGCCGATGCGCGTGACGATGTCTTTCATGCGCCCGCCGAACACGCCGTTGATGCACACGATGACTTTGTCGCCTGGCTCAACGAGATTCACAAGCGCGCATTCCATGCCCGCGCTGCCCGGCGCGGACACGGGGAACGTCATCTGATTTTTCGTCTGGAACGCGTACTGCAGCAGCGCCTTGGTTTCGTCCATGAGCCGGATGAATTCCGGATCGAGATGGCCGATGGTCGGCTGCGCGAGCGCGGCGAGCACGCGCGGCGAAACATCCGACGGGCCGGGGCCCATGAGCGTGCGGAGTGGGGCTTGAAAGGCAGGCATGTGGCTCTCCTTGGTTGAAAATAAAATCCCGGCGCCTTGCGGCGCCGGGAATCGCGCGATCGCTAGCGCATAACGCTAGAGTTTAGTGGAATTGCTGCTCTTCGGTCGAACCGGCCAGGGCGGCAAGATCCGAGCCGCCAATGGTCACCGCGTTGATAACGCGGTCGAAGTACCCCGCGCCGACGAAGCTCTGGTGGCTGGTCGCCATGTAGCCCTCGGACTTTTCGTACTTGAATTCCTCTTCCTGGAACTCCGAGTACGCCGCCATGCCCTTGTCGCGGTACTGACGCGCCAGGTTGAACATGCCCAGGTTGAGCGCGTGGAAGCCGGCCAGGGTCACGAACTGGAACTTGTAGCCCATCGCGGCGAGTTCCTTCTGGAACTTCTTGATCACGTCGTCGCTGAGGTGGCGCTTCCAATTGAACGACGGCGAGCAGTTGTAGCTCAGCATCTTGTCCGGGAAGTCCTTCTTCACGGCTTCCGCGAACTTCTTGGCTTCGTGCAGATCCGGCACGGACGTCTCGCACCACACGAGGTCGGCATACGGCGCATAGGCCTTCGCGCGCGCAATCGCGCAGTCAATGCCCATGTTCAATTCATAGAAGCCTTCGTTCGTGCGCTTCGTGCGATCCGGAATGAACGCGTGGTCGCGCGGGTCGCAGTCGCTGGTGATGAACTTCGAGGCTTCCGCGTCCGTGCGCGCGATAACCAGGGTCGGCACGCCTTCCACGTCGGCCGCGAAACGGGCCGCGATCAGCTTCGTGACGAATTCCTGCGTTGGCACCAACACCTTGCCGCCCATGTGGCCGCACTTCTTGGCCGAGGACAACTGGTCTTCGAAGTGCACGCCGGCGGCGCCCGCTTCGATCATCTGCTTCATCAACTCAAACGCATTCAGCGGTCCGCCGAAACCGGCTTCCGCGTCCGCCACGATCGGGGCGAACCAGTACGGTCCGTTCTTGCGGCCGTCGAGCACCTGGATCTGGTCGGCGCGGCGCAGCGCGTTGTTGATGCGCTTGACCACCGCCGGCACGCTGTTGGACGGATACAAGCTCTGGTCCGGGTACATTTCGCACGCGAGGTTCGCGTCGGCCGCGACCTGCCAACCGCTGAGGTAGATGGCCTTCAGGCCGGCTTCGACCTGCTGGATGGCCTGGTTGCCGGTCAGCGCGCCGAGGGCGTGGATATACGGCTCGGTCTGGAGCAACTTCCACAGGCGGGCCGCGCCGGCTTGCGCGAAGGTGTGCTCGATGCGCAGCGTGCCGCGGGCCTTCAATACATCTTCCACCGAGTAGGGGCGCTTGATCCCCTTCCACCGCGGGTCGGTTTCCCACAGGGTCTTCAGGTGTGCGACCTTTTCGGGATCGATTGCGTGGCTCATCACGCGCGCCTCCAGTTTTTCCGCCTTCTGCTCGATGGTTGCCATGTTTCGCCTTGCCTCCGTGAGGCCTTCCGCCGAACGCACATTGTCCGGCACAAAGCACTACTCAAAATGGTCACACCTGGTCAATCCAGGTACGTATACGCCTTCAGGGTCAGGAATTCTTCGAGCGTGTCGTTCGCGATGATTTCGTCGAACAGGCGCGCGGCGAGATCGTATTTGCTCTTCGCGTATTTCTCTTCGCCGAGCTGCGCGCGGAATTTCGCGAGTTCTTCGGACGCGATCTGGCGCACGATCTCAATCGTGATGCGGCGGCCGTCGTTCAGCACGCCCTTGGGGTGATGCACCCACTGCCAGAGCTGCGTGCGCGAGATTTCGGCGGTGGCCGCGTCTTCCATCAGGTTGTGCAGCGGCACGCAGCCGTTGCCCGCCAGCCACGCTTCCATGTACGCGATGCCGACGCTGATGTTCACGCGCAGACCGGCTTCGGTGATCGTGCCTTCGGGGACTTGCAGCAAGTCCTGCTGCGACACCTGCACGTCTTCGCGGAGGTTGTCGATCTGGTTCGGCTTCTCGCCGAGGACGTTGTCGAATTCTTCCATCGCGATGCCCACGAGACCCGGATGCGCGACCCAAGTGCCGTCGTGGCCGTCGGTGGCTTCGCGGCGTTTATCCTGGCGGACTTTTTCGAGGGCGGCTTCGTTTGCGGCGGGGTCATTCTTGATGGGAATTTGCGCGGCCATGCCGCCGATCGCGTGCGTGCCGCGTCGGTGGCAGGTCTTGATACACAACAGCGAGTACGAGCGCATGAAGTGGTTTGTCATCGTCACCTGGCCGCGATCCGGCAGGATCACGTCCGGGTGCTTGCGCAGGCGCTTGATGAAACTGAAAATGTAGTCCCAGCGGCCGCAGTTCAGGCCCGCCATATGCTCGCGCAGCTCGTAGATGATCTCGTCCATCTGGAACGAACCCATGATGGTCTCGATCAGCACGGTCGCCTTGATCGTGCCCTGCGGCACGCCGAGCAGGTTCTGCGCGCGGACGAAGACGTCGTTCCACAGGCGCGCTTCGAGGTGGTGCTCCATCTTCGGCAGGTAGAAGTATGGGCCGCTGCCGTTCTTCTTGAGCTGCGCGTGGTTGTGGAAGAAGTACATCGCGAAGTCAAAGATGCCGCCGGAGACCGGCTGGCCGTCGATCGTCACGTGCTTTTCGTCCAGATGCCAACCGCGCGGGCGCACCTGCAAGGTCGCGATTTTCGGGTTCAGTTTGTACTGCTTGCCTTCGGGCGACTGGAAGTCGATCGTGCGGCGGTTCGCGTCGCGCAGGTTCACCTGGCCTTCAATGAGGTTTTCCCAGGTGGGCGAGTTCGAGTCTTCAAAATCCGCCATGAACATTTTGGCGCCGGAGTTCAGCGCGTTGATGATCATCTTGCGGTCGACGGGGCCGGTGATTTCAACGCGGCGATCGAGGAGGTCTTTCGGGAGGGGAGCGGTCTTCCACTTGCCTTCGCGGATGGATTTGGTTTCTTCGAGGAAGTGAGGTTGGCCGCCCGCGTCGAGCTCGGCTTGCACGCGTTGTCGTCGTTGGAAAATTTCCGCGCGGCGGCCGCGAAACTCGCGCAGCAGCGTGCCAGCGAACTCGAGCGCTTCGGGCGAGAGGATTTCTTCGCCGGCGGCGGAGACAGGGCCGTGGATTTCCAGGCCGGCGACGGAACGAGTGATTGTTGCCATGTGTACAATCCTCTTGCGAAAGTATCGGCGCGGACGGCCTGCGCGGATGCGCGGGAGCGGCAGCATCGAGTCCAGCGGGGGCTAACACTACGTAAACGGAACGTGGTCAGCAAGTTAATTATTTCAATGCTTATCATTGACAATTTAAGTATAGTCTGATTCAATGAACCGGCATCGGCGTACAATACGCCCGGAGCCGCCCGTTATGCCCGATAAATCGGTCCGATATAAGCACAATCGCCTGCAGCAATTGCGTGGATTTTGCTATGCCGCCCAGGAGGGAACGGTCTCCAAAGCGGCCGAAAAGATGTTCCTCAGCCAGCCCTCGGTAACCCTCCAAATACAGGCCCTGGAGCGCGAATTGGGGGCCTCTCTGTTCGACCGGAACGGCCCGAAAATCGAGCTGACACACGAAGGAAAACTGCTTTACGAACTTGCCCAACCGCTTGTAGAAGGCTTTTCGAACATCGATGAGGCCTTCCACGCCCGCCGCAACCATGTGGAGAAAGGGCGGCTCGAAATTGCCGCCGGTGGTTCCACGATTCAATACGTGCTGCCGCCCTTCGTCGAGAAATTCGTGCGGGAACACCCCGGCATCGACCTGAAGCTGCAAAACGTTACCGGACAAGAGGGGCTCGAACTCCTGCGCGCCGGCGAGGTCGATTTCTGCGTCGGGCCGATGCTCGACATCTCCGAAGACATCAAATTCCATCCGATCGTGGAATACGACCCGGTCCTCATCATGCCCAAGGGCCACGAGCTGTCGAAGCGCAAGCGTATTCTGCCGCGCCACATCAGCCGCTTCCCGCTCATTCTCCCGCCGCGCCACCTGAGCACCTGGCGGCAAGTCGAGTTCGTATTTGCGCAAGAACAGTTAAACTATGAAGTACGGCTTGAAGTGGGTGGGTGGGAAGTCATCAAGCGTTATGTCGAACTGGGCCTCGGCGTGTCGATTGTCATGAGCATCTGCATTACAGGCAACGAGAACCTCGACGTCGTGAACGTCGCCGAACATTTCCCCAAGCGCACCTACGGCGTCGTGTGGCGCAAGAACAAGCAACTTTCCCCGCAAGCGCGCGGGTTTGTGCGCGTGATGGATCCCGGATTGGCGGATCAACTGGAGCGGGGTGGCGGGCGCGCATGAGCGAACCGGCGGCGGCGAACTCGGACCAGCGCGAATGGCGCACGAACGCCATCGGTGCTGCCGTAATCGCCGCCGGGATTGCGCTGGCCTTTGCCATACGCAGTCCCTACATGGCGTACGCCCTGTATACCTTCGCCCTGCTCGTGATCTTCGCGCGGCTGTCGTCGCTGATGTGGCTCGCGGGCCTCGAAGCCGAACGCTCGATCAGCGCGGACACCATCCAGCAGGGCGACACGATCGAAGTCTCGCTGATCATTCGCAACAAGCGCGGCTGGCCGATCCCGTGGATCTTCATCGAAGACATGCACCCCGGTTTTTGTCACCGCGCCGGCGAGAACACGCGGCTCGCCGTGCTGATGCCGGGCCGATCCGTCACGATTCGCTACAGGCTTACGGTGCCTAAGCGCGGCTATCACCGCGTCGGGCCGGCCGTCATGGAATCCGGCGATCTCTTTGGCCTGCAGCGCCGTTTTCGCACGGGCCGCACGCAGAACTACGTGTCCGTGCTGCCGACCATCACCTACATCGAGACCTTCAACTTTGCCTCGCGCCGGCCGCAGGGTCCCGTGCGCGTGTCGCACCGGATTTACGAGGACCCCTCGCGGCTCGCGGGCTTGCGCGAATACCAGCGCGGCGATCCGCTCAACCGCATTCACTGGAAAACAACAGCGCGCACGGGCGAGTTGTGGACGAAGACTTTTGATCCCTCCGCTGTGACCGGCGGTACGCTGATCCTCGATATGCACGAGGACAGCTATCCGCCTGACGACCGCGAGGCGCGCATGGAACTCGCGATCACGACGACCGCCTCGATCTCGTATCTGCTGCAATCTTCCGGCGAACAAGTCGGCATGATTACGAACGCGATCGACGCGGCCGAAGTCGCGCGATACGAGGTGGAGTCGCGGCAGACCCTGTCGCGCGGCGAAGTGGCGGAGGCGGTAGTGGGGGAAGCTCGCTCCTCGCGGATCAGCCCCTTGCGCGTGCCCACGATGCGCACGACGCAGCAGGCGCGCGTGATTGCCGAAAACCTCGCGCGCGTGGTGCCGGGGCAAGTGCTCGACGTGACCTCGTTGCTAATGGAAGAATTCCGCGGCTTGCCGCGCGACGCGGCGCTGCTGCCCGTGGTGGCGCAGGTGACCGAGACCTTCGCGCTGGCGCTGGCGGAGATGAAACTATCCGGCTTCGCGGTGACAGTTTTTTGCGTAGGCAGCCAGACGGCCTACGAAACCGCCGCCGCGCTGCTCATGCCGCACAATATCCACGTGTTTCACATCCGGGAGGAGCGCGATCTCCATGAGCTCGCCCCCCAAAAAATCGGACACTGAAGACACGTCGTTCACGGCGCTGTCGTCGCCGGCCTATGACCCCAAGGCCGCGGCGGCGCGCGAGCGCGACAAGAAAAAGCAGAAGACCGATTTCCGCTCGCTGAAAAAGCAACTCGGCCCGGCACATCGCCGCCGTGAAGGCCGCACGCCGACCGATTGGATCATCGACGCGGCCGTGCCGATTTTTATTTGGTGCCTGATGATCTCGGTCGTTTTTTATCTGCTGAACGTCCGATGGATTTACTCCGAGGTAGAACACGTAGCTCTGCGCATCTTCGCGTTCTGCGTCGTTCTGGGTGTGGTGGCCTTAAATCGCGTTGTTGCGAAAGACAACGTCGGCGACTCAATTCCATTTGTGATGGCGTTAGCGATGGTGACGGTGCTGTATACCTTGTTGACCAGCACGGTGTACGACATGGGATCAGTTGCGGGTGGCTTTATGGACGGCCCATGGGTTGCGACTTTTTTTAATTTGATCGTCGTGATCGCCGTGTGGTGGACAACTAACCGGTTAATGTACGAATGTTGTATCGACGAGAATAAAACCGCCGGCGACGTCGGCATTCTCACCGGAACGCTCCGCGATTTTCGTCGCAGCATCATGCGCGACAACAAATCTGCCGTCGCCCGCAAGAAGGACGACTACCTGCTGCCGTCCATCGAAATTTCCGCCTACGATCCGCACGACTTCAAGGGGTTTTCCGAAAAGAAAGCCGAAACCCCGCAGAAGCCGACGGCGCGCCTCGGCCGCCGCCATCCCGGCGTGTCCATTTTTTACATCACCGTCCCCGCGATGCTGATCTTCTCGCTCGGTTTGTCCGTGTTGCAGCGCGGCGGCCATGCTTTTGTGCTGGCCGGGCACGTATACGTCGGCCTCTTCATCGTTTCGGCGCTCTTGCTGCTGCTGCTCACGAGCCTCAGCGGCATCCGACAATACTTCCGCGCGCGCCAGGTCGCGTTGCCGTCCGCCATTGGTGTGTTCTGGGGCGGTCTCGGCGTGTTCATGGTCATCGCCGTCTGCGTCGGCGCCTACCAATTGCCGCTGCCCTCGATGCCGAGCCCGGCCTACATTCCCGAGCACGAAGTCGATCCGTGGGCGTCCTTCGGCGGGCGCTTCGAGTTGACCCCGTATGTCGCGAGTACCGCCGAACAAATCGAGCAGCACAGGATCATCGACGGCGTCAGCGTGGCCGTGCTCGCCGTCATGGTGCTCTTCGGCCTCTACGCGCTCATCCGCGGCATCGGCATGATCGCCGCCGGTATTGGGCGCGAACGCGATGCGTATCCGGCCTGGGTCGTGAAACTCTTCGAATGGCTCGATCGCGTGCTCGCGAAACTGGTCACGCTGCCCGACTTCACGATCGGCACGCGCCACGCCCGGCCCAGCGCCGCAAACGCGCTCAGCACCAAATTCCGTAACCCGATGGCGGGGGAGGGCGCCGAAGGAAAGCCCGAGGATGTGCGGCGCTATGTCGCGCACGCCTTCGATGCGCTCTGCGCGCTTGGCGAGGACATGGGCCGTCCGCGCCGCAAAGACGAAACGCCCTATGAGTTCCTGCGCCACCTGCCGCGCGAAATGACGCCGCTCAAAAAAGAGGCCGCGGAAGTCATCGAGCTATACGTGCGCTCGGCGTATTCAACCATCCCGCCCGATGCGGCGATTCTCGACCGCATGCGCAAATTCTGGTTCGAGTTCGAGCGCGTCCGGAACAAGTACTTAAGGTAAGTGCCCTTAATGTGGAAGCGGCGTCCCGCCGCTTGGCTTTTGGAAAAGTGCCGCATGACAGATGACGACATTGGCTTCTTCGATCCTGCCGCTCCAATCGCCGATCTCACCGGAAATCTTCCGCATTGGAGACAAGAAGGCACAACCTATTTTGTAACGTTTCGACAGGCTGACTCACTTCCCCAAGAACTGCTCAAGCAGTGGTCTGCGGAATTCCAAGTATGGAATCGTGCCCATTCCGGACCCCATGACGAACGAACGCGACGGGAATTCATCGCCAAGTTTCCGATGCGCATGCAACGTTGGCTGGATTCCAACCACGGTTCATGTGTACTGCGAATCCCAGTGTCCATGCCCTGGTTGAAACAGCATTGCGCTACTTTGACGGCGAACGTTATACCCTTGATTGATTTGTGGTGGCTTCAAACCACGTGCATGCAATCGTAACGCCGAGCAGTGGCTACGAACTCAGCGATGTCCTGCATTCATGGAAAAGTTTCACCGGATACGAGATGGTCAAGCAATCACTGGTTCTTGAACGACTCAAGGGTTCGCGAAATGTTTGGCAAAAGGAGAGTTTTGACCATATCGTTCGCTCGCCTGAGAACCTGAATAGGTTTCGGGAGTACATCAAGAACCACACGCGATAAAGCGCTGGGCGATCGGTCTGCGCCAAGCGGCGGGACGCCGCTTCCACATTAACTGATCGACTGCGAATTACCATCCCTTTTTCACCGCGTGCGCGCGCTCGGAGAGCCAGTTCGTCTGGTCGGCGAGGATGCCCATCCAGAGCGACGGCCCGTGGCCGGCGACGTGGCCGGCGCCGTGGACGCACTGGTAGCAGACCGTGGCCACGTGCTTGATGCCGATGGCGTAGTAGAGCGCGCGCTCTTCGGACGGCGCGAGCGTGCGGTGGCGCGAATAATAAGCGAGCAGCAAGTCCACGCGCTGGTGGAGTTTCTTCGCTTCGGTCGTCGTGCGCACGCAGAGGTTCGACGCGGCATACGACAAGTCTTCGAGGTAGCAGCCGTCGCCGGCGAATTCGAGGTCGATGATCGCCACCAACTCTTCCTGGCGGAACAGCAGATTGCCGCTGTGCCAGTCGCCGTGGATGAGCCCGGTCTCGAACCGTTCCCGTGCATCGAGATTCAGTTCGTTCGTCGCCTCGCGCAGGAACAACGCAATCGTGTTGCAGGCCGTATCTATTTCGGTCGTCGGCCGTTCCTTCTTCGCCATGTCGTAGAGCTTCGCAAACATGTCGCGCGGCACTTCGCTGAACCGCCACATCCGCGCGTCGCGTTCGGGACAGGGGAAGTCGCGGCAGATCACGTGGAAGAAGCCCAACGCGTCCGATGAATTCATCAGGTTATTGCCCGTGACTTTCATCGACTCGCCTTCGACCCATTCCTGCAGTTCGAGCGCCCAGTCTTCGATCTCAACGATCTTCGAGCCATTGAAGGCCGGCTGGATCACGGGCACCGGCAGGTTGTTCTGGTCGAGGTGGTTGGACAGCCGGTGCTGGAAGCGAAGCAAGTCGAGCACTTCGGGTTCCGCGCGATAGGTCTTCGCGAGGAACTTGCCCGCCTCGCTCTCGACGAGATATTTGCGGTGGCGGCGCTGATGGACGCCCGGCACCGTGCTGAGCCGCGCGATCTCGCCGAGATCGTAGTGCTCATACACGATGTTCGCCAAGGCCCGCTCGGAGGAGGTTGGCTCCGTCACGCCCATTGCCATGCCCTATGCCTCATGTCGTGGACAGTTCCACCTTCGTCACCGAGATCTTCGCGGCGTCCGCCGGCGTGATCGCAATCTTCTTGAACTTGCGCTGGCTGTACAGCTTCTCGGCCTGGTCCGTGTGGTGCGGGGACTTCGGGTCCGCGCTCTGGCCCCACGGCGTTATCGTGTAGGTCTCGATGCCGTCCTTACGCATGATCATCAGCGCCATGCTCATTGTGCCGTTGTTGGCAATATACACGCCGGTGTCTTTGTCTTCCTTCGCGCCGACGTTGAACAAGGTGCGCGTGCGGTTGTTGCTGCCCAGCACGACGCCGTCGGCGGGATAGAATTTTCCGTCGCGGCCGACCTTGTGAATATCGCCCCACGTGACGGTCCTGCCGTACTTCGCCTTCATTTCGGAGACGGTATCGCTCAGGCCTTGCAGCAATACGAGGTTGTGTTCCGGCGAGAGCGGCTCTTTCTTCAGCAGTTTGTTTTCATCAACGTTGCCCTGCACCTTTTGCCGCCAGAACATCACGATCGGCGCGGCCGTGCTTTCTTTCACGAACTGGCTGTCCCACGCGAGCAGCGTGTCCGCGGCCGCCTTGCCCTCGGGCGTAAGCGCCTTCGTGGCGGCGGAATCCTTCAGCGCGTTCTCCAGCGCGAGTTTCCACTCATCCGCGAGCACATCGGTCACGTCGAAGCAGATCGCGATCGCGTCTTCGACCGTCACGCTGCTGTCCGCGCTGAGCAGATCGAGCGCGCGCTGGCCGCGGGTGTTTTGCGAGTCCCACGACACGTTGTAGATGTCCGCCGGGTATTTGTCCGGCGTCATCGGCGAGTTGAGCATCATGTTCGCGGGGCTGATGTTGCAGTTCTGCATATAGCCCTGCGGCGGGTTCTTGATCTGCACGAGATCTTCGATCGGGTGAATGCCTTTCCACGCCGTCTTCGAGCTATCGCCCGGCACCGCCATCGTCCAATCGTAGCCTTCCGGCCGAATGGGCACGCGGCCGACGCGCACGTACTGAATATTGCCCTCGCGGTCGGCGAACATGATGTTCTGGTCCATGTACTCGTTCAGGCCCATCGCCTGATAGAACTCTTCGTTATTCTTCGCCAGGCACATGCGGTAGAACTGCTCGCCGAGCTTGTCCGAATCGAGGTAGGGGGTCGCGCCGACATACGCAGTGCCGGTTTCCTTGTTCGGTTCGGAGAACAACGGCCCAAGGTGCGTGTAGCCGGCGGGGCGCATTTCAGCCGCCTTGCCCTTTATTGGAATCTGGATGAATTCGAGTTTCGCGTTGCGGTACTCGCCGTCGTACTCGTACTGCAACGGGTTGTTCGGGTTCACCTTCACTTCGTAGATATCCGCCGTGTAGATAACACAGGTCGACGAATCAAAAAAAAAAAAACCGTTGTGCCCAAGGCCAAGCAAGGGAGAGCCGACGATGAAGAAGCCTTGCATCTGGATCGGGTCGCCGAAGACGTGGGCTTCAAAAAACACCGCCATGCCTTCCCACGTAAGGTGCGGGTCGGTCAGCAGGATGGGCACGCCGTCTGCCGTGCGTTCCTTGGCGACGGCCCATTGGTTCGAGCCGTTCGTGCGATCGCGATTGCGCGTGTTGTTGAGTTCATCCTGAATATTGCCCAACGGCCAGCGCATCACCATTGCCTGGCCGATCGCGAGAGGATGCCACGGTTCGATCGCAATCGCGTACTCGGGGCGCTTCTCCGGATGCGCGGCTTCGTAGGCCTTGATGCCGTTCACGAAGGATGTATACAACTGTTGTGCGGCTTCGGGAGACGCCGCGAACGTTTTTTTCGCGCGCTCGGCGTTTTTGGTCACGAGCATCGCGTAATCGGTCGTGACGTTATCGCCCTCGTCGCCGAAGGCTTCGGAGTACCGCCCGATCGCTGTGCGGATGTTCTTGTACAGGTCTTCGATGCGGTCCTCGGCCATGGCATAACCGAGGCCAAAGGCCGCGTCGTTATCCGTGCCGCCGAGGATATACGGCACGCCCCATTCGTCGCGGTGAATCACCACCTTGCCGGCCGCGGGCCGCTGGGCGGAGGCGAATCCGGCCACGAGAAGGAGCGTCGAACAAACAGCAAACGTGCGGCGGAAGTGCATGGTAATTCCTTTCGGCATTATGCGGACGGGGACGACGTCCCCTCGGACAACCAAGTCAGGGTTTGTTTCAAATAGCGTATGTCGGCCTCGGCGCGCACATGCGGGTCGCCGTTACCGACATATTCAATGCACAGCGGGCCAGTATAGCCCAAGGCAGGTAGACGCTCTAGTACGCGGTAATAGTCGATATCGCCTTCGGCCAGCGGCGTGGAGTAGTCAAAGGTCGTGTTCCGCTGGCGGCAATTTTTCAGATGGAAGTACCCGATGCGCCGCGCCAGCGGTTCGAGCGCGGCCGGCTTCCGATCGTCGGCGCTGGTCGCATACATGTTGCCGGGATCGGGGTTCGCCAACAGCGCCGGACTCCCCACGAGGTTCAATAGGCGCATCGTCGATGCGACCGTGTCATGGATCGTGTTCATGTGGATTTCGAGCGTCAGCAACACGCCGTGCTCTTCGGCCACTTCCGAGATCAGGTCGAGCCGCTCGGCACACTGCGCGTACAACTCGGGTGTGGCGAGCGCCGAACCGTTCAAGCCGAAGTCGGAAGGCTGCGGGCCGACCAAAAAACCCGTAAACCCGTTCATGCGCTTGATCCCGCGCTTCGCGCAGGCCTCGATGCCGCGCTTGAGCAGGTTTGCGGCCTCGTTCGCGGCATTGGTATCCGTCTGAATCAGATCGGCCTTAAAGTCCACGCACGCAATCGGCACGCCGTGGTTCTTCGCCAGTTTCAGGCAACGCGCGAGCTCTTCGTCCATGTAGCTCGGGTTGAAGTGAATCTGGTGAAGTTCCAGCCCCGAATAGCCAAATTGCTTCGCGGTCCGCAGCGCTTCTTCCAGCGGGTAGTCGCGAAAGGTATATGAATGCAGAATGATGTCCATACGGATCCTTGCAGGTAGAGGCTTTTACGATACAAGTTTCCGCGGTGCGAAGCGAGACCCACGATTGGGCGCGCCGCAACCGACGTGTACAATACGTGGACGGAGTTCGGATTAGCATGGTGATCTTGGAAAACGTTCGGCGAAAACTGGGGCCGGGCGTGGAGTTTCGCTGCGATCGCTTCGAGGCGTCGCCCGGCGCGCACGTCGCCCTCTGGGGCCCGAGCGGCTGCGGCAAGAGCACGATGCTCAACCTGATCACGGGCCTGCTCACGCCCGATGCCGGCAAGGTCGTCGTGGACGGCCAGGAAATTCAGGGCATGGGCGACGCCGCGCTCGACGCCTTCCGCGGCCAACGCTTCGGCTTCGTGTTCCAGACGTTCAATCTTCTGAAGCCGTTTACGGCGTTGCAAAACGTAATGCTCGGCATGCAATTCAGCGACACGCAGCCGCAGAAAGAATGGAAACCCCGCGCGACGGAACTCCTGCAGCGTGTCGGCCTGGGCCATCGTCTGCATTCGAAGCCGACAACGATGAGCGTGGGTGAGCAGCAGCGCGTCGCGATCGCGCGCGCGCTGGCGAACAAACAGAAGATTGTGGTGGCCGATGAACCCACCGGCAGTCTCGATCCAAAAACCGCCTCGGCCGTGATGGACCTGCTGCTGGAGATGTGCCGCGAGCAGCAGGTGACCATGCTGATGGTGACGCACGACCGCGCGCTGGCCGAAATGTTACCCGCGCGGTTCGATTGCTCGAATCTCGTGCACGAGGTGGCCCCGTGAGCCTTTGGCGCATCGCGTGGGTCTATCTCTGGAACCGCTGGCTGACGACCGGCCTGACGATCCTGTCCGTGGCCATGGCCGTGGGGCTCATCAGCGCCATCCTCACGATCCGCAACGAGACTCAGGCGCGATTCGAAGAAGAGCAGCAGGCCTACGACATCGTCGTCGGCGAAGGCAGCCCGCTGCAGCTCGTGCTGAACGCCGTGTACTTTCTCGACAATCCCACCGGCGCGATTTCGTACGAAGACTACGAACGCATCAAGGCGCAGGAGGACGTGACCTACGCCTTCCCGGTGGGTCTTGGCGATACGTACAAAGGGTTTCGCATCGTCGGCACCGTGCGCGAGATGTTCGACTATCCGTGGGAAGCCGTGGACGGTCGGAAGCGCTATCCGTTCAAAATCGCCGAGGGCGAATTTTTCAACGGCTCGATGCAAGCCGTGCTCGGTTATCACGTCGCAAAGACGACCGGCCTGAAAGTGGGCGATACCTTCGTCGGCACGCACGGCCGCGTCGATTTGGGCGACGCCGCGGAGTTCAATCATGCCGAGACGCCGTACACCGTCGTCGGCATCTTGCAGGCCTCCGGCACCTCAAACGACCGCGCGTTGTTCGTGGATCTGCAGTCCGTATGGGAACTGCACGCCGATCATGACGCCGAACCCGTGCCCACCGACGAACACGCCGGCCACGATCACGAAGCGGAACACGGCAAGACGGTGACCGCGGTGCTGGTCGACCTTTATAGCCCGGCGCAACGCTTCGCGTTCCAAGGTTGGGCGATGGAAGACCTGAAACTCACCGCCGCGATTCCAGTCGTACAAATCATGCGCCTCTACAACCAGATTCTCGGCCCGGCCGTGGTCATCATGATCGCGGTAGGCTATGTGGTGGTCATCATTTCGGCACTCTCTATCCTCATCGGCCTTTACCTGAGCATTATTCAGCGCCGCCGTGACCTTGCTATAATGCGTGCATTGGGCGCGTCGGCCTATGAAATCTTCGGCGCGGTCATGATCGAGGCGCTGCTGGTCACGCTGATGGGCATCGGCGCCGGGTGGGTGCTCGGCAAGGGCGTGGCGTTGGCGCTCGGTCAGTACATGGAGCGCGCCTACGGCTTCACGATCTCCGGCCTGCACACCAGCCAGGAAGAACTGGGATTCTTCGCCATCGTGGCCATCGTCGGCCTGATTGCGGGCATCCTGCCGGCCTGGCAGGCCTACCGCACCGACGTCGCCCGCGATTTGCAGGTAAACTGAAGTCGAATGAGGTAGTACGACATGAAGCGGCGCACCAAGCGCGACCTCTCGATACTCGTCGCCATCTTGATGGTGATCGGCGGCGTGGTGTTCGCCAATGGCCAGCTCGGCCGACAAGGCCTCGCCGAAGACTTCGAAAAACTCCGCGAAACGCTCGAACAGCAACGCGTCAACAGCGGCGTGCCCGTGCTTCCCTGGAAACTGCCGCGCGGCACGAAGGGCACCCTGAAAAAAGGCGCGACCTTCACGCCGGAACTCATGGAACACAACGGTAAGGAAGTGTTCATCATCGGGTTCATGGTGCCCGACGAGGAATACCTCAACGTCACCGAATTCCTGATGCTGCCGATTCCGCTCGAGTGCTATTTCTGCGCCATGCCGCCGTCGCGCGACGTGTTGTACGTGAAGCTGCGCGAGGGGGAGAAGGCCGACATCGCCATGGAGCCCGTGCTGATTCGCGGGACACTGAAACTCAACGAAGGCCCCGGCGTAAAGTTCTTCTACACGCTGGAAAACGCCACGCTCGAATCTGCGCTGGAAGGCGGCCACCTGACGAAGAAGCGCCTGAAGCTGCAGCATATGCTGCGCGGCCACGAAACCGACGACAGCATGAAGCTGGACGGTGTGGTTGATGAGGAGCGCAGCAGCTCGAATTGAGCGGCTGCGGCGCCGGTTCTATACTGCGCCATTCCGGAGTCGTCCGCGCATGCTCGCCGTCCGCCGCCCGCTCATCTTTTTCGCGCTGGTCGCCTGCACCAGCGCCTTCGCGCAGACTCACGCGCCGCTGCACCTGCAACGCCCCGCGCACCTGCTCATCCTGAACGCGATGATCGTGGACGGCGTCGGCACGCCGCCCGAAGGCCCGATGGACATCCTGATTTCGCAGGGCCGCATCGAGCGCATCAGCCCCGCCGGCCTGCAGCGCAGCGAGATGCGCACGGTCGAGGCCGTCATCGACGCGACCGGTAAATACGTGCTGCCGGGCTTCATCAATATGCACGGCCACCTGCATCCAACCCGCGCCGGCGAGGAAATGCCGCTGCAGTACCAGTACAACCTGTGGCTCGGTTCCGGCATCACGACCGTGCGCGACGTCGGCAGCGAAGCGGACCTAATCCTCGAACAGCGGCAGCTCAGCGCGCAGCGCCTCATCCACGCGCCGCGCTTCCTGGCATATTTGTGGTTCCCCAGCGGTTCCGTGCGCGAAGGGTTCGAGGAAGGCGTGCCGCCGGACGAAAAAGCGATCCGCCAGATGGTGCGCGATATCGCGAAGATGGGCGCGGACGGCATGAAGGTGCGCCACTTCGATCGCGACACTTTCCGCATCATCGGCGACGAGGCCAAGAAAATAAATCTCAAGATCGCGCACCATGTCGGCCTCGAAGATGCCAATGCTTGGGACGATGCCGCCGTTGGCACGTCCACGATCGAGCACTGGTACGGCATTCCCGATGCCGCGCTCCGCGGTGTACAGGATTTCCCGCCGGACTTTAATCACAACAACGAGCTGGACCGGTTCCGCTACGCGGGCCGCCTCTGGCGCCAGGTCGATCCGGACAAGCTAAAACAGGTGCTGCAGACCCTCGTCGCGTCCGGCGTAGCATGGGACCCGACCTTCTCCATCTACGAAGCCTGCCGCGATCTGCAGCGCGCGCTCACCGATCCCGCGCTCGCGCAGTACATGCACCCGGCGCTGGAAGCCTTCTTCGCGCCAAACCCGAACTTCCACGGTTCTTTCTTCTATGGCTGGACCAACACGGACGAAGCCTACTGGCACGAAAACTTCCGCCTGTGGATGGACGCGGTCAAGGACTTCGCCGGCATGGGCGGCATCGTGACGGCGGGCGAGGACGCCGGCTACATCTACAAAATCTACGGCTTCTGCTATCTGCGCGAACTGCAATTGCAGGAAGAGGCCGGGTTCCATCCGCTCGACGTGATCCAGCACGCCACCTACAACGGCGCGAAGGTGCTCGGCAAATCCAACGAGATCGGTCGCGTCAAAACCGGGTTCCTCGCCGACCTCATCATTGTGAACGGCAACCCGCTCGAGAACCTGCAACTCCTGATGCCCAAGGGCCTGAACCCCACGCTCGACGCGCAGCGCGGGGAAGACCAGGGCGGCATCGAATGGACCATCAAAGACGGCATCACCTACCACGCGCCGACGCTGTGGGCGGAAACCCGCACGATGGTGGAAAAGTCGCGCGCGGAACGCCGCTAGTGCAGGTGAATGACCCAAAACGGCTTTGAGGCCTTGAGGTAACCGGTATCCGTCTGGATGCCGGCCTCGTCAAGCGCCTTCTTAAAATTAGTGAACCGCCGTTCGTTCGTGAACACCATCCACAGTTCCGCGTTTTTCGGTCGCTTCGCAGCGTCTAGCAGCTCTTCCTGCTTCGTCGAAGGACGAAACTCCGGCTTCGATCCGCGCCAATAGAATTCGATCGGCGGCTTGCCGAGCATATCGTCGAGATAAATGATCGCCGGGGCGTTGGACTGCCGCTCGATCGTGGCGGCGAGCCGATCAAACGGCAGGCGTGTGGGGCCTGGGAAGTAGAAAAGCCCGCCGTGCGCGAGCAGCAACGCAAACGCGGCTCCTGCAATCCATTTAGATCGCGCCACCAGCGCGTGCGCGAGCAGAATGTACAGCGGGATCGAGGCAAACAGCACATAGCGCACGACGAACATTGGCTTCCAGATATGCGACACAATGAATACCAGCGTCGGCGGCAGGATTAGCCACAGCAGCAGCAGCGCCACGGTCTCGCGGGGCGATAGGAGGGAGGGTTTTGCAGAATCCTGCGGGGTTCGCAGAATTGTCCGCACGCCCAGCGCAGCCAGGCCCGCATGCAGCAGCATCAACGCGGCCGCGGTATAGGGCTCAACCGAGATCAGGCGTTCGCCAGCGCTATTCGTCGGACTCAGCGTGATCACGCCGGAAAACATGCTGATCAGGTTGCGCACGCTCGGTGTGCGGCCCCACAGCGTAGGCGGATTGATCCACGCGGCCTGCGCGAAGGCGGCCTCCTGATTTAGCGAGCCCAGGAAGGCATAGAGCGTCAGGCCGAGCAGCAAGTGCAGCCCTGTCCATTCCGCAATCATGCGCAAGTGTTGCCGGCGGAACAGCAACAGAAACGCGAACTGCGCCGCGCAGAGAAACACCGTGATCGGGTGCGTCCACACCATCGCGGCATTGAACAACATGTGGAGCGCGAGCCATTTGCGGTCCGGGGCGGCCACGAGTTCGACAAACGTCCACATGGACAATAGCGACAGTAGCGACGCGAGCGGGTAGTAGCGGATTTCCTGCGAGTAGTGGACATGCCAGTAGAGAAAGCTCAGCCACAATACGGTGAGCAGCGCCGTGCGCGCGCCGAGCAGCCGTCGCGTGAGCATGAAACACATGCAGAGTCCCGCGATGCCGCAGATCAGCGGCCACACGCGCAGTGCGGGAATGTCCGTGCCGGCCACGCGTGACCACAAATATTCCGAGATCATGAATCCCGGCGGCACCGGCGTGCGCGGCAGGGCGTCGCGCACGAACTGCACCACGTTCGGGCTGTCGAGGTGTTCGAGGATCATCACCTCGTCGTACCAGACGGCTTCCTGGCGTAGGGACACGAGCCGCACGCCCAGCGCGGCCGCCAGAATCAGCGCCAATAAAAACCACGTCCGAAGGCCGCCGTTGTGCGCGGGGGCTTCGGACGTGGATTCGGTCATGCGTGCTTACTCAATGAAGCCGTGGTACAGGCCCATGTAATACGGCAACAGAAACACAACGCCGCTCGCCATCATGCGGCCTTCGCCGCCGTAATTGAGCTGATACGGGTCGGTGTTCCAGTGATTGAAGAAGCGCTCCTCGACCGGCAACACCTTACCGTTCGTGCGCAACCCGCGCTCGCGCGTACGGTCGCGGCTGTCGATGTCAATGGTCTGGTGGCGGAACAGCGGCACGATGTCCAGGCGGTGGCCGTTCTGCACGGCCCAGTCAAAGCGATCGAGCGGAAAGCCCTTCAGCGTCGCGATCGAATCTTCCAGCCAGCCTTCAAACAGGTTCAGATCGACCGTGCCCCAGTGCGTATGCGACGCCGTCCCGTTCAGCGCAGCCGCCGCCGCGAAATTGAAAAAGGGGTTCATCTCGGGAAACTCTAGCTTCCAGTACCCGAAGAAGGAGTGCCGCATGCGCTCGCGCAGTTCGTCGTTCTTCGTGTACTTGATAAGGTTGTAGAACGACATGAAGGCCATTTCGTCGTCCGACTGGTTGCCCGAGCCGATGCCGTAGTGGATTTTTGGCACCATCGCGTTCTGATCGTAGTGGTGCTGTTCGATGAGCATGCGCGTGGCTGCGGCATACTTGGAGTTGCCCGTCATGTGCTCGGCCACCGACAGGTAGCTCAGCATGCTCAGCGAGTTCAGCCCACGTTCGACGTACCACCGGCGGTCGCTGTTCAGTGATTCGGGACTGAAATCGCCCCACCGGGTCACGGTGCCGTCGTGGTCGATCAGCTTAAAGTTGTGTGCGAGGAAGTGGTCCGTCAGATCGCGCACGACCTCGCGCACACGCTCTTTTTCCTCGGGCGTGTCGGCCACAAGGTCGTAGTAGGCAGGGTAGAAGAAATAGTGACCATCGAGCTCGTCCGAGCTGGTGTCGCTCTTCCAATACCACTTCCCGTCCGCGCTCTTCGGCCAGCGTGGCTCATAGGCTTTCCATAGCGCGTCGCCCTTCTGGTCTTCGCGGTCGTTCTCGATCCGGCCGATGTTCGGGTCGTGGCCCGTCGTCGGCAGGATCGTGCGCGCCACATAGCCCTTCGGCGGACTATGCTCGCCGCCCTGCGTCACTTTCTGCAGGAAGCGCAGCGCTTCAAAGGCCTGCTTCGCGCGTTCCTTGGCCTTGGGGTCCTTCGTGGCCGCATAGGCAAAGCATTCGCCCGCGCCGTACATGGAGGTCCACAGGCCGTCGTTGTCGCTGTCGTGGTGACGAACCTCGCTCAGGTCGCCCGGCTTCGCCACCGTGATCTCCGCGACATACCCAAACTCCGTGCGCTTGATGTGCTTCTCGATCTGTTCTTCGTAATACGCCGCCTTCTGCGCCAGCGTCATCGGCTCAAAATAAATATGCGATACCCCGCCCTTCGTCGCCACCCACGCCGAGCCGTCCGGCATCGCGAGGATGTCGTTCACATGATCGTCAGCGAGCCAGCGCTTGCCTTCGCGGACGGACCACGCACCGTCGCGCAGCCGCATCGCGCCCTTGTCGGTACCAAACCAAATGCCACCCGCGATGTCGACACATGTAAATTGGTTATACGGAAGACCGGTCGCCGGAGTGTGAACAACCGAATCGTTTTTCTTGTTCAGATAGATGCCCGCCGGGGTCGCAATAAGCTGCGTCGTGTCATCGCCAAAGATCGCCGTCGTGTTTCCATTGCCCCACGCGAGGCCGGTCTTGTCTATCTTGGTCACCAGCATCAGATCGTCATGCTCTGGGGAGCGCACATAAGCGCCCAGTTCCGTGGCGATCAGGAAAATCGTACCGTCGTCATACGTTTGGATTTCATTAATCTTAAAATCGGCCGATGTGTCTTCGGGCATGTTGGCCAGGTAGTCGGCCATTAATTCGCGCCCTTTTGCTTTTAGGGCAGTGAGGCCCGGCGGCGCATTCTCTGCCGCGACCGCTATCCATTTCTCGCCGTCAAATTTCGCCCAACCGCCCGTCGTTTCCGCCAATACCGCGCCGGAAGCATCCCGCACAAGCTGCACGGTCTCGTTCGCGGGCAGTCCATCCGCCGTGGTGTATTGGCGCGCCATCTCTTGCCCGTATTCTCCGATGGCGATAGGCGCGGTCTGCGCGAAAAGCGGTGTACAGAGGAAAAATAGTGCGAATGCGAGCTTATGCAACATCGAATTCCTTTTGAGGTTGGGTGAAACGGGCATTATAGTGATCGTAGCGAGTGAGCGCGAGCACGGGGGAGGTTACCAATGCCGAGTTTCGATGTCGTGAACAAGGTCGACCTGCAAGAGGTCGAGAACGCCCTGAACAACGCCCGCAAGGTGATTACGAACCGCTACGACTTTCGCGGCAGCGACACGACCATCGACCTCGACAAAAAAGAACCCAAGATCACGGTCGAAACCAGCGACTCGATGAAGCTGAAGTCGCTCGACGAAGAACTGGTAGCGCAGCTCGTCCGCCGCGGCGTGAGCGCGAAGGCCCTCGACCGTAAAGACCCCGAACCGGCCACCAAAGGCCGCCTTCGCCAGACGATTAAGCTCAAGCAGGGCATCGACAAGGACACGGCCAAACAAATCGTGAAATGGATTAAGGACAGCAAGATGAAAGTGACCGCGCAGATTCAGGACGAACAGGTGCGCGTGACCGGCAAACAAATCGACGACCTGCAGGCCGTCATCGCGATGCTCAAACAAAAAGAAGTCGAAATGCCGTTGCAATACGTCAACATGCAGCGATGATTACGCCGTTACCCACTGCAAAAACCACAACAGCCCCATCCCAGTAGCCAGCGTCGCGAGAATATTCTTCGTTTTCCACGCGACCGCCGCCGCGACCAGCGCCGCATAAATCTGCAAATTAGCGGGGGAGAGGTGCATCTCCTTGTGCGGCGCGAACACCGCCGGCCACACGATCGCGGCCAACACCGATGCCGGCACGAAGCGCAGCGCCTTTTTGATCGGCTCCGGGAACTCACGATTCCCCTGCAGCACGATGAACGAAAGGCGTATGGAGAAGGTCAGCGCGCTCGCCGCGAGGATGATGAGCCAAACCCGCATCATGCGCGCGCCTGCACAATCATGCCGGCGATGACGCCCACCAGCGAGGCCGTCAGCAGTCCGAGGTTTAGCGGCAGCGCGAACGCCGCCACGGCCACAATCCCCGCCGTGAAAAATGCACACACTGCCGCGCGATCACGCAACGACGGCACCGCGAGCGCCAGGAACGTAAGCGGGATCGCAAAATCCAGCGACCATTCCGGCGGCAGCGCGGCCCCGGCCAGCAGGCCGATCAGCGTGCCGATTTGCCACGCGCCCCACATCGTGAGGCCGGACCCCAGCGAAAACAGAACCACTGCGCGGGTGTTCCACGAGGAATTAAACCGCGCTAACATGATCGCCACGCCCTGATCCGTTGTGAGGTGCGCCAGCAGCACTTTCCAGCCCAGCGCGATCGAACGGTAATGCGGCGCCATCGACGCGCTGTACATGAAGTAGCGCAGGTTGACGATCACCGCCGACCCGACAATCACGACCGCGGGCGCGCCGGCATTCAGGAGTTGCAGCAACACAATCTGCGAGGCGCCGGCGTACATAAAGAACGACATGCCCATTCCCGATAGGAGATCGAGCCCGACGCTCGCGGCCGTCACGCCGCTCACGATCGCGAACGGCATCGTGGCAATCAGCACGGGAAACGTGACGACGACGCCTTCGCGAAAGGGTCGGCGGGGCTGCGGATGTTCGGCGATGGGCGTCATGATTCGGCGGCGTCTACCAGTGTACCCCGCATGCGCATGCGGCGCGTCAGGACTTTTTCGCGTCCCAGCCGGGATTCAGCCGCTCCTGAATCTCCCACGCATCGAGCAACACCAGCGCCGCCATGCACTCAATCACGGGCACCGCGCGCGGCACGATGCACGGGTCATGGCGCCCGCCGACCTCAATCGTGCGGTTCTCGCCCGCGAGGTCGATGGTCTGCTGCGGCTGCGAGATACTCGCCGTCGGCTTCAGCGCCACGCGCATGCGAATCGGCTGGCCCGTGGAAATCCCGCCCGCGATCCCGCCGCCGTGGTTCGACAAAAACCCGCCGTCGGCCATCTGATCGTTCACCTGGCTCGCGCGCATGCGTGTCAGCGCGAAACCGTCGCCGATCTCAATGCCCTTCACGGCCTGAATGGTCGAAAGGCCGTACATCAGACGTGAACTCAGCTTCGCGAAAATCGGATCGCCCAATCCCGCCGGCACGCCGTTGACATCAAGCTGCACGACACCGCCCACCGAGTCGCGGTCCTTGCGCGCCGTGAGGATGGCTTCTTCCATGAGCTTCGCGGCTTCGGGATCGGCCGAGCGCACAACGTTCTGCTCAATGACGCCGTAGTCGCAGGTCTTCGCCGCGATGCCGGCAATCTCAACCGCGTGCGCGCGAATCTCCACGCCGCGCCCCTTCAGAATGTGCATCGCCACGGCGCCCGCCGCCACGCGCATTGCGGTCTCGCGCGCGGACGATCGCCCGCCGCCGCGGTGATCGCGCAGGCCGTATTTCTTGTAGAACGTAAAGTCCGCATGGCCGGGGCGGAAGAGGTCCCGAATCTCGTCGTACTTCCGCGAGTCGGCATCCTGGTTGTAGATGATGAGCCCAATCGGCGCGCCCGTGGTTTTGCCTTCAAACACACCGGACAAAATCTGCACCGTGTCCGGCTCCTTGCGCTGCGTCACGACCTTGCTCTGCCCCGGACGCCGGCGATCGAGCTGCTCCTGCATGATCGCCTCGTTCATCTCAATGCCCGGCTTGATGCCTTCCAGCACGCAGCCGATCGCCTTGCCATGGCTTTCGCCGAAACCCGTCACGCGCACGATATCGCCGAACGTACTCGCGGCCTGCGAACGCACCGCCAGCTCATCGGAAATCGCCGCAGCCGCCTGGCTCGCGAGTTCTTCCGGCGTGCCTTTGGAGGTATCGAGCACGACATCCGCGAAGGGTTGGTACACCTCTTCGCGCAATGTTGTCTGTTCGTCGAATTTCTGGCGACCATCCGTGCCCGCGAACATCGGCGGCACGCCACCCGTAGTCGCGCGGCCCCACAATACATCCGGCGACGCGGTCAACAGCACAATCAGCGCCCCGCGACGCAATTCACGACGCGAATCGGCATTCAAAAATGCGCCGCCGCCGGTGATGATCAGGTGCCAGTCTTTCGTGGCGGCCGCGGTCGCCGCCTTGCGTTCAAACTGCCGAAAAACCTTCTCGCCGCCTTTTTGGAAAATTTCACGACAGGTAAGCTGTCGTTTGTGCTCAACCGCGTGGATGTCTTCCAGAAGCTTGTCCGTCTCGACGATCGGCAGGCCCAATTCCTTGGCTAGCGCGGCGCCGACGGTCGATTTCCCCGAACCCTTCTGCCCAATCAGAACAATATTCACGCGCGCGCTCCTGCAATCGCTTCGTCTTGTTGCTGCGCCTTGCCACCCAGCGCGCGCAGCGACGCGGCGAATCCGGGATAGGTCACGCTCATGGCCTCGGCATGCTCAATCGTCGTCGCACCCTCGGCCTGCGTCGCCGCGATTGCCAGCGCCATCACCACCCGGTGGTCGTCGTGGCTATGCACCGTCGCGCCGCGCAGTTTGGACTCGCGGATGATAAGGCCATCCGGCAGTTCTTCAATATCCGCGCCCATTTTCTGTAGTTCTTCGCGCATAACCGAGATGCGGTCTGTTTCTTTCATGCGCGCCTGCGGCACATTCACCAGCCGCGTTTCGCCGCGCGCGTAACACGCCAGCGCCGCCAGCATCGGCAGAGCATCGGGCGTCGCATTGATGTCGAGTTCACACCCCACAAGATTTTTCGCGCTCACGTGAATCGCCTCGTTTTCGACCTTCACGTCCGCGCCCATCGCGCGCAGGTATTCCACGATCGCCTTGTCGCCCTGGGTATCCGCGTAGTCCAGCCCGCGGCATTCGACGGCATTTCCCGGCAACGCGCCGGCCGCAAGGAAGAAAGTGGCCGACGAAAAGTCCGCCGGGATGCGTCGGTCAAACGCCGTGAACCGCTGCCCGCCGCGAATTGTGAATTCGCTCCAGTCGTCGGCCGCTTCGAGTTTGGTGCCCTGCTTCGCGAGCCAGTCGAGCGTCATGCCTACATAGGGCGCTTCGAAAAGCACGGGCACGCGGAGATGAGTATCGTTCGCCGCCAACGGCGCCGCCATGAGTAGGCTCGTCACGTATTGGCTGGTCTTTGCTTCGAGTGTCGTCTCGCCGCCGCGCAGGGTGCCGCGCACTTCAAAGGGCGCACAGCCTGTCCCTTTTACATCGCGCACATGCGCGCCGAGGTCGTTCAGCGCGTGCATCAAGGGCGCACTCGACCGTCGTTGAATCTGCGCGTCGCCCGTCAGGGTCACTTGGCCCTCCGGCAGCAGCGCGCACACGCCCAGCGCGATATTCATCGTCGTGCCGGAGTTGCCAACGTCAATGACATCCTTCGGCGCGCGGATGTTGCAGCCCGTGCCGATCACGCGCCACTCCTCCGGCGATTCCTTCACTTGCGCGCCAAGCTGCGAGAAGGTGTCCAGCGCGGACCGCGCATCAGCCGATTCCAGCGGCTGGCGGATGCGACTCTCGCCCTCGGCCAGGCACGCAATCGCCACCGCCCGGATCGTGTGTGACTTCGATCCGGGAATGTCGACCGCGCCCCGCAAGGTGGATCGCTCGCATCGCAGTTTCATGGGGTCCGACGAACTCCTGCTGAGTTCCGCGCGCGGCTGTACATTGCCTGGCTGACTGCCGGACCCGAGCGGTCCGAACGCGTACGGAATGGTCCAAAGTATAACGGCTTTCACGGGGCCATTTACAGTAATACCGGAGGATGCGTATCCTGAACGCATGAGCCAGTTGCATCGATTTTATGTGCCCGACTTGTGCGAGCAGCGCGACGGTATTCGCCTGCCCGAGGAAGAACTGCACCACGCGCTGCACGTCGTGCGTCTGCGAGCGGGGGATACCGTCCGCGTTTTTGATGGTCTCGGCGCGCACGCCGATGGCAAGGTTACGGCGGCATCCAAGCGCGATTTGGAATTGGACGTCGGCGCGATTCATCGCGAACCGCCTCCCGCCAGCCGCCTGACGTTGGTGCAGGCCTGGCTCAACCACGCGCACGCCGTCGAAACGCTGATCCGTCGCGGCACCGAACTCGGCGTGGATGATTTCATCTTCTTCCGCGCGGAGCACTCCGAAAAAGCGCCGAAGGCGGGGGAGAAGTGGGCCCGCATGGCGATCGAAAGCTGCAAGCAATGTGGACGAACCCGGCTGCCGTCGTTCAGCACGGTGAAGAACATCGAAGAATTCATCGCGACTCGACCCGAGTATGTGCTCGTCGCCACGCAAGCGGTCGAGCCGCGGCCCCTGAGTCAGATTCTGAACGGTGCCGGGAACGTGGCACTCGTCGTCGGTCCGGAAGGCGACTTCACCGCGCGCGAACTCGGCGTCATCCTCGAAGCGGGCGGACACGCCCTCTCGCTCGGCCCGCTTACGTTGCGGGCCGAAGTCGCCGCGAGCGCCGCCATCACCATCGTCCAGTATCACCGTGGCCGACTCGGCCCGCGCTAGCCACACTTATAATTTGTCATTCTGAGCGAAGCGAAGAATCGGGAATTACCACGAACGCTCCACAGCGCCGGGGTTCCCGGCTATGAATAGCCCACGATTTAACTGTGATTTCGTAGGCTTTCGCAGTAGACCGGTCAAGTGCCGTAGACTCCCGCTACGGGAGGCTACTAAATGCTTAAAAAAATCACCAGCTATCTTTCAGCGCTTGGCTGGCTTCTTGAATTCTGCCTTTCTGGGGTGGCCGTTAGTGTGGCCGCAGCGTGCGGTATGACCGGATGGCCGCTAACTTTTTTTGGAGCCTTTACGGCAATTCTGATCGCCGTTGGATTGCATCACTTATGGCAATGGCTTCGCAGTAAACAGTGGCCGGAGACGCGAAATGTTTCTGACCTTGGAGTTACGCATCCGCTTGCATCGACTCGCGAGCTAGAAGCAGACGTTGTCAGTGAACGAACCGTACTTATAGAGCGAGTTATAAACGGCGACAACATGATCGTAGGAAAAACTTTTGTAAATTGCTCCATCATTGGCCCCGCTGTCCTGTTTTCAAATGACCCGTGGCCGGTCAGTGAATTCTCTGCAAATATTCGCGATGAACGTCACTTGGGTTTCGTATTTTTGCCAGTAGCTGAAGACTACCCTGTGCATGGTGGAATTCAGCTTCGAGGATGTACTTTCAAAAAATGTAAGCTCTTTTTTATCAACATGGTCCTACGTGTTCCAGTCGTTACGCCGTCAAATCCTGATACGTCAGCCGCTTCCCCACGCACTGATCCACCAGCGCATTCAGGCGGAGCAGAACGTGAGTCTTAACGTTCCCGTCGTTCAACCGGAACGCGAACTCGTTCACGTAGCGCGCGAGGTGCTTCTTGCTGGCATGGTGGTAGACGCCGTGCAGGCCGCGCTTGAGCACCGCCCACACGCTCTCGATGCCCTGCGTACCCATACCGTTCTTAACGTACTCGGCCTTCTTGTGCTCGACCGTGTGGTGCGTGTACGCGCGGCTCAGCTTGCCGTACGACGGATGCTCGTCCGTGCAAATCGTGGAGCCGGGTTCGACCGTGGAGAAAATCTCGCGCTCAAGATCGGCGCGGTTCGCGCTCTTGATGATTGTCGCCTTGACGTGTCCGCCGACCTCGCGCATCCCCATGACCATCGTCATGGTGTGCGAACCGTGCCCCGCGTTGAGGCGCTTGCTCTTGTGCTTGTTCGTCTCCTTGCCGCCGACGAACGTCTCGTCAACTTCCACGACGCCGTCAAGCGTCTCCATCGTATTGCCGCACGCCTCGCGCAGCCGGTGAAGCAGGAACCACGCCGCCGTCTGAGAGATCGACAACTCTTTAGAAAGCTGCAAGCTGCTGATCCCCTTGCGAGCGGTAAGCAGCAAGTACATGCCGTGAATCCACTTGTCCAGCGGCATCTTGCTCGCCTCGAAGATCGTGCCCTTCAAGCAGCTAAAGTCCTTCCGGCACGCCGCGCAACGGTAGAAGCCCCGGCGACGCTCAGACGCGCGCTCCGCGACGCGATCCTTGCCGCCGCAGTACGGGCACACCGGGCCGTTCGGCCAGATGCGGGACTGGAGGTAGTGGCGGGCGGTTTCCGAATCCGGGAACAACTGAAACAACTCGCGCACGCTGATCGTCAACCCGTCGTTTGCCATCGCTCGCAACCTCCATCCAATAAACTTATTTTACTTGACCGGTCAAGTCAATGTCAAGCAAAAAAACAGGCCAAGAATCTGGCCTGCTGGATAGGAAATACCGCGACGAGCGGGTTCTATTCGCCCTGCGCGGCCTTGCGCTTCTTGAGGTTGCGCAGGCGCGCGCGGACGCCCTTCATGGCGATCTCGCGCCGCTGCTCGGCTGTAAGCGCCTTGGCGCGGGCCTTGCCGCCCTTGAGGCCACCCAAGCGGCCTAGCGCGACTGCGGCGGGGTTCTTTTCAGGTTCGGATGGAGCGGGTTTAGGTTTCGGCATGGAGGTAGTATGAGGGAAACGGGCGATTCTGTCAAGTTGAGCGGTCAAGAGACGCTGTGGAGCGTTCGTGGTAATTCCCGAAGAATCTCCCCGTCGGATAACCGTGAACTTCGTTTCTCATCGAACATTGCGCACACCATCGCTCCTTCGGTAACCTTCGGATCGGAAACATCGGAGTACGCCATGAGCGGCGACACCATATTCGGGAAAATTCTGCGCGGCGAGATCCCGTCGAAAGAGGTCTACTCCGACGACGAGTACTACGCATTCGCCGACATCAAGCCGCAGGCGCCGACCCATATCCTCATCATCCCGCGCAAGCCGCTCCCGAAAGTCAGCGACGCCACGGACGCCGATCGCGCGCTCATGGGCGGACTGATCCTGACGGCGAACAAAATTGCGAAGAAACTCGGTCTGACCGAGAACGGATACCGGCTTGTGATCAATTGCGGCCAGCACGGCGGGCAGGAGGTTTACCACCTGCACTTGCACCTGCTGGGCGGTCGGCAAATGTCGTGGCCGCCGGGCTGAGCCGATGCACGCGATAGACGCCGACACCGGCCTGTGCGGGGTCATTGGGCACCCCGTCAGCCACTCACTTTCCCCGCACCTGCACAACGCAGCCTTCGCGGCCACGGGGCTGAATTTCGCGTATTTGGCCTTCGACGTGACCGAAGTGGGGCCGTTCCTGGCCGGCATGCGCGCCACGCCCAGTTTCCGTGGCCTCAGTGTCACCATCCCGCACAAGCTGGACGTCATCCCGCACCTCGATGCGCTCGACCCGCTCGCCAGGAAAATTGGCAGCGTGAACACGATCACCAACGAGGACGGCAAACTCACCGGCGCGACCACCGACGGCCTCGGCGCCGTGCGTGCCTTCGATCAGGCGAAGATAGACCTCACGGGTCGCCGAATTTTGTTTCTCGGTTCCGGCGGCGCGGTGCGCTCGGTCGCCTTCACCATGGCCGACCGCTGCATGCCGGGCCAAATCACGATCCTCGGGCGGACGCCGAGCAAAGTGGAGGCTTTGGCGGCGGATATTACGTCCGCCACGAAGACCCGCGTGCTCGCCGGCAGCCTTGCCGATGACCTCCGCGCCGCGATGGACGAGCACGAAATCGTCGTTCAGGGTACGCCCGTGGGCATGGGCGAGAAACAAGACCCGAAGAGCTGTGTTCCGCGCGAAACGATCAGCGGCGAGCATGTAATCTTCGACATGGTCTATCGCCCGCACCGCACCCAGCTCATCCAGGATGCCGAACGCGCCGGTGCCGCCGTCATCTACGGCATCGAGATGCTCATCCACCAAGCCGCCCTCCAGTTCGAACGCTGGATGGGCCAGGCCGCACCGGTTAGCGCCATGCGCGCTGCCGCGAATGCCGCGCTCAACAAATAGCCGATAGGTGGCAAGTGGTTAGCCCCGAAGGGGGCGTTCTAAGGTAGCCTAGGGCAGAGTGAGCGAAGCGAACGCCGCCCTGGGTCTCAAGTCCCAATTTACCAAGAGCCCTGTAAGGGCGATCTCGGGTGACTCATGTTGCCCGTACCCACGCAACCCCAAGCGCCTTCCTTGTTTACGCCGCTCCAAAGTTGTAAAGTCTTATCCCGTATGCCGCGCAGTTTGGCACAGGTGGTCGCGGCCCCATGTCGAGTACATCCTCAATTATGGTTATTTCGAAGTTTATCGGTAAGAACTGCATCGTTCCGGAATTAGAATCAGACACGAAGGCGGCGGCGGTTCGCGAGCTTACGCACCTCCTGTTCGACCGGAAAAAAATCCCCGACGTCGCGGTAGCGCTCGACCAAATCGTCGCGCGCGAAGCGACCGAGAGCACCGGCATCGGCAACGGCATCGCCGTGCCGCACGCGCGCATTCCCGGCATGAAGAGCCTGGCGTGCGCCGTGGGCCGTGCGTCGAAGGGCATCGACTTCATGTCTGTCGACCGCTCGCCGGTAAACCTCGTGTTCCTGATTTGCTACCCGCCCTCGCAGCAGACGACGTACTTGAACTTTGTCGCCACGGTCGCGCGTTTGCTGGGCGACAAGGAACATTTCAAAGCACTGCTCGGCGCCGACGACGCCGACACCATGTACACCTTGCTCGAGGAAGTCTCGCAGTCCTTCGACGATCACCACGAGACCAAGCTCAGCGCGATCAAGGCCGATCCGAAACTGAAAGACATTAAAGACGGCCATGCGGATCTGCTCCTGCTCGCGCGCTTGCAGCTTCACCTCGAAATGCTCGGCGCGTCGAAGACCGGCAAAAAGAAAATCGATGAACGCATCGAGAGCATTCGCGCACTCGTCGATCCGCGCGTGCTGCGCCACTTCGACAAGCTGTTGAAAGGCCGCGCGCCCGCGCTCGTGCCGGTGGAAGGCGACACCTGCCAGGGGTGCTTCATGCGTCTGCCGTCAAAGTTCGTGCAGGAAGTGCGGCGCGACACCGCACACATTCACACATGTATTAACTGCAGCCGGTATATCTACGTAGTCTGAACCGCGGGGCAGAACCATGGCGCTGAGTGCTCAAATCGAGAATGTCCTTCGCAAGGTGGACATCTTTCAAAGCCTGACCCCCAACGACATCGGCACCATCTTCAGTCATTGCCAGACGATGAATGTGCAGAAAGACCAGATGCTCTTTCAAAAGGGCACGGTCGGCAACCAGATGTTCGTCGTGTTGTCCGGCTCCTTCGCGCTCTACGATGGCGCGCGCCAGCTCGCCACGTTCCGCCCCGGCGATACCTTCGGCGAAATGTCGCTGCTGCTGCACGAACCGCGTGTCGGCATGGTGAAGGCGATTGAACTGAGCCAAGTCATGGTCCTCGACGAGCGGCTCTTCGAAAAGCTCCTCACCAAGCGCGTCGCCGTGCAAATGCTGCTGAATATGTCGCGCATGCTGGCCAAGCGATTGAAGGGTGCAGACCTCACCATTCGCGAGATCGAGGGGCGGTGACCCGCGCGGCTCGCCGCGTACTGATCATCGGGCTCGACTGCGCCGCGCCAAAATTCGCGTTCGACACCGAAAACCTTCCGCTGCCCAATCTGCATCGCCTGATGCGCGAAGGCCTGTACGGCGAACTCCGTAGTTGCGATCCGCCCATCACCGTCCCCGCGTGGAGCTGCATGACCACCGGCCGCGACGCCGGCATGCTGGGGGTCTATGGCTTCCGAAATCGCCGCGATTACTCCTACGGTCCGCTCGCGCTCGCGAGTTCGCTCGACATCAAAGAGAAGCGTCTCTGGGACTATGCCGGTGACGCCGGACTGAACTCGATCGTCCTCGGTGTCCCGCAGACCTATCCGCCGCAGCCCGTGCGCGGATGTCTCGTGACCGATCTCCTCACGCCCAGCACCTCGGTGCAGTACACGTATCCAGAAGCGCTCGCGCCCGAACTGCGCGCAGCCGCGGGGGAGTACATCATCGACGTGCCTGATTTCCGCGCCGATGCGCGCGAGGGTCTCGCCGATCAGCCAAGTTTGGCTGACCGTATCCACGCGATGATGCACAATCGGTTCGACTACGCCGAGCACCTGGTGCGCACGAAACCCTGGGACCTCTGCATGATGGTCGAGATCGGCCTCGATCGCATCCACCACGCGTTCTGGCAAGATGCCGATCCAGAACACCCGGCCTATCGCGCAGGCAATCCATACGAACGCGTGATCCCCGATTACTATCGCGCGCTCGACGCGCGCATCGGCCGCCTGCTCGACGTCGTTGGCCCCGAGACCACCGTGCTCGTCGTCTCCGATCACGGCGCGTGCGCGATGCAGGGTGGTTTCGCCATCAATCAGTGGCTGATCGAAAACGGCTACCTCACACTCAAGGCCATGCCCTCTGCGCCCGTGCCACTCACGCCCGATATGGTCGACTGGGGCCGCACCTGGGCCTGGGGCGAAGGCGGCTACTACGCGCGCATCTGCCTGAACGTCGCCGGCCGCGAGCCGCAGGGCGTCGTCTCTCGCGCGGCCTATGACCCGCTCCGCAGCGAGCTCATCGCCAAACTGGAAGGCGTCTGCAAGCCAAATGGCGAGCTCCTCGGAAATTTTGTATTGAAACCCGAAGCAATTTATGACACGGTTAATGGCGTCGCGCCGGATTTGCTGGCTTACATCGGCGGCTTGGCGTGGCGATCCGTGGGGAAGGTGGGCGGGGACCTGTTTTGGCGGGGGAACGATGCCGGGCCCGACGGCGCAAATCATGATTTCTCCGGGATCATCGTCATGCACGGTCCGGGTGTCGCGCCGCGCCCCGAGCGCCTCATCTACAGCATGTTCGGCGTCGCGCCGACCGTTCTCGCTCTTCTCGGCCTTCCGATTCCAGAATCCTTCAACGGCTATGACATCCTCAGCATGTAGGGGCGGGGCCCAGTCCCCGCCCTCATTCCGGCGCAGAGGATCACGCGCATGAAGATCGCCTTCAGCGCAATCGGCACGCACGGCGGCGAGGCGCATTTCCTGCGCAACTCGCTCTCCGCACTCTCCGCGCTGCGACCCGGCCCCGAGATGCTCGTGCTCGCGCCGGAGGATCGCGTGCGCGACTTTCGCAACGTCGAAGTCATCCCCGTCGCCTCGGCCGCGCAAGTCGGCCCCGCCGCAAAGAAAGCCGGCGCCGATGTCCTCTTCGCCACGATGGACGGCGTCGCGCCGGATGCCGGTCTGCCGCTCGCGCTCAACGTCATGCAGCTCTACGACCTTCGCCAGAACGGCCATGGCAAAGGCCTCTTCGGCGCGAATCCGCTGAAGACCGCCAAGCTAATCGCGTCGCAGGCACGCGCCGTCGTCGTGCCGTCCGAATTTATGAAGCGCGAAGCGCTCGAAGTCCTCGGCACCACGCTCGAGCGCATCGTCGTCGCGCCGCTCGGCGTGGAGGATGCCTTCGCCGAGCCGCACCAGACCATCGTCGAAAAGCCGTACTACCTCTTCGTCGGCCGCACGACCGCGCGCAAAAATCTGCCCGTGATGCTCGAAGCCTTCCGCCGCGTGCAGGACGACGTCCCGCACTCGCTCATCGTCGTCGGCGAACCGGGCGAGGCTGAGCCCAGCGAATGGGGCCCGCGCGTCGTGCGTATCGATCGCGTCGGCACATCGCAGCTCGCCGGCCTATACCAGCACGCCGACCTCGTGCTCAGTCCCTCGCGCTACGAAGGCTCCGGCGTGCTCACGCTCGAAGCGCTCAAGGCCGGCGCGCGCGTGGCCGTCGGCCGCATCGGCGGCATCCCCGAAGCCGCGGGCGACGCGCCCATCTACATCGTGCCCGACAACGCCGACTCGCTCGCCGGCGCCATGCGCCGCGCCGTCACCGAAGCCACGGCAGACCGCGAACGCCGCGCCCGCCTCGGCAAACAACTCAGCACCGGCTGGGCCTGGGAAAAAACCGCCCGCCAACTCATGACCGCCTTCCGCAAAGCCGTCGGCTGAAATTGGCCACAGATAAACACGGATGAACGCGGATACAGATATTTAAGTTCTTAAGCCTTTCAAAATTCATTTCATCAGTGTTTATCCGTGTTCATCCGTGGCTAAATTTATTTCTTTTCGGCTTGGTAAGAAACCGAAATTCTCATCCCAATGTGGTCATACTTCCGCTCAGGCTCAAACCGCTGCCGAAACGCCGACCGCTGCGGCCAACCCGGATCCGTCCACCCGCCGCCGCGCCGCGAGCGCGACAGCGCGCCATTCTGACTCGGCGTGCCGAGCACTTCCGACATATCTGGATCGACCCCGCCCGGCAGTCGCGCGTGCGCCCAATCGCGGCACCACTCGGTCTCGTTGCCCTGCATGTCATACAAGCCCCACGGGTTCGGCGGATACGCGCCCACCTTCGTCGCGCGGTTCAGCGCCACACCCACCGGCGCGCCGTTGTACGGCTTGTCGCCGATAAAATTCGCCTGCTCACTCGTCAGGAACGCCCCCGCATACGTCGGCGTCGTCGTCCCAGCGCGGCACGCATACTCCCACTGCGCCTCCGTCGGCAGACGGAACGCCCAACCTTCCGGCAGCGCGCCCTCCGCGCGAGCCAGCTCCGTCAGCTTCGCGCACAACGCCTGCGCCTCCGCATAGTTCACGTTGTACAACGGGAACTCGTCGCCGATGCCCGCCTTCTCGTTCAGCTCGCCCGGCAACGCGCCCATCGCGCGCTTCCAGTCGCCCTGCGACACCTCATACGTCCCCATCCAGAACCCGCGCGTCAGCGTCACCTCGACCTGGTCCTCGCCCGGACGCCGCTCCGGTTCGTTTCGCGGACTCCCCATCATAAATTTCCCCGCTGGACACCACGTCAGCTTCATCCCGGCGATTTCACGCGACTCCCCGGCCTTGGCACCCTCAATCGACGCCGGTTTGTCTCCGTCTTGCGCACTAACACTCGCGCAGCCGGACAGGGCCAGTGGAATAAGCAGCAGGAGGGAGGCTCGCCGAATCTGTCGCATGGGCACACCTATCGGGTTGGTTGATACTAAATAAACGTTGGAAAACATAAAACGTTGACGAAGCGCGGCCCTTAACGTGGCAGCGGCGTCCCGCCGCTGATCCCTTGACCTGCAGCCCCTTCGTTCGGGACGAAGAGGCTCAAGGTTCGAATCACCAAATACCCGGCAAAATCCGATACCGCACCTTGCCCGCATAACTCGCCCAAGCGGCGTCGTGCGCCAACACACGCTCCTCCGCACGAATACGGTAAACCAGCGAGATCCATCCCGCCGCCACGAGGATCAGCGTCCCGACGCTCCACTCGTATAGGTTATAGCCGATGTCCTGGAACACATAGGCTAGATATATCGGATGGCGCAC
>CAZUJL010000036.1:0-34365 GCA_964620045.1 uncultured Nitrospirales bacterium
GCGATGATCGCCTGCTGCCAGTATTCGCGCGAGAACGCGAGCGCCACGCCGGCCACAAAGGCCGCCCAACGCCGGCCGAAAATCGCGAGCACCGTCTCCGCCACCAGCCACACGCCCGCCGCGCCAAACAGCGCCGACGCGAGGTTCCCGCGCCACGCAACCGAGCCGATATCGACCAGATGCAGAATCGGATAGGAGAGAAGACACCACAGCGGATAGCCGGGAGGATGGGGGATACCCAACCCCCACGCGGCCGCGATCAGCTCCCCACTGTCCTCACCCGTCACGCCCGGCGGCATCGTGACCAGGTACCCCGCGAGCGCCAAAACGGCCGCCGCCGCGCAGGTCAGGCGGTCGAGCAGATGTGTCCTCCAAACTGGAGGGTTCGATGGGGTAGGCGAATCCATTGGGCGCCCAAAGTGTAGACCAACCCGCCGGAATTCGGCCAATAAGGGGACTGACTGCGGGCCCTTCGGAATCAGTTACCCGAAGGGCGTGTAGTCTGTCCCCGGTCGCTATCAAGCCAAAAAACCCGGGACAGACTACGAATTCCGAACTGCATGGAATTCGCAGTCAGTCCCTGAGGCGTGGATACTTGCGCATCCAAGGAGATCCCGAATGCACCCCAGCCGCGTCATCGAGACCTGCCTGTGCGTGGACGACCTGGACGCCGCGGAGCGCTTCTACACCAACGTCCTCGGATTCACGGTTCACGCCAAGGTCCCCGGCCGTCATGTGTTCTTTAAAGTGGGCGAGGGGATGTTTCTGCTTTTCGACCCCAAGGAGACCGCCAAGCCGACCCTCAGCGGCATACCGACCCACGGCACCCACGGACCCGGCCATGCCGCCTTTGCCATCACCGAAGCCGAACTCGACCCCTGGCGCCAGCAACTCGCCCGGCACAGCGTCACCCTGGAATCCGACTACACTTGGCCCGGCGGCGGCCGGTCGCTGTACTTCCGAGACCCTGCCGGCAATTCCATTGAGCTGACCACGCCAAGGACTTGGGGCTTGGAACGGTAGGCTATAGCCACTACCCACGGCTTGTCATTCTGAGCGCAGCAAAAAATCTCCCCGTCCATTTACCGAGCGACTTCACCAAGCACTAAAATCCCGACCGACCACCGCAACTCACACACGACCACAGCAATGCAACACAAGATCATTCAAGCGATTACAGATCGAAGCTCACATAAGAAATGAGGTACGCATTTGCAGTCGACAACCCAAGCGACTACAGAACGCAGTCACGGTCGCCCAATTCATCCCGGCCTTGTTCAGGGTTTATTGAACATAATATATATTATCAGACGTTATAGATACCGCAGTGCCTGTGTTGCCCTAGAATCAATTTGCCTAAAATCCAAGGCCTAGCCCTTCTGAAACCACTCGCTCCCAGTCCAATTTTCCGCCCGCCGACGTCTCCGTTAGACTTCGTGTCGCACCGATCACTAGCCACCAGTCACCGACCACCTTGGGAGTCTCACCGCGTGACCCGACGCTCGCTCATCCTGACCCTCGGCTTAAGCCTTGGCCTCGTCCTCACGACCCTCGTCCCGGCCGCCGCCCAGGACGCCGCCGACCCGAACCGTCTCCGGGTCATCACCTACAACGTCCAGTTCCTGCCCGGACCGGCCGCCGCCGTGAACAAGCGCAAGGAACCCGACTACCGCGCGGCACGCATCGCCGAGGAAGTCGCCAAGTTCGACCTCGTCGCGCTCCAGGAGGTCTTCGACCAGAAATGGCAGGACGCGATCGCCTACGGCGTCCGCAAGGTTTGGGGCGACGACCATTTCCACCGGCTGTCGAGTCCGATGGCCGACGGCCATCAGTACACCGGCGGCTGCATGATTCTGAGCAAGCACCCGTTCGCATCGACCGACACGATGGTGTTCGAGCACTTCAGTAAACCCGAGGACTTCGGCGTGCGCGCGGACGGTTACGCGGCCAAGGGCGTCATCCACGCGCGCGTGACGCTTCCTAGCCCAATGTCAGCGATCGATGTCTTCGCGACACACCTGGAGGCGCGCGACGATTCGCTGCGGCCGGCGCAGTATGCCGAGATGGCGGTCTTCATAAAGCGCGTGGCCGATCCCTCCCGCCCCACGCTCCTGCTCGGCGACCTGAACACGCGCGGCATGAAGGAAGAGCGCAACAATCCGGACTCGCAGTACTCGGTGTTGATGAAGGCGCTGAATGACGCGCGCTCGAATGCCACGGCGTTCCAAGACATCTGGCCAACGCTCATGGGCGAAGCGCTCGGCGGCACCAGCGAACAAGAATCCGCCGACATCGGCAAACGCATCGACTACGTGTTGCTCAGTAACCCACAAACCCCGGCGCCGCAACTGACCCCGACAACCATCGCGGTCAACCTGTTCCAAGACCCGCGCATCGTGGCGTTGTCCGATCACAATGCCGTCGAGGCGGAATTTACAATTGGTTCGAAACCGCAGAACTAACCACAGATGGATATTGATGGATACTGATATTTGAGGTTATCAATATCCATCAGTATCCATCTGTGGTTAAGTTGTTCTTAACTCTTTTCGTCCCGCCGGAACTCGCGGGTCAGCTTGTCGACAGCCTTGGAGAGCCGATCCAATTCTTTAATCATCTCCGCGCGGTCGGCGTCGGCGTTGTCGATAAGGTGCTGCGCCTCGGCCGCGCAGGCGAATGCCGCCTCGAGCGCGAAGGCTTGGGTGTCGATACGGCCGCTGGCGGATTCGATGGCCTTCAGGCGCGCATTGACGGACTCGGCCAGCCGGAGCGTGTGGCGCGTGTCTTTATATACCTCGACCTCGACCTGCTTGCCGCCGAGCTTCACTTTCATGCGGCCGCTCATACGCGCATCGTGCCCCGCAACGACTTGGTCATCCGCAGCAGGCCCTGCAAGCGCTCGCGCAGTTCCTTGCGCTCCTTCGCGTACTTCCGGTTCTCGGCTTCGAGCACGTCGTATTCTTTCGACACGCGGTCGAGCGTCGTCATCTTTTTGCGGTTGCGCCACTGCTCCTGCAGCAACTCTTCCTTTTCCCCATGCTGCTTGGCGAGTTCGGTGCGGTTCTTCTCGAGCGTCTCGCGCAATCCCGCGAGCTGCGCCTCAATCTGCTCGATTTTCGCCTGCACCATCGGGTCCATACACGCTCACCGTAGCTGGGCCTGGAACTCCCGCTCGAGGGTTTTGAGAATCTTGCCGACAGCCTTTTCGGTCTCGTCGTCGGTCAGCGTGCGCTCACGGCTCTGGAACACGAAGCTGAGCGCGACGCTCTTCTTGCCATCCGGTACGCCCTTGCCACGGTACACGTCGAAGATGTCCACGCGCTGCAGGTTCGCGCCGCCGGATTTCTGCGCCGCATCGGCCAACACACCCGCCGGGGTCGCTTCGTCCACGATCACGGCCAGGTCACGCAGTGCGGGCGGATGTGCCGGGATCTCGGCGTATTGTGCCGGCCCAGGCTGCGCCGCAAGCAGGACATCCAGATTAATCTCGGCGGCGAACACGCGACCATCAATGTCATAGGCCTTGGCCGCATCGCGTGTAACTTCGCCGAGGAAGCCGCCTAGTTTGTTGTCCAACGAAATACTAGCCGTGGCACCTTTGGCCAGCGATGCTCCTTGCGCATCCGCAAAGCCCAACGGCGCGCTCGAAAACTCGCCCGCAAGCGCCTCAACGTAGCCCTTCAGATCATATATATCGAGCGCGCGCTCGGGCTGGGCCCAGTGCGGCGCGCCGGCCGTTCCGGCCAACACAATGCCCAGTTCATACCGCTGCCGGTACTCCCCGCCTTCTTTGTAATAGACGGGCGCCAGCTCAAAAATCGCCACCGACTTACAGTTCTTTCGCAGGTTCGAGGACGCAATCCGCAGCAGCGCCGGCACCAGCGAAGTCCGCATCAGCGGGTGCTGTTCGGACAACGGATTCTGCAGCGGCACCGGCTCCAGGCGTTCACCCGGCGTATCAAAACGGTGCGCATCCGGCGCCGCCATAAATGACCAGGTCACAATTTCCGCTAGCCCCGCCCCTGCCAACAACTCCCGAATGGCCCGGTAGGTCGTCTGCTCCGGGGCGTACTTCCGGTCGGCGAGGCGCACCTTCGGCAGGGTCGCTTCGAACTTGTCGTAGCCATATAACCGCGCGACTTCCTCGACGAAGTCTTCTTCCCAAGCGACGTCATACCGCCAGCTCGGGATCGTCAGGGTCACGGTGTCCGCGGTCTGGTTCTCGGATTCAAACCCCAGCGACTTCAGGATTTTTATCTGCGTTTCAGGCGAAACACTTGCGCCCAACATTGCTTCAGTCCGCGCGAATCGTAATGTCATGTTGCGTTTCACCGGAGGCTTCGGGCGCACATCCATACTGCCCGCGAGCAGGCTCCCAGCCGCCGTTTCGAGTATCAGGCGCGCCGCGCGACGCGACGCGAACTCCGCCATCTCGGGATCGGCGCCGCGCTGGAAACGTTGCGAGGATTCCGTCAGCACATTCAGCGCGCGCGAGGTCCGGCGCACCGACACCGGGTCGAAGTGAGCGCTTTCGAGCAGCAGGTCGACCGTATTCTCATTAACCTCGGTCTCCTTGCCACCCACGATGCCCGCCACGGCCACCGGCCGGCCGGCATCGGCAATCACGAGCATGTCCGGGGTCAAGGTGCACTCGACCCCGGTCAGGGCTTGCAGCTTCTCCCCCGCCTTCGCCTGGCGCACGAGGACCTTGCGGCCTTGCAGCGTATTCAGGTCAAAGGCATGGAGGGGTTGCCCGGTCTCCAGCAGGATATAGTTCGTCACGTCGACCACGTTGTTAATCGGGCGCTGTCCGGCTGCCACGAGCCGCCGGGCGAGCCAGTCCGGTGACGGGCCGACTTTCACGCCCTTGATCACCCGGCCGATATACCGCGAGCAGAGGTCCGGCGCTTCAATCGAAATCGACGCCGCGTCGGCCGCCTTGCCGCCGGATTCCTTCAATTCCGCCGCCGGCCACTTCAACGGCTTGCCATAGGCCGCCGCCAGTTCGCGCGCGATGCCGATGAGCCCCGCCCAGTCGCCCCGGTTCGGCGTCACCTCAATTTCGAGGATCACGTCGTCCATGCCGAGCACCGCGCGGATGTCCTGCCCGACTGGCGTCTCGGGATTCAGAATCATCAGCCCGTCGACGTCGTCACCGAGTCCGAGTTCCTTGCCGGAGCACATCATCCCCTGCGACTCGACGCCGCGCATCTTGCGCCGCGTGATCTCGAAGCCGCCCGGCAACGAAGCGCCGACCACGGCCGTGGGGACCTTGTCCCCCACTTTCATGTTCTTCGCGCCGCAACAAATCTGCAACGGCTCCGGCCCGCCGACGTCCGTCTTGCAGACGACAATCTTGTCCGCGTCCGGGTGCTTGTCGATGCTCAGGATCTTGCCGACGACGACGTTCTTCACGTCCTCGCCCTTGCGCTCGACCGCCTCAATCTCGAGGCCAAGCATGGTGAGTTTCTCGCAGAGTTCCTCCACGCTATCGGGGAGGTCTACGTATTCGCGCAACCAACTAAGCGGAATCAGCATGGCTTAGAACTGCTCCAACACGCGCAGGTCGTTTTCAAACATGTAGTGAATATTCGGAATCGAGTGCCGCGCCATCGCAATGCGATCGAGGCCAAGGCCAAACGCGAACCCGGAGTATTTCTGCGAGTCATAGCCCACGCGCTTAAGAATCCCCGGATGCACCATGCCGCAGCCGAGCACTTCCATCCACTTTGTGCGGGTCGCGCCCGTGTTCGGGTCGCGCGAAGTCCACAGCAGGTCGACCTCCGCCGACGGCTCGGTGAACGGAAAGAAGTGCGGCCGGAATCGAATAGTAATGTTCTTGCCGAACATGCGGTGCAGGAAGTGATACAGCGTGCCTTTGAGATCCGCGAAGGTTACGCCTTGATCGACCAGCACGCCGTCAAGCTGATTGAACATCGGGCTGTGCGTCGCGTCGTAGTCCACGCGGTACACGCGGCCCGGCATGATGATCGCCACCGGCGGCTTCACTTTTTCCATCACGCGAATTTGCACCGGCGTCGTATGCGTGCGCAGCACGGTGCCCGGCGCGACGTAGAACGTGTCGTGCGAATCGCGCGCGGGATGGTCCGCCGGCGTGTTCAGCGCGTCGAAGTTGTAGTAGTCCGTTTCAATGTCCGGGCCGGTCGCGATCTGGTAACCAAGCTCGGCGAAGATATCTGAAATCTCGTTGGTGATCTGCGTGATCGGGTGCAGATGGCCTTTCGGCGGACGCCGTCCCGGGAGGGAGAAATCGATCGCTTCGGTCTTGCCGCCGGACGTCGCTTCAAACGCCGCCTTCTTCTCATCGACGGCGGCGGTCAGCGCGTCCTTCAGCGTATTCGAAGCCTGGCCTGCCGCGCGGCGCTCTTCCGGCGACACATCGGCCAGCCCGCGCAGCACGTCGGTGATCAGGCCTTTGCGACCCAGCCAACGCACACGGAAGGCTTCCAGACCCGCCGCATCGGCCACCTGCGCCAATTCAGCGCGGCTTTGCGTGCCGAGTTCCTCAATTTTTCGTACGAGATCGCTCACTTGCGCGGCATCCATTCCGTATTCGTCACTCCGTCGTCTCGCTTTCTGCTTTGAAAATGGCCGTCCCAATGCGCACTTCGGTCGCGCCTTCTTCGATCGCGACCTCGTAATCGTTCGACATTCCCATCGACAACGCCTTTAGTCCATGCTTCGCCGCCAGCTCGCGCAGCCCGCGAAACACGGGACGCGTCTGCTCCGCGTCCATTTCGAGCGGCGCCATCGTCATCAAACCTTCAACCACCAAGTGCGGCATCTCGCCGATCCGCTCCACGGCATCCGCAAGCTGATCCGGCGTGAACCCACCCTTGGATTCTTCGCCCGACACATTCACTTCCAGCAGCACCGGCAGCTTCTTGCCGAGCGCCGCACTGCGCGCCTCAAGCGATTCCGCCAGTTCCACGCGATCGACCGAATCGACACGCCCGAACCACTGCGCCACTTCGCGCGCCTTGCGCCGTTGCACGTGACCGATCATGTGCCAGGTCACTCCGGCTCCAATCACTTCGATTTTCTCTTCGGCATTTTCGACCCGGTTCTCGCCGAGGTGCGTATACCCCAACTCACTCAAAATCCGGCACTCGCGCACGCCCACCGTTTTTGTCACCGGAATGAGACGCACGTCGCCCGCCGCGCGCCCGGCCCGCAGGGCCGCCGCCGCGATTCGCGCCTCGATCCGCGCCAGGTTCGCGCGGATGGTGTCCGCCGAAATCTGCATTGGTATTGTCAACGATTCCATGCTCACGATGCGCCGCTGCGGCGGCAAGTCCTTTGACCGCACCGCCTTGGCGCGTTTCCCCCGGCGTGTTAGGATACACGTCTGGGGAGTTGCGATGCGAGATAGGGTAACGATTCGTCGCCTGCGGCAATGGCTGCCGATGGTGGCGCTCGCCCTCACACTTACGCTCCTGCCCTCCTGCGCGCCCGCGGCCGGGCCCTTAAACTCCGCCTTCGACGGCGACCGCGCCTATGCGGACGTAAAACAGATCGTCGGCTTCGGCCCGCGCGAACCCGGCTCGCCCGCCAGCGCCTCGGCCCGCGCGTATATCAAGCAAGAAGTCGAAAAGGCTGGCCTGACGCTGCAGGAACTCCCCTTCACCGCGCAGACACCGCTCGGTCCACGCAACATGGTGAATCTGCTCGCCGAAGTAAAAGGCACGCAGCCCGGCATCATCCTGCTCGGCAATCACTACGACACGAAATATTTTCGGGACTTCACGTTTCCCGGCGCGAACGACGGCGGCTCGACCACGGCGTGGATGATCGAGATGGCGCGCGCGCTCGGGCCCACGCGCGACGGCCGCACGGTGTGGCTCTGCTGGTTCGACGGCGAAGAGGCGTACCAGGAATGGACCGCGACGGACAGCCTCTACGGTAGCCGGCAGATGGTCCGCTGGCTCGACGAAACGGGACGTCACTCCGAAGTGCACACGATGATCAACGTCGACATGATCGGTGATTGCGACCTCGGCATCATCCGCGACGCAGGTGCGCCAGAGTGGCTGCTGAATCTCGTGTGGAACACCGCGCGCGATTTGAAGGTAAAAGGTTTCGGCCCCATCGCCCAGATGATCGAGGACGACCACGTCCCTTTTCGTCGCGCGCACATCCCCGCGCTGAACTTGATCGATTTCCGTTACGGCGGCAGCCAGGTCGAGCATCAGATGAACTGGCACACGCCGCGCGATCGCGTGGATTTGGTCTGTCCCGATAGTCTCGAAACGGTCGGCGCCGTGATGCTCGAAGTGCTGCCACGGCTTGATCAGGCACTGGCCTCCGGAGCCAACGGCCGTGAGTAGTGTCCAACCCCAGCAAACAGCCGGTCCTGATGAGTCCCGGCGTCTGCTGGAGGCCTTGCACGTGGTGGAACGGCTGCTGGGCGCGGTGGACAGTCTCGAAGCACTGCTGCAGACCATCATCGACGAAAGTCGCCGCCTCGCCGAGGCCGAAGCCTCCTCCCTGCTCTTGTTCGACGCAACCACGAACGAGCTCTACTTTCACGTCGCGCTCAGCGACGCCGGCGATCCCGAAGCCCTGAAGAAAAATATTCGCCTCAAGCCCGGCATGGGCATCGCGGGCCGCGTCGCAGCCGAACGCGTCTCGATTAACGTCGTCGACGCCGCCTCCGATACGCGCGTGCACCGCGCCGCCGACGAAGTCACGCGGTTCACCACGCGCTCGCTGTTGGCGGTGCCCATGGTCGATGCCGGGCGGCTCGTGGGCGTCGTCGAGGTATTAAACAAGCGCGGCCTGCAAGGCTTCACGCCGCTGGATCAGCGCATCCTCGAAATGTTCAGCGCCTTCGCCGCCGTCGCGATCACGCGTGCGCGCTTGATCGAAGCGAACCTGCGCGCCGAACGTCTCGCCGCGGTCGGGCAGGCCGTCGCCGGCATCTCGCACCACACAAAAAACATCCTCACCGCGCTCGATGCCAGCGTCGAGCTGGTCGATCGCGGGCTCAGCGAAAAAAACGAAACGTTCGTTCAGGAAGGTTGGCCGATCCTGAAGCGTAGCGTGGGTCGTCTGTCGCACGTCGTCGAAGACATGCTGGCCTTCTCCAAACCACGCAAGCCGATGTGCGAGAACTGCAACGTCGCGGAATTGATCCGCGAAACCGTGCAGTCCTTCCACGCGCTCATCGCCAAACGCGACATCACCATCACGACCGACACCGGCGGCCTGCGCGGCCCGGCGTGGGCCGATGCTCACGCGCTGCACCAGGCGCTGCTGAATTTGCTGACGAACGCGGCGGATGCCGTGCCGCAGACCAAGGGCTATGTCGCGATCGAAGCGCGCCACACGAACGCGCACTACTGCGAACTCACCGTGTGCGACAACGGTCCCGGCGTTCCCGAGGGCGATCGCGTCCGGATTTTCGACCCCTTCTATTCCACCAAAGGCTCCAAAGGCACTGGCCTCGGTCTGGCCGTCACCCAAAAAATAATGCACGAACATGGCGGCGAGGTCAGTGTGGGCACCGCGACCCTCGGTGGCGCGCGCTTCACCCTGCATCTACCGCCCCGCACATAAGGAGATCCCGGCATCGTGTCCAACGCAACACCGAAGAAACCTTCCCCTGCGCCGCAGGCGCCCGTCCGACGCGATTCCGCGGGTTGGGGATTTTGGCTGGGCAGTTTCGCTGTTTTATATGTGCCGTCGTGGTTCCTGAGCCACCGCAGCGTGTATGAGAGCGACCGGGACGGTTTCGTACCGTACGTGCTGGCGTTTGCACTGGCGGCGGTCGGCGCGGGTGTGCTATCGTATGTCGTAAACCTGTATTACCGTATACGCATTGATAGCGAAAAGAAACTCGCGCGAAAGAATAAAAAATAGGTGCGTACGCAATGACCGATGTCTGGGAACTCGCCGCCTACGTTGAGGCGCATCCGAACAATCACGACCAGCGCTGGCGTCTGGCCAAAAAGCTGTACACCTCGTGGGAATACCGCCTCGCGCTCGAGCATTTGCTCGTGCTGAAGAACGAAATAGAGCCGCGCGAGAATGTCATGCGCTACCTCGCCGCGACCTATTACCGCCTGAACCGCCTCGACGAATCGATCGAGACCCTGAAAGAAGCGCTAACGGTATGGCCGAAAGACGCCGGCATGCTCGAGCAACTCGCGCGCACGCAGGGCGAGGCGAATCACAACGAAGACGCGCTGCACTCATGGCAAAACGTGCTGGCGCAGACGCCCGACCATCCCTTCGCAAAACAGGCCGTCGTGCGGTATAGGAAAATCGTCGAAAAAGAAGCGAAGGAAAAAGCGCAGGCCCTGCAACCCGCAAGCGTGGCGCCGGGCACGGCCAATGGAAATGGCGCCGCGCCCGATAACGGCGCAGCGACCCCGCCCAAGGAAGTGCTCTGCCCCAAATGCGGCCAGAAAAACAGCGCCGAATTTAAGCGTTGCTGGAAGTGCAGCGCCGAACTGACCCACAGCGAAGACTTCCTCGATGGCGTCATCAAAAAACCGGAACGAATCGAACCGGCGCGCCTGCCGCTGCCGATGCTCACCGGCATCCTCATCGCCGGAATGCTCGCGGCGAGCGTGTACCTCACCCTGCAGGGTCTCGCGCACGTCAATTCGCTCACGCAAGGCGGCATGCCGCCCACCAGCGTCGCGGATTTCCTGGACGTTGCGCTGCTCTGGACCAAAGTCGGCCTCGGCGGACTGCTGTTCATCGGCTGGCCGATAGCCTGGCGCCTGGCGGCCTACCTCACCAACGTCGACAATCGCATTTACAACGAATCGCTCTACCGCGCGGGGATGTTCTGCGCACTATCGGCCTATTTGCTCCTCTGGGCGCCTTGGAAGTGGATGCTCGCCGCGGCCATCGTCCCGATTCTGCTGGGCGCCGTCTTTGCGTTCATATTCCTGAAGCTCGAACCACAGCGCGCGGCAAAGGTGTGGTTCTGGCAGCTGAGCGTGGCGGCGCTGTTCGCACTCACGCTCATCGTGAGCCGCCACGGTCCCGGCTTGCTCCTCAACGCGCCCCAGATCATGTCGTTTGCGCAGGAAACCGGCACGCGCGCGCCATTCGAAGGCACGCGGCAGGCCCCCGGCGATATCCGGATTCAGTGGCAGTCGTCAGGCTCGCCATGGCTGGACAAGCATGCGAACACCATGCGCCTCACGCTTCGCGCGCAACACGAACGCCGTATGTTTCTCGACTCCATCGAAAACGGCAAGACGCTGTCGTTCGAACAGATCAGCGGCGACGAACACGTCGAGGACCGCCAGGGAATCATGGTCGGTGTGCCGTATGAGTTTGACATCCGCAGCGACGACCCGATCGAGGTCCACTTCACCGTGCACAGCCTGCTGCCGTTCATCGTGGAGCAGAAGGCTGCCCCATGACCCCGGCGTAGTCCTCCTGCGAAAGCCAGCGCTCGGCTTCGGCCAGCACGGCCGCGCGTTCACTCGGGCCGCTCGTGCGAATCAACCCTTCGTAGGCCAGCCGATGGTCCGGCCAACGCTTTAGGCATTCGCGGAAATTGTCCGCCGCCGTGCGCATCGGCAGAACGCGCTCCGCCAAATACGCGCGCAGGTAATAGAGATCGGCCGTATCGACCCCGCGCGCGGCGTAATTGGCCGCCGTAATCGCGTCTTGATTGTGCCCCGCATTCGCCAGCGCCACGCTGTATTCGTAGGCCGCCGCATGATTGCCGGGAAGATACGCCGCGTCGCGATAGGCCGCCAGCGCGGCCTCGTGCTTTCCGGCGTCGTACAGATTCTGCGCGCGAGCGTGCTTCCGGCTTGGATCGAACACCACATACGCCAGTCCCACCAGCGCCAGTGCCAACAGAATCCCCTGCGCCCTGCGTTCGAAGGCACCCAACGGCGAGCGTGCGGCATCCGCGCGCGGCTCAACCATCGACCCCGCCAGCAGCAGCACGGCCAGCACATGCGGCGGCGAATGCAGCGTGGTGTTAATGAGCGAAAACACGAAGGCCGCGATCAATCCAGCCCACGCCGGCGATTTTGTGCGTGGAATCAGCGCAAGAAATACCAGCAGCAACACAACCCCCACCACGCCCGCTTCCGCCGCAATTTCCAGCACGTCCGAATGCGCGTGCTCCGTGGAAATGTGGTTGAACATATGCACACCCGGGCCACGCGCGTGAAGCACCTCGCCCTGCGCGAGCGGACTGCGGTACGCAAAGTTGCCGAGCCCCACGCCCGCGATCGGATGCTGGCTGATCAGGTGCGCCGTGCCGTCCCAGATCCACATTCGGATGCGATAACCGACATCGCCATGCGCGAACGTGCCCGCGACCCGGTGCCAGGTCGCCTGCGGCGCGGCGAACAACACCACTACGGCAATCAGCAGCGCCGCGAGTCCAGCAGTGCCCAGCTTGCTGCGCGGGGCACGCCCCTGCCACGCCGCCACGCCACATCCCAAGACGGCCGCAAGCCACGCGGAGCGGCTGCCCGACAACAGCAACGCCGGGAAGGCCGTGACGAACGTCGCAATCATGGCCCACGGCGCGAGCATGCCCTTGAGCCACAGCGCGGTGCCGAGCGCGAGTCCAATCGCGAGGTATCCACCGAGCAAGTCCTGATTGCCGAAAACGGAGTACACCCGCTGGTCGTAACTGGGAAACGCCGGAAACATACCGGGCAACACGTGCGCGTACTGCGCCAACGCCAACGCACCCACGGGTATGCACGACACCACCAGCGCGCGCTGCAATGTCAGCCCTGGCGCGGCCGCCAACAACACCAGCGCGGCGACCAGCAAAACCAGATACGAGGCCCCCGCGCCGAGACCGGCGCTCTGCCAGAAATTCTCGACGTGCATCGCATCGACGACGCCCGCCCACAACACCAGCACGAGCAAGGGCGCGAAGAGCCGCGCGCGCCCGCGGTCCCACACACGCTCCGGCGTCACCATACACGCCAGCAGACCCGCCCCGAGCGCGAAGCCCGCCAGCTTCGGATGCGAAAAGGACATGAAACGAAACGAATACAGCGACGGAACAAGAACCAGAACGCCGGCCGCGATCAGCGCGGACCGGCGCGATTCGGACGGCGAAAACGAATCAGTTGGCGCCGGCAGTTCCGGCGAGGGCATCGATCGACTTCTCCGGCAACGCGTACGCGCATTCCACAAACCGCTTCGGCTTGGCATCATCCGGCCGTGCGAACGCCGCCGCCTCGCGCCGCCGCTCCAATGCATACTTTTCCGTCACCGCAAGCGGCAGCTTCGCTTCTAGCTTCAGATCGATGATGAGATCGCTGATCTCGTCGAAGGACTCAAGGTACTGGTTACGCGCGACGTCCAGATATGCCACCGCCTCCGACGCGCGGCCTTCGCGGGCCAGATCGAGCGCGGTCCGTCGCTGCAGGCGATACTGCGCGACCGAGTCGCTTCCCATGCCTTCGTAAATGTCTTTCGCCGCTTGCAATTCCTGCTTGCTCAGCGCATCCATCTCGCTCACGACACGATCGGCCTCAACCGCCTTCGCGCGCAGATCCGCCGCGCCATTGGCATCGCCCGCCGCTTCGCGCGCGGCCGCCTGCTCCGTGAAATCGGCCGACGCCATGCGCGCCGCCTGCGCACACTCGGCCGCCTGGTCCGCTTTCGCCTCGGCGAGATAACCCCGGTTGATCGGGATGAACCGCTGCGACTGCACGCTACCCGGAAACTTTTGTGCGTAATCCTGCCACCCGGCGATCGCCTCGTCGTATTGACCGTTGCGCCACATCGAGTAATACAACATGCGCGGCACCCACTGGTCGTGCTTGTAACGCCGCGCTTCCTTCAAATACCGTACCGCGTTCGCGTGATCGTTCAGCTTTGTTTCGTAGATGGCATAGCCCAGATCGAAGTACAGCTTGTACTCGCGCGGGTTCTTGCGGATGCCGTCTTTCAGGAAATCCGCGGCGACGTAGTACCACACTTCCTTCACGCCCAGCCGCCGCTGGTACTTCGGGTTAAATTCCTTCAGCGCCTCCGGCGTCTCGGGCAGTTTAGCCGTGAGGTTATAGGCCAAGTGCCATGCGCCCAGCAGGTATGCGTCGATAAAGTTCGGGTCCAGCGTCACCGTCGTGCGCATGATCGGCACCATGCGGTGCATCTGCCCCGCATGCCACGCGGTGTCCACATTCAGCCACAGGAAGTTCGCCGCCAGTTTGCGGAAACCGAAGAACAAACTGGTCAGGCCGACGCTTTCCGTCTGCCCGTCGCCGCCGTACATGTCCTTCGCCGTGAACTGCGTGCCCACGCTGATAAGCTGATTGTCGCGCAGGTACGATTCGAACTTCACGAGCAGCGGACGCGCCTGCGGACTCGTCAACAGCGCATACACTTCCTTGTCGCGGCCCTGACGCACGGCGCGCACTAGTTTCGGCCGCGGCTCACCCAGCGCATTGCGGTCCGCATCCTCCACCGCGATGTCGTTCGGCAGATGTTCTTCCGCCAACGCCTCAATCTCGGCAAAAAGCTCGTCGTCCAGCGGCTCCGTGCCCGCGGCCTTCTCCCCTTCCAGCGTTTCGCCGAACATCGAGAAGGTCGAAGCCGTCACCGCCCAGCGGTAGAAGCGCTCGGAATCAAGGATATGACTCAGGCGATTGCCCTGCATCGCACCCAAGGCCAAAAACAGCACCGTGGCCGCCAGAACGGCAAGCTGGGCGCCGCGTTTGTTGGCTGCCATCGACTACAGCTCCTTCCGCATGAAGAGGAACCACGCAAGCAGATACCCCGCGAGCGCGAACGACAGGCCGTATAGGATCAGGTTCGGCACCAGCACTTCCGTCAGCGGATCGTTCGGCTGGAGATAGAGAATCTGCGTGCGCATGTCGAAGTCGCGCAGGTTCGGCAGGATCTTGCTGAGCACCCACGCCAGCCACGCTACTATGCTTTGCATCAGGTTTTCCGACTGGCCGATCCGGTCGATCAACGACTTCAGGTGCTCGGTCAGGTTCCCCGTGATGTAGATGAACAGGCCCGCGATCGTCGGCAACACGGAGGACGTCGATGTGCAAGAGACCGCAAAAGTCAGCGACGACACGATCAAGAACTGGAAGTACGTCAGCAGTGTCGACCACAGCAGCAGGGACGGGAATATCCGTTCCTTCGCGTAGAGCGCAATCGCGAACAACAAGCTCATCAACAGCAGGTTCGCAATCACGATGAGCTGTACGCCCAGGAATTTGCCGAAAAGGTACTGATACCGGCGGATGGGCTTTGAAAGCACGGTGTAAATAACTTTGTTTTCCATTTCCGCCGGCACAACCGAGGCCGAAATGAAGATCGTGATCAGGATGCCGAAGATCGAGATCGCCGAGACGCAGATATCCTTGATAAATTTCGTTTCCACGTCGGTCTCGACATTGCCGATCGTCGTATCGGCCATGAACGCCGTCATGAACGTGGACCCGAGAATCACAAGCACGCTCAGCAACAGGAAACCGACCAGCGTCTTCTTGCGAATGCCTTCGCGCCAGGTATACATCGCAATCGCCAGCGGGCCGCGCAGGCCGGCCAGCGGCCCGCCTCCTTTGGCGGTGGCTTGCGCGGGAATGGCTTGAGACTCAGCGGACATCGGATTCCTTCCTAATTCTTCGCGGATTTCGCCGCGGCGACTTCCGCCGCGGCCGCATCGCCCACCGTGCGCACGAACAGCTCTTCGAGCGTCTCGCGGCGCGGGGCAACATTGTGAATGCGCAAATCATGCTGACGGCACAGGTCCATCGCATGGTAAATCGACATCGACGCCGGCGCGCGCAGCAGCACCCGGCCCTTCACACGGTCTTCCATTTGCACACCCGCGGCTTGTAGCTTGTCCGCCGCCTGCGCCGGGACGCTTTCGACTTCAATCGTGAGGTCGCGATCGGTCAGCAACTCATTCAGCGTGCCTTCCACCTGCATCTTGCCACGGTACAAAATCGCCACGCGGTTGCTGATCAGCTCCACTTCCGACAACTCGTGGCTGGAAATCAGCAGGGATTTGCCCTCATCGCGCAAGTTCGCGAGGATATCGCGCATTTCCTTGCGCGCCAGCGGATCCAGACCCGTGGTGGGCTCGTCGAGAATCAGCAGGTCCGGATCGCCGAGCAGCGCCTGCGCCAAACCGATGCGCTGCCGCATCCCCTTCGAGTATCCGCGCAGCAGACGCGTGCGCGCATATTCCATGCGCACGACATCGAGCACGCGATTGATACGGTCTTCGAGTTCCTTGCCACCGAGACCGTACAGCTTGCCGTAGTACCGCAGGATTTCCTCACCCTTCAGGAATTCCGGGTAGTACGCGCCTTCGGGCAGATACCCAATCCGCCGGCGCACTTCGGGCGAGCCAATGTCTTCGCGGCCCATGATCTTGATCGCACCCGAAGTCGGGAAGATCAACCCAAGCAGCATTTTGATCGTCGTCGTCTTGCCCGATCCGTTCGGTCCGAGGTAGCCAAAGATTTCGCCGGGCTCGACGCGGAAGGTCACGCCTTGCAGCGCGTGGACGTCTTGCCCGGAGAACCAGCCGCCCTCGTAGGTCTTCGTGAGTTGTTCTGCTTCAATGACTGCGGTCACGCGGGATCCCTTCCTGGCCGTTAAGGTGGGTCATTTCACGGGAGGGCGATTTCACACTACGTGCACTGCCATCCAATCATTGCCCGGACCGCACCATGCGGCCACAGTGCAACGACCAAACATGGTAACAAAGCCTCCGTTTTTTAGTCAACGCTTGCACGGCGCATGTTGCCGCGTCCCAAGCCTTTAGCGTTAGCATTTTGCTAACCCGTGGGCTTGTGGGCCGACTGGGCCACTGTGCTAGAGTGCGGCCTATTCCCGCCGCCGGAGACACCGCTCATGACCGAGCAGTCGGTCCTCAAAAACCGCTGGGTACGCGCCGCCCTCGCATTACTCATCTTTTGCGCCGTCGTTGTGCTCGCGTGGTTGCTCAGCCCTGTTCTGGTGCCGCTCTTCTTCGCGTTCATTGCCGCCTACGTGCTCGATCCCGTCGTGGACTACTTCGAGAAGCGCGGCGTGCGCCGCATGATCACCACGCTGGCGCTCGCCCTGCTCGGCCTTGGCATTGTCATCTCCATCCCGCTCTATCTTGTCACCGGTGTCGCACGCGAGTCGCAGGATCTGATTCAGATCGCCCAAGAACGCATGCGGGACGTCAAGAAACCGGGCCAGCCTACGATCATGAACGAATGGCTGCACAAGCTGCCGCTCGATGAATTGGTCGAGGCACTCGGTTGGGCCCCACAGCCCGGCGAACCCGGCGGGCCTGAACTCGTGAGCACTGCGGCGCCGGCCAGCCCCGATGTCGATGCGCCGCCCCTGCCGGAGCCTGAACCAACCGCGCCCGAAGAATCACCCACGGCCGAGGCGACAACCGCCGCAGCCAACGACGAGACCGCCGTAGACGCATCGACATCCGGCGAAGAATCTCCGGCGGAAACCGAGATTGCGGCCGAGCCCGTTAAAAATCCGCTGCCGCCCTATGACCCGTTGGCCGTGATCCTGGAGCGCATCGGCACGCGTATCCAGGAAGATTCCGTAGATTGGCTGAAAAGCTACGGTCAGCGCGTGTTTAAGCTGGGCACCACGGCCTCCACCAACGTCGCCGGTGTTATGGCAACCGCCGCCGGCACGGCCATCAGCGTATTTCTTGCCATCGGTAATTTCGTGCTCTTTGCCTTTGTGGCCGGGTATCTCCTGCGCGACTACGACCGCATCATCGCCGCCGCCAATGAGTTGATCCCGGAACATCGCCGCGGGCGTGTGCGCTCGATCATGGAAAGAATCGACGGTCAGCTCCGCGGGTTCATGCGCGGGCAGGCGCTCGTCTGTCTGTTCCTTGCCACGGTCTACGCCATCGGCCTCTCGATCGCGCAGGTGCCGTTCGGATTCGTCATCGGCATCCTCGGTGGCGCGGCCAGCTTCGTGCCCTATCTCGGCATCAGCCTCACCATCGTACCGTCCGTCGTCCTCTGCATTGTCCAGCAGGGCGGCGTCGATTGGCATCTGCTCGTCGTCGCGGGCACCTTCGCCTTCGGCCAGATGATGGAGTCCACCGTCATCACGCCCAAAGTGGTCGGCGAACAAGTCGGCCTCGGGCCGGTGTGGGTGATTCTGGCGATTCTCGTGTTCGGAAATGCGCTCGGCCTGCTGGGATTGCTCATGGCCGTGCCGATCGCGGCCAGTCTCAAAGTCTTGATCGCCGAAGGCATCGTGGAATACAAAAAATCGAAGTTCTACCGCGGCACGGCCCAATCAGGGTAGGGGTTGTCGAAAATTACTTGCCCGCTTCCGGCGTCGTCGGCTGCGCGGGGTGCCGCGGCTCTTCGGGGCGCACGCTGCGCCGGCGCGTGACCAGCGCCACCGCCTCGTTCACCAGACCAAACGAGACATACAGAATGCCGAAGGGCAGAAAAATGATCGCGGCCGAGTTGTAGTGCAGCGCGTAGTTCAGCGCCGCGATGGCGCCCGCGCACAGCACCAACACACGAAACGCCGGGCGCGGCGCGAGAATGAACATCCGCGTGCTCTTCTTTGGATAGCGCACGTTGCTCACCATCAGGAACGCCAGGAACACCGTCACCGGCCCGAGCGTCCAATACGCCACGTCAATCTGGAAGTATTGGCAAAAAAGCACGAAGGACGCGATTGTGCCCGCAGCCGCCGGCGAAGGAAGCCCGATGAAGATGTCCTGCCGGCCGGCCTGAAATGCGTTGTACCGCGCGAGCCGCAGCGCCGCGCACACAACATAGACAATCGCCACCATGCTGCCCGCCGGCACAAGGAACTCGCGCTTCTGACCACCGACTTCGTCAAGATACGCATTGAAAATCAGCACCGCCGGCGCGACACCGAAGGAAACCATGTCGGAGAGGCTGTCGAGTTCCTTGCCGAAGTCAGACACGCTCTTCGTCATGCGGGCGACCGTGCCGTCCAGCATGTCGAACACGATCGCGGCAATGATCCAATAGGCCGCCCAGTCGTATTGCCCGCGGATGCCCCAGAAGATACTGGCTACGCCGCAATACAGCGCCAGCGTGGTGACAATGCTCGCCGCGACGTTGATCGGCATGCGCCGGCGGTTGCGCCGCCGCCACGTGCGCGAAAATCGTTTCTTTTCTTCACGGCTCAATTCGCTCACAACGGGCCACCACGCTCGCGCCGCCATTCACCTTGGCCCCCACCCGCACGAGCACTTCGGCGGAGGGCGGCAGATACAGTTCCGTGCGCGATCCAAAGCGGATCATACCAAATCTTTCGCCTTTGAGCAGCGTTTCGCCCCTCTGCGCGGGACAGATAATCCGCCGCGCAATCAGGCCCGCAACCTGGCGCACCGTCATCGGGCCGTGAGGCGTCTGCAGCCACAGCGTGTTCGCCTCGTTCACTTCACCCGAATCCGCCGCCATGGCGCTTTTGAACAGGCCCTTTTTGTATCCAACATTGGTAATGGTGGCGTCCGCCGGGGTGCGGTTTACGTGCACGTTGAATACGTTTAGAAATATCGAAATCCGGATGCAGCGACCCGTGTACCACGGGGTATCGTCCAGCGTTTCCACCGACGTCACCACGCCATCCGCGGGGCTCACCACGTCGCGTGGCGACGGCGAAATCATCCGCTGCGGATCGCGAAAAAAGTTAAGCGCGAACAGCCCAGGAACCAGCGCGAAAAGTCCCCACGCGCCATGCCCCGCTGTGTACGCCCACAAGGCCACGCCCACGCCGATTACCAACGCCGGTACATAAAACGGCGCGCCGATTTTCCACCCGCTGATTTTTGCCTTCACAGTAGTCCTCGATCTTTAAGGCTTACGTATCGTCCGTCCCCGAAGATTACATGATCGAGCATCCGCACCCCCACCAGCGCCCCCGCCTCCACCAGCCGCTCGGTCAGCGCGAGGTCGTCGCGGCTGGGCTCGGGATCGCCGCTGGGATGGTTGTGGCAACAGATTACGCCGCTCGCACCCTCGCGCACGGCCTGGCGAAACACGTCGCGCGGGGCCGCCAGCGTGCCATCCAGCCCGCCGTGCGAAATATCGCGCACGCTCATGACTTCATTTTTGGTGGTCAGCAGCACGCACTTGAATACTTCGTGCTCGTAGTCCTTGTACCGCACCATGAGCAGCTTCGCGATGTCTTCGGCCCCACGGATCCGCGGCCGGGCCGATTGCGAAAACGCCGCCAGCCGCTTGCCCAGTTCCAGCGCCGCCTTCACCTCGATGGCCTTCACCCGCCCAATGCCCTGCACTTCCTGCAGCTCGGCCAGCGAAGCCCGCGCCAGCGCGCGCACGCCGCCAAATCGTTGCACCAGCGCATCCGCCAGCGCCACGGCACCCTGCGTGCGCGTGCCCGTGCGAAACAAAATCGCGAGCAACTCCGCATCGCGCAGCGCCTCGGGCCCAAGCTGCTCGAGCCGCTCGCGCGGGCGCTCCTCCTCCGGCATTTCGCGCACAGCGTTCGAAACCAGCGCCGCGCCCGGCACCGCGTCCAGCGTCTGCATGCGTCCCCCTCCCTCGGCACAAAACACACCCACGTGCTAGAGACGCTCCCTACACCCCTTTTCTTTCACCCCACCCAAATCCCGCACGCGATCCGCGGAATTCCAGCCAAATCATTGATTATTTTAATGGAGCTAAAGCCTGCTCCTGCCAACAACGCGCGCACCTTCTCCGCCTGCCCCTGCCCCATTTCCAAGGCCAGCAGGCCGCCGGGCCGCAGGTATCGCGGCGCTTGCGACACGATCCGCCAGATGCAATCCAGCCCCTCCGGGCCGGACACCAGCGCACACGGGTCTTCATACTTCCGAATCGTGTCCGACAGGCCCTCCCACTCGCCTTCAGCCACATACGGCGGGTTCGCACAGATCGCATCGAACATCGATTCGCCAGGCGACAGCGCGGCAAACAGATCGCCTTCGACTACGCTCACGCGATCAGCCAGAGCATGCTGCGCCACATTGCGGCGCGCCAGCGCCACTGCCGCAGGATTAATGTCCGCAGCCACCACAGTGGCGCGCGGCGCATTCTTCGCAATCGCCAATGCTACGCAGCCCGTGCCCGTGCACAAATCCAGCACGCGCACCGATCGGTCGCCGATGAACGCCAGCACAGCCTCCACCAAATGCTCCGTCTCCGGCCGCGGCACAAGCATCGGCGGCTCGACCGCCAGCTCGATCGAAAAAAACTCCCACGTGCCGAGGATATAGGCAATCGGTTCGCCCGCAAGTCGCCGCGCGAGACAGCCCTCGAAAACCTTCGCGTCGATCGCGTCGGGGCGTCGCGCGAATAATTGCCCGCGCGTCGTCTTTAGCGCATGGGCCAGCAGCAATTCAGCATCTAATCTTGGAGAATCGCTCGCCTGCGCCAACCGCGCCTCTGCGTCTTGTAACGCTTCGGCCACGGTCGGCATCGTCGGCCCGGCTCAGGCTTCGGCGAGCATGGCGGCGCGATCGGCCGCGATCAGCGCGTCGATGAGTTCATGGAAGTCGCCATCGATCACCACTTCGAGGCGATACAGCGTCAGGTTGATCCGGTGATCGGTCACGCGGTTCTGCGGAAAGTTATAGGTGCGGATGCGCTCGCTGCGATCGCCGCTGCCCACCTGCCCCTTGCGGTTGGCCGAGCGCTTGGCGTCTTCCTCGGCCTGCATCTGCGCGAGCAAGCGCGCCTTCAAAATCATCAAGGCCTTCGCTTTGTTCTTGTGTTGCGATTTTTCGTCCTGACACGTCACCACGAGGCCGCTGGGCTTGTGCGTCACGCGCACGGCCGAGTCGGTCGTGTTCACGCTTTGCCCACCAGGGCCAGAGGAACGGTACACGTCGAACTGGAGATCTTTTTCTTCGATCTTGAGGTCAACGTCCTCGGCTTCCGGCAGCACGGCCACGGTGACGGCCGAAGTATGAATGCGGCCCTGTGTTTCGGTGTCGGGCACGCGCTGCACGCGGTGCACGCCGCCCTCAAACTTCATCTGGCTAAACACGTTTTCGCCCGAGAGCTTGAAGATAATTTCCTTGAGCCCGCCGAGGCCTGTCTCGCTGGAGGAAAGAATCTCCACGCGCCAGCCCTTGCGCTCGGAAAAGCGCGCGTACGCGCGGTACAGGTCGGCGCAGAACAGCGCGGCCTCGTCGCCCCCCGTGCCCGCGCGAATTTCCACGATCGTGTTCTTCGCGTCGTTCGGGTCTTTGGGCAACAGCAGGATCTTGAGCGCTTCTTCGTGCTCGAGTAACGCCGGCTCAAGCGCGGTCTTTTCTTCCTGCGCCATCGCCACCAGATCGGCGTCGGTTTCCTCGGCCAGCAGGGCAACCGCTTCGGCCATGCGTTGCTCGTCGCGCTCAAACACGCGCATCCGCTCAACGATGGGAGTCAGATCGGAATGCGCCTTGGCCGCCTCGCGAAACGCGGAGGGTTTCGACGCAACTTCGGGATCGGCCATGCGCTCGGCCAGCCGCCCGTGCTCCGCCGCAATATCGCGGAGCTTCTGCCGCATCAGCGGCTCCATGCGCGGGCCCGCCTACTTCGAAGCGGTCTTGCCGTACTTCTTCCGGAAGCGTTCGACGCGACCTTCGGTGTCGATGAACTTCTGCTTGCCCGTGAAGAAGGGATGGCAGTTTGAGCAGATTTCGACGTGGATTTCCGGCTTCGTCGATCGCGTCTTGATCACATTGCCGCACGCGCACTTGATGTCGCACGCCACGTATTCGGGATGAATGTCTTTCTTCACGTTCAGGCTCCTGCCGGCGCGCGCATTACCCGGCGCGCCGTTCAAAAATCGCGGTCAAAACAGCGTGCAAGCATAGCACGCAGCGGATACCCCCGGCAAATTCCGCACGGCGCGCGCTCAGGCCTGTTTCAGCGCCAGAAACTTGTTCATGGCGTTCAGGTAGGCCAGCACCGCCGCCTCCACAATATCCGTGCTCGCGCCGGTGCCCGTAAACGGGCGGCCGTCGAACTGCACGATCAGGTGCGCCTCGCCCAGCGCGTCCTTGCCGGCCGACGCCGCCTTCATCTGGAAGGTCTCCAGCTTGCCCGGCACGCCCACGATCTTTTCTATCGCCTGGCAGGCCGCGTGCACGGGGCCATCACCTTCGGCCGTCTCCGAGCGCTTTTCAGTCCCATGATTCAGCGCAACCGTCGCGCGCGCGGCGCCGTTGCTCGAATACGAAAGCGATTCCAGCGTCCACGTCTGGAAGGTCTCGTCCCGCACGCCCAACATCAACAGCCGCAGGTCGTCGTCGAACACTTCCTTCTTCTGGTCCGCCAGCTTGATGAACCGGGCGTACAACTCGCTGATCTCGTCCGGCCCAAGCACATAGCCCAGTTCCTCGCAGCGTTTCGCCAGTCCCGCGCGACCCGAGTGCTTGCCGAGCACGAGTTCGCTCTTCGCGCGGCCGACGGATTCCGGCGTCATGATTTCGTAGGTCGCCGTGCTCGCGATCATGCCGTGCTGGTGGATGCCCGATTCGTGCGCAAACGCATTGCGCCCCACAATCGGCTTGTTATACGGCACCACGAGCCCGGTGATATTGCTCAGCACGCGGCTGGAGTTGTAAATCTCTTTGGGGTTGATGCCCGTCTCAAACGGCAGCGCGTCCTGCCGCACCTGCATCGCCATCACGCATTCTTCGAGCGAGGTATTGCCCGCGCGCTCGCCGATGCCGTTGATCGTGCACTCAATCTGCCGCGCGCCGCCCTGCACGGCCGCGATCGCGTTCGCCACCGCCATGCCGAGGTCGTTGTGGTTGTGCGTCGAGAACACCACGTGCCCGTCATGCTTCACGCGCGCGATGATGTATTCGAACATCCGCTTGATCTCGCCCGGCGTCGTATAGCCCGTCGTATCGGGCAGATTGATCACATCCGCGCCCGCGTCGATCGCCGCCTGCGACACGCGCACCAGAAAGTCCCAGTCCGAACGCGTCGCATCTTCGGCGGAAAATTCCACGCGGCCGATCAGGCCCTTCGCCAGCGACACCGCGCCAATCGCATTCTCGACAACCTGGTCCGGCGTCATCTTCAGCTTCAGGTCCATGTGAATCGGCGAGGTGGCGATGAAGGTATGGATCAGGGGCTTGTCTCCCCCGTCCAGCGCCGCCGCCGTCCGCTCGATGTCCGGCCGGATCGCGCGCGCCAGCCCCGCCACGCGCGGCCCGCGCACCTCGCGCGCAATGCGGCGCACGCTCTCGAATTCCTGATCGCTCGCCATCGGAAAACCGGCCTCGATCACGTCCACGCCGAGCCGCGCAAGCTGGTGCGCCACTTCAATTTTCTGGTGGTTGTCCATGCTCGCGCCGGGCGACTGCTCGCCATCGCGCAGGGTCGTGTCGAAAATATGAACGTAGTTGCTCATGAGGTTTCCGTAGGTAATTGAAGCCCATCACGCTAACACAGCGTTGTATTTTCGCTCAACTCATGCGCACCTGATCCGGCCCGATCCGCGCCGCCTTTGTTATACTTCGCGCATGGCCGTACGCAATCCCAAAGAGCTCCGCGGGCGCATTCTTACCGTGCTCTACAACACCTTTCAGCGCGACCCAATGGTGATGATGACGCCGTCCGATATCGCGGACGCCGGCAGCCTGAAAATGGACGAGCTCGCCGCGAGCGCCCATTACCTGCACGATCGTAGCCTCATCGAACTGATGATGGGCTACAACCCCGGTTTCTTCGCCGCCGCGCGCATTTCGCCCGAGGGCATCGACCTTTACGAGGACCGCAAACGGTTCACGGGTATGTTTGGCAGCGCCGCGAGCGACGGCAAAGACCCTTCGACCGAGGTGATCCCCCTCATGCTGGCGCTCGCGCGCGAGGCAGAGTCCGCCCCGCTGGATGGTCTGCGGCGCGAATGGTTCCTGGCGGATGTCTCGCGCCTGCGCGAGTTGCTGCGACGCCCGTACGAACATTGGGAAGAAGAGCAGATCAAAAATGCCGTGCAGTGGCTCGCGGGTCAGGCCGGCGCGGACATCGCACTCCCCTCGCTCGCCGAATTGGAAAAAGTACTCGGCCGCCGGATTAAATAGGCCCGCGCAATCCGCGCATACTCTCAGGAGATCACCGTGCCGACGAAGACAAATTCCGCCATTCCCGCCGCAGGATCAAAACTCCCGGCGTTTTCCTTGCCCAGCAGCTCCGGCGAAACGGTGAAGTCCGCCGATCTAAAGGGACAAGCCTACGTGCTGTATTTCTATCCGAAGGACGCCACCTCCGGCTGCACGCTCGAGGCGCAGGAATTCCGCGATCTCGACAAGGAATTCAAAAAGGCGAAAGTAAAGGTCTTCGGCGTCAGCCCGGACTCGGTCGAGTCTCACTGCAAGTTCATCAAGAAGGAAAAACTGTCGTTCGAACTCCTCGCCGACGACGATCACAAGTACACCGAAAAGCTCGGCCTCTGGGGCGAGAAATCGATGTACGGCCGCAAATACATGGGCGTGTTCCGCACGACTTTCCTGATCGACGGGAACGGCAAAATCGCCAAGGTCTGGGAAAAAGTCACGCCGCGCGGACATGCGAAGGAAGTATTGGAAGCCGCGAAAAATCTTTAGGCGCTCAGTTGGTGGACGCGATGGCCGTCTGCTCGCCGTTGTCGGCCTCAAACTTCTGCCCAGCGACCATGTGACGCAGGCGCGCCTCGAAAAAAATAAACTCGACGTCCGAAAGCGAACCGCCAAGTTTGTTGGCTTCCATCAAGCCTTCGTAAATCGCCCAGCGATCGCGGTTCTCGCTGTTCACCATCACGGCGTCGATGTCGCGCTGGCGGCTCGTCGTCGATTCCTTGTACGCCTTGGTCCGAATCACCCACAGGCGGCCATTGCGCCGTTCCCACGCGTTCCCGGAATTCAGGAACGTGTTCACGAGATCGATGCGCGCCGCGCGCGTGCGCACGGCCTGCCGAACCGCGGGCGTATCCACCACGAGGTTTTCCACGCTGGTCAGCGTCGGCTCGCGGTTGCCCGCGGCCACCTGGGTCTCGATCTCCTCGGCGATCGCGCGCAGCGCATCCACCGGCATCTTGCCCGAGAATTCCGGCGCGGCCGGCCCGCCATCGACCCCCTCGGTCACAGGTTTGTTCGACGCGCACGCCCCGACGACCACGACCAACCCGAGCGCCAGAAATCCCCGCCTAAACATATTCTTGGTCTCCCGACACAATCCGGTTCTTGCCCTTCGCCTTGGCTTCGTACAGCGCGGCGTCCGCGCGCGCGAGCAGCGCGTCCGAATCTTCCTTCGTCGCCGCATCGTACATCGCCAGCCCGATGCTCACGGTAATTTTGTGGTTCGGCGGCAAATCCGGAAAGGGTTTGCCCGATATGGTATGCAACAAACGCTGCGCCTGCGTGACAGCACCGGCATGGTCCGTCTGCGGCAACAGAATCACGACTTCCTCCCCGCCATACCGCGCGACAATGTCGTGCCCGCGCGTGGTGCGCTGCGTGCGCGCCCCGAGCTCGCGTAGCACGCCGTCGCCCGCAAGGTGGCCGTACAAATCGTTCACGCTTTTGAAATTGTCGACATCCACGAACATGCAGGCCAGCGGCGTGCCATAGCGCGCCGCGCGGCTGCACTCCTCGAGCAAACGCTGCCGGAAGTAGCGCTGGTTGTACAGCCCCGTCAGTTCATCCGTGCGCGCGAGATGCTCCAGTTCCGTGTTCGCGCGCTTGAGGTCTTCCAACAAATACGCGCGCTCAAGCGCGTTCGCCGCGGACTCAGCAATCAGTTCGCAAAAGCGCACTTCGCGCGCCGCAAATGCGCCCCCACGCTTGGCGGCCCGCAGCACCAGCGTGCCCAGGCGGCCGTCGAACAGCAGCATCGGGATCACGATCAGCGACGTAATTCCCGCCGCGGCCAGTTCGCTTGCCACGGGCTTGGTCTGCGGATGGTGGGCCACGTCGTTGATGATGATGGATCGGCCCGTATCCAGGGCACGGGTCAGCTCCGGATATTTCGCGAGATCGATCGGCAGGTCTTTTACCTGCTCGTCTTCGTGGGATGCCACCACGCGCGCGTCGCGGTTCGGCCCCATCACGCGCACAACGCTGCAGCGATCGAGCGTGAGCACTTCGGCGATCTTGCTCGTGAAGGTGAACAGTACATCGGAAGGCTCGCGCCGCGCGGAGAGCGCCTTCAGAATGCCGAGTACGCGTTCCAGATCGCGCGCATCCGCGACAGTCGCACCTTTCGCAGCAGCGGCCTTAGGTTTTGCGATGCCCGCGTGTTCTTTGGAAATACGCCGAGTCACCCGATCGCCCCGGGTTCCCAACGATCCACAATCAGCACCGGTGTCGAGCGCACGACGAGGTCCCACAACTCTTCAACGTCCTCGTTGTGCATGCGCGGGCAGCCCATCGACTCGTACTTGCCGATGCTCAGCGGCTTGATGGTGCCGTGAATGCCGAGGTCGGTTGGCAAACCTTCCTCTTCCGGAATCAGCGGCATCCAGCGCGAGCCCAATTCGTTCTCAGGGTCCCCGCCCGGCACCGGCGCGCCGCCCGGGCGGAACCAGGTCGGGTTCTTTTCTTTGTTGCCGATGCGGTAGCGCCCCGGCGTGGTCGGGTTTGTGGTCTTGCCGAGGCCACAGCGGTACACCTGAAATACGCTGCCCTTATCGAGCAGATAAATGCGCGTCGTCGAGCGCTCCACCACGATCGAGAATTCCGTCGGCGTGTACTTGAGCGACTGGTTCAGGCGCAGCGACGAGTTCTCATAGATGCCGTTCGCGCGCGTCAGCAACCCCATCGTCGTGTTCAGCTTGATGCCGATGTTGGTCAGGTTGTCGCCCTTGTCCACGCGGTAAAACTTGCTGCTCTCCGTCGGCTCGCGCGAGAAAATCTTGTTCACGTTCTCGCTGCCGATCGCGTGCGCAGCCTGGAACCACTCGTCCGAATGCAGGTCCGCATCGCGCATCACCTTCGCATACAACTCGCGCGCCGCGGCGGCGTCCCCCGTTTTCTCATGGTGCGCGGCCAGCGCGATCATGGCCGGCGCACGGAATGCCGGCGGCGCGGTATCGCGCACTTGTTCGTACACCTTCAGCGCATCGGCGCCACGCCCGCGATCTTCCAGCGCGCGCGCATAGCGCAGCGCGGCCGTCGGCTGATCGGGGCTGCCCGCGAAGTCTTCCGACGCACGGCGCAGGCTTTCGAGCGCCGCATCGGGATTGCCATTCTTCTCTTCGAGCTCGGCGTGCAGCATCAACGCCTTGGGCGCGATGGAGGGATCTTTGACGCGATCGAGGATCGGCCTCAGCAGCCGCGTGGCCTCTTCGTAATTCTGCGCGTCGGCAAGCTGCTGCGCCTTGTCAAGATTCTCGACGGCAGCCGCCTCGACCCGCTGGTCGACGCGGTTCTGCATAACCTGCGTGACCTTGACGACACCGGCGGCAATTGCCCCCAGCACAAAGACAACCAGAATGGCTTTAAACAGCCCTGGCGATCGCCGTTTCGGCTTTCGCATGTTGACGGCCCCCCGTTCCACAGCGTGTGCGCGAAGGCACGGACTACCCCGGCCTTCTTAATCCCCTCAACGCACCGGAAAGTTGCGCCCGGTCAGATGCGCGATCCCGACACCCGCGACAAGTCCAGCAGGACTTCGGTCACGCTCTGATACCGCTTTTCCGGCGACCGCCGCAAACATTTCAAGATGATCTTGTCGAGCTGCGGCGGAACGTCCCGATTATACTTCGACGGGGGGTCGAAGCGGAACTGGCTGCTGACGAGCTGCTTCTGGATCTCGCGGGCGTCCTGCCCGGTGCAGGGGTGGCGCCCCGCAAAAAGCTCGTACATCGTGATGCCAAACGAGAAGATATCCGACCGCGCATCCAGCTTGGCGTTCTTGTTTCGCAACTGTTCCGGGGGCATGTAGGCGCGGGTTCCGCCGCCTTCCCGCATGAACCGGGTGCGCCAGCTCGAGCTGGATTTGGAAAGACCGAAGTCGAAGATTTTCACCTTCTTCTGGTCGCGGGTAAGCATGAAGTTACCGGGCTTGATGTCGCGGTGGACGATGCCGTGCGTATGCAGGTAGTCCAATCCGGTGCACAACCGGTACATGATCTCGATCATCTTGCGGATGGACAGGTCCTGGTCCTTGATGTGCCGGCGCAAGTCGAAGCCGTCCACATACTCCATCAGCAGGCAGCGGCGCAGATGCTCGTTGCGGTCGCGCGCTTCGATAATTTCCTTGTGGTAGCGGACGATGGTCTCGTGGTTGAGACGCGCCGCGATCAGAATTTCCCGGCCAAGGTGGTCGCGGCGGCGGCGCTTGCGTTCGACGTCGTAGCGCCGGTCGAGCACCTTGATCGCCACGGTGAGGTCGCGCTCGCGGTCGATCGCCTTGTACACCTTGCCCATACCGCCGGCGCCGATGGGCTTCACGATTTCGTAGTGGTCGACGTGCGTGAGCTCTAGCTGATTGTCGTCATCATCCAGCGTGAAGTCATCAGCGTCATCGGCCCCGTCTTCCGGGGCCTTTGGAACGATGACTTTTTTTCGTGAAAAGATGCTAGCGAGACCAAGCATGCTGCGCGTGGATCAACCTTCAATAGACCCGCGTCAATGCGGCTTCCAATCGCCACCGCCCGCAGGAACCGGGACTTCTTTCAGTATATCACGCAGCACGTTGTCCTGAGTTACGCGCCGCAAGCGGCTTTCGGGATTCAAAATCAGCCGGTGTTGTAAAACAGCCGGCGCCAGCATTTTTATGTCATCGGGGATCACATATCCGCGTCCCAACACGGCGGCATAGGCCTGCGCCGCGCGAAACAGCGCCATGGACGCACGCGGACTCGCCCCGAGCGAAAGGTGGACCGAATCGCGAGTTCTGCTGATTATGCGCAACATGTATTCCCGCACTTTTTCGTGCATGAAAATCTCGCGCACCGAACCCTGCATCTGCCGGATGGTCTCGGCGTCGCACACCGGCTTCACGGCCTCGATCGGATGCGCCATGCGGGTAAGCTCCAGCATGCGCGCCTCGTCCATCGCATTCGGATAGCCGACCGAAATTTTCATCATGAATCGGTCGAGCTGCGCCTCGGGCAGCGGAAAGGTGCCCTCGTGTTCGACTGGATTCTGCGTCGCGAACACGATGAACGGCGGTTGCAACGCGCGCGTCACGCCATCCACCGTCACCTGGCCTTCGGCCATCGCTTCAAGGAACGCAGACTGCGTGCGTGGCGTGGCGCGGTTAATTTCATCCGCCACGACAATCTGATGGAAAATCGGTCCGGCGCGGAACTCGAACTGCCGGGTCTGCTGGTTGAAGATGGACACGCCGCTCACGTCCGACGGCAGCAAATCCGGCGTGCACTGGATGCGCGAAAAACTGCAGCCGCTCGACATCGCCAGCGTGCGCACGAGGATCGTCTTCGCCACGCCCGGCACGTCCTCAATGAGCACGTGCCCCCCGCCCAGCACCGCCGCCAGCGCCATCCGGATCGTCTCGGTCTTCCCGAGCACCACCTTCTCGACATTGCCAACGATGTTCTTGATCGATTCCCGGAAATTACTCACGCGTCACTCGTATCCCTGTAAAAACGACGACTACAGAAAGCCATCCCCCGCTCCATACTAACCGCGACCCGCGTTTGCCGCAAGGCCCCGCAAAACTAGCGCTTCGCCGGGTCCCGATGCTCCGCCGCCTTCGGAATGTGCAGCTTCGTCGGCGGCTCGCGATCGGTCGCCAGCGGCGGCTCGGGCGAGAACGCCGAAATTGTCTCGCGACCCTCGGGCGTCAGCGCAATCTCCTGGCTTTTCAGCGCCTGGTCCAACTGCTCCACGTTCCGCGCGCCGACTAGCGCCGACGTTACAGCCGGGTGCGACGTGACCCACGCCACCGCCAACGCCGCCGGCAGCAGTCCGAGCAGAGCCGCGTGCGCGCAGAACTTTTCGGCAATCTGCAGATAGTTCGTGTCCTTGTAGCGCTCGGCGTACATCGGATGCACCGTGATGCGCCCCGTTTCGCCGCGGTTGTACTTGCCCGTGAGCAATCCCGCCCCCAGCGCGTTGTACGGGCACACGGCGATCCCCTCGTGCGCCGCCATCGGCAGGATCTCGACCTCGGCAATCCGCTTCACGAGGCTATACATCGGTTGCAGCGCCACAATCGGCGCAAACCCATTCGCCTTCGCGCAGTCGATCGCCTTCACTGTCTGCCACGCGCTGAAGTTCGACACGGCGAGATAGTGCACCTTGCCTTGCCGCACGAGATGATCCAGCGCGCCCAACGACTCTTCCAGCGGTGTCTCGTTATCCCAGTGGTGCAGGTACAACACGTCGATGTAATCGGTCTGCAGGCGTTTCAGGCTGGCTTCCACCCCCTGCAGGATATGCCGCCGCGACGAGCCCTTGTCGTTCACGCCCTTGCCGGTCGGGAAATGCACCTTGGTCGCCAGCACGATCTCGTCGCGGTGTTCCTTCAGCCACCGGCCGACGATTTCCTCCGTCGTCCCGCGCGTATAAATATCGGCCGTATCGAAAAAGTTAATCCCGGCGTCCAGCGCGCGGTCCATGATCGCGCGCGACCCGGCCTCGTCCGCCTCGTTGCCAAAGGTCATCGTGCCCAGACATAGCTCTGACACCTTGATCCCTGTCTGGCCGAACTGTACATATCGCATGAGTTATACTCCGAAAACTGCGCGGCGCGATTCGCCCGCGCCGGGGCTGCATGCTAACAATGGCAACCGTCGCGAACCAAAAAACGGGCCTGCGCTTTTCCGAGCACTACACCCGCCTGCGCGCGCTGGCCCCGGTCGCCCGCGAGCGCGCCGCCGTGGACGAAGACGTCGTGCAGGCAATCTGGTACGACCAACTCTTCCGCGCGAAAGACCTGCGCACGGCCGACGGTGTGCCGCTGCGCATCGTGTCGCCCGGCTGGTGGAACCGCGCGGACGGTCCCGATTTTCGCGCGGCACAAATCGAGTTCGACGGCCGCCTGCGCACGGGCGACGTGGAAATTCACCTCGAAGCCTCCGGTTGGCGGCAGCACGGCCACCATCTCGACGCGCGCTACGACGACGTCATCCTGCACGTTGTGCTCGACGCCACCGAAAACGGCGCGCGCGCCGTGACCGCCTCGGGCCGTCCGGTGCCGGTGGCCGCATTGCGCCCCTGCCTCGAAGAAGAAATCGAAGCGCTCGCTGATCGGCTCGACCTCGAACCTGCCGGCCAACGTCTCGAAGGCACCTTCGGTCGCTGCGCAGGCCTTGTCGAGGCCTACGGCTCGGGGCGCCTGCTCGAACTCCTGCACCTCGCCGGCGAATGGCGGATGCTCTTCAAGGCGCGCACGCTCCGCGAACGCATGGATCGCGCCGGCGCGGACCAGGCCGTATACGAGTCCGTCCTCAGCGCCTGCGGCTTCGCGCACTTCAAACAGCATTTCCAGGCCGTCGCGCGCGCCCTGCCCTATGAACGCGCGCGGCAGCTCGCCCAGGAAGATCCGCTGCTCCTCGAAGCAGCGCTGATGCAGATTGCCGGACTGCTGCCGAAGGACCCGCCCACCAGTGAATCCGCGGTGCCGCACTACGCGCGCCTGCGCGGTCTGCGCAACCAGCGGCTCGACGGCCTGCGCGCACTCCCGCTCGAATGGCGCCGCGTAGGCGTGCGGCCGATCAACTACCCCGAGCGCCGCATGGCGGGCGTGGCCCGTTTCATCGCGCGTTCGGCAAGCACCGGCCTCGTCGCCACGCTCGACGAACTCTGGGGCCGCGATGTGAAGCCCGCCGAGCTCCGCGCGGAGCTTGAAGCACTATTCCCCAACGCCACCGGCTTCTGGGCCACGCACTGCACCTGGGACGGCAAAAAAATGGCCCGGGCCGTGAGTGTCCTCGGCCCGGGGCGCATTCGTTCGATGATCGGCAACGTCTTTATCCCGCTCGGCCTCGCGCTCGCGCGCCAACGCCGCGATCGCGTCCGCGAGGAGCGCGTGCTCACGTTCTTCGCCGCGCTCCCGCAGGAGCCGGACAATCACATCCAGAAAGTCATGCTCCCGCGCCTCTTCGGCACCGGCGCCAAGCCGAAACTCGACTTCCGCACGCAGCAGGGCCTCTTGCAAATGTTCCGCGACTGGTGCGAACCCAACCCAAGCTGCCGGAATTGCAGCGTTGTGCGATCGTTGAGTAGCTCGGAATGATCTGCTGTCACAAAAACTAGTCGAGCATGATCGTCAAAATGCTGCAATCGAGCGGAGTCGGCGTGCCGTCGATGCGATCTCGACACCCCCCTACAATCAACTCATTGTTATCCCGGCTGACAGCGTCCGGCGTGAAATAAAATCCGTCGGGCGTCATATCGACAAACAGTTCCGTTCCCGCAATCGTCCCATCGGTCACCCAAAGGTCACCGTACTCCGCGAAAAAGTACGCGAGATCGTGGTTTACCATAAACGTGGTACGACCAGCCGCGGCTGAAGCCTGTAGCACAGTCATTACATCCGCCAACTTAAACGTCCCGGCCGTCGTCCCGTCGGTAACCCAGGGCTCGTTGTCGAAGGTATCGTCCTGCAAGACAAAAACCACAAGGCCCGAGCCGAGTATCGCGGCGCTGCGTGGAATTCCGCCCACCGCCACTTCATTGACGACGCCCACGGGCCCCTGCGCCGAGGACGACGAGCTGCAGCCGGAATGGCCCGCCAGCACAATGAGCACGGCGAACATCATCCCAATTGTTCTTACCAGCGACTTCATCGATCGGCGATTATTTGCATGACGCATCACGGCAAGGCCTCCTCAAGGTCGACTACGACGAGATAGGGATTGAACTCCTCTGTCACAGTATTGAACTCAGAGACATTGACAATCAATTGATCGTTTCGCAGATGGACGTCCCGTAGCTGAAATGACGTAGGCGGGGCGGCGGGCAAATCGACGAGAAGTTGTGTACCCTCAATCGTCCCATCCGTAATCCATATCTGAGCCCCGGTCGAATTGGAGAATGGCACCGCGGGCGTCGTAAGAAGCGTCTGCCCATGCCAAACGTTGTCATGGTCTTCGACGAGCAGGCACCTTGCGTCTTCCATCAACAGGCTGCTCTCACCCGTCGAGATATCCTGCACCCAGACGTCGTAATTGGGGTCGGTCTGGGTATCCGTCTGGGTGTTCAGCAACATCAACTGATCATTCAGCGCGGCAAAGCTGACGATTACGCTCACGGGCACCGGGTTCGTCCCTCCACGAGGCCCCTGCGCGGATGAAGACGAACTGCACCCATTGCTCGACACCACCAGCGCCGCCACCGACAACGCCACCATCACGATTCGCATAGCAATATCTCCCATCCGTCAATCGACGGTACTGAAAACAAATGATTCTCCTGGCTGCAATTCAATCCAGATCAATCGAGATGATCTTCGGATCGCCCAGCGGATTGCT
>CAZUJL010000037.1:0-33632 GCA_964620045.1 uncultured Nitrospirales bacterium
AATTCAATTCGACGAAGTACACCTTAGCGATATATTCAAATTCATTGGGGCGATTTACGGGATTCCGTTTCAGATTGACGATGGATTGGTCGCACCAAAAGGACAGGACGTCGGTACGTATTTTTCAGCAGGAAAGATCGGATATGTAAATCTCAAAGAGGTGCCTGTGCGACGCGCGCTCGATACCCTGTTGGCGCCACTCGGTCTCGATTATGCCGTGACCGCTGAAAACATCCGTATTCTGAAAGCCTCCGGGAAGTCGCCGTCGGATTCTGCACAACAACAGATGGTCACGGGTTATCAACCCACGGAACACTGGGAGGTGCTCAAAACAGGGTCCATGCGCGTAGGTCGATCCATGGTGCATTTTGCCAAAGGGGAACGCGCGTCAATCGGAAACGTCGATGGTGTTGCAAACCTGGCAAATCCCACCCTGGTACTCCCTGCCAATCGACCTGGCGCCGTCGACATCAACGGAACCGTCCAATATCTCGTGCCCGGCGTAGAAAAGGAAGGAAGTTATCTGGTGCGCAATACAGAAGCCTTTGCCGGACTAAAGGTCGGGCTTCAGTTCAGCCCTGGCGCCGAGAACACCGTCGATTGCGAATTCGATTTGGACTACAACTACATTCGTGAACGACTGAAGGTGAAGGATGTATTGCTGGACGTGGGTATGCCGGTGATCGAAAAGATTGCCACCAAGGAAAAAATACAGGTGCCGCTTGATCAGCCTGTCGCAATGCTGACGCGCACGGGCGAACAGAAGGACGTCATCCTGGTGCTTCTTCGGGTGTTGCAAATTCCAGAAACACAGCCGATTTCCGACCAGCCACAGCCTCCGACATATACGGTTGGCATGAAAATGTTTCATATTCACGGCAAACCGAACTGGTCATTCTGGACGCAAGATTATGCGCTGGAGTACGCCTACAGAGATGGCGCCGGGCGCATGTTCGGCCCGGTGGCATTGCGTGAAACTTTTAATGTGGACCGCTTTGGCGAGCAACTGGGATTTTCCGGGATTGCACAGAAAGAGATCACGCCACTGTGCTCGCCTAGAGGAGCAGGTCAACTCGATCGCAGACTCGCTATTGAGCGTGATCCTAATTCGTCGCTTTCTAAAATCATTCTTAACGTTATGGGCCCGCTGCCAGATTCGATTACTCCAAACACGGATTCGGCAAAAAATGCGTTGCCGGTCGCAAAGGTCCCCAAATTACTAGTAGCGATTTACAATTCATTAGCGTTGCGGCCGGCCACTCTGGATTTTGAAGAGTTAAAAGCAAAAATCACCATTGTCGCTGCGAACATTGAGCCAGACGAAGCCGGAAATCTTACTTTGGCTGCGCCGGGGAACGGATCTCTGGCGATGCTTGAGGGGCGGTCGGGAAATACTCCGGACATTTACCGGTTGGACCAAACGATTTTATTGCGTCAGGCGCTCGCTGTGAAGCGCGGCGATCCTTTGATCGCGCGCATGCAGTTTAACTGCGACTATGAAATCAAAAACGGATCCGGGGTGGCGTTTTTACTCCCGGTCGCCGATGAGGAATACGTGGTCATTGTGTCTGAATTTGACCTAATAAAGGACGTGCGTTGAGGCAGTTTCGTTCAATACTTCACCTCCACCAAAAACAACCCCTGCGCGGGCGCGGTGAAGCCCATGAACGGCATCGGCGCGTGCAGGCGTTCCTCGATCGCCGATTCCGGGATCTGCCCGCGCGCGACGTCGATCAGCGTGCCCGTGAGATTGCGCACCATCTTGTAGAGGAAGCCGTCGCCGGTGTATTCGATGCGCCAATGGTCGCGCGCGTCCGTCGGACCAACTACGGGGCCATCGATTACGTTCACCGAGAAAAGCGTGCGCACGGTCGTCTCGACTTGCGAACCGCTGGCGCAGAATCCGGCGAAGTCGTGTTCGCCGACGAATCGTTGCGCGAGCGCATGGACATATGCGCGATCGAAGTCCCATGGAATACACCACGCGTAGCGCGCCGCGAAGGGATCCGGGTCGCGCGCCTGGCACACGGCATAGGCGTAGCGCTTGGACGTCGCGGAGTAGGTCGCGTGGAAATCGTCCGCGGCGGGCTCAAGGCTCTCCACGCGGACCGCGGGGCTGAGCATCTGGCACAGCGACCGACGCACACGCTCCAGCGGCACATCGGCGGACCAATCGAAGCTGATGACCTGGCCGAGGGCGTGCACCCCGGCGTCGGTGCGTCCGGAGGCGATGATGCGAACCGGCTGCCCGGCGATCAGCGCCAGTTTCTCCTCCAGCACCCCCTGCACCGTGCGCCCCGCCGGTTGAATCTGCCAGCCGGCGAAGTCTGTTCCGTCGTAGCGCACAATGCCCTTAACGCGCATGATCCACTTCAGTCCTGTGTATTTGACAATCCATAACCCATTATATTTCAATATGTTATGAAAATAAACGCCATCGCCCACGATTGGCGTAGACTTTAAGTACCCCTTGTTTCGCACTGGGGAATGTTACAGGCCTCCGCAGGTGTCATTCCTCACGGGGAATGGCCTTTGGATGGCAACAAGACCGCTGTGTCAATAGAGGGATTCCCTCCTCGCAGCGGGTGCTGGAGGAAAGTTTAGTACATGCCCTCTTGGTTCAAAAAGGTATTTAGCGCCGGCGAAGGAAAGGCCCCGGAGCCTGTCGCGGTTTCGACCACCCCGGCACCGAAGCCGACTCCGCCTCCCGCGCCGGCCCCACGGCCCGCGCCGCGCCCGGCCGCTCCGCAGGCTTTCGATTTTAACGACGGCCGGCCGAAGATTCGCAAAGTCATCTCCGCGCCGATCATCGTCGCCGAAGAAGAACGTTCGAGCTACTCGCCCGACATCCGCATCAAGGCGCAAGTGGACAAAGATGGCCGCACGTGCCGCTTCATGCTCGATCGTCCGGTGTTCACCGGCCTGTCGGCATGGTTCCCGGAGAAGCATTGGACGAAGGACGCCTCCCCGCTCGCCGAAAAACTATTTGGTGTCGCGGGTGTCGGCGCGGTGCTGCTGCACGACACGACGATCACAATCACGCGCCTCGAAGGCAATAATCGTGGTTGGAAGGAAATCGCGACCGAAGTGGGTGCGATCACGCGCGCGCATTTGAAGGCCGATGAGCCCGTGGTGACCGACGCTTTCCGCGCGGGCATTCCGGTGGAAGATGAAGTGCGTCGCCGGATTCAGATGGTGCTCGATCTAGAGATCAATCCCGGCATTGCGGCGCACTCTGGCGTGGTGACGCTCGAGCGCGTGCAGGGCAACAGCGTGTATCTAACAATGGGTGGCGGCTGCCAGGGCTGCGCGGCCAGTAGCATCACGCTGCGGCAGGGCATCCACACCGCCTTCCGCCGTGCGGTGCCGGAGGTCGGCGCGATTTACGACGAGACCGACCACAAATCCGGCACGAATCCGTACTTCAAAGAACTTCCCGTAGGGATGTTAGGCTGAGCGGTTAATGCCGAAACTCGAATCCTTCACCCTCGAAATCAAAACCGGCGCGCGGCGCGGGCCGGAGAAGCCGATTTTTAACATCAACGGATTTCCGCTGGAGTTTGAACAGATGTCCGGCGGCACAGCGCCCGGCGACACGCTGACGGCGACCGGGAGCGTGTTCAGTTTTCCGCACGCGCTCGCGCTAATCGGGCCGTCGGAAGGCGGCACGCCGTGGGACATCGAGTCCGTCCGCGCAACGTATCAGTGCGCGAACATGGAACCGTACATTGTGAATATGGGCGCGGTGACGCTCGACGACGAGTCGAACCTCAACGTCTGGCACGAGCCGCCTCCGCCGACTTTTGATGTGTGAAGAAAGGAAGCGTTATGAGTACTACCACGCTTTCGCAGAAAGAATGCCTGCCGTGCAAAGGCGGCACGCCGCCGCTCGCCGGCGAGGAGTTGTATAAGCTCTACGCCGAACTCGGCGCCGACTGGCAGTTGGTGAACGATCACCACCTGGAGAAAGAGTACAAGTTCAAGGGTTACGCGCCGGCGGTTGCGTTTACGAACGTCGTCGCATCGCTCGCCGAAGAGCAGAACCATCACCCGGATCTGCTGCTCGCGTATGGCAAAGTGAAAGTCAGTATATGGACGCACAAGATCGACGGCCTGACCGAGAGCGATTTCGTGTTCGCCGCGAAGGTCGAAGAACTGTTTGGGAAATCCTAATCAATGCCGTGTAAAGACGTAACCGAACTGCTGGAAGTCGTGCTCGATGCCGACGATCGGCTCAAAGACTATACGTTCTCCAAGCGCACCTGCGGGCAGGGCGTCGGCATGGCGAACCTGCTCATCGAGCAGTTGCGCGGACGCTCCGCCACTGAGTTGCAGCAGAAGTCGGCGCAGGACTTCCTCGCCGAGTTTCCCATCGCCGATCCGGTGGAAGAGTTCCTCAGCCTGAAGCATCTCTTCGCACTGCAGGGCGCGCTCGAGGTTTACGCCGGCATCGAATCCGGCGGGAAGCAGAGCGCGTTCGCCGTCGGCGGGATCGAATATGGTGAAGACGAGACCCGCATCCACGGGCGCATCTCCATCGACATCGTGACGGAGAAGATTAAGTCCTGCGGCGGGTGCAGCTCGTGCGGCAGCGAAAAGGCCGACGAAGGCCGCGAAACGAATCGCCAGCGCCGCGAGGCGCGCGCGAAGGCTGCCTCGAATTGATCATCAAGCCCGGCGCGCCGATCGTGCCGACGCTGGATCAACTACGCCAGCTCCCGATGTGCCACCGCGAGACGATTCCCTACGACTATATTGATGCGTACGGCCACATGAACGTGCGGTTCTACTTCGCGCTGTGGGAAAAGGCCGCGCACGGATTCATGCAGTACCTCGGCGCGGACGTGCACAAGATGCTCGAACAACACCACGGCAATTGGGTGTTGCGACAGGTGGTGGATTACCTCGCCGAGGTGCGCGAAGGTGACACTGTGGCCGTCTACGGCCGTATCGTGAACCGCACGCCGAAGCGCCTGCACAACAAATACTGGCTCGCGAACGAGACGCGCAAAAACGTCGCCGCGAGTTCCGAAGTACTGGTCACCTGTGCCGATTTGAAGGCCCGCCGCACGGCGCCCTTCCCCGAGCCGATGAGCACCTCGATGGACGCGCGCCTGGCCGATCAGCGCGCGCTCAACTGGGAAGCGCCGGTGTCGGGCGCCATTCAGGCCTGAGAAGGTCTTAATGTGGAGGCGGCGTTTCGCCGCTTTGGGCTGCAACAAGAGTGGTATGATCTAGAGCCATGCACGAAGTCGTCCAACAACGTAAGCCCACCATCGGCGTCAACGTCGGCGGGGTTCGTGTCGGCGGCGGCGCGCCGGTGGTCGTGCAGTCGATGACGAACACCGACACGGCGGACGCCGCGTCGACGGCGCAGCAGATCATCGAATTGGCCGAGGCCGGCTCCGAGCTGGTGCGCATTACGGTCAACGTGCACGAAGCCGCCGAGGCCGTCCCGGAGATTCGCCGGCGCGTGCGCGACGCAGGCTGCACGGCGCCCATCATCGGCGATTTCCACTACAACGGCCACGTATTGCTGACGAAATACCCCGAATGCGCCGCCGCGCTCGACAAATATCGCATTAATCCGGGAAACGTCGGCACGGGGAAGAAGCGCGACCCGCAATTCACCACCATCTGCCAAATCGCAGCCGACCACGGCAAGCCGGTGCGCATCGGCGTGAACGCCGGCTCGCTGAACCAGGAACTCGTGATGCGGCGGATGCAGGAAAACACCGATCGCAATCTCGGCAAGGATTCCGAAGAAATCATCAACGAGTGTATGCTCGAATCCGCGCTGCAATCGACCGAGCTCGCGCTCGCGAGTGGACTGCGCGAAGACCAGATCATCATCTCGTGCAAAATTTCGCGCCCCATGCACCTCGTGTGGATCTACCGCGAACTCGCGCGGCAAACGCGCCAGCCGCTGCACCTGGGATTGACCGAAGCCGGCATGGGCCTGCGCGGCGTAGTGTGGTCGGCTGCGCCGATGGGCATGCTGCTCGCCGAAGGCATTGGCGATACGATCCGCGTCTCGCTCACGCCGCGGCCCGGCGCCGATCGCCGCGAAGAAGTGTACGCCGCGTGCGAAATTCTACAGGCGCTTGGCCTGCGATCCTTCGCGCCAAGCATCACCGCCTGCCCCGGCTGCGGCCGCACGACGAGCACGACCTTCCAGGAACTTGCCGAAGAGGTTCAGGCTTACACGCGCGAGATGCTGCCCGTGTGGAAGCAGGAGTACGACGGCGTCGAGGCGCTCACGCTCGCGGTGATGGGCTGCGTCGTGAACGGTCCGGGCGAATCCAAAGCCGCCAACATTGGCATCAGTCTGCCCGGCACCGGCGAAGCGCCGAGTTGTCCGGTATATCTCGATGGCCAGAAAGTCGCGACGCTACAAGGCACACGCGCCGAACTCGCCGCCGCCTTCCGCAAGATCATCGACGACTATGTCGCGGGAAAATATCCCCGCAAACGCGAGCCCGCCCTCAAGCCTTAATCTGAGCCGCAATTTCCGGCGACGGCGCATGCACATGGCACGCTGCGCGGTGCGTGGGACTCACTGCAACTAACTCGGGATCTAATGTGCGGCAGATGCCGATGCAATCCGGGCAGCGCGGGTGGAAGTGGCAACCGGACGGTGGATTCAGCGGACTGGGGACGTCGCCGCTGAGCGGTTTCCGGTTGCGTGCGTAGTCCGGATCCGGTTTCGGCACAGCGCTGAGCAACGCGCGCGTATACGGATGCGTCGGCGTCTTGAACACCTCGTCGGTGGTGCCGATTTCGACGATGCGGCCGAGGTACATCACGGCGACATAGTCCGAGATATGCCGCACCACGGCCAAATCGTGCGCGATGAAGAGATAGGTAAGCCCGAGCTTCGCCTGAAGGTCCTGCAACAGATTCATGATCTGCGCCTGGATGGAGACGTCGAGTGCGGAGATGGGTTCGTCCGCGACGATGAGGTCCGGCTCGACGGCGAGCGCGCGCGCGATGCCGATGCGCTGCCGCTGGCCGCCGCTGAATTCGTTTGGGTAGCGATCGGCGGCCGCGGGCGGCAGGCCGACCATCTTGAGCAGTTCGAGCACACGGGCGCGCCGCTGCGCGCGCGGCACGACCTTGTGCTTCGCGAGCGCTTCGGCGATCACGGAGTACACCGTCATGCGCGGGTTTAGCGAGCCGTAAGGGTCCTGGAAGATAAGCTGCATGCGCTTGCGTTCGCGCCGAAGCGCCGCGCGCGGCAGCGTGCCGAGATCGAGGCCGTTGAACACCACGCGACCGCGCGTCGGCTCGATGAGCCGCAGGATCGCGCGACCAGCGGTCGTTTTGCCGCTGCCGCTTTCGCCGACCAGACTCAGCGACTTGCCGCGCGGAATGGAGAACGACACGCCGTCCACAGCGCGCACATGCCCATGCACGCGCGAGAACACACCCTTGCGCACGGGGAAATGCACCGCGAGATTCTCGACCGTCAACAGCGGCTCCGGCTGTGCGTTCACGAGACAGTCTCCGTCTGCAGCTTCGCCGACTTCGCCGGATCGGCCATCGTCTTCGGATCGCGCAACCAGCACGCGGCGCGATGATCGGCGCCAACGTCAAACAGCGTGGGTTCTTCCGCGGAGCAGATCTGCATGGCGTGCGGACAGCGTGGATGAAATTTGCACCCGCTGGGGAAATGCGTCGCCGGCGGAACGCTCCCGCCGATGGTGTGCAGCCGCGCCCGCTCCGCGCCGACCTCCGGCAGCGACTCGAAGAGGCCTTGGGTATACGGATGACTACGGTTCGCGAACAACTCGCGCACGGGCGCGCGCTCGACAATGCGGCCGGCGTACATGATTGCGACGTCGTCGGCCGATTCCGCCACCACGCCGAGGTCGTGCGTGATCAGGATCATGGCCATGCCGCGTTCGCGCTGGAGTTTGCGCAGAAGTTCGAGAATCTGCGCCTGAATGGTCACGTCGAGTGCGGTAGTGGGCTCGTCGGCAATTAGAATCTTCGGGTCGCAGGCCAGCGCCATGGCGATCATCACGCGCTGACGCATGCCGCCCGACATTTGGTGCGGGTAGTTGTCGACGCGCTCCTCGGGCGCGGGAATGCCGACCTGTTCGAGCAGATCGATGACCGCGGCACGCGCGTCGGCCTTCGACAGGTCGCGATGCAGCCGCAATACCGCGCCGATCTGATCGCCCACGCGGAAGACGGGATTCAGCGACGTCATCGGCTCCTGAAAGATCATGCTGATGGCGTTGCCGCGCAGCTCGCGCATTTCCGTCTGGTTCGCCATGAGCAGATCGCGACCTTCAAACAGGATCGAGCCGCCGACGATTTCGCCGGGCGGTTCGGGAATGAGCCGCAGAATGGACAGCGCCGTAATGCTTTTGCCGCAGCCGCTTTCACCCACCAGCGCGAGCGTGCGGCCGGGATGAACGTCGAAGGAGACACCGTCCACGGCGCGCGCGACGCCGGCGTCGGTGTAGAAATACGTCTGCAATTCGCGGACGGAGAGGATCGGCGTTGCGGGGTTTGGCTGCGCCTGCGCGTGTCGCTGATTCATTGCGTCCATTGTACGCGAATGCCGCGCGCTGTTGAATAGGAGCGACGATCGCGATTTGGTACGCTCTCGCCATTCCGAGGCGCCGCCATGTCCGAGAGTCCAACCGTTTCTATTGATAGCGGGACGCGATCCGCAGCCGTGCGGCTGGCGTTTGGGTATGCGCTATTCCTGCACATGGCCTGGCTGCTTGCGTGGCTGCTCGAACAATATCTTGAGCATCGCTTGGAGCTGCTGCCGACGTCGGTAAGCCGATCCGCGTACTGGATGATTGCCAAGCTGCTGTTGTGGGTGCTGCCGGCAGTGCTGCTCATGCGCGCCTCGGGGCGATCCTTTCGCGAGGTGATGGCCTTCGGCCGCGTGCGCGCGATTCTGCTGTGGGGTGGACTTATCGGCGTGGCGCTCGGTCTGACGGCGTTCCCCGCGAAAATAATGAACAACCAGCCGCTATTCCCCTCGGAATTAACCGTTTCCTTTTTCAGCGCGGTATTTATCGCCCCGATCGTGGAAGAGATCGCGTTTCGCGGCGTGATACTCGAGCGGCTGGCGCAGCGGTATCGATTTGCCATTGCGAACGTAATCGCGTCGGTTTTGTTCGTCACGATTCACATGGTCGGCTGGAGTTTTCAGGGCGTGTTGATGGAAAACCTGATGAAGCCAGTCGGCGGCGCCTTGTCCATTTTCTTCATCAGCCTGCTGCTGGGATTCGTAGCACACAAGAGCCGCTCTGTCGCCGCATCCACGTTGACGCACATGCTCAATAACCTCTTCGCTGCATAAGGGGCTGGCGAAGCCCCTATTCATCTGTTAGGCTCGCGGTTCGCTTTTCTTACAGGGAGGAACGGCATGTTCCGGCGAACTGTTTGTGCATGGGCCACCGTGTGTCTGGCGCTTTTTGCGGGTGCAGTTTCATCCGAGCCGACCCGACTGCTATTGCAACCCGATATTTACGGTGACCAGGTCGTGTTTCGCCACGGCGGCGATCTGTGGATCGCGTCGGTGAACGGCGGCGGCGCGCGGCGGCTCACTACCTCCGAAGGCGTGGAAACGACGCCGCGCTTCTCGCCGGACGGCACGCAGGTCGCCTTCACCGGGCAGTACGACAGCCGCGAAGACGTGTACGTCGTGTCGGTGAACGGCGGCGAACCGCACCGCATCACGCACCATCCCGACAACGACGTGATGCGCGACTGGACGCCGGACGGCACGCGGCTTCTGTTTGCGACAGGCCGTGAAAATCCACCGGCGTTTGTGCCACGGCTGTGGACAGTGCCCGTCGCGGGTGGCATGCCGACGGTGCTGCCGATCTACATGGCGGCGGACGGCACATATTCGCCGGATGGCACGCGCTTGGCTTTTGTGCCGACGACGCCGGCCTTCCAGCCGTTGCAGAGCGGCACTATTCAGGCGGGCTGGCGGCACTACCGTGGCGGGCGCGCGACGCGCATTCGGATCATGAATGTGTCTGATTTGTCAGTCACCGATGTGCCGCGCACGGACAGCAACGATCATTACCCGCTGTGGGTCGGCAATACGCTGTATTTTCTGTCTGATCGCGAACACACAATGAACCTTTTCGCGTTCGACGGCACGAACGTTCGAAAGGTCACCAACCACGACGACTTCGATATTCAGAGCGCTGGCACCGACGGCCGGACAATCGTGTACGAGCAGGCGGGTTATCTGCGCCACTTTGATCCGGCTACGGGGCAATCGCGGCGAATTGACATTGAAGTGGCCGGAGACTTTCCGTGGATGCGGCCCAAGCTGCAGAAAGTGGGCGAGAACATTCGCTCCGCGGCGATTTCGCCCAGCGGCACGCGGGCCGTGGTGGAGGCGCGCGGCGAAATTTTCAGTGTGCCAGCGGAGAAAGGCGACGCGCGCAACCTGAGCAACAGCCCAGGTGCAAACGATCGCGCGCCGGTGTGGTCGCCGGATGGCGAACGGATCGCGTGGTTTGCCGACACGTCCGGCGAATACACGCTCATGCTCGCCGATCAGGACGGGCTCGCGGCGCCGAAATCGATTCCATTGCAGGAGACATCGTTTTTCTACATGCCCGAGTGGTCGCCGGATTCCAAGAAACTTTTGTATTCCGACTGTTATCTGAACCTGTGGTATCTCGATGTCGACAAGGGCAAGCCGGTGAAGGTCGACACTGATCTGCACGGCACACCGCATCCCGTACGGGCGGTGTGGTCGCCGGATTCGAAGTGGATCGCCTACGAGCGCGCGCTCGAGAGCAAATTCAGCGCGATCTTTATGTACTCGCTGAAAGACGGCAAGAATTATCAGATTACCGACGGTCTCTCGGACGCCATTTCTCCGGCCTTCGATCGCAGCGGGAAATATCTGTATTTCCTGGCGAGCACGGACTACGCGCTGAACGTCGGCTGGCTCGATATGTCGAGTTACGACCGAAACATTACGCGCGGGTTGTACCTCGCCGTCCTCAGCAAGGACGAGGCGTCGCCGTTGTTGCCCGAGAGCGACGAAGAAAAAGCGGTGGAAGAGAAAAAAGACGACGAGAAGAAAAAGGACGACAAAGACGGCGACAAAAAGGAGGATAAGAACCCGGCCGAAGTGAAGTTCGACCCGGAACATATCGATCAGCGGATCCTTGCGCTGGATGTGCCAACGAAAAACTACGTCGCCATCGGCGCGGCACCTGACGGCGCCGTGTTTTTCGCCGAAGCCGTGGAGTCGCGGCTGAATTTGCACAAGTACGATGCGAAGAAGCGCAAAAGCGCGGAGTTTTTGAGCGGCATCAACGGGTTCGACATTTCGGCAGACGGCAAGAAGTTGCTGTACCGCGCGCAAAAGACGCTGGGCATTGTGGAGACGAGCAAGGAAAGCGCAAAGGTCGGCGACGGCGCGCTGAAGCTGGATATGCTCGAAGCACGCGTGGATCCCGCGGCGGAATGGGCGCAAATGTACCGCGAATGCTGGCGGATCATGCGCGATTACTTCTATGACGCGAACCTGCACGGCGCGAACTGGCCGAAGGTGTACGACGACTACGCGGCGTGGCTGCCGAGCGTGCGCCATCGCACCGAGCTCACGTATCTGAACGCGCTGATGCTGTCTGAAGTCGGCGCGGGACATACACGCACGGGCGGCGGCGAAATGCCGGAGATACCGACGATTGGTGTCGGATTGCTGGGCGCGGACATCACGCTGGAAGACGGTAAGTACCGCATCGCGCGCATTCTGCGCGGCGAAAACTGGAACCCGAATTTGCGCGCGCCGCTGACGGCACCTGGCGTGGATGTGGCGGAAGGTGACTACCTGCTGGCGGTCAACGGTCGCGAGATCGACGGCGGTGAATTGTATTCATACTTTGAAGGCACGGCCGATAAGCAGACTGTGATTCGTGTGAGCAGCCATGCGAATGGCCGCGATGCGCGCAATGTCACCGTGGTTCCCGTCGGCAGTGAGAGTCCGCTGCGGACGCGGCAATGGATGGAGGACAATCGGCGCAAAGTGGGAGAGTTGTCCGGCGGCCGGCTTGCGTATGTGTACCTGCCCAATACTGGGCGGCCGGGTTACACGAACTTCAATCGCTACTACTACGCGCAGCAGGACAAACTCGGTGCCGTGATCGACGAACGGTTCAACGGCGGCGGCAGCGTGGCGGATTACATCATCGAGCTAATGGACCGCCCGCTGATGAGCAACTGGATTGGGCGCAACGGACTGTCATTTACATCGCCAAATGCTGCGATTTTCGGTCCGAAAACGATGATCATCAACGAATTCGCCGGCTCCGGCGGCGACTATCTGCCGTGGGCGTTCAAGAAGCGAAACATCGGGCCGTTGATTGGCCGGCGGACGTGGGGCGGGCTCATCGGCGTGTCCGACTATCCCGTGCTGATGGACGGCGGTTCGACAACCGCGCCGAGCTTTGCGATTTACTCGACCGATCCCGACAATTCGCAGTGGATTGTGGAGAACGAAGGCGTCGCGCCCGATATCGAGGTGGATATTAATCCGCAGGACGTCGTCGCCGGTCGCGACCCGCAGCTAGAGCGTGCGGTGGCCGAGTGCGTGCGACTGCTCGAAGCGAATCCGGTTAAGCACGCGCCGCGGCCCGCGCCGATCGACCGTGTGAACGGGAGGTAAGCGATGGATGAAGGGCCTATGAGCGGCGCGTTCATCTCGATCAGTTTCGCCGGGACGATGTATTGGTATTTGTGGCCTGCCTTGATGGGCGGTGCGGCAATCGCGTTGTGGCTGCGTACGCGAATCAAAGGCACGTTGGCAATGGGCGTTGGTTTGTTGGTGAGCGGAGTGTTCGTTGCTATAGCGCAAAATACCCCAAGTTCCGCGATCGAAAATTACACGGGCGATCCAAATAAGATGTTTGAAGCCATGAAACCGGTGAATCAGGAATTGTTAGTAGCGCTGACGCTGGGTATTCAGGCCGGATTCGCGGTGGCGTTGTTGGGATTCATTGTTATGTGCGTTCAAATATCAAAACGTTGGCGCATGGCCGGAGAACTACGATGAGCACGTTTACTCGCAGACAGTTGATGAAGGGCGCGGCGGTGATGGCTGGCAGTGCCGCTGCTGGAATTGCGGCAGTCGCAACAGCGCAGGCAGAGTCCGCAAGCGCAGCATCGAGCGGCGTTTCGGTCGTTGCCGCGGCGGACAAGAACGTTGTTGAGACGAACGCGGGCAAGGTGCGTGGTTACACGCGCAACGGGATTGTGACCTTCAAGGGCATTCCCTACGGCGCGAACACGACCGGCGCGGGGCGGTTTTTGCCGCCGGCGAAACCCAAGCCGTGGACGAATGTGCGCAGCTCGATGCAGTACGGGCCGGTGTGTCCGCAGGAAGCCCGCACCGGCTGGGCGATCGACGAGGTTGCGTTCCTGTTCGACTGGGATGACGGTGTACCCGGCGAGGACTGCCTGCGCGCGAATGTGTGGACGCCGGGCGCGAGTGGTAAGCGGCCCGTGATGGTGTGGCTGCACGGCGGCGGGTTCCAGGCGGGCTCGGGTCAGGAGCTGCCGAGTTACGACGGCGAGAACCTCGCGCGGCGCGGCGATGTGGTCGTGGTGAGCCTGAATCACCGGCTCGGTGTGCTCGCGCACTTGAACCTTGCGGGCGTTGGCGGAGAGCAATACGCGCAGTCGGGCAACGTGGGCATGCTGGACCTCGTGCTCGCGCTGGAGTGGGTGCGCGACAATATCGCGAACTTCGGCGGTGATCCGGGCAATGTGACGATCTTCGGGCAGTCGGGCGGCGGCGGCAAAGTAAATGCGCTGATGGCGATGCCCGCGGCGAAGGGCTTGTTCCACAAGGCGATCGTGCAGAGCGGATCGATCCTGCGCATGGCGTCGCCCGAGCGCTCGCAGAAGATTGCCGCGTCGACGCTCGCGGAATTGGGCCTTGACGCGAGCAAACTCGGCGAGTTGAACGCGATTCCCGTGGAGAAGCTGATTCAGGCGGGCTTGGCGGCGCAGCGGAAGAATACTCCGCCGGCGGGCGCGGTGATGGATATCAAGAACTTCGGCGATCGCATGGGTTGGGCGCCGGTGACGGATGGCGTGGTCATTCCGCAGCATCCCTTCGATCCCGAAGCGCCGGCACAGTGCGCGCAGGTGCCGATGATGATCGGCACGACGCTGAACGAGTTCACGACCGGCATGTCCAACCCGATGACCATGACCGACGAGGACCTCGCGAAGCGGGTCGCGACCATGTATCCCGACAAGGCGCAGGAGGCGATCGCGGCGTTCCGCGCGGCGAATCCGAAGGCGACGCCGTTTGAGTTGTTCGCGCGCATCTCGACCGCGCCGGTGCGTCAGGCGGCGGTGTGGCAGGCGGAGCGCAAGGCCGCGCAGGGTGCGGCGCCGGCGTACGTGTATTGGTTCACGTGGCAGACGCCGGTGCTGGATGGCAAGCCGGGCGCGATTCACTGCATCGAAATTCCATTTGTGTTCGACAATATCGATCGCTGCGCGAACATGACCGGCGGCGGCGCGGACGCGCGAGCACTGGCGGCCAAGGTGAGCGAGGCGTGGATCGCGTTCGCGCGCACGGGCAACCCGAACCACGCGGGCCTGCCGAAGTGGGACGCATTTAGCGCGGAGCAATGCCCGACGATGATTTTCGACAACGCATGCGCACAGCAGATCAACCCGGATTCGGACGCGCGGAAAAAACTGTTCACGTAACGAAACGCTATTGCCGTGCATCTTTCTCCGCGAAGTAGAGCCATGCGGCGAAGACGGACAGGATCGTGAGCACGATGGGCGAGACGACGAGCGAGATGATGAACCATCCCGACGTGGTGACTTCGCTGACGTCGACGTCGCTGAGCTCGAGGAAGTAGAAATAGCCGGCGAGGTTCGCGAACATCTGCGAGCACTGCAGCAGCGCGATCCAGAAGAGCACGCTGGCCTGGCGTTTGGCCTGGCGGCTGTCGTAGACCTCAAGCTTTCGCTCGTAGTATTCGCGCAAATTGCCGACGATTTGCTCAATACCGGTGCGCGTATCCGCGAGGCCCCACTTGGTGAACACAAAATCGAAGGCGGTCGTGAGCCAAGGCTTCAGGTTGGAGCGAAAGTCCTCCATCTCGTTTCCGGCGAAGGTGCGCTCGATGTTCAGCGCTTCGAGTTCGATGGCGAGCGTGCGCACGCGCTTGATGCCGAGGTCGTCGTAGCCGAAAAAGCCCACCTGCTCGCGGAGGCTTTTCTGCATGAACCACAGGTTTTGCAGGTAGATCATCAGTGGCAGCAGCGCGATTTCCTTGGCGTATTGGCGCACCGCGAGCGTAGTGTAGCTCCAGCCGAAGCGGACAAATTCGACGGCTTCCGCCTGGCCCGTGGCGTCGCGCTGCGAGTCGGAGGCGCCTTCCTCGTCGGCGTGGGGCCGGCGCAGTGCGGCGATCGTCGTGGCATCGGCTCCGACGGCGACCGTGAATATGTGTGTTGAATCCGGCCGCGGCGCGCTGGGTGCTGGCACCGAGTCATGGCCGAAGAACGGCCGCAAGGCCGATTCGCGCGCGAGCACATTCAGCGCCGCGATTGATTCCTTTGTGAAAAATGTTGCTTCGAAGATGCGCCGCAGGTCGCGTTGATCGAAACTTGGCGTGCCCGCGATTTCAGGGAGATCAATGCCGGCTATCAGCGAAAGTGTGCCGTTGCGCGTGAGCACCAGATGGGCCGAGAGCGTGCCGCGCAGGTTGTGTTTGGTCCGGAATTCGTCAAAGGCGTGCGTGCTGAATTTCGAAAAAGGAAACCAGATCGAGTCGTTTCGTCGGATGAATCGAGCACTTTCCAGCGCGAAGTCGGTGCAACTGCCGAAATTTGTGAAGAGGTTGTCGTCGAGGAACAGGGCGCCTTCGGCGCCGATGCGGATCCCCTGTGCGCCGACGTTGGCGGTGTCCCACAGGCGGCGGGCGTTGCGGCGGAACTTGATGAGGTCTTCCCAAGGCAACGCGAGCGGCGCGATGGCGGTGGCGTGCAGGTGGCTCATCGTTTCAGGTACTCCGCGGCGGGACTACGCAGATAGGCCTCGGGCAGCGGTTGCGCGAGGTAGTCGAGCAGCAATTCTTCGTCGGCTTCGATGCGACGCAGCGCGCGGATCTCCTGCGAGCGATCATCGATCGCAAGGCTCGGCGTGCGCGAGTGGTTGATGTAGCCGTAGCTCGTGCGAATGCCGCGCACGAGGAGGTCGGTGTGCGTGAGCGCGTTCCACTCGAGCGTGAACAGGACGCCGGGTGCGTCAATGATGGAGATGCGCTGGCCGTCGAGGCGGGTGAGAACGTCGCCGGTATTCAGTGCACGTGTGGCGAACAAGCCGAGGCCGTGGATGGGACTCTTGCGCACTTCGGCGTGCGGTATCGTGGCGAGATAACCCTGCGCGAGACCGGCCGCCTTCGCGATGTCGGAAATTTCCAAGCCGTCTTTCTCCTCAGACCCGTATTAGTTCACGCTTCGAGTCAACACGAAGTAAGCTTTTCTTCGTGTTGACGTGAAACAGAGTTGATCTCCTTTCAGTATAAAATCAGTCGTCACGTCTTGAATGACTTCGTTTTCGCTTTTCCACAACTCTGCGAGCAGAAGATGGCGGGGCGAGGCGAGCAAGAACCGGCCACCGTCCTGAGGGTAGTAAGGGTCGCCATCTTTACGCAGGCGTTCGATCCAATTTGTATGGTAGGTCCCGTCCGCTTCGAAACGTATCCAGATATTGGGGATTTCCTTGATCTCGCCATTCTGCCATGCACGAAAGGCCGAACCGCGAAACGTCCCGTTCGTCAGGCTACTGGCAGCGGGCACCGGACGCGCTACTACGGACGATCCGTCAATCGTCACGACGAGGTGACTGCTCTCGTTCGAGTCAAAAGCCGTCATGTGCAGATTCATTCCATCGAGAAACCAATCGAAAAGGGGATTGATGGCGCCGCCGACGTAGTCGCTTCCGCCGAAATGAGCATAGAGCACCAGCTTTCCGTTTGGCGCGAAAAGATAGCGACCATCGTAGGTTTCGTGGGCAAAGACGGTTCGCTTGCCGGAGTTATCGAGCCAGCGGGGCGTGAACCCCCCGCCATCGGTCAATACCAGTTCGAAATTTTCACGCCCAGGCAGCACCGGCTGGCGTTTTGGATCAACGGGAACGCTGATACCCACGTATGCGCCGGTTATTTCGGAACTGGTTCTCTTTTGTGGATGTTCTTTTCGGAAAACGACAATCATCATTCGAGCGGGCAGGTAAAAAAACGTCAATACGCCGTCGACCAATGAAGGAGTCACCGTCGTCACGCCCGGTCCCGGGCTTAAGATAAGTTGCGACGGCCCAGGTACAAGGTAGTGCCCCTTATATAGCGATGACGAAGAGGCGTCCGTCGTTTCCGCTACGTTTGTCCGTCCTGTGACAAGGTTTGGAAGCGTAGTTTCAAATGTTCCGTCCTTGTTGAACCGAAGGGTTATTTTTTCGACGAGATTGGCGCCGCTGAGACCCGCCAGATATGCGGACCCTTCAAATTCACCGACAATTTTCTTCGCAAAGTTTTCGGGTGTTCGTGCTTCCTGAAAGCGCCAGAATTCCTGAAGTTGGATGGTTCCGTTCGGGCGGGCCATTGGCGCCCGCGTCGCTTTTTGGTCCTGCGCAATTGCGGTGGAAGTAAGAGACCACAGCGCTACGCATAGCAGTGCTATCTGCGCAAACGCAGGTATTGCTGAACGAACGCGCCGAATTGCCATTGAATCCTCTTTTGGAGTTTCACTGCCATGTGCTCAATCCATAGTGCAGCCGAGCGGTTCCCTAACGGATGACGGCACGCTGCCTCGTTCATACCTTGATGCAGGCCGCCTTGTGTGCCGTGAACTTCTCCTCTAATGGAGGGACTTTTGTTGCACATTCGGGGATGGCAATGGGGCAGCGCGGGTGGAAGGGGCAGCCGCTGGGCGGGTTCAGCGGCGAGGGCGGGTCGCCTTTCAGCAGGATGCGGTGGCGCGTGCGCTCGGCTTCCGGATCGGGCACGGGCACGGCGCTGAGCAGGGCCTGCGTGTAGGGGTGCAGCGGGCCGTCGAGCACCTGCTGCGCGGGGCCTTCCTCGACGATGCGGCCAAGGTACATCACGGCGATGCGCTGCGCGACATGGCGCACGACGGCGAGGTCGTGCGTGATGAAGATGAGCGTGAGCCCGCGCGTGCGGCAGAGCTCGGCGATGAGGTTCAGGATTTGCGCCTGCACGGAGACGTCCAGCGCGGAGACCGGTTCGTCGGCGATGATGAGTTCCGGTTCGAGCGCGAGCGTGCGCGCGATGGCGATGCGCTGGCGCTGGCCGCCGCTGAATTCGTGCGGGTATTTGCGCATGAAGCGCGGCGCGAGGCCGACCATCTCCATTAATTCTGAGACGCGCTGCGTGAGGTCGCGGCGCTTGGCCTTGCGGTGCACGCGGATGGGCTCGGCGATCGCGTCGAAGACCGTCATGCGCGGGTTTAGCGAGGCGTAGGGGTCCTGGAAAATCATCTGCGCTTCGGGACGAATTTTTCGGATCTCGCGCTGCGAGAGATCGCCGAGGTTCTTGCCGTTCAGGATGACCGTGCCGTCCGTGAGCGGAACAAGGCGCAGGATCGTGCGCGCGAGGGTTGATTTGCCGCAGCCGGATTCGCCCACCAGGCCGAGTACGTCGCCGCGGTTCAGCGTGAGCGAGACGCCGTCCACGGCGCGGACTGCGCCGACGTTTTTCGAGAAGATGAGGCCTTCGCGCACGGGGAAGTGCGTTTTGACGTTGGACAGTTCGAGGAGCGGCGGGGTCATTCGATTTCGCCTCGCTGCACGCGCAGGCAGGCGGAGGCGTGCGCGGGCGTGAGTGGTTTGAGGCTGACGGGGGTGGAGCGGCAGTAGTCCTGCACATAGCTGCAGCGCGGCGCGAAGGGGCACCCGGCGAAGTTTTGCGTGAGGTCCGGCGGCAGGCCGGGGATGGTGCGCAACGGCTGGCCCGGCGTGGTGTTGGCGGCGGGCAGGCTCTGGAGTAGCGCTTCGGTGTAGGGGTGGCGCGGGCGCGCGAAGAGTTCCGTGGCCGGCGCGGACTCGACGATGCGGCCGGCGTACATCACGAGCACGCGCTCGCAGGTGCCGGCGACGACGCCCATGTCGTGCGTGATCAGCAGCACGGCCATGCCGAGTTCGCGCTGCATCTGCTTGATGAGCTCGAGGATCTGCGCCTGCACGGTGACGTCGAGCGCGGTGGTCGGTTCGTCGGCGATGAGGAGTTCCGGGCGCGTGATCAGCGCCATCGCGATCATCACGCGCTGCCGCATGCCGCCGGAGAACTGGTGCGGGTAGGCGTGCAGGCGGCGTTCGGCGTCCTGAATGCCGACGGCGGTGAGGATGTCGAGCGCGCGCTGTTTGGCTTCGCGGCGCGACACGCGATCGTGACGCACGAGCGGCTCGATGAGCTGCGCGCCGATCGTGTGGTACGGGTTCAGGGCCGTCATCGGGTCCTGGAAGATCATCGAGATGCGCTTGCCGCGGATGCGGCGCAGCTCGCGCGTGGAACAGCGGAGGAGGTCCTGCTCGCCGAAGCGCGCCGTGCCGCCTTCGATGCGGCCCGTGGTGCGCGGAAGCAGGCCGAGCAGGGCATAGCACGAGACGGATTTGCCCGAGCCGGACTCGCCCACGATGCCGAGGGTTTCGCCCTGGCCGAGGGCGTAGGACATGCCGTCGACCGCGCGCACGACGCCATCGCGGGTGTGGAAGTAAGTGCGAAGGTCGTCTACTTCGAGTAGGGGCATGGCTTATTTAATCACAGAGGACACGGAGTACACAGAGAACCCATACTCGCGGTGGACGAGGTGGACTGCATGGACAATGTGGACGTTCCTGCGGTGCGACCCTTCTATAGGTATGGCGGTCTGTTGCACTGGCGAACTTCCCCGAGTGGCAGGTGCGAGACAAGGGTCCAAGCGGCGAGACGCCGCTTCCACATTAAGGGCGCGAGACAAGGATGATTTGTTTGACGCCTTGTATGGATCGTGCGGAATTTGGTTCGGGAATGCAACAAACGACGATAAGTCTCGGGGGTGATTTAACGCGGGCGGCGGATTAGGTGAGCGGGTTGCCACACTCGTCGCAGAAGCGCGCGTCGGCATCGTTTAGTTCGCCGCAGTTGGAACACACCATGGCCTCCGTGAGTGGCTCGCGGCAGGATTTGCAGAACTCGGCATCGGCGTCGTTGAAAGTGTCGCACTCGGGGCATTGGATTGCCGAGGGTTCGCCGCGCAGGCCCTTTGCGACGGCGCCCGCGATCGTCGCGACACCCTCGCGCGTGCCCTCGGCCATGTAGTTAAAGGTGTCCTTGCCGACGGGGGCGATTTCCTGCGCCTGGTAGCGCGCGACCGCGCCGGCGAATCCGGCGCTGGTGAGGGTGAGGCCGAGGAACGCGAGCGGCATGGCGATGAAGAGGAGGTAGGGCTTGGTGGGCATTTCCATGGTGCCCATGGAGGAGAAAAAATCCGCCAGGCCAATTCCGCCTGTAACTAAGGCCGCGACGAGAAATAGTGGCCCGGCAATCCGCAAAACCGAGCGGATTTGGGTGTGGCCGGGGTTGATTTGTTCGTCGCGTCGCATACAACAATCTCCAAGGGATCTTAGGATACCGCGCTGACATGAAAAAATTCGACGAACCTAGTCCCGGCTCGCGCGGGGATCGAGTGCGTCGCGGAGGCCGTCGCCCAGAAAGTTCAGCGAGAAGAGGGTGAGGCTGAGTGTGATGGAGGGCGCGAGGAGGAGCCAGGGGTATTGCTCCATGTGGTCGGCGCCGTCGCGGATGAGGAGGCCCCAGGAGGACATGGGGGCCTGCACGCCGAGGCCGAGGAAGCTGAGGAAGGCCTCTAATAGCATCACCTGCGGGATCGTGAGCGTGGTGTAGACGATGATTGGGCCGAGCGCGTTGGGGATGAGGTGGCGCGTGAGGATGCGCCATTTGGAGAAGCCCATCGCTTCGGCGGCTTCGATGAATTCTTTTTTGCGCAGCGAGATGACCTGGCCGCGCACGATGCGCGCCATCGTGAGCCATTCGATTGCGCCGATGGCCATGAAGAGCAGGATGATGTTTCGCCCGAAGAACACCATCAGGATGATGACAAAGATGGTGAAGGGCAGCGCGTAGAGGATGTCGACGAGGCGCATCATGGCGGAGTCGGTGCGTCCGCCGAGGAAGCCGGCGGTGGCGCCGTAGAGCACGCCGATCAGCAGCGAGACGCCGGTGGCGGCGAAGCCCACCATGAGGCTGATACGCCCGCCGTAGAGCAGGCGCGTGAGCAGGTCGCGGCCGAGGTAGTCGGTGCCGAGCCAGTGTGAGCCGCTGGGGGGCGAGGGGCCGAGCGCGAGGTCCTGTTCTTCGTAGGAGTAGGGCGCGATGAGGGGCGTGATGATCGCGAGCGCGGCGGCGAGGATCACGAAGCAGAGGCCGAAGAGTGCGAGTTTGTTTCTGCGCAGGCGGCGGAGCGCGTCGCGCCAGAGGCTGGTGCCTTTTTCGATGGGGCCGGTGAGGTCGAGGGCGGCTTCAGTCATGGGCGATCGGTCGTGCGCGGGGGTGGAGTTGGTTGGTTGATGGTGGCGCCGGGGAGAGATTGCTTCGTCGCTTTACTCCTCGCAATGACAACGGGGAGCGAGTAGTGAAGACGATTGCTTGCAGAATGGACGTAGTCTGCGTGCGTGTGTGAATGAAGAGAAAATTAAGCATCGCGGAGCCTTGGGTCTAGCCAGAGGTGGACCAGGTCGACGATAAGGTTGAAGACGACGATGAGCACGGCGTAGGCGAGGACGGTGCCCATGATCATGGTGTAGTCGCGATCGAAGGCGGCGTTCACGAAGCGTTTGCCGAGGCCGGGGATTTGGAAGATGGTCTCGACGACGAAGCTGCCGGTGAGCATGCCGGCGACGGCGGGTCCGAGGAAGGAAACGACGGGCGCGATACCGCCGCGCAGCGCGTGGCGCAGCACGACGCGGGCTTCGCCGAGACCTTTGGCGCGTGCGGTGCGGATGAAATCCTGCGAGAGGACTTCGAGCATGCCGCCGCGGGCGAGGCGCGCGATGTAGGCCGCGTAGGCGAGGCCGAGTGTGATCGACGGGAGGATTTTGGCCGGATCGGCGAGGCTTTCCCAGCGGATGTGGAACTCCATGGTCGCGCCGAGGCTAACTTCGAAGAGCGGTTGCCATCCGGAGACGGGTAGCCAGCCGAGCCAGATGCCGAAGGCGAGCGCGAGGATGGGGCCGAGCACGAAATTCGGGACGCAGATGCCGAGCATGGCGAGGGACATGGGGGCGTAGTCGGTGATCGTGTTGGGGCGCAGCGAGGCGATGATGCCGGCGGTGAGTCCGATGATCAGCGCGATGACGGTGGCGTACATGCCGAGTTCGAGCGAGACGGGCAGGCTGAGCGCGATGAGTTCGTTGACGCTGTAGGTGGCTTCCTTGAACGACGGGCCGAGGTCGCCTTTGAAAAGTCCGCCGAGGTAGTCGGTGTACTGCTTCCACAACGGTGCGTTCAGGTTGTAGTGCTCTTCGAGGCGTTCTCTGATTTGAGCGGGAACATTCTTTTCTTCCGAGAACGGGCCGCCGGGTGCGAGGCGAACGAAGAAAAAAGTCATCGTGATGATGATCAGGAGGACCGGAACGGCCTCGAGCAAGCGTCGGAGGATAACTTTGAACATTTCGCCGTAACTATAGTCGCTTCGGCGGGGTTGAATCATGCGGCGGCGACGGTAGACCCCGGCTACGGCGGGGGAGTACCATATGCAGTGGCCGGGTGGTGTGCGGCCGGGAGGTGCAATGATGATTCGGACGTTGATGGCCGCGGGCCTGTTGTTGAGTGGCGCGGCGGCGTTTGCGGTTGAGCCGGCGACGAAGGAACCACAGGGGGCACCGATTGGGGCACCGATCGGCGCGCCTATCGGTGCTGCGCCGGCGGATGCGAAGGGCGCGAGTCCGAACCCGGCGTTGGGCCAGCCGACGCGCGTTATTCCGCAGTCCTCGTGGGACATGCTGAATGCGTTTGAAGGCGGCGTGGACAAGCCGTTTGAGAAGAGCCACGACGGCGAGCACCTGAAGGTGCCGTTTGGCGCGCTGGCGTCGTATGAATACGAAGTGGCCGACCCGGCGAAGCTGCGCGAGGCGAAAGATCCGAAGACGGTGCTGGGCGACCAGATTCCGGCGAAGATCAAGGCGCTGAACGAGCAGCCGGTGCTGGTGGTCGGGTTCATGGTGCCGATTGACGTGGATCGCCGGGGCAATGTGACCTCGTTCGCGCTGACGCAGAACCAGTCGTTTTGCTGCTACGGCATTCCGCCCGGATTGACCGAGCTGGTGATTGTCGAGATGGAAGAGGGCAAGGTGGCGCCGTACTCGTACGACGTGCCGGTGGCCGCGTATGGGCAGATGCAGGTGGGCGAAGACATTGACGACGGGTATATCCTGAGCCTCTACAAAATTAAGAGCAGCGAAGTGGTGGATGTGCGCGAGTTGATGCGCCGTGCGGAGAAGGCGAAGGCTACCGCGACCGGCGGGAACGACTAAGCGCTTCGGATAAAAACACAAATCGCGCTCTGCCGGCCGTTGGCCGTGCAGGGCGCGATAATTTTTTGGTGGGCGGCACAGGGCTCGAACCTGTGACCTCTGCCGTGTGAAGACAGGAAAAATCAACGATTTATAGCCCCCGGCCTCCCGGCAACCCTGGGTATCGGTCCGTGCTTTTTGCGGGCTTGGCCTTCGCGGATCGTATCGTTTGGCGTACTTAGCCTCTTGGCGTATGCTCGCCAGCCGCGTATCGCGCCTATGCTTCGCCATCTCACGGTCCGCGACGTAGCGGCACCGCATATGCAGGAGAATCGCGTTGGTATTCAGTTCCAGGCTTTTCCTGTTCGTTTTTTTGCCGGCCGTTCTGCTCCTCTATTTCCTCGTTCCCCGCAAGTTGCGCAACGCGCTGCTGCTAGTGGCGAGTGTTTTTTTCTACGCATGGGGGGAGAACATTTACGTCGGCCTGTTTCTCTTTGTGATTGCGATCAACTTTGTGGCAGGGCTTGCCATCGGCGATTCAGACGCCGGTGCCGACTACTCGCGGCGCCGCCTTCTGTTTGTCCTCATCATCGCCGCAAATCTCGCGCTGCTGGCTTTCTTTAAATACTTCAATTTTGCGGTTGACTCCTGGAATGCGCTGACGGCCAGGCTCGGCGCCCAGGCGCTTGCCGTTCGCGATCCGATTAAGGTGACTTTGCCGCTCGGCATCAGCTTCTTCATCTTTCATGCCCTGAGCTACCAGATCGATCTTTATCGGGGCCACGTCCGCTCGGCTCGGAACTTCATCAATTTTGCCACCTACGTCAGCTTGTTTCCGCAGCTTGTCGCGGGTCCAATCGTTCGGTACGTTCAAGTCGCCGGGCAGCTCGTGGACCGGAAATTGTCAATCGTTCTATTTTCCGAGGGCGTCCGCCGCTTCGTGCTGGGCTTGGGAAAGAAGGTCATTATTGCCAATACCCTGGCCGTTCCCGCCGACCAAATCTTCGCGTTGCCCGACGAGCGGGTATCAACTGGGCTCGCATGGTTCGGGGTGTTGTGCTATACGCTCCAAATCTACTTTGACTTCTCCGGGTATTCCGACATGGCCATCGGCCTCGGCAAGATGTTCGGATTCCGCTTTCTGGAAAACTTCAATTACCCCTATATTTCAAAATCCGTGCAAGAGTTCTGGCGGCGCTGGCACATCTCGCTGTCCACATGGTTTCGTGATTACGTCTACATCCCGCTCGGGGGAAATCGAGGCAGTACAGCACGGACGTATTTCAATCTGGTCATCGTGTTTTTCCTGTGTGGATTGTGGCACGGTGCCAGTTGGACCTTTGTCGTGTGGGGTCTCTACCACGGATTTTTTCTGGTACTGGAACGTTTGGGCGTGCTCGCACTCGTGGATCGGCTATGGGCGCCTGTGCGGCACCTCTATGCGCTCCTGGTGGTATTTATCGGTTGGTTGATTTTTCGCGCCGAGTCCTTTTCGCAGGTAGGGGTTTTCTTGCGCGCGATGTTCACCCTGAAGTTGGCTGTCCCTGGCGAGCCGCCCTTTAATCACTTCTCGAATAATCACGTTTTACTGGCGATTGCGCTCGGCATAATTGGATCCATCCCGTGGATACCCGCCGTGGGGAAATGGATGGAAGCCCGCATCCAGCGCGCACGGGGTGCTTTCGCGATGGCGACCGCCGCCTCGAGTGAGTTTGCTGTCACGGTTTTTGTGCTCGGCGTGTTTTTGCTATCGTGCATGCTGCTGAGCGTGCAGACCGAGAATCCCTTCATCTACTTCCGGTTTTAGACGATGAATGCGACTCTACTTAAGTGCTTGCACCTTGTTCGGATCGCGGGTCTGATTTTTGTCCTGGTGTTCCCGTCAGCGCGATACTTCCTGGCGCCCCCGAAGCCTTCGCTGATGGAGACCAAACTTCCCGCGTGGTCCTGGCAAAGGGACTTTCTTCGCACCGCGCCGGAGTTGTACACCGCCTTCGTCGACCGCCACTTTTTGTATGGCGATCGATGGGGCCTGATCACCCCACCGAAGCCGAAGTATCATTTTGTGGCGCCAAATCTGTCGATTTCCGTGGCCGATGATCAAGAGCACCCCAAGCGTATCTTCTCGACGAATTCAGAAGGCATACGCGGGCCGGACTTCAGTTCCGACAAGACGTATCGAATTTTGTGCGTTGGCGACAGCGTAACCCAATGCAGTTATCTCGATGATGCGGACGCCATGACGAGCGTCCTGATGATGGAAATGAATCGCCGTTCGCCGAGCAAACCTGCGTGGGCAGGCGGCGCAGGGATTGCAGGGTACTTGTCGAGTCACCACCTGGAATACCTCAAGACTGATCCGTTAGTGACCAGATATACCCATCTTGTTTTTCTTTTCGGAATCAACGATTTGTTTGCCTGGATCGGCAAGGAGGTGCGCGAGCCGAGGAGCGACGTGCCGGCACCCGCATCGCGCGGAACCCCGCCGCCGATTTTGCGCGCCGGGATCAAGTACGGACTTTTGGCGCATGTACGGATCAACTTGGGAGCCGTTCCGGAGATTGATGAACGCGCGAATCCGGTGCTCATTGATCACTATCCGTCGCCCGACGTATTTCTACACAGTTACCGCGCGCGCATTATTGAAATCATCTCCATGTGCAAGAGTCTGAATATTCAGCCGGTATTTGCAACCCAGCCGGTGCTTTGGGCCAAGGACTTGCCAGAATCCGCTGAACACCGCATCTGGGCGGGAGAAACGGCGATTCCGGGTAGGTTTTTGAGCACACCCAGCCTTCGGCAACTCGCTGACATGATCAACGCCGTCAGCATGGACGCCTGCCGCGAACAGGGCGTTCCGATCGCCGACCTGTCGTTCATGAACGGCGAACCGGAACTGTTTCTGGATGATTGCCACTTTTCCCAAGCGGGCGCGCGCGTGGCCGGAGAAGCCATTGCGAAGACGGTCTTGGCGGTCGGCCAATAGTCTCGCGTTCCGTCCCACCGCGTTTTCGTAGGCGCGTTTCGATACGGCGTCGTATGGCTGGAACGGGAAGGAGCTCAGGTGAGCTAAGTCTTGGATGAAGGATGGTGGGCGGCACAGGGCTCGAACCTGTGACCTCTGCCGTGTGAAGACAGCGCTCTAACCAGCTGAGCTAGCCGCCCGTGGATTGAGGATCGTAGCAAACGGCGGGGGCGAGGGGCAAGGGGCGCGTGGCGAGTTAGGTGCAGTGGACGAAGTGGACGTGGTGGACAGAGGTCAAGCGGCGAGACGCCGCTTCCACATTAAGGGAAGACTAATTGGTTTCGGTGCGTTCGAGGAGGTCGACGATGTAGGCTTCGAAGTCGCCGAGGAAGAGGTACAACTTGGCGGACTGGGAGGTGCTGATGTCTTTGTCGGCGCCTTCGACGAAGTCGCGAACTAGACCGGCGACGGCCTTTTCTTCGATCAGGAGATCGTCGAGCTGCTTCTGGATATCGTCTTCCGGCGCGTTCATCAAGATGGAATTGCGCAGGATGCCGCGGTCTTTGCCGATCTGCCACTTGAGTTCGTGGAGCTGGTCCTTGACTTGTCCGACGTGGGCGAAGAGGCGGACGGTTTCCTGCTTGTCGATGTCGAGGGCCTGCGCGAGGCGCACGACGAGGAGCGCGTCGACGAGCTTGATGACGTCTTCGCCGGCGGCCTGCGAGAGGGGTACGTCATCGTTCTGTTGGCGCAGCATTCGCTGGAAGGCGCTGAATCCGTTGTCTTCGTCCGGCGCCTTGAGGTGCGCGTCCGGGGTGTTGGCGCCGGGCACTTCGGCCGGCGCGGGGACTTTGGGGTGTGACTTTTTGAGTGCTTCGTTCACGCGCGTGGCGAGGAAGCGCTCGAAGTCGTCGACAAAGAGATACAACTGCGCGGATTTGGTGATGCCGAGCACGGGTTGCGACTCCATCACCATCGCGCGGAGCTGATCGGCGATGTTTTCTTCGTAGGTCAGGAGCAGGTCGAGGCTTTCCTTGATGCCCTGTTCGGACTGGCCATACTCCAGGCACCAGCGCATGTGTTCGCGCAGGCCGGAGCGTTGCCACTTCAGCATGGTGAGCTGTTTGCTGGCGGCGCCGTTCTTTTCAAAGAGCTTGAGCATCGTGGCGTCGTCGACCTGCAGCGTCTGCTTGAGGCGGACGCTGACGAGGCCTTCGATGAGTTCGTAGATCTCGCGTTCGTCTTCGCTCAGGTTCTGATCGAACGCCTTGGCGTCGATCGGATACGCGAGCGGTTTGAACCGCGGACCGTGCAGGGACGGGTGGTGGGTGGATTCCTGGGCGCAGGGAAGGAGCGCCGGGAACATGACCACCCACAGGCCCGCTGCGATGGCAGAGAGCGCACGCATTACGACTTAGCCCTCGAGGGCTTCGCGCATGGAAGCGGCGAGCACCTGCTTGAGCGCGTCGGCCTGCTCGGAGTCGAGCTGCTGCACCGTGGTGCGATAGTCGACGCCGTGCGCGATGGCTGCGCCGGCGGCGGCAGCGCCTTCGGAGTTGGCAATCGCGGCGAGCAGGCGGTCGGTGTAGATCTCCGCCGTTTCGGCCGGCGTGTCGAAGCGCGCCATGACGAACTGCTGCACGTTGGAATCCGCAGTGAGACGACGGTCAAATTCCGCCAAGAGCGTATCTTCGTCCATGCCGGTGAATTTCTGTGCGGGAGCGGGCGCCGGCAGCGACGCGATGTTATCGGCTTCGGTGCTCGGGACGCGGGTGCCGGTCGTGTTCAGGGAGATATAGGCCACGAGCAATACCGCGGCGGCCACGCCGAGACCGGCGGGGATGCGCCACAGCACGCGGCGGCGGGACTGCTGTTCTTGAATGTTGGCGACGACGCGGGCGGCGAAGGCTGGATGCACTTCGGAGGCTTCGAGGTTGCGCAGGCGCGCCGAGAGTTCCGCGAAGGCCAAGTGCTCTTTGGAGGCGTCTTCGGACTCCGCGATCAGGCGCGCGATGGACTGTGCGTCCTTCGCTTCGCCGTCGAGGTAGGCCGAGATATCCTCACGAACTCGATTTTTCATTATCACTAAACTCCAGTCGCGTTTGCCCCGCGCTTTTCTAACTAACTTTATTCTCACACTGTGTCTTACAGTTCCTGACCACCCATCCGCTCGAGGTGGCGCCGTAACTGATCGCGTGCCCGCGCGATCCGGCTTTTCACAGTGCCTTTCCGGCATTTGACGATTTTCGCAATCGTACTGTAATCCAGACCCTGCAACTCACGCAAAACCAGCACTTCACGGTGCTTGGGCGAGAGTTGCGCCAGCCCTTCCTCCAGCATGCCGTCGATCTCGTGGAGGCGGGCTTCCTTATCCGGCCGGAGGGAGTCGTCCTCCAGGCTGCGCTCCATGTTTTCGTCGTCGGTGAGCGAGAACGTGGTGCCGCGGCCGCGCCGGGATGAGTCCCGGATGTAATTCAGCGTCAAATTCCGCGCGATGCCAAAAAGCAGCGTCGAGAACTTGGCCGCCGGGGTCAGCCGGTCCAAATACCGATACACACGAACAAAACTGTCTTGCGCGAGGTCCTCGGCGTCTTCACGGCTGCCAACCATGCGCTGGCAGAAGTGGACGACCGGGCGCTCGTAACGCCGGACGAGCTCGGTGAAGGCGGCCATGTCTCCGGTGCGCGCTTTTTCGATGAGATCCCAGTCTGAAGTGTCACTCATCGAGGCACGCCCGAAAGCCGGGACCACCGGCACTCGAGTCCTTTGGGCTGTAACCCCAACACGGATAATAGGTTCCAAATCCACGGTGTAAACGTAATCCGGACAAATACTTAGCGAAATTCCAGAAAATACGGCATGCCCGGCGAAAGACTGCGCACTACGACCCTTCTGCCCAGACTTGGGTTTATGCGTGCCTTGGGCATGGGCAATTATCTCATTAGGCCCGGCGGACGCGGGGACCGTCGGCGCTGTCTTCGAGGACCCAGCCGAGGCTGGTCAGTTCCTTGCGAATGCTGTCGGCCTTGGCGAAGTCCTTGGCGCGGCGGGCCTGCTGCCGATCCTGGACGAGGGCCTGAATTTCGGCGGGCACGGCGGCTTCGGGGGCGTCGCCTAGAAAGCAGACGACTTTGTCGAGCTTGTCGAAGAGGGCTAGGGCGTGTTCCGCGCCGGTTTTCGAGACCTTGTCTTCGTCCATCAGGCGGTTTACGGCGCGGATGAACTCGAACACGGCCGCGAGCGCGCCGGAGATGTTCAGATCGTCGTCGAGCGCTTCGGCGAAGGCGGTCTCGCAGGCGACGCATTCCTTTTCGAGCGATTCGCCATTGGGTGCGCGCACGGCTTTTAGGCGGCGTCGGAAATCGCGGATGCGCTGGATGGCTTCCTTGGCGGCGTCGAGATTTTCTTTGGAGAAGTTGGTCGGCTGACGGTAGTGCGTAGAGCGCAACGCGTAGCGGATCGCGATCGGGTCGTGGCCTTCGTTCAGCAGGTCGCGCAAGTTGATCACATTGCCGAGCGACTTGGAAATTTTTTGGCCTTCGAGGTTCAGGTGCGCGGCGTGGAGCCAATAGCGCACGAATTGTTTGCCGCTGGCGCCTTCGGATTGTGCAATCTCGTTTTCGTGGTGCGGGAAGACGAGGTCGATGCCGCCGCAGTGGATGTCGAAACTGTCGCCGAGGATGCTCGTGCTCATCGCGGAGCATTCGAGATGCCAGCCGGGGCGGCCCTTGCCGAGTTCCGTTTCCCACGCGACCGCGCCGTCGTCGGGCACATAGGCCTTCCACAATGCGAAATCGCGCGCGCTTTCGGTGCTGTATTCATCCACATCCACGCGGCCGCTGCCACCGGCTTGCAGGCCTTCGGCGTCGAGGCGGCTCAGCTTGCCGTAGGTCGGGAACGCGGAGATGCGGAAATAGGTCGAGCCTTCGACTTCGTAGGTGAGTCCGCGATCGCGCAGACGCTTCACGAGATCGACCATGCCTGGCACGAAGCCCGTCGCGCGCGGGATGTGGTGCGGGTGCGCGATGCCGAGCGTGTCGAGGTCTTCGAGGAAGGCTTTGGTGAATCGGCCGGTGAGCGACTCAAGGCTTTCGCCGGTTTCGCGGCAGGTGCGGATGATTTTGTCTTCGACGTCGGTGATGTTCATCACGTGCGTGACGGCGAGGCCGCGGTACTCGAGATGCCGGCGCAGGAGATCCTCGAAGAGGAAAGTGCGCAGGTTGCCGATGTGCGCGTAGTTGTAGACCGTGGGCCCGCAGGCGTACATGCCGACTTTGCCGGCCACGAGCGGGGTAAAGTTTTCTTTTTGTCGCGTAAGGGTGTTGTAGAAACGAATAGGCATGCGTCAAAACCAATGCTAGGGGAAACGGCGATTCTAGTAGGGGGTGGCGAGGGGGATCAAAAAATGGAGGGACCCAAGGGACCACAGCGACCTAGGGATTGGAAAGGACGTAAAGGACACAAAGGACGCAAACGATAGCGCTATTGAAATAGCGGAAAACTTACGCGTGCGCGAGATCGAGGTAGGGCGCGATCTGGCTGTCGGCGGCTTCCATGATTTCGCCGAGTTCGCCGATGCCGAGTTCGGCGGCGAGGGCGGTGGCGAGTGATTCGATGTCGGGCGTGGAGCGGCCGACGACGCCGTAGCCGCAGGCTTCGGCGACGGTGCTGGCGAGCGCGATGAGCAGCGCGCACCGGCGGTACTGCTCGGGCGCGGCCTGCGGTTCGGCGGCGTAGTAGGTGGCGAAACGCACTTCGGGCGAGAGCGTCCAGTGCTGCACGACACGCAGGCCGGCGTATGAGCTGTACTCATCGAGCGTGCGCAGGAGCAGATCCCAGGATTCTTTGAGGCGTCCGACGCGGCCTTTGTACCGGTTCGTGATCGCGTCGAGCAGCACGGGCTTGCCGATGTCGTGCACGAGCGCCATGAGGAACACGGAGTTCGCGGGCACGCCGCGGATCGAACCGGCGAAGGTTTCGGCGAGGCGCGCCGTGGCGACCGAGTGGCGCCACAGATGCTCCATCAATTCGGCGAAGACTGGATTTACGGTGCGATACAGGTGCGCTTGCGAGACGAGGTATGCGACGTTCGCGAGGCTGCGCGTGCCGAGGCGCGCGCAGGCGCGGCGCAGGTCGGTGATCGCGTGGCGGCTGCCGGAGGCGACGCTGTTGGCAATCTGAAGCACGCGCATGCTGAACACGGCGTCTTCGTTGATAAGTTGCGCGAGGTCTTCGGTGGTCGTGATCGGATCGTGGATCGCGGCGATCACACGCTGCGGCACTTGAGGCACCGTGGGCAGATGCTTGATCGAGTCGTCGAGGCAGGCGAGCACGCCTTCCATGACGGAGCCCGGCGAGACGCGTTCTCTGAGGAGGATAGGCGGGACCGCGGCATCGACGATGAAACCGCCTTCCACCGGCTGCACGAGGTAGGCCTCGTAGCACTTCCGGCAGGAATAGATGCGGAGCGACGTGATTCGCTCAGCGGCTTCAGGCGCGGCTGCACTGCAATGTGGGCATGCCACCATTGCGGAAATCCCCCAATTCCCCCATTCGGATTGTAACAGGCAAACGCGAAAACGCGCCAGTGCCGAAATGGCGCAAAACAGTGGTTAGTGGCCGGGGACAAGGGGTTAGAGGGAAAACTAGCTGAAGAGCGCGTCGATGAATTCGCGGGGGTTGAAGGGTTGGAGGTCGTCGATGCCTTCGCCGACGCCGATGTACTTGATGGGGATGCCGAGTTCTTTTTGGATGGCGATGACGATGCCGCCTTTGGCGGTGCCGTCGAGTTTGGTGAGGACGACACCGGTGACTTGCATCGTCTCGGTGAACTTGCGCGCTTGCTGCAATCCGTTTTGACCCGTGGTGGCGTCGAGCACGAGCAGCACTTCGTGCGGCGCGCCGGGGTGCACGCGGCTGACGACGCGGTTGAGTTTCTTTAATTCTTCCATCAGGTTCACTTTGGTGTGCAGGCGGCCGGCGGTGTCGATGATCACGCAGTCGGCTTTGCGCGAGACACCGGCTTGCACGGCGTCGTGCGCAACGGCGGCTGGATCGGCGCCTTCGTGCAGTTTCACAATCGGCACGCCTGCGCGATCAGCCCAGACCTCGAGCTGATCCGATGCGGCGGCGCGGAAGGTGTCGGCGGCGCCGATGATGATGTCCTTGCCTTCGGCCTTGAGCTTGGAAGCGAGCTTGCCGATCGTGGTTGTTTTGCCGGAGCCGTTCACGCCGGTGATGAGCGTGACGTGGGGCGGATTCGCTGCTTTCCACGTGAGCGTGTGATCGCCTTTCACCAGTATCTCGAACAGCAAATCCTTGAGACCCGCAACGATTTGTTCGCCGGTGGTGAGATCCTGCTCGCGCACGGCGGTGCGCAGGCGTTCGACCAGTTCGATGACGGTGTCGACGCCGATATCGGCCTGGATCAAAATGGCTTCGAGATCATCGACGGTGGCCGCGTCGAGTTTGGGACGCGTGCCCAGTACCGTGCGCACACCGTCGACCATGCCCGTGCGTGTTTTGCTCAGGCGATCGCGGAGGCGTCCAAAAAATCCGGGTTTATCGGTCATGAAAGAATCACAAGAGAAGCGTGCAAGGATTAGCGAATACGATAGGCGAAAATCTGTGTCTGCTGGCCGGGCGATTCTTCGGTGCCGGTGTCTTCGAGGACGAAGACGCGGTGGCCGCCGGTGGGCAGCGGTTCCGCCAGGCCGAAGCCGCGCACTTCCGCGCCGTCGGCGTTGAGGTAGCCGGCGGAGTTGCGCACGACGGGACGAATCGCGACTTCTTCGCCTTCGTTTTGCACTTCTTCGAGGGAAGCAGAGCCGCGGATTTCCATCAACGGATTGGTGAGATTCGCGACGAAGTAGACGCGATTGCCGCGGCGGCTTACGGCGGCTTCGCCGATCGCGCGATCGGGCGTGAGTGCGCCGGCCGGCATCAAGACGTAGCGGCCGTTGTAGGTGACTTCCGAAAGCGGGCTGCTGAGCGCGTCCTGCACTTGTGCGCGCGTACTGGGATAGTCCGTCAGTTCGGTGAGGAGGCTTTCGTAAATAGCGACATCGGGGCCATCGAACAAGCCCTCGGAACCCACGGACGCGA
>CAZUJL010000038.1:0-32425 GCA_964620045.1 uncultured Nitrospirales bacterium
CGTACAAGTTGGTGGACACCTGCGCGGCGGAGTTCGAGGCCTACACGCCGTATTACTACTCGACCTACGGCGACGAAGATGAAGTGCGGCCGGCGACGAAGAAGAAAATCATGATCCTCGGCGGCGGGCCGAACCGTATTGGGCAGGGCATCGAGTTCGACTACTGCTGCTGCCATGCGTCGTTCGCGCTGCGTGAGGACGGTTACGAGACCATCATGGTCAACAGCAATCCGGAGACGGTGTCGACGGACTACGACACTTCGGACCGTCTGTACTTCGAACCGGTAACCTATGAAGACGTGCTGAACATCGTCGAGCGCGAGAAACCGCACGGCGTCATTGTGCAGTTCGGCGGGCAGACGCCGCTGAACCTCGCGCGCGATTTGGAAGCCGCGGGCGTGCCGATCGTGGGGACGTCGCCCGACAGCATCGACCGCGCGGAAGACCGCAAGCGGTTCCGCGAACTGGTCGAGAAACTCGGGCTGCTGCAGCCGCCGAACGAAACGGCCGTGTCCACGCAGGAAGCCGTGGCCGTGGCCGAGCGGATTGGGTATCCGGTGGTTGTGCGGCCGTCGTTCGTGCTGGGCGGGCGCGCGATGGAGATTGTGTACGAACGCGGCGCGCTCGAGCAGTACATGCAGCGCGCGATCGATGTGTCGCCGGATCGGCCGATTCTGATCGATAAGTTCCTCGAAGCGGCAGTCGAGTTCGACGTGGATGCGCTGAGCGACGGGAAGGACGTTATCGTCGCGGGCATCATGCAGCACATCGAAGAGGCCGGCATTCACTCCGGCGATAGCGCGTGCATCCTGCCGCCGCACGACATTGCGCCGCACATTATCGAAGAGATCCGCCGCCAGACGCGTGAACTCGCGAAGGAGCTCGGCGTGGTCGGCCTGATGAACGTGCAGTTCGCCGTGCGCGACGAAGATGTATTTATCCTGGAAGTGAACCCGCGCGCGTCGCGCACTGTGCCGTTCGTAAGCAAGGCCGTGGGCTTGCCGCTGGCGAAGTTGGCCGCGCGCGTGATGGTGGGGCAGACCCTGCGCGAGCTGGACGTCACCGCCGATCCGAAGCCAGGGTTCGTGAGCGCGAAGGAAGTCGTGCTGCCGTTCATCAAATTCCCCGGCGTGGACATTCTGCTCGGGCCCGAGATGCGCAGCACCGGCGAGGTGATGGGCATCGCGCGCGACATGGGCACGGCGTTCGCCAAGAGCCAGATCGCGGCAGGCAGCAATCTGCCGATGAGCGGGACGGTGTTCATCAGCCTGAACGATCGCGACAAGCCGAAGGCGGCCGCGCTCGCGAAGGACTTGATTGAGCTGGGATTCAAGATTGTGGCCACCGACGGCACCGCGGCGCGGATTCGCGCGCAGGGCCTGGCCGTGAAGGACGTATTCAAAGTGGGCGAAGGCCGGCCGAACGTGGTCGATCTGATGATCAATAAGGAAGTGGACTGGATTATCAACACGCCGTTTGGCGTGCAGTCGAAGTTCGACGAGAAGGCGATTCGGCGCACGGCGCTGGAGCGCGGGCTGCCGACGATGACGACGCTGGCGGCGGCGAAGGCGGCGGTGGCCGCGATTCGCGCGCTGAAGGCGCACCCGGCCGCCGTGCGATCACTGCAGGAATACCACGCCGAGCTGCGCGAACGCGCCGGCGCGGGCGTATAACGGGAGAGGGGACACATGGGTTTGGTTTCGGGCAAGGCGCTCGTCGCGCAAGGCGGCGGGCCGACGGCGGTCATCAATCAAAGTTTCGTGGGCATCGTGCTGGAAGCGCGCAAGTACCCGCAGGTCACGCGCGTGTACGGCGCGGTGCACGGTATTCAGGGGATTGTCGATGAAATGCTCGTCGATCTGACTGAATCGACCACGAACAACCTCGAAGAAGTCGCGGCGACGCCATCTTCGGGCTTGCGCTCAACGCGCATGAAACCGACATCGGAGATCTGCAAGAAAATTTTCGAAGTCTGCCGTGCGCACGAAGTGCGGTACTTCTTCTACATCGGCGGGAACGACAGCGCGGACACCTGCCGAATCGTGAACGAGGAATCGAAGAAGGCGAACTATGACCTTCGCGTGATCCATGTGCCGAAAACGATCGACAACGACCTCAAGGTGACGGACCACTGCCCCGGTTATGGTTCGGCGGCGAAATTCGTCGCGCAGGCCTTCATGGGCGCGAACCACGACAACCGCGCGCTGCCGGGCGTGTACATCGGCATCGTGATGGGACGACACGCCGGGTTCCTTACGGCGGCGTCGGCATTGGGGCGCATGTATCCCGATGACGGCCCGCATCTGATATATGTGCCGGAAATTCCATTTACGAAGAAGAAGTTTTTGGAAGACGTGAAGAAGGTTTACAAGAAGCACGGCCGTTGCGTGATTGCTGCGTCCGAAGGCATTCAGGACGCCAAGGGCGTCGCGATTGCCGAGCAGTTCAGCGGTGGCGAGAAGGATTCGCACGGCAACGTGCAGCTTTCCGGCACCGGCGGCCTGGGCGATTTGCTGTCGAGCTGGGTGAAGGAAGGCGCGGACATCAAGCGCGTGCGCGCGGACACGCTGGGCTATTTGCAGCGGAGTTTCGTCGGCTGCGTGAGCGAAGTGGACCAGAACGAAGCGCGCGAAGTGGGCGAGAAGGCCGCGCAGTACGCGATTTGGCATGCGCGCGACGGGTCCGTCGCGATTCGCCGCGTGGGCGACTACGCGGTTGAGTATTTCCTGACGCCGCTGGAGACTGTCGCGCGGCACGCGACGCATATGCCGGCTAAATTCATCAACAAGGATGGCAACGACGTGACGCCGGCTTTCATTCACTATGCGCGCCCGCTCATCGGGCCGTTGCCGGTGTCCGCGCGGCTAAGTGCGCCGCCGGTGGCCAAGGTACTCGGCAAGAAGTAGCCGGGAGACACGCGTGAGCGAAGCGGACACGATACGCATCGGCATCGTTGGCCTGGGCGGCATCTGCCGCACGCGGCACGTGCCGGGGTTCCGCAAGGTGCCCGGTGTTGACGTCGTAGCCGTTGCGAACCGCACGCTAAAGTCCTCGCAGACCGCCGCGGCCGAGTTCGGCATTCCACATGCCGTGGCGACGTGGCAGGAACTGGTCACGCGCGACGACGTGGATATGGTCATCGTCGGCACATGGCCGTACCTGCACAAGGAAGTCACGATCGCGGCACTGAAGGCCGGCAAGCATGTCTTCTGTCAGGCGCGCATGGCGATGGACCCGCTCGAAGCGCAGGCGATGTACGACGTCGCGCGCAAATCGAACCGCGTGACGGGGCTGTGTCCCGTGCCGTTCGGCCTCAAATACGACAAGGCGCTTGCGCGTCTGCTGCGCGATGGCGCAATCGGCGATGTGCGCCTCGTGCGCGTGCAGAGCTTCGCGAATGCCTTTGCCTCGCCCGATGCGCCGATGAACTGGCGCAAGGACCACCGGCTGTCCGGGCTGAACATGCACACGCTGGGCATGTTCATCGAGGTCGTGCACCGGTGGTTCGGGTGGACACGCGAGATCGCGGCACACACCAACGTGTTCACGCCGACGCGCACCGACGGCGCGGGCCAGCGCGTGGCCGTGCACATTCCCGATCAGGTGCTGGCGACGAGTGTCGTTGGCGAGAACGTTCCCGTGCAGTACACGATCAGCGCGATCGCGTACAAAGGCGAAGACCGCATCGAGATTTACGGCACGCAGGGCACGATCCGCTACGACATCGCGAAGGACGATATGCAGATCGCGAAGGGCGATGGCGACTTTGCGCCGGTCGAAGTGAAGAAAGACGAATTTTACGACGTGAAGGATTGGGCGGTGGAAAGCGATTTCATCGCCGCGATCCGCGATGGGTTCGAGTACCACCCCGATTTCTTCGACGGCCTGAAGTACATGCAGGTGATTGGCGCAATTTATCAGTCGGCGACGGAAGATCGTGTCGTCGTGGTCGACTGAGTCTCTAGCCGCCGAACTGCCGCAAGTGATAATCCGTGTGCACCCCGTGGACGCGTTGCCATTTCTTGAGCGAGATGCGGCCCAGCATGGGTTCGAGCACGATGCGATCAGGTTCGCTTTCCGATTTTTTTACGAACCGGCGCATGGCTTCGATCACGAGCGTGCGTTCGGCCTCGACATCTTCGGCGGCGTGATTCATAAATTGCGGTGAGGCTTTGATCTTTCCTTTCGGCCAATTCGTCCAAAGCCGGAACATGAGGACCCAGATGAACGGCATGAGCCAGGGCCGGCTTTCGTCCTTTCCTTCGCGCTCTTCGAGCGAGATTTCGAAGATGATGCGCAGGTGCGCGAACATTTGCGCGAGCGTCATCGTGCCCCATTGGCGATCGCTGGTCGAACGGAGCGCGCGCACGCGGCGTTCAAACTCCGGCAGCGTGCGAGAGTCCAGATCGATTCGGGCCACGCTTATTCTTTCGCGAGATCCGTTGAGGTGATCGGCGGCAGGCTGGCGGCGATGACGAGCGGAATGATCATGGCGGCGGCGAGGATGGCGTAGGCCGTCGTGGGCCCGAGGCGCCAGTAGAGGACGCAGCCGAACAACGGACCGACGCCGCGCGCGAGTGCGCCGAGCGACCGGAAGACGCCGAGCACGCGGCCCTGCACGTGGCCGGGGGTGTAGGCCGAGGCGAGCGACGTGAGGCAGGGGATGACTTGCGCGGAGCCGACAGCCATGAGGCCGAGCGCGGCATAGATGACGGGCGCGCTGGACGCGATGGACAGCAGCGCCACGCCGGGCGTGAGCATGACGAAGCCGTGCATCGCCATGCGCTTGGGGCCGATGATCGGCGCGCGACGGCGGACGTAGCCGCCTTGTACGAGCGCGAGCACGACGCCGATGAAGAGGAAGAGATACGCGTTTTGCCGCGGACCGTAACCGAGGCGTTCGGCGGCGAGGAAGGTGAGTCCAAATTCCGCGCCGGAGAAAGCGGCCAGGAAAAAGAAATTGATGAGGTTCGTCTGCGTGACGCCCGGATACTCGCTCGTGCTGAAGAGCGCGAAAGGATTGATCGTGCGCTCGAGGCGCCCATCGGCGACGGGCTGCGTGGACAGCGTCTCGTGGAAGAACAGCGCGACGTAGATGAGGTTCGCGATCGAGAGCATCATCGCAATGAGTGCGGGCATCGAAAAGGGGTTCACGCCGAAGCGCACGAGGTCGGGGAAGTGTTCGGCGAGATTGATCTGCGCGGAGAATCCGCCGATCGCGGGGCCGAGGATAAAGCCGAGGCCGAAGGCCATGCCGATGATCGCCATGCCGCGCGGGCGGTTGCGCACGGTGGTGACGTCGGCGACGACGGCGCTGGCGGTGGAGATGTTGCCGGCCGCGATGCCGCCGAGGATGCGCGCGATGCACAGCATGGCGAAGGAGCCGGCGAAGAACCACAGGCCGTAGGAAATCGCAATGCCCGTGATCGACAGCAACAGGATCGGCTTGCGGCCGTAACGGTCGGAAAGGCTGCCGAGGATCGGCGAGAAAAGGAATTGCAGCAGCGAGAAGAGCGAGGCGAGGATTCCGCCGAAGAGGACCGTGATGCCGGCGTCGCCGGGCGCGCCGACGACGTTGCTAAGACTTTCGAGCGCGCCGACGAAGGCGCCCAGCAGGCCGGTGTCGCCTTCCTTGCCGACGTAGTACTCGAGCATGGCGGGGAACAGCGGGAAGATGATCGAGAAGCCGACGAGGTCGAGGAACAACGTAATGAAGACGGCCTTCAAGACCGTCTTGGAGCGGTCGGGCATCGGCTCGGCGGCTGTTTGCGGGTCAGACATGCTATTCAAACGTTCTCAGTGATTGATGTGGGCGCGAAGGATAGGATTTTTGGCTGTCGGAATCAAAAGCGGCGGGCTTTTGCTGAGTGATGCCCGCCCCGCGAGTCTAATTACCAGTAATATCCGCCGCCGTCGCGGAACCAGATGGGATCGGGCGCGTGGCCGCGCGTGGTTTCATGGGCCTTTGTTTGCAGGCGTTTGAACTTCGCATCGTCGCGCGAGATTTCTTCAAGCTCCACGATCTGCATGTCGGCGGCGTTCAGGTGGAAGTAGGGATTGTGCGTCGTGTCGTCCAGCGCGAGTTGTTGCGCGACGGTTTCGGATTCGGCGGTGAGGCCGAAGCAGCGGTAGTAGCCGCGCAGCTTTTGCTGCGGCAGGATACGCGTCCAGAACGGTTTGCTCGAACCCGCTTCAGTTGTCTCGACCGGTTCGCGAAACCGGCAGTCGAGCATGATGTACCAATGGCGTGACGCAGTCGTCTCCGACACGGATGCAGTCCCCACAACGTCGTGCAGCGGAAGAAGATCTTCCGGAAAAATGCTCAGCCCACAGCGGGGCGAATTATGCAGCGGCGCGTGCGGCACTGCAAGGGATTTTCCGTAAAGAGTTTTCTTTTTGTGCGCGACTGCGAGAGTTTAGTTGTCAGATTTTCGAGTTGCGGGGCTTGCTGCGTCGCTGAGCGAGAGGATCCACTCTTTGATCAGCGTAACGCCTTCGTCGTGCACGACCGTGCGGCCGATCTGCGGCATGCGGATGAAGGGGTGCGTGGACGAGATGCGCGTCATCAGGAAGGACGCGTCGGGATTGCCGGGCACGATCGCGAAGTTGCGCCCGCGCGAGGCGTTGCCGGCGGCGGTGGGGCGGTGGTACACGCCGGGGCGATGCACGAGGGCTTCGTCGAGCGTGAAGTAGAGCAGCGTCGTACCCGCGAGGCCCTTCGGATTGTGGCAATGCGCGCAGTTCGCGTCGAGGTAGCTCAGCGCGCGTTCTTCAATCGTGCCTGTGGCGGGGTCGTTCCACGTCGCGATGCGCGGCGCGAGTTCCGGCGCGGGTGCGCCGTCGAGGATGCCGAGTTCAGTCCAATGCGCGAGCTGGTTCGGCGTGCCGCGGTTCACCTGGCGTGCCGTAAGGCCGAGCGGGCGCACAACGCCTTCGGCGCGGTGGCAGTGCTTGCACTGGTTCATGTTCGGCACGAGGTAGTCGGCGTGGCGCGGGGCGCCGTTGATATCGAGCCAATCGACAGGAATCGTCGCGCCGGCAACCTTCAGCGTCGCGTCGGAGTAATCCGCGTTCCACACGTAGGCCGCGCCGACCCAGCCCTCGGGCGCGTGGATGAGCAGGCGCGTTTCGAGCAGGCGGCGGTTCTTGGACGGCTCGCGGTAGTCCGCGGGATACGAGAAAGACTTAACGAGCGCGCTGCCGACGGGGAGGTCGAAGGCGCCGTGTTCCTGGTAGGTCATCTTCGCGCCATCGGGCAGGTAGATGAAGCGATCCTTGAGCGCATAGTCCGAGAAGAGTGGCGTGATGATGTCGAAAGGCACGAGGCCGGCATTCGGGGTTTGGGCGACCGGATCCGCGAAAAGATTGAACGCTGCGATCGAGCGCGGGAAGTTGCCGGACCATGTGATGATAGAAGAAGCTGTATTAGCTCCCACGTCGCTGTATGAGATTTGAAGAGCGAAAAGACAGGAAGCGAATAATGTCAGGACTAAAGTTTGTTTCCGCACAAGCCGGTTGCTTTCAGATACCTAGTGACTTGTTCCAGATGGCTTTGGCCAGAATCCGGATAATCTCGCGTGAGGTTTCTAGGACTTGTGAAACTACATCCGAACTCAGCTCAATGTCGTTCTCCCGCTTCAAGTGGACAAGTTGATCTCGGAGTTGACCGCTCTTCTCCAAATTTTGCCACAGTGTCGTGCCTTTTGGATTTCCTCCGATATTTTTGCCCGATTTCGCGAGCAAAAATAGTATTTTCTCTTCGAGGCGTCGATACCGGCGCCCTTTGAGTTCAAACTCTCCGTATCTATCGCCGCGATCAATGAACTGGACTTCCATTTCTTGCAGGAATGCAAGTTCATGAATCTGAAACATTTCTGGTGGAACTGATCGGAAATCGGAGAGCATATCGTTAATAAAGGATTCGACGGCGCACCATGCAAGTATTGCTGATGGGACTAGGTAAATATCTGCATTTCGGCCTGCGGATTCTTCATCTCTCGCCGATGCTAGGTGCCTTTCTGAAAAGTCAAGATAGTCCTGAAAATTCGGCACGGGTTTATGAATACCCCTTCGAAAGCGTCATGATTCCAACAACTTGGCTTACTGCTTTGTCCATTAACGGACGCTCAAGTGGTTTGTTCTTTTCCTTGCTTCGGGCTAAGAATAACTGTGCGACCCGCTGTCGATCCTTTAAGCTTGACCGTGTTCCCAGTCCACGATATGTCGCCGGATCGGAGGTATGTTTAAATCGCGACATTTCCTGCGAATTGAGAGGATCAGGCGTTTTGGAATTCATTTTTGGTATGGCAACATGATTTTGCAACCGATCCGAATGGGATTGTAGTAATCCAGTTACGAAAGCCCATCCGCACAAAACCGAATCTACCATTGCCTTGTTTCTAGCCGCCTTCGAGTTGCGAACCTTACCTTTTCCGTTTTGTATGGCTGCCACTTGCGCTTTATGTAAGTTCGCGAAACCAGTTCCTGCCGCGATTAAGTGCTTATCTTTGAGAATGTCGTGTTTGTTCATAATTTCGGCATAGGTCTGGTCGATTCCCGCACCGCCCGTTTCTGCCAAGTACGGTTCATATACCCGTCTATCTAACTCGTCGCTTTTCAAACCTTTGCCTGTATCGGCTCCCTTGTAGAAATTAACTACAAAGCTTCGGGCTTTTTTTACTGTTATGCGATCGGCCCTGCTTCCAACATCAGGGAAATCCTCATTGGTGCCTAGAAGGCCAACATTTCGACAAAACTGACGAAGTTTATCGCCAAACTTTGTCTCCTCGATCATGCGATCGAAGGTGTCATTCGAGACATTGATGTTCGTGTTTGAAATAAGCGCAAGTTCTGTTCGCTGTTCTTTCGTCAAGGCGACGTAAATGCGAAACCCGTGATAACGATTACTCTGCTGGCCAGCTTCCGAGATCGCGCTAATTCGGTGCTGGCCGCCCCAGACTTTTAGAGGTTTTTTGGGATGATAACTGGTGTTGTACTCGACAATAATGTCGTTAAATTCGCGTCCGTTGCCAGAGTCTATGACCATCTTTTGATATGTCTGGTTTTTGAGATGAAGTTCTCTGTTAGCGCGGTAGCTTTGCGGATTCGAGATATCGAGTTTTGCATCTAAATCGCAGAGTTTGGCCGCGTCGTCAGCCTTGAGAGAGCACTTTATATAGAACGACTTGCTGGCACCATCTTGAAAGACAATGATTGAGGCTTTGTGCTCTGTTTCAAGGGTTTGGGTGTTCTTTAAAAATTGCTCCACGATTGATTTGATGGAGTTGTCATGCTTGCAGTTTGCATCGAACACGATTTGCATATCTGGGCACTCTGCTAGTTTGTGTTATTTCTTCAAAATCCCGCCGCGACTCGAACTGAGGTAGATGCCCTTCAGGTTCATCTCGAGTTCGTCGGGGTTGTCTGAGTTTTCGCGGGCGCCTTCGGTGGTGATGAGCTCGCGCTTGATCAAATCGACGAGGGACATGTTGAAGGTCTGCATGCCCGATTCGCGTCCGGCGATGATGGCCGTGGGGATTTGTTTGACCGAACCTTCGCGGATGAGTGCCGAAATGGCCGGGTTCACGAACATCAGTTCGACCGCGGGCACGCGGCCTTTGCCGTCTTTGGCCGGGATGAGGCGCTGCGCGACCGTGCCCTTGAGCTGCAGAGAGAGCTGCGAGCGAATCTGCGCGTGCTCGTGTGACGGGAACATGTCGAGGATGCGGTCCAGCGTGAGCATGCAGTTCGTCGTGTGGAGCGTGGAGAACACCAAGTGGCCCGTTTCCGCGGCGGACATGGCGGCGCCGAAGGTTTCCTGGTCGCGCATTTCGCCGATGAGAATCACGTCCGGGTCTTCGCGCATGGCGGCGCGGAGCGCGGTTTTGAAGTCCTTCGTATCGATGCCGACTTCGCGCTGGGTGACGACAGATTTCTTGTTCTGATGCAGGAATTCGATCGGGTCTTCGAGCGTGATGATGTGATCGCGGCGGTTTCGGTTGATGCGGTCGATGATGCTCGCGAGCGTGGTCGATTTACCGGAGCCCGTAGTGCCCGTCACGAGGATGAGCCCGCGGCGCATGTTGGTGACGTTGTCGAGGCCCGTCGGCAGGTTGAGTTCCTCGAACTTCAGGATCTTGCCCTTGACATGGCGCATGATGATGCCGACGGAGCCGCGCTGCTTGAGCACGTTTACACGGAAGCGGCCGAGGCCCGGGATGCTGAGCGCGACGTCGGCATCGCCGGTTTCTTCAAAGTGCGTGCGCTGGTTCGGCTTGAAGATTTCGTCGAGGAACTTGTCGGTGTGCTCCATCTTCAGCGGAGTTTCGCTGAAGGCGCGCATCTCGCCGTCGACGCGGCACGCGGGCGGACTGCCCACCGCGAGGTGAATGTCGGAGGCGCCATTGTCGACCGCGTATTTGAGGATATCTTGCAGCGAAGGCATGACGGATCAGGTCTCCCCACGTGGATGAAGCGAGTATAGCAAAGAAATTAGTGGCCGGTGGCTGGTGATCAGTGGCTAGTGATCACCGGTCGTTACTGGTCACTAGCCACTGGTCACTAACCACTATTTCTTCACGCTTCTTCCGGGGCCGCCATGCCGAGGACGTGGTAGCCGCTGTCGACATGCAATATTTCGCCCGTGGTGCCGGAGCCGAGTTCGGAGAGCAGGTAGATGCACGCGCGTGCGACGTCGTCCTGCGTGACGTTGCGGCGGAGCGGTGCGACCTGTTCGGTGAGGCGCAGCATTTGGCGGAAGCCGGGGAACGCGGCGGAGGACAGCGTGCGGAGCGGTCCGGCGCTGATGCAATTCACGCGAATGCCGCGCGGGCCGAGGTCGGCGGCGAGATAGCGGGCGGATGCTTCGAGCGCGGCTTTGGCGACGCCCATGACGTTGTATTTTGGCACAACTTTTTCGCTGCCGTAGTAGGTCATGGCCGCGATGCTGCCGCCGGACTCGGGGAACAGCGATTCCGCGGCGCGGGCGAGCGCGACAAGGGAGTAGGCGGAGACATCGAGCGCAAGCGCGAAGTGATCGCGCGGCGTATCGACATAGCGGCCCTTCAAGTCCTCGCGATCGGCATAAGCAATCGAGTGCACCAGGAAATCGATCCGGCCCCACTTCGCGCGGATGGCGTCGAAGAAGGTTGCGATGTCCGCGTCCTTGGTCGCGTCGCAGGGCAGCATCAGCGCGCCGGGGATTTCGGCGTCGAGCAGGGCCTTCACGCGTTTTTCCTGCGCCTCGCCGAGGTAGGTGAAGGCGAGCTCCGCGCCTTCGGCGTGGCAGGCCTGGGCGCAGGCCCACGCGATGGATTTCTCGTTGGCGACACCGGTGATGATGCCGCGCTTTCCGGCAAGCAGGCTGTGGCCCATGCGAATCCCCCCTGAACGTGAAACGGTGCGCATTGTAGCGGCAGGGGATAGGGCCGCGCACAAGTTTGGAGCGGGCCCGCACGTTGACTGGGATCGGCGGCGTGACTATCGTATAGCGCTCGTCCGAGGGATGGACGGCAATCGGAGGCAATATTTCATGGCCAAGATGGACCCGGGTCGCTTTGCGTATTTCGACGGAGATTTTCGACCGATCGAGGACGCGAAGGTAAGCATTTTGACCCATGCGTTCAACTACGGCACGGCGTTGTTTGAGGGTATCCGCGGGTATTACAGCGCCTCCGAGGGCAAGGTACTGATCTTCCGGCTGCGCGAACACATCGACCGGATCACGCGCAATTGCTCCATGATGTGCATGGACATCAAAGAGACTCCCGCGGACATCGAACGCATTTGCTGCGAGATCGTGAAGAAAAACGAGTTCAAGGAAGACGTGTATCTGCGTCCGCTGATTTATAAGAGCGAACATTCGCTGGGCCCCAAGTTGAAGGGGATCGAGTCGAAGCTCTGCGTGTGGATCATCAAACTCGGCGACTATGTAAACATCGAGACCGGGCTGGACGTGTGCGTGTCGTCGTGGCGTCGCGTGGCGGACAACGCCATTCCCGCGCGCGCGAAGACGACGGGCAGCTATGTGAACTCGGCGCTCGCGCGCACCGAGGCGGAGCAAGCCGGGTTCGACGAGGCGGTCGTGTTGCGCGAAGACGGTACCGTGTCCGAAGGCAGCGCGATGAACGTCTTCATGGTGAAAGACGGCAAGCTGATCACGCCGCCGGAAAACAGCGACTTGCTGGTCGGCATCACGCGCAACACCGTGATCGAGTTGGCGAATGCGGAACTCGGCATGCAGGTCGTCGAACGCCCGATCGCGCGCACGGAACTGTACATCGCGGACGAGATTTTCTTTACGGGCACGGGCGCGCAAGTGGCGCCGGTGCGTTCAGTGGATCGTCGTTTGATCGGAAGCGGGAAGCCGGGGCCGGTTTCCCGCAAGCTTCAAGATATTTACTTCGAAGCGGCGCAAGGCAAAATGCCGAAGTATCGCCGCTGGTGCACGCCGGTGGAATAACGGCGCGCCGGGGGAGAAACTGCGTGGCATCGGGACCATCGGAAGCAGAACTGCGCGCCTGCATGTGCGAGATTGGCCGGCGCATGTACGCGCGCGATCTCGTCGCGGCGACGGACGGCAACGTCAGCGTGCGCATCGGGCCGGGGCGATTTCTTGTCACGCCGAGCGGATCGGCCTGCGGCTTCATGCTTCCGCATGAAATGGTGATTGCCGACGGGCAGGGCAAGAAGCTCGAAGGCGAGGGCAAGGTTTCCTCCGAATTTTTTACGCACCTTGCGGTATATGATCAGCGTCCGGATGTGCAGGCCGTAGTGCATGCCCATCCGCCGACGGCCGTGGCGTTTACGCTGGCCGGCGTTTCGATGACGAAACTATCGCTACCCGAAGTGGTATTTGTAATGGGCGGGGTGCCGACAGCGCCGTATGCGACGCCGGGCACGCGAGAAGGGGCGGACGCTGTGCGTGAACTCGCCGGCAAATGCGACGCGCTGCTCATGGATCGGCACGGCGCCTTGACGATGGGCACGAGCCTGATGGACGCGTACTACAAGATGGAAAAGATTGAACACTCCGCGCGGACCTTGCTGACGGCGCGGGCGCTCGGGGAAATTCGCGAGTTGTCCAAGGACGAGCTGGATCGCATTATGCGCGCGCGCGAGGCATATGGCGCGACGGGCAAACTGTACCTTTAGGCTCCCGGTCGTCGTTAGTTGTCTGCAAGAGGTATTGAATGTAGTTGCATTTATTGACAACTATACGTAAAATACGTGGCCTGCGTATATAGCAGGCATTGGACATTGTGTTATGCTCGACGTTGTACGTGGGGAGTTTGTATCGTCGAGGCAAAGCGGGCCTGCTGTGTCACATTTCGGCCCGCTGTGGGGTCATATTGTTAGCCGGGATCGGTTTTTTTGCTTGCGGGTGGAGTCACGACGGCAATGAGTGGCGATGTCCCAACGGAAAAAATGAGAGTGTGCCCCAGTTGCCGCATGCAGATCAGCGTGCTGGCGACGAAGTGCCGGTTCTGCGGGGAAGAAGTCGGTAAGCCCAAGGATGAAACGCGCACGCTGTCGATTCACGATCTCGGCGGCGAGCAGGTATATCACCGGGCGCCGTCGGGCAGCGTGATGGAAGCGCTCGAGTCGTTCCGTGTGGACGAGACCCTGCAGCGCAGCGGCGTCGATGATCTCAACAAGATGGACATGGGGATCAACGCCGGCAATCTCCCGCCTTCCCTGCGTGCGCCAACGGCGGAAGATTTCGACTACAAGCCAAAAGCGCCCACAACCACAACCAAGAAGAAACCGGCGTCGTCCGGCAGCCGAATGGGTTTGGTTGGCGCAATCGTTGCCGCATTGGTGTTGGCGGTGGTAGCGATAACGGCAGGCCCCAGCATTCTGGAGAAAATCAACGGCCCTGAGGAGGTCCCCACCGGTCCGACGCACGTGAACCGGGCGCCGGGAATACTGGCGCGGGGCGGTCCGGCGATTGAGGCGCTCGAGGCGGCCGTGGAAGCGATCGATGCGGATCCCAGCGCGGACAACCGACGCATTGCCGAGGATTGCGTGCAGGCGCTTGAAAAAGAAGTGCAGGCGCTGCTGAGTTCATCGTCGTTCGACGCGGCCAAAATAACCGAGGCGTCCAACCTGGCCGCGCGCGGCGTGGATTTGTACCCGAACGAGGCTACGCGGGCGTTGTCGGAAGAAGCCAAGCAGGACGATCAGGCGTACAAAATGACGCTGACGAATATCGACCGGACGACGGCTACCGCGAAGTTTGTGCTCGTGGGGGGCAAGGAAGTGAGTGTCAAGGAAAAAGACACGTTGGTCGACCGCTTCTATGTGCGGAGAATTGTGGGCGACAATTTTGTTACCCTAACGGACAACAAACGCAGTGGTCGTCCGGTGAAATATGAGCAGGGCAGACTGCCGATGCCTGTAGAGTGACGGGGTCCGCGGCCGGGCGGGGGCGAAGGAGCGCGGGGTGCAAGCCTTTCTCAGACTAATTGCAATTGCGGTGTGCGTGATCGCGGCCGGCTGTGCCAGCACCGGCGATAAATCCGGCGCGGCGGTTTCCGAAGCGCCGACGTCCGAGGAATACCAGGCGCAATTGCGCGAGCGCGTGGAAGCGGATCTGACCGCGGCGCACGAGAAGCAGGGGCCGGACAACTCCGAAGTCATCTTTAAGCGACCGTATTACTACCGCGAGTACTTCGAATATCCCACCGGCGTGGACGTGTACTCGCTGGATTTCACCGAGAAAGAATCGCGCACGACGCCGATGACGGCGGAACTCGAGGTCGAGAAGGTGCGCTATGCGACGCGGCTGCGCACTTCGCGCGACGAAGCGCGCGACGATGGCAATTTCCTGCGCAGCACGGGCATCGACTCGATCTCGTATGAGCTGCGCAGCGGCGAATGGCGTCCCGTGGGCAGCCTGTTTCTGGCGCGCACCACGGAAGCGAACGTGGACGGCACGTGGACGCAGATCGACGAGCCGCGCCGCGCGACGGGTTCCCTGATCGAAGAGCCGACGAGCTGGTGGCAAAAGCTCAAGTTCTGGGACTAGCCACCCTTGGACGGCGCGCCGGATGCCGCACGCCCGCGCGCCGGATTGGCCGTGGGACTGGGCGTGGTGCTGCTGGCGGCGGCATGGGTGCTGCTCGGCACGCAGGCTGAACGGTCCTACGGCGACACGCTGTTCAGCCGCTTCGCGACGATTTACTCCCTGAGCGAATATGGCCGGTGGCCCATTAAAGATCCCGAACTGCCGGAACTGAAGAATCCCTTCGAGCCGAAAACCATCGATAAAGTCGAAGTGGACGGCCGCATTCTGTCGAGCAAACCACCATTGCTGCCGCTGCTGATGATGTCCGAGCTGCTTGTGCTCCAGCCGGTCACGGGGTGGCTGCTGGAAAATCCGGACGAACCCCAAACGGCGGCCTGGCTCATGAGCGTGACCTGGTCGGGGCTGCCGTTCGTGCTGATGACGCTGTGCGTGTGGCTGTGCGCGCGACAGGCAATGCCGGGTCGCGCGATCGCGCCCGCGATGCTCGCGCTCGCGATGGCGGGCACCCACGCGGCGGCGTATGCGACGGTGTTCAACAACCACGTGATCGCGGCGGCATGCGTGGCGGCGTGTTTCTGGCTCGCGCAACGCCTGCACCAACGCCCCGCGAAGGCGGATTTCATGTTGTTCGGACTATGCGCGGGGATCGGCGCGGCGACCGATGTGCCCACCGCGATTTTTCCCGCGTGCCTGGGGTTGTGGCTCGCGCCGACGCGATTGCGCGGGTTGTTGCTGTTCGCCGTGCCGGCGGCGGCGTTGCCGCTTGCGATTCAGGCGATCGCGCTGATGGCGGCAACAGGCAATCCGTTACCCGTGCAGACGCACGGCGACTGGTACTTGTACGAGAGCAGCTACTGGCGGAATCCGGGCGGCGTGGATGCGCTCGCGGATCCGAAAGGCCTCTATCTTTTTCATATTACCTTCGGGCGTGTGGGTGTATTTTCGCTGTTCCCCGTGACGCTCCTCGGAATCGTGGGCGTGTGGAGCGCGTGGCGATCCGGCGATGCGCGCGCGAAGGCGATCGCGGCGGTGGGGGTCGTGGCGTCCGGAGTGCTGCTGGTGTACTACGCGATGACGACGAACAACTACGGCGGCGTGGCGTTCGGGTTTCGCTGGTCGATCGTGATCGCGCCCGTGATGCTGATCCTCGCCGCGCCCGCGGTCGCGCGCATGCGGCGCGGCTGGCAGTGGGGGCTGGCGGCGCTGCTGCTGGCCGTGTCCGTGTATTCGGTGGCGGAATGCGTGCGGCATCCGTGGGAAGCCAACACGGAATGGACGACGCGGGTCTACGGCAAAAGCCTGTAAGAATCCTTGAAAAATAGCGGAACCGGCGTATATGGTACCGTGTTTATAACGACCGTTAGGTATACCTCTTGGCCGCGTATCAACCCATACCCCAGCCCGAGCTACAGCCGGATGAATCGTCCCGTACGCGGGTCGCTGAATCCGCGCTAAAGTTATTTGCGGCAAAGGGTTATGCCGAGACCTCGGTGCGCGAGATCATCGAGCAAGCGGGCGTTACCCGGCCGGTTCTCTACTACTATTTCGAGAACAAAGCGGAGCTATTCTGTTACCTCGTCGAGACGGAATTCGCCGATCTGTACCAAGGGATGGACGCGCTCGTGGCCCGGCATTCGGGTTGCCGCGAGCGCCTGAAGGCGCTGATGGGGTTCGTGTTCGAGCGGGCCGAGCGCGCACCGGAAGTGGTGCGTTTTCTGTTGCGCTTCTTCTTCTCGCCGCCGGACGAACCGATCCGGATCGACAGCGAGATGCTCGCGCAGCAGCGGCTGCACCGCATCGTGGCGATCATGGCGGACGGTGTGACGTCGGGCGAGATCGGCGGCGGCGATCCCGGCGCGCTCGCGCTGGCGTTCTCCGGGATTATGGATTTGCACGTGATGGCGAAGGCGCGCAATTCCGAGATCGCCCTGAGCGAAGATCTCGGTGGCGCGCTGGTGGATTTGTTCATGGACGGGGCGGCGCAGGGCGGCGAGAGCCGCGCGCAGCTTCGGTATGCATTGGAAGCGATTCATCCGGTTCCGCTTGAACGCGCGTCCGGGAAGAGCAGCAAGGAGCGAGGGCGATGAAAAAATTTTTCCTGAGTATTGTGATCGTGGCGGTGCTGGCGATTTGCGGCACGGGCGTGGTGGTCAGCGTGTGGGCCGCGACGAAGTCCGCGCCGGTGGAAGTGATCGAAAAACCGGACACGACGCCGCGCGTGGCAGTGCAAGTGCTCGAGCCGAAGGAAGTGCGCGACAACCTTTATCTGGTAGGCGTCGCGGAACCGTGGCAAGCCGTGACGCTGAGCGCGGAGATCTCCGGGAAAATCGAGCAGCAGGCCGTGGACGATGGCTATCCCGTCACCAAGGGCCAGGAAATCATCCGCATCAACACGACCTCCATTCAGGCGCGCCTCGATCAGGTGCAGGCCGATCACAAACTCGCGGTGCAGGAATTCCAGCGCGTGTCCGAATTGCGCGAGCGCGGCATCAGTTCGTCGCAGGAGTTCGACCGCGCGTCCACGAACCGCGACGCGACCACTGCGATGACCAAAATGGCGGAAGTCGATCTGGCGCACAGCGTGATCAAAAGTGAGTTCGATGGGGTGGTTGATCGACTGTACAACGAGACGGGTGAATTCGTGAGCGTGGGCAAACCGCTCGCAAGGCTCGTGCAGGTGGACAAACTCAAGGTATTGGTGGGCATTCCGGAGCGCGACGTGCCGCGGTTCAAGGCGGGCGATGTCGTGCAGATACGCTTCGATGCGCTGACCGACCGCATCATCAACGGAACGATTTACCGAATCGCGACGACGGCGGAACAGGCGACGCGGACGTTCACGACGGAGATCGAAGTCGACAACTCCGACGGCGTGCTGAAGCCGGGCATGATCGCGCGCGTGGCGCTGGTGCGCGCGTTCTATCCCGACGCGATAACCGTACCGATGTTTACATTGCTATCCCGGGCAGAGGGACGATTTGTGTTTGTCGAGAGAGACGGCACCGCTTCTCTGCGTTCGGTGGAGGTCGGCTTCTTTCAGAATGAGGAAGTGCTGATTACCAAGGGCCTCTCAAAAGGCGATCGGCTGATCGTGATGGGCCAGCGCACGTTGAACGACGGCGATACGGTGGTTGTGGCCGAACCGGTGGGTGATCCCTCGTGAAACTAACCGATTTTAGCGTCGACCGGAGCATTACGGTCGTCGTGTCGCTCGTTCTTATCGTCGTGATGGGTCTGTATGCCTTTTTCACGATTCCAAAGGAGACCGAACCCGAACTCGTAGTGCCTATCGCGATGGTGTCGGTGCGTTACGAGGGCGTGTCGCCGCAGGACATGGAGACGCTCGTGGCGATGCCGATCGAGCGCAAACTCCAGGGGATATCCGGTGTCAAGAAGATCACGTCGTCGTGCAATGAAGGCCTTGCGACGGTGGTGGTTGAATTCGAGACCGACGTAGACGTTGACGATGCGATTCAGAAAGTGCGCGACAAGGTCGACATGGCGCGGACGGAACTGCCTGAAGAGGCGGACGATGCAGTGGTGCTCGACGTGAATACGGCCGAGCAGCCGATCATCCAGGTCAATTTGACGGGCCCGATCGATCGGGTCGAACTGACGAACATCGCCGAGCGCCTGCAGGACGAGATCGAAGCATTGCCGGGCGTCCTGGCGGCCGACATCATCGGCGGCTTTGAACGTGAGATCCAGATCATCGTGGATCCGGCACGCGCGGTGGGTTACGGAATCTCGCTGGCGGAACTGGCGCAGATTGCGTTCCAGGAGAATGTGAACGTGCCGGCCGGGTCGATGGAGCTGGGCCAAGGCAAGTTTTTGATGCGCGTGCCCGGGGAGATCACGGGGCCGGACGATCTGCGCGATCTCGTCGTGAAACGCGGCGAGCATGGTGTCGTGTACTTACGCGACGTGGCGGAAATCACCGAGGGCTTCAAGGATCCGGAGAACTACGCCCGGCTCGATTTCGAACCCTCCGTGTCGCTGGTGATCAAAAAACGCGCCGGCACGGACGTAGTGCAGGTGTCAAAACGCCTGCGTGCGCTGCTGGAAGAAGCCGGAAAACGGTTGCCTCCTGATCTGACCGTCGAAATCACGCTGGACGAGTCATTGCGTATTGATGACATGTTTACGTCGCTCCTCAACAGTATCTTGAGCGGTTTGATCCTGGTGTTTCTCGTAATCTTCATATTCCTCGGGTTCTCCAATGCGTTCTTCGTGTCTTTGGCAATTCCGTTTTCGATGTTGATTACGTTTTTAACGATGTACGCCTATGGCATGACGTTCAATATGGTGTCGCTGTTCAGCCTGATGGTGGCATTGGGCATGCTCGTCGACAATGGCATCGTGGTGGTGGAAAACATTCACCGATACATTTCGATGGGGCATTCGCGCGTCGAGGCGGCGAAGCTGGGCGCGGCCGAAGTGGCGTGGCCGATTATCGGCTCGACTGCAACGACAGTGGCCGCGTATTTCCCGCTCATCTACTGGCCGGGCATGATGGGCAGTTTCATGAGCTTGCTGCCGAAGACCGTGATTATTGCGCTCATGGCGTCGCTGTTCGTCGGACTTGTAGTAAACCCTGCACTGGCGTCGCGCTGGGGCAGCACCAAGATTTCGAAATCCGAGCGCGAGCACCGCGAATCGTGGATTATTCGCTGGTATAGCCGGGTTCTGGACACGGCATTGCATTGGCGCATGGTGTCGGTCGCGGGGATTGTCGTCGTCATTGTCACGATTATTGGAATCTGGGCGGCAGAGGCGCAGTTCGAATTCCTGAACAAAGTCGAACCCGACCGCGCAAATATCAACATTGAAATGGCGCAAGGGACCAATCTCGAAGCCACGGACGCTGTCGCCCAGCATATAGAGGCGGTCGTGGCCAAGGACCGAGACTACCTGGACTATATTTCAACGAGCGTGGGTTCCCGCGGTGCTAGCGTGCGCGAAGGCATGCCGGGGACGTCAACGAATGCGAGTTCGAGCCACATCGGCCGTGTGGCACTCGTGTTTCCGGACCAGGAAGACCAGAAAATCCCGCCATCGAAAATCATCAACGAACTACGAAATGAGTTCAATGACGTGCCGGGCGCGGAAGTGCGCATCGGGCTGACCGCGATGGGCCCTCCGCCGGCGCCGCCGGTGAACATTGAGTTGAGCGGCGAGGACTTCGTCGTGCTGGGGAAGATTGCCGCGGAAGTGAAAAAACGCATTGCGGATGTGAATGGTCTGGTCGACCTGCACGATGACTTCGAGCGCGGCAAGCCGGAAGTGCGTGTAATTGTCGATCGACAGCAGGCGAAACTGGCTGGATTGAACACCCAGTACATCGGCGCGGCCGTGCAGGCGGCCGTGCATGGGCGCAAGGCGGGCGAGTACCGGGTGGGCGATGATGAATACGACGTAACGGTGAAGTTTCCCGAGTGGTTTCGCAGCGACATTTCGTTTGTGGAAGGGATGGGTCTGGTGAATTCGATGGGCCAGTCGATTCCATTTACGTCGGTGGCCAATCTGGAATATGGCACGGGGCCGGGAACGATCAGACGCGTGGATCGGCGCCGGACCGTTACGGTCATCGCCGAGGCCGAAGGCCGTCCCGGACCCGAAGTGTTGGACGATGTGCGCACGAAGCTGGAGGATCTTCAACTGCCGCCGGGATACGCGTTGTCGTACACCGGGGAACAGCAAAACGTAAACGAGTCGGCCCAATTTATGGTGCGCGCGTTCGTGGTGGCGCTGCTGCTGATCTCGCTACTGCTGATCCTGCAGTTTAACTCGCTCATTCAGCCGGCGATCATTATGTCCACGGTGGTGTTGTCGCTGGGCGGTGTGTTTCTGGGGCTTGAAGTGTTCGGGTTGCCGTTTGGCTTCATGATGACCGGAATTGGGTGCATCAGTTTGTCGGGTATCGTGGTGAACAACGGCATTATTCTGGTCGACTTTATCAACGTGTTGCGCAAGGAAGGCGTGCCGTTGCACGAGGCGATCGTGACGGCGAGCAAGTTGCGGTTGCGGCCCGTGTTGCTGACCGCGGGCACGACAGTGCTCGGCTTGGTGCCGCTCGCGTTTGGCGTCAGCATCGACTTTGCAAACATGGAACTCGACATGGGTGGCTCACAGGCGAGTTTTTGGAAGTCCATGGCCGTCGCGCTGATGTTCGGGCTGACGTTCGCAACGGTGCTAACCCTGGTCATCGTGCCAGTGCTGTACAGCCTGTCGGTGACGGTGCCCCAGCGGCTGTTTGGACGCCGCAAGTCGGCCACGCCGCTCGTTTCGCATACGCCTGAAGCGGTGGCGAAGTAAACGCGGCTGGATTCCAGCCCGGCAAATCCGCACAATCACGCCGCGAATTCATTTCGAGACGAGCGAGGGGCGTACTCCATGGAAGTGATCATCCGGCCAACGGCGGACGCGGCGGCGGCGCTGACGGCGGCGTTGGTGGCGGCGAGCGTGCGCGAGAATCCGAAGCTCGTGATTGGCTTTGCCACCGGGCGGACGATGGAGCGCGTGTATGCGCTGCTCGTGCGCGAGCACCGCGAGCACGGGCTGAGTTTTGACGGGGTGACGACCTTCAATCTGGACGAGTACGTGGGCCTGTCGCCGTCGCATCCGGATTCCTACCGAAACTACATGCACGAAAAGCTGTTCAAGCACATCGATGTGAATCCCGCTAACACGCACCTGCCCGATGGCTCCGCGAAGGATCTCGACGCCGAGTGCGCGGCGTACGAAGAACGCATCGCGTCGGTGGGCGGGATCGACCTGCAACTGCTCGGCATCGGCGTCGTGGGGCACATTGGATTCAACGAGCCGCTATCGGCCTTGCGCTCGCGCACGCGCGTAAAGGCGCTGTCTCCACGAACCCTCGCGCAGAACGCGCCGCTCTTCGGCGGCGACACCAATAAAGTACCGCGCCGCGCGATCACCATGGGCGTGGGCACGATTCTCGACAGCCGTCGATCCATTTTGCTCGCCACGGGCGCAGACAAGGCGGAGATCATCGGCAAGGCGGTGGAGGGGCCGGTGACCGGCATGATCTCGGCGTCCGCGCTGCAACTGCACGCGCGGTGCACGGTGATCGTGGACGATCCCGCCGCGACGCGCCTGACCGAGCGCGACTACTACCGCTGGATCTTCGAGAACGAGCCAGAGTGGAAGGCCTACCAGTAAGCTGAATTACGGCGTGGTGCTGAACTCGGCCGTGAAGCCTTGCAAGGCGTTGATGCGCGACGGGAACGTGATCGTCGCCGACGCATTTGCCGATTCCCACGTGGGCGCCTGCGAACTCATGCTGGTGGCGCGGATCAGACGATAAGGCTGCGGCACGGCGAGCGTGTAGCGCGCGACGGCATCGGGCAATGGAAACTGTCCGCTGGGGTCCGGCTGTTCGGGCACGATGGTGAAGGTGCGCGCCTGCGGCGACCATTCCACGGTACGCAGGCCGGGCCAGTCCTGGCCGAGATTCGTGCCGGTCGTCGCGAGCATCGGACGGCTCAACAGCGGCCGGAACACCAACACCGTCGAGCCGTGCGCCGGAATGGTGACGTTTAGCGTGACGTCGGCCGTGCCGAGATATTTCTGCTGCCAGTATTCGTAGACCGAGTGGTACGCGCCCGGCGCGAAGCCGATGCGCGCGAGCGGCAACGCGACAGACGTCGGTTCGGCGCCGTCCCAATTCATCACGGCCGCCACGTGCACATCGCCGTCGGCGGTTTTTGTGTGCAGGTGAAACGCACGCGGCGTGGTTTGCGCGAACACGTCAAGCGGGCGCGCGGCGACCTGTGGCGACGGAAGCACGCGGCCCGCAATAGTGGCCGTATCCGGGTTGTCGAGCGCCTCCAGCGGAATCAGCAGGCTGCATTTCGTCAGCGTGGCCGCGCTGATGGCGGCGCGTGCGGCGTCGAGGGTACCTAGCGAGCGGTCGAAGTAGACGGCATGTCGCGACGGCTGCGGCACCAGAAACCGGCGGTCCACGGCCGAGGAGACAACGCCGTCGAAGAGCGTCGCGGCGAGGAGAGACGGTTCCGCGCCGAAGAGGCGCGCGTCCGGCCCGAGGCCTTCGCGGAAAGCCGCAATCGCTTCGCGAAGCTTGGCAAAGCTTGGGTGAAGCTCATGGGTGCGGTCCAGGCTTGCGCGAATTCCGGCAACAGACACTTGGCCGTATGTACGGCGTATTCGTTCTCCATCGCTCCGCTGTGCGTCGGGGCTGGCATTCGATATGGAATCGAAACCGCCGGCCAGCGGGTCGTACCAAATAATCGGCGAGAATCCCTCGTTCCTCGCCACTTCAACGATGCGCTCGTCCACCCCGATCGTGCGCGCGGGTTGCGTGGGGGAACCGATCAGGACCTGGTTGATCAGGAAGAGGGGCACCAATTCTTTGGCATGGCGGAGCTGCTGCGTCAGGCGATCGATATCGACGGTGTTTTCCGTGTTGATGATCCACGCATGCAGCGGTGCGTCGTGCTCGGGACCGGAAAGGCCGTGAACGACTTGGACGGCGCGCGCGTAGCGCTGGAGTCCGACAACGGGATCGGTCTCCGAGATCGCGAGATAAAGGACTTCGGATTCGAGCATTTCGCCGGGGGCGAGTTCGATGGGTTCGTCGTAGATCGTCATCGCTTGCATGCGGCGCAGGCCGGCGGGATTTTTTTTGTCTTCCGGCGCGGGATCGCCGATGTCGATCTGTCCGTGGCCGCGATCCTGTGAGAGGAACCCCGCAATGAAGGATTGGCCTGTCGATTGATTCAGCACGGCGACCGCATCATTGCCGCGCGCCGCGCCGTCGTGGAGGGCCGGCTGCCCCGTCGTGATGCCGGTAAGGATGCGCGCGTTTTCGCTGCCGGGGCCGAGCGTCAGCAGGCCTTTGCCGGGCGCGCCGGAGCAGAAGGGGAGGAGCGCCTTGATGCGCACGGGTTTCTTGGTTTCGTTCGTGTAGGCGAGTTGCACGGCGAAGTAAGGCCGCGTCGGGTAAGCACGGAGCGACCAGAGCGTGCCCTTGTAGTTGTGGTGAATGCCCTGGCCCTGGCCGAGTTTATCTTCGACGAGGTAGCGCTCGGTCCACGCGCCCTTGATCTCCATGCGCTCGGGCGCGTCTTCGCCGTCGAACCACACCATGGGGAAAATGTCGGTGACCACGGGCGTATCGGAGGCCAGCGTGATGTCGATGCGGCCGTCCTTTTGGATTGAGACTTTATATAAGTCTGAGTTGAGTGACCGATACTCCTTGGTCTTGCCCATCGGCTGCGCCGACGCGGAGAATGAAAAGCACCACGCCGCGAGCGCGAGTGCGGCGAGCGACGTGGTGCGCGTGAACATCAGAGGTTGACCCGCTTGCCGGTGTCGCTGGATTTGTATGCCGCGAGCGCGACCGCGAGCGCGTCACGCCCTGCCTGGCCCGTGAGCGTGTGCGGCACTTTGCCTTCGATCACGTCGAGCCAGTGACCGATCTCGACATCCCATCCGCCGCGCAGCGGTTTCGCGTCGAGCACTTTCCACGTCATCGTGCTGTCGCGGCCGGCGGAAGATTTCCCGGTGCACATCGACAGACCCTTGGCGTAGTCGCAGATCATGGAGCCTTTCGTGCCGTAGATTTCGAAACCGGAGAAGCCCGGCGGGCTGGTCCAGCCGACTTCGATGTAGCCGAGCGCCTTGTTCTCGAATTCGAGCTGCAAGAGCGCGTTGTCATCCACTTCGATCGGCTTGATGAGCGTGGCCGCGCGCGCGCTGACGTTTTTCACCGGCCCGATAAGCCAGTGGCACAGGTCGATGGCGTGGATGCCCATGTCGAGCATCGCACCGCCCTTGCTGAGTTTCTTGTTGTAGAACCAGCTATTTTTCGCCCAGCCGGGGTAAGGTCCGCCGTGCGCAAAGCGAACGCGAATCATAAACGGCGTGCCGATGGCGCCTTTTGTGAGCAACTCCTTGCACTTTTGCGGGCCGGTGAACATGCGGTGCGAGAAGCCGATCATGAGCTTCTTGCGCGCGCGCTTCGCCGCCGCGAGGATGGCGTCGGCTTCCTTCAGTGTAGTCGCGACGGGCTTTTCGCACAGCACATGGCAGCCCGCATTAAAGGCGGCAATCGCTTGCTCGGCGTGGAAGGCATTTGGCGTGGCCACGCTGACGATGTCCAGCTTCTCCTTCGCCAGCATCTCGCGGTAGTCGGTATACGGCGCGAGTTTGCCGAACTTTTCGATGACCTCGGCGTGGCGCTCGGCCGTCGGATCGGCGAAGGCCGCGAGCGTGGCGCGCTTGTCCTTCTTGTATCCGGGAAAGTGGAGTGCTTGCGAAATCGCGCCGGCGCCGATGACGCCGACACGGTATGGCCGCTTGGATGGCATTGCGAATCCCCCTGAAAACCCCTGTGAAAGGCCAGTGTACTTGCGTGAATTCGGGTGATCAAACGCCGGTGGCCGGTTGATTAACCGTTGTTCACGCGTGACCACAGCGCGCGTATGCGGAAGTCACCGTGCGCCCACAGGTGCCCATTTTCGCTTGTTCATCCCCGGCCGGTGTGAAAAAGTTGCCGGGTTTAGGCTGATTTTCGGGGATAGAGCCGGGATTTTCGGAGGATCATCCGTATGGCCCTCATCTTGCATTGTTGTGCGTGGATTGGTGCAGGAGCAGGGAATGAACGAAAGTCAGTTCAGAAAATGGAAGGAACTGCCGCCGCTGCGGCGCGCGCAAGACGCGCGCGGCGTGGCGTTGCTCGAAACAATTGTATTGCCGGTGTGCGTGGTGCTGGTGATCATCGGATTGATGCAATTCGCGTATGTGTTCTTCGTGCACCACAACATGGTGAGCGCGGCCCGCGCCGCGGCGCTCACGGCGGCGCAACGCACCGCCTCCACGAACGATGCCATGTCGGTCGCGCATGCAAAACTGAGTGGTTTCCCGCACGCGTTCAACGTGCAGGTGCAATTTCCGGAAGCGCTGGAATCGGCGCGCGGCGAGGTGCGTGTGACGATTACGACGCCGATGAGTGGCTTGTCGTTTGGTCTGTTTGGGGACGGTGACTTGCATGCGCGGGTGGCTGTGCAGCGCGACCCCGGCCACGTGTAACGGAATGAGTATTCTACAGAGTCTGTATGTCGAAATGGGCAATTTTTTGATTCACTATGGGTCTTCTTGTACTGTCGATGCATGTTGTTATGCTGTTCGACGAGAAATAGTGGATACGCCCTACTAGTGGGTGTTTGGCTGCACGCTTTTTTTTTCGCACCGGCGACTCGCGGTGCGGAAGAACCGCCAACCTTTGCCAAAGACGTCTTTCCGATTTTTCAGCAGAAGTGCCATGAGTGTCACCGGCCGGGCGCGATCGCGCCCATGTCGCTGGTGACCTATGAGCAGGCGCGGCCTTGGGCCGGCGCGATTCGCAAAGAGGTGGCGGCCAAACGTATGCCGCCGTTTCACGCAGATGGCCCCGTGGGGTATTACAAGGACGACATACGGCTTACCCCGGAGGAGCTCGACACCATTCTCGATTGGGTTGATGGAGGCGTGCCGCGCGGAAACCCGGCCGATCAGCCTGAACCGAGGACATGGACCAACGTCAGTTGGCCGCTCGGGGAGCCCGATTTGGTAATTGATTTTCCGCGTGTTACGCCGCGTACCGACAACAACGACGATTGGTGGAGCCTGTTCTCGGACTACATATTTCCCGAAGATACGTGGATTCGGGGGATTCAATTGCGCGCGGATGAGCAGTCGATCATCCACCATGCGCACATCCTGGTGATGGAGCCGCACGACGAGATTCCCGAAGGCGGGATAAGTCAAGAGAAAACAGAGGTCGTGGGACATCAACCGGTCGAAACCTGGTTTCCGGGTTTCAAGTGTTTCCTGTTGCCAGCGGATCAGGGCATGGTGATTAAAAAGGGATGCCGGCTGGCGATTCAGATTCATTTTGGTCCCAATACCGCCGCGGTCAGCACGAAACCCGCGGTTGGTTTGTACTATGCGAATGGAACCATCAATTCCGCGCAGGCGACGCTGGGGGGTGCCCATGTGCCGATCGATATCCCGCCGTTCGAACCTGCCCATGTGATTCGAACATCCAACACGTTCAAAGTGGACGGCACGATCACCCATTTTCGAAATCACATGCATGTACGTGGTAAATCCGCGCAGATTGTGCTCCACTATCCCGATGGAAAGTCGGAGGTGGTTTTCGATATCCCCAAGTTCAACTTCGATTGGCAGCGATATTATTTTCTGGCCGAACCCAAGCGAGTGCCGGCGGGAACCGTAGCCGAGTTTATCGGCACTTGGGACAACAGCACGGACAATCCTCTGAATCCCGATCCTGCGCAGCGCGTGCACATTGGATTTCGAACGGCCGACGAGATGTTCGGCACGAAGCTGTTTTATACGCCCGATTTCAAGATGCCGATGACCTACCTTGTGAAAGATGGCCGCGTGGTCGAATCCCACGTGAATCCGGACGCCGGCCCTTGGTTGGTGTTTTGGAATCAGGTGGTTAGCCGGAAGGAACTGGAGGCGGCCATAGCCCAGGCGCAGTCTGAGACGGATGGGGCCGCGACGCCCTGAGCGTATTGAATTTGATTCTGTGTTTGTCGTCCTGTATTATCTACGCAACGTAAGTCCTTTTGCTTTGGCGGGGGTCTTGGTTCAGGATGAACCACACTTCCCGCGTTCGCCTTAGATTTTGGGCCTCTCCTTAGAGTTGTTCCCCACTTTTGCCGGCGCTGAGCACAGGAACATTCAGCCCGCGCACGGCCACGCTATGTCCGGCGCACGAAAGGGGTACAACTGTGTCTTTTGATCAACTTAACATCCACCCGCGTTTAATCGAGCAACTCTCGGCGCAACGCATCACCGAGCCGACGCCGATCCAGGCGAAGTCGATTCCGCCCGCGCTGGAAGGCCGCGACGTAGTCGCGATCGCGCAGACGGGCACCGGTAAGACGCTCGCATTTGGCCTGCCGTCGCTCACGCTTTTGGCGAAGAACAAGAACGCGGGCACGCGCATGCTCGTGCTCACGCCGACGCGCGAACTCGCGCACCAGATTCACAGCGTGATCGCGCCGCTCGGCGAGCCGCACGGCCTCAAGGTCGCGTGCATCTACGGCGGCGTCGGTTTCGAACCGCAGACAAACGCGCTGCGCCGCGGCACGCCGATCATCATCGCGACGCCGGGCCGCTTGCTCGATCACATCGGCCGCGGAAACGCGCGCTTCGATAACCTGTCGATCCTCGTGCTCGACGAGGCGGACCGCATGCTCGACATGGGTTTCATGCCCGACATGCGCAAGATCATCGGCAAGCTGCCGAACAAGCGCCAGACGATGATGTTCTCGGCGACCTTCCCGGAGGAAATCCGGAAGCTTGCCGGCGACTTCCAGACCGATCCGGTGCGCGTCGAAGTCGGCGCGATTTCGAAGCCGGCCGACGCGGTGACGCAGTTGGTGTACACCGTGCAGCACGACAAGAAAATGGAGTTGCTGCAGACGGTGCTCGGCAAGCCGGGGGTCGATACGGCCCTCGTGTTCATCCGCACCAAACACCGCACGGACCGGATCTGCAAGGTGCTCAAGCGCGAAGGCTTCAAGGCGCAGGCCATTCACGGCGGGCGCTCGCAGAGCCAGCGCCAGCAGGCGATCAACGGCTTCCGCGACGGCAAGTTCAACGTGCTCGTGGCGACGGACGTCGCCGCGCGCGGCTTGGATATCAACGGCATCACGCATGTCGTGAACTTCGACATTCCGAAGACGACGGAAGATTACGTGCACCGTATCGGCCGCACGGCGCGCGCTTCGGCAAAGGGCGACGCGATTACGTTCGTGTGCCCGGACGAAGCGAAGGCGCTGCGCGAAATCGAGCGCGACCTCGGCAAGAGCATTCCGCAAGCGGAGTGGGAAGGCGCTGTGACGCTGCCCGCGGGCCGCAGTCACCAGCCGGCGCAGCACAAGCCGCGTCAACCGCAGCAACACAGCGGCGAACGGCCTTCGCGTTCCGAGTATCAGCGCGGCGGACGAAAGCCGAACCGTGGACAGGGCGGCGGTGGCCACGCGCGTCGCGTGGGGCATCCGAATGGATTCCAGGAACGCGCGCGCGATGGACAGAATGCACGCGACGGACACCAGAAGTCCGAGCGCACGCACGATGGAGCGGCTCCGCATCACAACAAGCCGCGCCCCGAGGGTCAGCAGGGCGAGCGCTCTGAACGGCCACGCCACGAAGGTCAACGCGGTCACGACAAGCCGCGTCACGAGGGCCAGCGCGGGCATCATGGCAAACCGCGCCATGAAGGCCAGCGTGGGGAGCGTTCGCATGGGCACAAGAGCGATCGTGCGGGACAGTATGAGCGCCGTGAAAACGGCCATGCGCGTTCGCACGAACGTTCGCATGACCATGCCTCGAAACGCGAACATGCGCCGAAACATTCGCATGATCACGGGGCGAAGCACGATGACAAGTTGCGCGCGCCGAGCCTCTCGAAGAAGCACACCGTGCGCCGCGAACCGCGCGCGATGGGCCAATTCTCCCGGCCGAAGTCCGGCAAGCGCCCGGCGTAATTAGATCGCAATCCGACGCGGAGCGTGCCTCAGTGCACGTTCCGCGTTTTTATTTTTATGCCGGTGTGCCGGCGACCATGCGGCGGCATTCGTCCGCGCAGCGGCGGCAGGTCTCGGCGCACATCTGGCAGTGATCCATGTCGTGGTGCCCGCACTCCGCCGCGCAGGCCTCGCAGATTTCCGCGCAGAGTTCACAAATCTGGTTCATGAACTTCGAGTCGCGGCTCATAAACGCGGCCGCGGTCCAGCAGATTTGCGCGCAATCGCGGTCGAGCGCGATGCAGGCCGCCATCGCGTTGACATCCTTCTCGTGCAGGCAGGCTTCTGCGCAATGCTCGCATTCCTGCGCGCAGCGAGTGCAGATGTCGATGGTTCGGGCGTGTTCCTGGTGGCTCATGGCGAGTATCCTCCATGGCGTCCGGCCGGAGAAGGCCGACGCGCCGGAGGAGACCGGCCGAAGCACTTCCCGGCAGGACTTTATCCTTTCAGTATAGGCGCGAATCGCCGAATCGGCTAGGAAATACGGCACTTTGGCCTGTTTCAAAATTAGACGGCACAATATCGGATTGCTACGACGCCTCTACCGGTGCACCGAAAATTCCCTTTATTTTGAGTGGTTCACTTTGGCATTGCAGTTGCCTTATTCCCGAAAACCAGAGTCATGTCGCCTGCTGTTTTCTCTTACGGCGGGTGCGAAGGAGAGAAAGACATTATGCGTTTAGACAAGTTGACCATTAAGGCGCAGGAAGCCGTCGCGGATGCGCTGGAGCTCGCGTCGCAACGCGGAAATCCGGAGATCGTGCCGTTGCATCTGCTGCAGGCGCTCGTCGCGCAGAAGCAGGGCGCGGTCGCGAGCATCTTGCAGCGGATCGGCGTGGCGCCGGAGCAGGTGCTCGCGCAGGCGGAGAAAAAGATTGAGAGCCTGCCGCGCGCGTCGGGCGCTGGCGCGCAGCCGGGCATCGGCAGCGCGGGCCAGCGCGCGTTTGACGAAGGCTGGAAAGTCGCGCGCGGGCTGAAGGACGAATACCTCAGCACCGAGCATATTTTCCTGGGCATTCTGGCGCTCGGCAGCGATGCCGCGGCGCAGATTCTGTCGCAGGCGGGCGTGAACAAGGACGCCGTGCTGGCGGCGCTGCGCGAAGTGCGCGGCAGCCAGCGCGTCACCGATCCGAACGCCGAGGACCAATACGACGCCCTCGCGAAATACACGCGCGACCTCACGCAGCTTGCGCGCGCGGGTAAGTTAGACCCCGTGATTGGGCGCGACGAAGAAATTCGCCGCGTCATCCAGGTTCTTTCGCGCCGCACGAAGAACAACCCCGTGCTAATTGGCGAACCCGGCGTGGGCAAGACCGCCATCGTGGAAGGCCTCGCGCAGCGCGTGGTGGCGGGCGACGTGCCGGACAACCTCAAGGATCGGCGCGTGGCGACGCTCGATATGGGCGCGCTCGTGGCCGGCGCGAAGTACCGCGGCGAGTTCGAAGAGCGTCTGAAGGCCGTCCTGCGCGAAATCGAAGAGGGTGCCGTGCCCGTCGTGCTGTTCATCGACGAGTTGCACACCATTGTCGGCGCGGGCGCGGCCGAGGGCGCGATGGACGCGTCCAACATGCTCAAGCCGGCGCTCGCGCGCGGCGAACTGCACTGCATCGGCGCGACGACGCTGAACGAATACAAGAAGCATATCGAGAAGGATGCGGCGCTGGAGCGGCGTTTCCAGCCGGTGATGGTGGGCGAGCCAAACGTGGAGGACACGATCGCGATCCTGCGCGGGCTCAAGGAGAAGTACGAAGTCCACCACGGCATTCGCGTCGAGGACAGCGCATTGGTCGCGGCCGCCATGCTGAGCAACCGCTACATCGCGGATCGCTTTCTGCCGGACAAGGCTATCGACCTGATCGACGAGGCCTCGTCGCGCATTCGCATCGAGGCGGAGAGCATGCCCTACGACATCGACGTGCTCGAGCGCCGCCGCCGTCAGCTCGAGATCGAAGTGCTTGCGCTGAAGAAGGAAAAGGACAAGGCGAGCATCGAGCGGCGCGAAGGCATCGAGCGGGAGATGGCGGAGATTCAGGAGAAACTCAGCGGCCTGAAGGCGCAGTGGAAGGCCGAGAAGGACGTGATGGACGCCATCCGCAAGCTCAACGAGCAGGTGGACGAGGCGAAGCGGCAGGAGGAAATCGCGGAGCGCCAGGGCGACCTCGGCAAAGTGGCCGAGATTCGCTACGGCACCATTGTGAACCTGCAGAAGAAGCTGGAGGACGAACACAAGCGCCTGGGCGAGGTCCAGAAGAACGGCAGTTTCATTCGCGAAGCGGTTACGGATGAGGACATCGCGAAGATTGTTTCGAGCTGGACCGGCATTCCCGTCGACAAGATGATGGAAGGCGAGGCCGAGCGCTTGATCAAAATGGAAGACGAGCTGCGCAAGCGGGTCGTGGGCCAGGAAGAGGGCCTGCGGGTCGTGGCGGACGCGGTGCGCCGCGCGCGGGCGGGGTTGAAGGACCCCGACCAGCCGATAGGCTCGTTCATCTTCCTCGGCCCGACGGGCGTGGGGAAGACCGAATTGGCACGTTCGCTCGCGGAACTATTGTTCGACGACGAACGCGCGATGGTGCGCATCGACATGAGCGAATACATGGAGAAGCACACCGTGGCGCGCCTGATTGGTGCGCCTCCAGGCTACGTGGGATACGAGGAGGGCGGGCAGCTCACCGAAGTGGTGCGCCGCCGGCCGTACAGCGTGATCCTGCTCGACGAGGTCGAGAAGGCGCACCCGGACGTGTTTAACGTGCTGCTGCAATTGCTCGACGACGGCCGTTTAACGGACGGCCAGGGCCGCACGGTGGAT
>CAZUJL010000039.1:0-3779 GCA_964620045.1 uncultured Nitrospirales bacterium
GAAGAACTCGAAGAAATGCTCGACATGGACAAGATCGTCGCCGAGGCCGTTAAGCGCACCGAGAACGCGGGCATCATTTTCCTCGACGAAGTAGACAAGATCGCGGGGAAGGGTTCGCACACTGGTCCCGATGTCTCGCGCGAAGGCGTGCAACGGGATATTCTGCCCATTGTTGAAGGCAGCACCGTGACGACGAAGTACGGCCCCGTGAAGACGGACCATATCCTGTTCATCGCGGCCGGTGCCTTCCATATGACGAAGGTGTCCGACCTGATCCCGGAACTGCAAGGCCGTTTTCCGATTCGTGTCGAGCTGCACAGCCTGCATGAAGAAGATTTCATCCGCATCCTGCGCGAGCCGAAGAATTCGCTCATCCGGCAGTACGAGGCCCTGCTCGCAGCCGAAGGCGTCAAGATCGAGTTCACCGACGACGCCATCGACGCCATGGCGCGCATCTGCCAGGAAGTAAATGCGGAATCGGAGAACATCGGCGCGCGCCGCCTGCACACGATCATGGAGTTCCTGCTCGAAGAGATTTCCTTCGACGCCGCCGGCATGGACGGAAAGACCGTGCGCATCGACGCCGCGCTGGTGAACGAGCGCCTGAACAATCTGGTCGAGAAACGCGACCTGAGCAAGTACGTACTCTAGCGAGGGGCGCGGTGCTGCGATTCCGAAAATTTGAGGCGCTCGGCCTGCGACTCGCCGGCATCACGGAAGCCAGGGATGGCGACTTCGCGCGCGCAGGCCGCCCGGCGGACGACGCACTCGATCTCGCCGGTCTCGCGCGCGGTCCGGCTTTCACCGTGCATCAGGTGCACGGCACGCGCGTGTGGCCGGTGGGGGAGAAAGGTCCACAGTGTTCCGGACCCGACGAAGGCGACGGCCTGATCACGGATCGCGAACAGATTGCCATCGGTGTGCGCGTGGCCGACTGTGTGCCCGTGTTTCTCTTCGATCCGCAGGCGCGTGCGGTTGGCATTGTGCATGCCGGGCGCCAGGGCACGCAGGATGGTGTGACCACGGCCGCCGTCCAGATGATGCAGATCACCTTCGGCTCGAAGCCCTACGACATCCATGCGTTGATCGGTCCATCCGCAGGCCCGTGTTGTTACCAGGTGAGTGAACAGATGGTCGCCGAATTCCTGGTGCGCGGCCTCGCCGCCGCCGGTCGTGTACTCGATCTCTGGGAGTCGAACGCCATCCAGCTCGAACAGTGCGGGGTGCCGCGCGCGCAGATCGAGCAGGTAAAGCTCTGCACCATTTGCGGTCAAGGCCGGTTCCACTCTTACCGCGCCACGGGTACCGCACAACGGAATTTAGCCCTGATTAGCCTCTAAATCGATCCAATATGGTCTAGTCGAATTTCGCAATTTGCGTAGGCTGCGGGAAACCGTTCTCCTGCGCGGCTTGCAGGTCGTCGCCGCCATATGCTACTCTGGCGACTGTATCTCGGGTGCTCTCGGAAGAGTGGGTGTACGCCCACTCTTTTTACTTGTGGGCGGGCTCCGGCACGCCTCCGGCAGGGTCCGGGAAGGGTGAGATGGAAGCGAAGGACATTGTCCGGCGGGTTTGGGCGGAGCTAGAGCCCGAGCTGGCCGGCGTTGGTTTTGAGCTCATTGAAGTCGAGTTCGGCCGACACGGAAATCAGGGCCTGCTCCGGTTGTTCATCGACCGGCCGGGTGGGGTGACCGTGGACGACTGTGCGGCGGTGTCGCACATCGCCAGCGCGCGGCTCGATCTGATTGATCCGATCGAGTCGGAGTACATGCTGGAGGTGTCCTCGCCGGGATTCACGCGGCCGCTCCGGCGGGTCAAGGATTTTGAGAAGTACACCGGCGAACGGGTGAAGGTGAAAGCCGTTACACCCGTGGACGGCCGGAAGAATTTTAACGGCGTGCTGGCCGGAATTGCGGACGGCATGGTCGCGATCGAGACAGAGGGCGGCACGTTTCGCCTGCACCTTGAAAACGTGAAGCAAGCTCATTTGGACAAGTAGGCCGTTGCAGACGAGAGGAGACAGATCATGGACGCCAACCTTCGCGTTATCCTGCAACAGCTCGAAGCCGAAAAAAGCGTTGATCGCACGACGCTGATTGAGGCGATCCGCAGCGCCATCGAAAGCGCCGCGCGCAAGAGCATGACCCATGCCTCCGAGGTCGTGGTTGAAGTGGTGCCCGACAAGGTCGAATTCAAGGTCTACGAAATCCGCAAGGTCGTGGACAAGATTACGGACCCGCGCACGGAGATTTCGCTCGACGACGCCAAGAAGCTGAATCCCGGCGTGGATGTTGGTCAGCGCATCAAGTTTGAAGCGCAGCCGCAGGATTTCGGCCGCATCGCCGCGCAAACCGCCAAGCAGGTCATCATCCAGAAGATTAAAGACGCCGAACGCGACAATATCTTCGAGGAATTCAAAGGCCGCGTGGGCGATGTCGTCACCGGCGTCGTAAAACGCACGCACCAGCGCAACGTGATTGTCACGGTCGACAAGGCCGAAGCCATCATTCCGCCGGCCGAGCAGGCCGAGCGTGAAAACCTGCGCCCCGGCGATCGCGTGAAGGCGATGGTCGTGCGCGTGGAAAAAGGCCCGCGCGGCGCCGCCGTCGTGCTCAGCCGCGCGACACCGGAACTGGTAAAGCGGCTCTTCGAAAACGAAGTGCCTGAAATTTTTGACGAAACGATTGAGATTCGTGCGATCGCGCGCGAAGCCGGCAGCCGCACCAAGGTAGCCGTGCACTCCAGGGACCCAAACGTGGACCCCGTGGGCGCGTGCGTGGGCATGAAGGGATCGCGCGTGCGCGCGGTCGTGGAGGAGCTTTCGGGCGAGAAGATCGACATCGTGCGCTGGAGCGACGATCCCCTGACGCTGTGCCGGAACGCGCTGAACCCGGCCGACATCATGGACATCGCGCTCGACGAAGAAACCAAAACAGTGTTGGTGACCGTGCCGCACGACCAGCTTTCGCTGGCCATCGGCAAGCGCGGACAGAACGCGCGCCTCGCGTCGCGGCTCATCGGCTGGAACATTGACATTCGCAGCGACGTCGAACTGCGGGGCGAATCGCCCACAGCCGGCGCCGAGTCTGCACAGACCGGCATTACAGTCATGCCGGACGGCACCGAGGTGCCGGAAGTCTCCGCCAACTTCGGCGCGAAGTCGGCGGATCGGCAGTGACACCCCTCGCGGGGGTGCGGAGGGCGGCGCTGGGTCGCCTCCGAAGTGCGGGACAGGGAGTAACACTCGATGCAGACAGTAGCCTCGCTGAGCGGCAAGCTCGACATGAGCGCCGACGAAGCGGTGGAGACCTTGCGCTACCTCTTTTTCGATGTGGAGGGCGTCGACACTAAGATTTCGGACGAGCAGATCGACCTGCTGATCGAAATCGATGACGATCCAAAGCTCAAAGAGAAGTATCACGCCGATCGCGTAAAAGCACGCCAAAAAGACGAAGAACTCGCCGCCAAGCGTCTCGCCGCGCTGCAAAAAGCCGCGGCTAAGAAAAAGACCGAGGCCGCCAAGAAGGCCAGCGCGAAGAAGCCCGCCGCCAAGGCGAAGGCCAAGAGCAAGAAAGGCGCGGCCGACGAATCCGATGAATCGGAAACCCCCGGCAAGGCCGTCGCCGAAATCCTCACCGACGAACCCGAAGCGCCCGCGGCCAAGCCCGCCGCCGAGATTCTTCCGGCCGAGGAACCCGCCGCACCGAGCATCGTGATCGGCTCGGCCATTGAACACGATACCCACGTCACCGAAGTGATCCGCGCCGACGGCACGCATG
>CAZUJL010000039.1:3789-29211 GCA_964620045.1 uncultured Nitrospirales bacterium
AGGCCAGCGCGGTGGAAATCACCGAGGAAATTGTCACGGCTCCGCCGGCCGACAAAGGCCCGGCAACCCCGCTCGGCGCCTTGGCGCGTGCACAGAAAGAACAGGAAGAAGAAGACAAAAAGCGTTCCAAACAAAAACAGGAACAACTCAAGCCCGACCCGCGTGTCGTTGCGGAAGTGATTCGCCGCGCGCACGAAAAGAAAGCCTCGGGCCGCAAGAAGGTCAAGGAAAAGAACGTCACCATCGAAGTCGATGCCGAAGAAGTTCCGGGGATCGCGCGTGTCGCGACCCCGTCCGTCGCTCCGTCCGCCCCGCGCCGCACGGGTAAAACCGCGCGCAAGCGCCAGAAGCGCGTCGAGAAAATGCGCCGCGAAGACGATATGCGGCGCAGCGCGGCGGCAAACGTGCGCGATTACCAATCGGGCGCGATGGATGGCACCAAAAAGAAACGGCGTAAACGCGCGGACGTGGAAGTTGAAGGGTCCGAGGAAGAGCAGAAGGTAGTGATACAAGTCGAAGAAGGCATGAGCGTCGAGGCGTTTGCGAACGCGCTCGAAGTGGATTCGACCGACGTAATTCTCGCCCTGATGGAACACAACATCATGGCGACGAAGAACCAGGCACTCAGCACCGAGCTGATGCGCAAAGTCGCGGAAGCCTACGGCCAGGAAATCGAGGCCGTGATTCCGGAAGAAGAAGACGTGATGGCCGAAGAGCCGGACGATCCGGCCTTGCTCGCGCCGCGCGCGCCCGTCGTCACCGTCATGGGCCACGTCGACCACGGCAAAACCTCGCTGCTCGACCGCGTCCGCAAGGCGAGCGTCGCCGCGGGCGAAGCGGGCGGGATTACGCAGCACATCGCCGCGTACGAAGTCAGCCTGCCCCAGGGCCGCGTGGTGTTCCTCGATACGCCCGGCCACGAAGCCTTCACCGCCATGCGTGCACGCGGCGCCAAAGTGACCGACGTGGTTGTGCTCGTGGTGGCCGCGGACGACGGCGTGATGCCGCAGACGCGCGAAGCCATTGACCACGCGCACGCGGCCGAAGTGCCCATCGTGGTCGCCATCAACAAGTGCGACAAACCCGGCGCGCAACCGGATCGCATCCGCCAGCAGCTCACCGAGTACGGTCTCGTGGACGAGCAGTGGGGCGGCAAGACGATCATGCGCAACATTTCCGCGGCGACGGGCCAGGGCATCGATGAATTGATGGAACTGCTCGTGCTCGAAACCGAGCTGCTCGAATTGAAGGCCAACCCGGATAAAGCCGCCCGCGGCGCGATCGTTGAAGCCGAAGTTACGCGTGGGCAAGGCCCCGTGGCGTGGGTGCTCGTGAAGAGCGGCACGCTGCGCGTGGGCGATGCCTTCCTCGCCGGCGATACCTATGGCCGCGTGCGCGCAATGACCGACAGCGCGGGCCGCTCCGTGAAGGAAGCGGGTCCGTCCACGGCCGTCGTCGTCATGGGCTTTAACGCCGCACCGTCCGCCGGTGATCAGTTCCTCGCGGTGAAGGATGAACGTATCGCCCGCGCGATCGCCGAAAAACGCGTGCACCGCCGCCGCATGAAGGAAGGTCCCGCGGTCCAGCACGTCACACTCGAAGACTTCCACCGTAGCCTGGTCGCGGGCGAACAGACCGAGTTGCGCGTTGTCGTGAAAGCCGACGTGCAGGGCAGTGTCGATGTGCTCAAGAGCACGCTGCCGGAAATCGGCAACGAAACCGCGCGCGTGAAGATCATCTCCGCGGGCGTGGGTTCCATTAATGAATCCGACGTCGTACTCGCCAGCGCGAGCGACGCGGTGATCCTGGGCTTCCACGTTGAGCCGACGCCGAAGGCCGCGCAAGTGGCCGCCACCGAAGGCGTGTCGATCAAGACCTACAAGATCATCTACGAGCTGACCGAAGAACTGCACAAGTCACTCGAAGGTCTGCTCGAGCCCGAGAAGAAAGAAGTCACCACCGGTCACGCGGAAGTCCGCAAGGTCTTCAAGTCCTCCGCGCTCGGGAATATCGCCGGTTGTATGGTCTCCGATGGCGAAATTGTGCGCGATTCGAACGCGCGTCTGTTCCGAAACGGCAAGGTGGTGTGGGAGGGCAAGGTCGGCTCGCTGCGCCGCGAAAAAGATCAGGTCAGTTCGGTCCAGTCCGGCTTCGAATGCGGTATCAAACTGGCCGGATACGACGAAATTCAGGACGGCGACATGATCGAGACCTTTAAGATCGAAACGGTCGCGAAGTCGCTGAACTAATCGCGGCCAATATAGTTGTTATTACGCCGGGGAGTCGGCGATGACCATTGGTCTGTTACACATGGACTTCACGATTCCCGGCTCACGCTCGCTGAAGGACAAGCGGCGCGCGATGAACAGCCTGAAAGAGCGCTTGCGCAATCGCTACAACGTCTCCGTCGCCGAGATGGATTCGGAGGAAAAGTGGGGGCGTGCGCGGGTGGCCGTGTGCGTTGTATCCACCGAAAGCGCGCATGCGCATGAGCAACTGATGGAGGTGGTCCGCTTTTCGTCCGGGCATCACCAGGCGGAATTGACGGACTACTCGATCGAAACGTTTTAGGAACCGGAAATGGCAAGCGAAACCAGGGCCAAGCGAGTGGCCGAGGCAATCAAGGAAGAAGTCGCCTCGCTGCTCATCAAGGGACTCAAAGACACCCGCATCGGCTTCGTGTCGGTGGTGGGCGCCCGTGTCTCGCCCGACCTCCGCTCCGCTGACGTGTACGTGAGCCTGTACGGCAGCGAGTCCGAAAAGAAAAGCTCGCTCGTGGGCCTGCAAAGCTCCGCCGGGTTTGTTCGGCGACACATCGGTAAGGCCTTGCGCCTGCGTTTTGCGCCGGAAATCCGATTCAAGGCAGATACGACGCTCGACGACGTATTCCGTCTCGATAAAATTTTCAAGGAAATTCACGACGAAGAACAGGACGCGCCCAAAAACGATGAGCCGCGTTGATTTAAAAGGCGTAATCGAGGCCTGCCGCGCGGCGGATTCCTTCCTCATTACTTCGCACACGACCCCCGACGGCGACGCCATCGGCAGCACGCTCGCCATGCGCGGGCTGCTGCAGGCCCTCGGCAAGACAGACATCACCTGCGCGAACCACGACGCCGTGCCGCGCATGTACACGTGGGTGCCCGGCGCCGATCGGCTCGTGCGCGCGAACAAGGTGAAGTCGGCCTACGATCTCGTCATCGTCATGGACGTCGCGCAAAAAGAACGCCTGGGCGATATCGGCAAGAACCTCGCCGCCGACCAGCGCGTGTTGATCGTCGATCATCATCCGGAAGATAAACCCTTCGGCACGCTGAATTTTGTAGACACGCGCTACGCGGCCTGTGCGCAGATCGTAGTGGATCTCTTCGAGACCGCCGGTCTGCCGATGTCGCTCGACGCCGCGACGGCGGCTTACGTAGGCCTCACGACCGACACGGGTTCGTTCCGCTTCGGCAATACCGACGCCCTCGCGCACAAGCACGCCGCCAAGTTGCTCGAAGCGGGCGTCAACGCAGCGGATATTTCCGCGCGCGTGTTCGACATCATGTCCGCCGCGAAGGTGGAACTGTTAAAGCGCTTCCTGGACCGCATCGAGCGCACGGCCGACGGCAAGGTTGCGTGGGCGCAGATCACGGCGGCCGATTTGGTCGAGGCACACGCTGACGCCGAAGATGTCGAAGGCCTCGTGAACTTCGCGCGCAACCTCGAGGGCGTGCAGGCGGGCGTGCTGTTCCGCGAACTGAAGCCCGGCCGCGTGAAGATTAGTGTTCGCGCGCGGAGCCCGTTGCATGCGGGCGAACTGTTGAAACCGTTCGGCGGCGGCGGCCATCCCGGCGCGGCCGGCGCCATGATCCAGTTGCCGCTCGACGAATGCGTCGCACAAGTCATCGGCCACATCGAATCCGCGCTCGGCGGCACACCCGCGGCAGCCGCGCGCAAAGAATAAGAAGGTAGTGTGATGTCTGAAGAACTCAAAGGCCTCCTCTTGGTCGACAAGCCCTCGGGCATGACGTCTCACGACGTCGTTGACCGCATTCGCGCCGCCGCCGGCATCCGCCGCGTCGGGCACACGGGCACGCTCGATCCCGCGGCGACCGGTTTGCTGATTCTCTGCATCGGCCCGGCCACGCGCCTGTCCGAATACCTCACGGGCCTCGACAAAGTGTACGAAGGCTTCATGCGTCTCGGCGTCATTTCCGATTCGCACGACATGGACGGACAGATCGTCGAGGAACGCGCCGTCCCCGAATTGACCCACGCACAAATCCAGGCGGCATTCGATCGCTTCACCGGCCAGATCGAGCAAGTGCCGCCGATGGTCAGTGCTGTGAAAGTGGGCGGCCAGCGCCTCTACAAGCTCGCGCGCAAGGGCGAAACGGTCGAGCGCAAGCCGCGCCAGATCACCGTCAGCGAATTTGCCGCACTATCGTTTGAGTCTCCGCTCGTGAAGTTCCGCGTAAGCTGCACCAGCGGCACCTATGTCCGAAGCCTCTGCCACGAAGTCGGACAAATCCTTGGTTGCGGCGCAGTGCTCGATTCTCTTCGCCGGGTCGCGGTGGGGAAGTACAACGTCATCAATGCCGCCGCGCTTGATACGCTGGCGAATCCCGCCGATGTCCGCGGCCGCCTGATGCCGATGGGCGATGCGCTCGATTTGCCGTCGGTCACCATTCGCCGCGCCGGCGAGCGCCAATTGGCCACCGGCGCCGCGCTGGGCCGCGTGGAACTCAAAACCATGCCCGCCATCCGCGAAGGCTGGGTGCAGGTGAAGTCGGAATCCGGCGAGCTGCTCGCGCTCGGCCAGGTAAAGGAAGGCCCCGGCGAGTTGCAGGTGCAGCCCAAGCGCGTGTTTTTGGACAACGACTAAGGCACACTGCGGGCCATGGACGTCATCCACGATATCCGGGCCGCCGCCACCGACTATCCCAATGTAGTGCTCACCGTCGGCAGCTTCGACGGCATTCACCTCGGCCACCGGTTGATCCTCGATCGCGTGACCGCCATCGCGGGCCGAACCGGCGGCACGCCCGCCGTGCTCACGATGAAGCCGCATCCGCGCGAGTTTTTTTCGCCGGCGCATGCGCCCAACTTGCTCACGGGCGACGCCAAAAAATCAGAACTGCTGCGCGACGCGGGCATCCGCGTGCTCTATATTCTGCCCTTCGATCGCCGCACGGCCGACACGGAACCGGAAGACTTTATCGCCAACTGGCTCGTGGGCCACTGCCATGCGAAGACCATCGTCGTGGGTCACGATTGCCGATTCGGTAAAGGCGCCCGCGGCGACATCGCCATGCTGCGCGCGCTGGGCGACAAGTACGGGTACACCATCGAGGAAGTGCCGCCGTTAATTATCGGGGCGGAACGGGTCAGCAGCACGCTCGTGCGCGAACGCGTCCTCGAAGGTGATCTCGCGGAGGTGGAAAAATTGCTCGGCCGTAAGTACTCCATCACCGGCGTCGTCGTGCGCGGCCGCGGCATCGGCGCCACGATCGGATTCCCGACCGCGAACGTGAAGCCGCACCACAGCGCCGTGCCCGCGCAGGGCGTATACATCGCCGAATCCCTCGTGGATGGCGCGCGCCATCCTTCCGCCGTGAACATCGGCATCGCGCCGACGATTCGCAACGAGGACCTCACCATCGAGGCGCATTTGCTTGATTACTCCGGCGACCTCACCGGAAAGGACATCGAGGTCGTGTTCCATCGCCGCGTCCGCCCCGAAAAGAAGTTCCGGAGCAAAGAAGAACTGGTCGAGCAAATCGACCGGGACGTCGCGTCCGCGCGGGCGTATTTTCGGGGTTAAACGAGGGCTTTGGCGTAGGTGGCGACAAATTCTAGGCAGTGAATGTTAAAATTACGAAAGATTAGACGTTTTGTAACCTTTTCGGCTCTTCCGGCCTCTATTCTGTGGGTAACTATGACCAGAATTCGTTCCATGCAATCGATGAACTACACACGCTCCCGATTTCTCTCCGCGCTGTGCCTTTGCGGCGCGGCGGCGCTCTTGGCTGCGTGCTCGACGACGCATTATCGCGAGTCCGCCGATAAAGAGGTCTACAACATCCTCGCGGAAAAGAGCCCCGGCGTTCCGGGCATGGTCGACGACGTCAACATCGACCCTAAAGCCGCGCCGGATCTCTCCAGTCTCGCCACGATTCACAAACAGTACGACTTCCTCGGCCCTGAAGTGAAAATCGAAGGGGCCTCGCTCGTGTCGCTCGAAAAAGCGCTTGAGCTTGCCTTCACGCACAACCGCAATTACACGACGCAGAAAGAACAGTTGTATCTAACGGCGTTGTCGTTGACGCTGGATCGGCACGAGTTCGATCCGATCTTCAGCGGCGAAGTCTCGGCTGAGCATATTTGGGATTCCACCGACGTACCGTCGACGCTCGCAGCCGTCGATTCGATGGCGGGGCCGGCCGGAGCGCTAATGCAGCAATACGCCGAGGCGGTGGATTCGTCGGGCGTGATGGCGCGCGGGATTCCGGGCGATACCGAAACCATCCGCACGCGCGCGGCCTCCGAATCCGCGTCGCTGGGGTTCAGCAAGCTGTTCAAGGCCGGCGGACGCCTCGCGGCCGACATTACGACCAGCTTCTTCCAGTTCCTCTCCGGCGGCAGCGGCGACACCGCCGTCACGGCTGTGACCGCGAGTTTCGTGCAGCCCTTGCTGCGCGGTGCCGGCACGAACATCACGACGGAATTCCTCACGCAGTCCGAGCGCGACGTGCTTTACCAGCTCCGCGATTTCACCAATTTCCGCAAGGACTTCGCGGTGCAGGTCGCCTCGCAGTATTACAACGTGCTGCGCGCGAGCGATGCGGCGTACAACAACTACGCCGCACTGGGTGCGTTCAATTTGAACCTCGATCGCGAGCTGGCCTTCCAGGAAGAAGGTCTGCGAACCGCCTCCGACGTCGCCCGTTTGCGCGAATCGCAGTTGCAGCGCGAACTGAGCTGGTCGAACACCATCCGCGCGTATACCCAGGCGCTCGACAGCTTCAAAATTCTGCTGGGTCTGCCGGTGGACACAAACATCATATTGGATCAGGCCGAACTGGAAGCCCTGCTCCGCAATGGCGTGACATTGCCGGCGGTCACGCCGAATGAAGCCATCGAAGTCGCTCTTGCGACACGGCTGGATCTGTATACGCAGAAGGACATCGTCGACGACACCGAACGCCGGATCAAGGTGGCCGCGAACGCGCTGAAGCCGCAGCTCGACATCGTGGCGACGGGCCGGGTGAATAGCGAAGGCGACGACCGATTCACGGCCCTCGATTTCGATCGCAGCCAATGGAGCGCCGGCGTCGTGCTCGATTTGCCGCTCGATCAGAAAGACGAACGCAACGCATACCGCCGCTCGTTGATCGCCTATGAGCAAGCCGTCCGCGACGAATCTCTCGCCGAGGACAACATCAAGCTCGACGTGCGCAACTCGTACCGCAATCTTTTGCAGGCGCAGAAGGATTTCGAAATCAGCCAGATTCAGGTCGATTTGAACCAACGCCGCGTCGACGAAGAAACGCTGCGCGCGGACCTGGGCCTGGGCGACATCATCGACCAGGTCGACGCGCAGAATGCGCTCACCGCCGCGCAAACCGGCGTGACCGGCGCCATCGTGGACTATCAAATTACCCTGCTCGAGTTTTGGCGGGATCTTGGCATTTTGTATGTGAAGGAAAATGGCATGTGGGAGGATATTAAAAATGTCTAACGCGGGCGCACCGAAAAAAGCCGGTGGCATCGCCGCGCTCCTCCGATCACCGGCGACCTTGATCATTGGCGCTGTATTGATTGTCGGCGCAGTGTTGTATCTCCTGTTTGGCGGCGGGCCTGCCGGCATCCAGCCGGGCACGACCTTTGTCGCCAAGCGCGGAAACCTCGATATCACCGTCGTCGTGGGCGGCAGCGTGCAAGCCCTCGAATCGCAGGAAATTGTTTCGCAAATCAAAGGCAACCAGGGCGTCAAAATTCTCAGCCTCGTCGACGAAGGCTACTTGGTAACTCCTGAAGACGTCACCGCGGGCAAAGTGCTGGTCGAACTCGACTCCGCCGATCTCAAGGATCGCGTCGTCAACCAGGAGATCGCATTCCAGAGCGCGCAGGCCAGCTTCGTGGAGCGCAAGGCGCAGTACGAAATTCAGATCAACCAGAACCAGAGCCTCATCACCGCCGCCGAACTGAAATCCAAATTCGCGCTGATGGACTTCGAGAAATATCTCGGCAAGAAAGCCGTCGGTTCAATCATCTCGCGCCTGAGTCTCGACAAGACCGCGGCGAAGCTGCAGGAGTTCAAGGAATCCAGCACGACAAAGCCCGCTCTTCCGCCCGTGGCGCAGACCGTGCACATTGGCGTCGCGCCGCCCGTGAAAGGCGACAACGAAACCTCTGGCGCGCGCGAAGGCGGCCGTGAAGAACGCATGCGCTCTGAGGTCACTGGCGAACCGCCGCGTGAATTTCCGAATGCTGGCGGCGGCAATGGCGAAGGCCGGCGCGGTGGCGGTGAAGGCCGTCGCGGCGGTGGCGGCAATGGTGGTGGGGGAGGCTTCGGCGGCGGCCAGGGCGGTGGTGGCGCCGGCGGACAAGCGGGAGGCCCTCCGGGCGGCGGTCGCATGGACCCCGAACGTTTCAAGGCCATGATCGAAGCCAACGGCGGCAAGATTCCGGAAGAAATTGCATCGCGCATGCGCGAACGCGGCATGGATCCGGATATGATCCTCAAGCAAATGGGCATCACGCCCGGTGAAGGCAAGGCCGCGCCGGCAACTCCGGCCCCTGAACAGCAATCCGCGCCGATCCAGTCCTCGGCGATCTTTGTGAAAGACGAGGCCTATCAAGCCGCGCGTGCCGCGGTCGATTTCACGCAATACGCCAAGGCCGATGAACTCGAAGACGGCGAAGCGAAGCAGCAGTTGCGTACCTATGAAGACCGTATCCTGGTCTCGCGCGAAGACCTCCGTCTCGCGGAGAACAGCCTTGAGGGCAAGGAACGTCTCGCCGAGCGCGATTTCATCACGCAAAACGAACTCGACCTCGAAAAAGTGAAAGTGCAGAAGGCGGAGATCTCGGTCGAATCGAGCCAGACCGACCTCAGTCTCTATGTGCAGTACACCTTCGTGAAGACGGCCGAGATGCTCTTGTCGGACTATGAAGAAGCCCTCAGCGCGCTCGAGCGCGAAATGCAGAAGGCCAGCGCCGAACTCGCGCAGGCCGAAGCGCGGCTTAAGTCGGCCGAGCAGCAGTACAACCTTGAATCGTCCACGCTGTCCGACCTCAAGGACCAGTTGTCCAAGTGCGTGATTAAGGCCGAGCGTCCGGGCCTCGTCGTGTACGGCTCCAGCACGGAAAGCAACCCCTTCCGCCGCAGCAACGAAGAGCCGATTCAGGAAGGCACGACGGTCCGCGAGCGGCAGAAGATCATCACGATCCCCGACATGACCAAGATGGGCGTGAAGGTGAACGTGCACGAATCCGCCGTGCAGCGCGTGGCGCCGGGTCAACCCGTTAAAATTCGAGTGGACGCCTTCGCGGATCGCCAGCTCGCGGGCGCGGTCGATCGCGTCGCCGTGCTCGCGGATTCCGCGAACATGTTTATGAACCCAGACCTGAAGGTGTATCCGACCACGCTGCGCATCGATGGTGTGTACGAATGGTTGCGGCCCGGCATGAGCGCGCAGGTGGAAATTCTCACCGGCACGCTCACCGACGTCGTGTATGTGCCCATCCAGGCGGTGACATATTACGGCGAAAATCAGGTCGTCTATGTCGTGCAGGGCGAAAGCTCCGCCCGTCGCGAAGTCACCACCGGCTCATTCACCGAAGATTTCATCGAGATCAAAACCGGTCTCCAGTCCGGCGAAGAAGTGCTTCTGCTCGCGCCCGATGCGGGTCAGCAGGAGAAAATGAATGGCGGAGGCAAGAAGGAAAAAGAAGAAGCGCCCAAGGAAGAAAACGCGACGCCAACCCCGGCCTGAGCCAACTCTGGACACCGCACATGAGCGCTGAAATTATCGCCAGACTCGACAATGTCGAGAAGACCTATCAGATGGGCGCCATTACCGTGCAGGCGCTGCGCGGCGTCAGCGTCGATTTCTACAAGGGCGACTACATCAGCATCATGGGGCCGTCCGGCTGCGGCAAGTCGACGCTGATGAACGTGCTCGGCTGCCTCGACCAACCCACCGGCGGCAAGTACTTCCTCGGCGGCGACGACGTCTCCACGCTGGACGACAACGAACTCTCCAGCATCCGCGGCGCGCGTCTCGGATTCATTTTCCAGTCCTACAACCTGATCCAGCAGCTCTCCGTGCTCGAGAACATCGAGCTGCCGCTCTATTACCAAGGCTGGACCGAAGCCGCGAGCCGTGAAGTCGCCACGAAACTGGCCGACCGTGTCGGCCTGGGCGATCGCCTGCACCATAAACCCTTCGAACTCTCCGGCGGTCAGCAGCAGCGCGTCGCGATTGCGCGCGCGTTGTCGAACGATCCTCTGATCATTCTGGCCGACGAGCCGACCGGTAACCTCGACTCTAAATCCGGCAAGGAAATCCTCGGCATCTTTGACGAGCTTCACCAGCAGGGCAAGACCCTGATCATGGTCACGCACTCCGACGAACTCGCTGAACGTTCCTGGCGGCGCGTGCGCCTGCGCGACGGGTTGAAAGAAAGCGATGAGCGGACCCGGAACTAAACATCTCCACATCGAGTCGCGCTTCTCCACCTGGCGCGCCCGCCGCACGGTCCTGCTCGGTTTCAAGAGCATCCTGTCGCACGGCCTGCGCTCGCTGCTTACCGTGCTCGGCATGGTGTTCGGGGTCAGCTCGGTGATCGCGATGCTCGCGGTCGGCGAAGGCGCGAGCCACGAAGCGCAGGAGCAGCTTCGCCAGCTCGGCAGCAACAACATTATTTTGAAAAGCGTGAAGCCCGCCGACGTTGCCGGCAGCAATGCGGGTCGCGGCATGCCGGCCGCCATCGAATACGGCATCACCTATCAGGATATCGACACCATTCGGCATTCTGTGCCCGGCGTCATCGGCGTCGTGCCTTCGCGCATCATTCGCGAGAATGTCTGGAACCTCGCGAACAAGGTGTCGGCCGACATCATGGGCACCACGGTCGACTATCCCGTCGTGCGCAACTACGACCTGCAGAGCGGACGGTTTTTTAGCCAGGCTGAATACGACAACCGCGAAAACGTCTGCGTGCTGAGCCAGAAAGCGGCGAAAGAGCTGTTTCCGATCGAAAACCCAATCGGGCGGCCGGTCAAGATTCAGAGCGACTACTACATGGTCGTCGGCGTGATGGAGGAGGGTGGATTTTCGAATGCGGGGGAGAATGAGTCCGGCGGGGCCACGGCATCTCCCGATCGCGTGTTCATTCCGCTCACCGCCGCCAAGTACCGCTTTGGCGAGACCCTGATCCGCCGTTCCGGCGGTTCCATCGAATCCGAAAAAGTTCAGCTGCACGAAGCCACGTTGCGTGTGGCCGATCAAGAGGCCGTGATCGATATCGGCGAAATTGTTACGCAGATCATCGAGCGCCGCCACAAGAAAGACGACTTCGAAGTCGAAGTCCCGCTCGCGTTGCTGCGCCAGGCCGAAGCCAGCGCGCGCATGTTCAACATCGTGCTCGGCGCCATCGCCGCGATTTCGCTGCTCGTCGGCGGCATCGGCATCATGAACATCATGCTCGCCAGCGTCACCGAGCGCACACGCGAAATCGGCATCCGCCGCGCCCTCGGTGCGCGCCAGGGCGACATCATTCAGCAATTCCTCGTCGAGACAGTGCTGCTCGCCGGCAGCGGCGGCGTGCTCGGTGTCGCATTGGGCGTATCCATCCCGTTTTTCATCACTTGGTTTTCCGACATGGAAACCATCGTCACCATGTGGGCGCCGATTGTCGCGTTTACCATCTCGGGACTCGTCGGTGTCGTATTCGGGATTTATCCCGCCATGCGCGCCGCGAAGATGGACCCCGTCGAGGCGCTGCGCCACGAATAAGCGCACCGCCCGCGTGTGCTACGATCCCGCGCGGAACCTTTCATCATGGCGACTGTCACTCAAACCGGCATGACCGTTCGCGCCGTTAATCCCGGCGACGAACTGCACCGTGCGCACGAACTCATGGCGCACGCGCATCGGCCTGAATTTTCCACCACAATGCACTGGTTCGAAACCAGTGGTGCGACCTATCCCGGCTTCCGGCCCGAACATACCCGCATCGCGTTGGTGGACGGCAATTTAGCGGGCGCGTTGCGCCTGACGACCGAAGTAGTCCGCCTCGGCGAAGCACGCCTTAAAATGGGCGGGCTCGGCTGGGTCGCCACGGCACAGGAGCACCGTCACAAAGGCGTGGCCTCCGCGCTGATTCAGGGCACGCTGCGCTACATGCGCTCGCACGGCTATCACGTGTCGATGCTGTTCGGCATTCCGAATTTTTATCACCGTTTTGGCTACACGACGACCCTGGCCGAGTACTTCGTCACGCTCGACCCGGCCGAGGCCGCGCACGCATCCACGCAATACGTCCTCGCGCGTCCGGTGAAACCGGGCGATCTCCCCGCGTTGCAGCGGATTCATGCCGCGAACGATGCAGACGTGGCCTGTTCGTTGCTCCGATCCAATGCGCACCTCACGAATCGCTGGCAGAAGATCAAAGACGCCGAAGTCCTCACCAACGCGCGCGGCAAGATGATCGCGTATGTCGTCGCGAAACCCGACAACGGCGCCCTGCTGGTGAGCGAGGCCGGAATTGATTCCGCGCTCACAGGCCCCGCACTCATCGCGCATTGCGCCCGACGCGCGCAGGAGGCCATGCTCGGAACGCTGCGCTTCGCTGTGCCGCCCGATCACACACTCGGTCGCGTGCTACGGCAATATGAGTCCACCCATGAAGCGCGGCTGTGCCGCGAGCGCGGCGGCATGATGGCGTTTGTCGATCTGGGCGAGACGCTCGAGTTGCTGGTGCCGGAGTGGGAGGCGCGGCTCTCCGATTCTTCCCTGGCCACCGTGCACACCGAAGTCACATTCATGATCGGCGACGAAACCTGGCGCGTGCGCGCGCACCGCGGCGCGGTCGACGTCAGTCCCAGCGCGGGCACCAACAAGTTCAGCCTCGGCACGCAAGAACTCATGCAACTCGTTACGGGCTACGCGCACATTGCCGACATCTACGCCGCGCGCCGACGTCTCATCACCGCCGACGGCCGCGCGCTCCTCGCCGCGATCTTCCCGAAGCGCGATCCCTACGTCCATTTGCTCGATCGGTTTTAAACCCACCACTTCGCCTCGGTAAGGGTTGCATAGAAGCCTACAAAACGGTGAATTCCCCTTATTTTTATCGTTTTGCTGATTTTTCTGGACAGGAAGAGGTGAGTGGCCTATCATATTTCGGTAAGGGAACTCGGGAGGCATGGCATGAGAAAAACAGTTTTCGTGATCATGGGCGCGGTCGTTGTATGCGGTGCCGCAGCATTCAGTGATGAGACCGCGGCCAACCGCGTGACCTTCACGAAGGACATTCTGCCGATCTTGCAGCAGAACTGTCAGACCTGCCACCGGCCGGCCGGGCAAAACATGTCCGGCATGGTCGCGCCGATGTCGCTGATGACCTACGAAGAAGTCCGTCCGTGGGCCAAGGCCATCGGTAAAGTGGTCAGCGACAAGAAGATGCCGCCGTGGCATGCGTCAGAGGCGCAGAACGGAATTTTCTACAACGAGCGCACGCTGTCCGCCGACGAAATCGCAATGATCAACGACTGGGTCGCGCAAAACGCGCCGCGCGGCAATCCGCAGGACGCGCCCGCCCCGGTTGATTTCAAAGAAGGCTGGTTCATCGGCAAGCCCGATGTTGAGCTTTCCTTTCCGGAACCCTTCCTTGTTGAGGACAGCGTTCAGGATCTCTACCACAACATTGATGTGACGCTGACCGATGAGCAGCTTCCGTCCGACAAGTGGATCAAGGCCGTTGAGTTCCGCCCGGGCAGCGAAGTGGTGCACCACATCATCGCCTACGCGAGCGCGCCGGACGCCAAGCAGATGAAGGCCGACGCGGAAAACGAGACCGACGAAGAATTCCTGCGCAGCCGCGTCATGATCGGCGGCCTCGCCCCCGGCACGGACCCCGGCTACTATCCGGACGGCTATGCCTTCCCGATGCAGAAAGGTTCGACGGTTACCTTCGCGATGCACTACCACAAGGAAGCCGGCCCTGGCACCGCGGTGCTCGATGATTCCGTCATGGCCATCCAGTTCGCGGATGGCCCCCCGGCCCATGAAATGAAGATCACCAATATGGCCCACGGCGCGTTCGAAGTACCGCCCAATCTTAAGGATTGGTACGTGGTCGGCGCCGAGACCTTCGACAAGGAAATCCTGCTGGTCAATCTCTTCCCGCACATGCACCTGCGCGGGCAGTGGAGCCGCTATACGGCGTACTACCCGGACGGCACCTCGGAAGTGCTGCTGGAGACGCCGGAGTACGACTTCAACTGGCAGGAGTACTACTACTACAAAGACCCGAAGCATATTCCCGCGGGTACGCGCATCGAGTTTGAGATGAAGTTCGACAACTCGCCGGAGCGCGGCGCGTCGGCCGGGTTCAACTCCAACGTGCCGGTCCATTTTGGTGGCCCGACGACGGAAGAGATGGACCTCGGTTGGTACACCTACGCGAACGCCGACGGCACCTCTCCGCACACGAATGGTGCGGAACACTCGGACGGCGCGGACGATTGATTGAAACGGCCCCCTCGGGCCGCTATGGTTATTGACGGGGGAATCCGGTTTCGGATTCCCCCGTTTCACGTGAGCCAAGCAGTGTTTCAATGGTGTTTCATAAGCATATAAATCAATAAAGGGGCGATGATCATGCAATTGCTGCACAAAACGATGTTCGTAACCTTGGCACTGGCGCTGTTGGTATGTCCGATGGTTCGTGCGGAACAGCCAGTGGCCACCGCGCTCGACTCGAGCGAAGCCGGCGACTACATGGGCGCCTGGAAGCTGGAACTTGAGGTGATGTCTCGTAAGCTGGAAATGTACCTCACCATTTCCGACGTCGGCGGCAAAACCGGCGCCACGCTGGACTCGCAGCAGCAGCCCGAGCCGCTCGCCATCTCCGAGATTGCCAAGACGCCGGAGGGCGGGCTCGACATGAACTCCGAGCTTAGCTTCGGTCCGAACTTTAAGCTCACCATCAACATCGCCCTGAAGCTGGAAAACGGTGGACTCACTGGCCGCATCAAGGACAAGGGCGGCATCTTCGACACCTCCCTCGTTGGCACGCGCATGTCCGAGGAAGAGCAGCAGGCCTTGGCCCGCCGGCAGCGCGCCGCCGGCTCCGAGGCCCGCGCGAACTACAACGGCAAGCGTATCCGTATCGCGTTCGCGGACCTCACGCAGGGTTCCAAGGACTGGGAACTGTTTGAGAAAGTGGAAGACGGCCAGGTTTACGAATTCACGCTCAGCCGAGCGACAAAAATGTACACCGACCTTAACCTCAAGTTCGGCGACGTTGTGGTGAAGAAGGAAAACCAGGCGCCGGATTATCCCGGCGTATACAGCCTGTGGCTTAAGAAGGTCGGCGACGGCTGGAACCTCGTGTTCAATAGCCAGCCGGATATCTGGGGCACGCGCCACCTGGCCGAGTTCGATGCTGCCGAGATCCCGCTTACGGTCTCCAAGGTCGACGGCACCCCGGTGAAGAAGTTTAAGATCGAAATCGCCCAAGTCCCGACTGGCGGCACGCTGCGCCTGCTCTGGGGCGATACGAAGTGGGAAGCGCCGTTCCAGCTCGCGCAGTAGTCCCATCGTCCATACGAAATCGACGCCCCCGGTTCGCCGGGGGCGTCTTCGTTTCGGGTATCATCTCGCGCATGCGCGTGCTCCACATTAATCTGTCGAAAGGCTGGCGCGGGGGAGAGCGGCAGACCTTGCTGCTCATGCAGGGACTGCGCACGCGCGGCGTGGAGTCGGTGCTGGCCGCGCCCACCAGCGAGCCGCTGGCCGAGCGCGCGGCTGCGGACGGATTCGACGTCGTGCCATTGCGCCGCGCCTGGCGCACGAAGGCCGACGTCGTCCATGCCCACGAAGCGCGCGGACTGCAGGCCGGCGTGTTCTGGAAACTCCTGCACCGTCGCCCGCTGGTCGCCACGCGCCGCGTCGATTTCCGTCCTGGTTCCGGACCAACTACACGCCTCAAATACGCCCAAGCCGATCGCCTGGTGGCCATCTCCGAAGGCGTCGCGAGCGTCATGCGCGCATGGGGGGCATCCCCGGACCGCCTGCGCATCGTGCACAGCGCGGTAACCACCGAAGATCAGAGCGACCCTGCCCGCGTCGGCGAATTGCGAACCCGTTTCGCAGGCAAAAAAATAGTGGGCTGCGTCGCGGCACTGGTCGGACACAAAGACCACGCCACCCTGCTCCGCGCCGCGCAACGAATCCAGCGCGACCATCCGGAGGTGGTCTTTCTGTTGCTGGGCGATGGCGAACTGCGCGGTGCCTTGGAATCGCAGGCGCATACGCTGGGCCTGAACAACGTAGTGTTCGAAGGGTATAGCAACACGCCGTATTCTTATTTTCCGGTGTTCGACGTCTTTGCGATGACCTCGCGCGAAGAAGGGCTCGGTACGTCGATCCTTGATGCCTTTGTATACGGCGTGCCCGTCGTGGCCACCAACGCCGGCGGCATTCCGGAACTCGTCAGGGATCGTGTCAGCGGATTGTTGTGCGCGGTGGGGGACGATGCCGCCGTGGCGAACGCGATCGCTGAAATCCTGAAGGATCGCGCTCTGGCCGATACGTTGCGCGCCGGCGCACGTCACCGGCTGCTCGAAGAATTCACCGTCGATCAAATGGCATCGCGATATCTTGCAATGTATGAGGAAGTGCAAACGCAGCGAACGTCGCTCGGATAGCTCTGAGCCCGCAGCTTCGTTTACTGCGCCGTCGCGGGCTGATATTGCAACACCTCGATGACGACATCGGGTGCGGGCCCCAGCGTAAACGGCAACGGCCCGAGCACGCTCGTGTAAAACCCTGACCGCGTGACGGGGTGGTGTAGGCTCGCCACGGAAGGATTGCGCAGCACGATCTCCGCATCCGGGACGCGATAGATACTGGTCGCGTCGAAGTCCATCGAGTCCAACGTGAGCCAGCGCACGACGGCAATGCGATCGCCGGGTTTCAGATTCGCCCGGTTCTTCTGCGTGAGGTATCGGGACCCGTTTTCCTGCAGGTAATACTGATAGCCCCAGTGCCCCATGAACCAATAGTCCCCGGCGTACGATTTCGCCTGGGCGTGCACCTGATCCGCCGCGCGCCGCATCAGCGCCGCGCTTGCATAGTCTCCATACGTGACCCACATGGTTAGCCCGAGCGCGGGCACCAGCAGCGCCCAGCGCCAGCGCTGCAGTGACGGCGTGACAGGATGCTGATCGATTCTTCGCGAAACCAGAATCGCCGTCGGAACCGCCATCGGCAGGATCGTGCGCGCGGTGACGCTCCAGTTCAGTACCGTGGCGAATACGAAGGTGCCGAACAACCACAGCAGCAACAGTGCAGCGTCTGCATCACGTGCGCGCCGCACATCGGCAATGCCCAGCGCCAGCACGCCAATGCCGCATAGTAGAAATGCAACATAATGCGCCGAGAACTGAAACGCTTGCGCGGCGGACGGGGCTTCTTTGTAAAAGAAATATCCATCGTATCGCGCGGCGAGCAGGAGACCCGCCACGCCGACGACAGCGCCAATCGCGAGCGTCCTGCCACGCCACAACAACGGTGCATAAAAGAGGACCGTCGTCATGCAGCCGCCGGCGAATACCACGCCGATAAGCGGCCGCGCGTTGACATACGAGGACATCGTGTATAGGGCAGTCTCCGTCGTGTATTTTCCCGCTTCGGCCAGGGGATCGAGACCATATAAATAACGCGCCCAGAGTAAATACAAAACGATGACGACCGCCGGAATGAGCAAATGCAGGCACCAGTTCCCGACGCGGCGCTCGCGCAGGAGTCCATACACAAACAACAACGGCAGCAGGGTGGCGCCGAAGTATTTGGTCATAAATGCCGCCGCGGCAAGCAACCCGCTCGCCATCAGGAGGTCCCGGTGCTTGCGATCGAGCCCGTACATCCAGCACACGATCGCGCCCGTGTACAGCGCAAGCATCTGCACATCCGCCATGACCGTCGTCACCGACACCATCACAACCGGCATGCTCAGCGTCGTTACCACGGCCCAAAGGCCCGATGTACCGAACCGCCGCGCCAGCAAGTACGTGCCGACGCCCAACGCCGACGCCCACAAGCCCATCCACAGATGCTGCGCCCGCTCGCCCCAGCCAAACAGCCACGCGCCCAGCGCGATGTAATACGAAACGCCCGGCGGGTTCTTGTTCGCCTCGTACATCATCACGTCCGTCCCGCCCCAATTGACCTCGAACCCGTAGAAATCGAGCGGGGACTTCAGAATGTGCTCGGCTGACCATAGATAGGCCGGGTCGTCTATGTGAAACGCCTTGCCGGAAAAAATCACAACCACAAGATAAGGGAGCGCCGCCGCAATCGCGATATCGCGCGCAACGGACCGCTGAATCATTCGTGGCTCCCGCACAGACTGGTTGCTAAGTGTGCGCAAGAATAGCGGGGTGTGGAGAGCGAAACAATCGGTCTTCCGGGATAATCGGCTATTGAGCGGAACCCGCCGCCTCCGGTTTTTCGTCGAACAGGTGAACAATTTCCGCGGCGATGTGCTCGCCCAGCAAGTCGTTTCCGAGCTTGTTTAAGTGGCAGCAGGTATCGTTGTACACCGTCCGGGCTTCGTCGCGAAAAATCATCGTCGAATCCACCACCGATATACCTTCCGCGCGAAGTTTGGGAATGGATTCGACCAGCAGCGGATACCCAGCCTCCACATACGGGCGATAGCCGGTCTCTGCCCAGGCTATTTGTTTCTCTTCTGCGTTAAGGACTTTGGAATCCTTAAAATACTGGTTGGGTTGCACGAACACGACATATTGAATGCCATTGGCTTCGCACAGCTTCGCCATCTGCCGGGTCGATTGCTCCCAAATTTCCAACGCACGCCGCTGAAGACGATCCGTCCCCGATCCCGTCGCGTCCAGGGAGACCGGCCCCCGATCGATTTGGCGCGATTGCGCTGCCTGGATTTCCTTCATCAATTCTCGTGCTTTTTCTTCCATGCGGCGGTCGACAATGTCCCACCACGCCCGCACGAATGCACTTCGCGTGAGCCACGGGCGCGTGGCAAACGCACGCCAATCTTCGCGCTGTGCCGTGATCGTAAAGATCGCCGATCGAAATTCCGCTTCGGCAGGCTCAACCACGCTCTCCGTGAGCAGGTTCCAGCCGCGCGGATAAACCATCGCAACATGGGCCGGTTCATTTTCGTATACCGGCAATACCATGTCGTTGAATCCATTAATGCTGATCCAAAGATCGAACTGCGCCCCAAGCACGAGAAGATAGTTCAACGCCATCAACTCTTGCGGCTGCTTAAACCCGGGAAGCGCGTAGTTCTTAACAATTATTCGCTTACTCTGAAGCGCCGGTATCGATCTCAATAACTTCTTGAGTTGGTTAAATCCGCCTTGGTTGAAGAAGTGCGCCGCGACCGATCCGCCGCTGATCGCGACGACAAATTCGTTCTTGCCTCGTGCGGGAGGCAGGGTTCCGCCCATGAAAAAACCGAGATCGGAATACGGGTGAAACATGCTGCCGTCTTCTTGCTGGAGTTCCGCGCGCGGGTCCATCGCAAAACCCAAGTAAGGATGGATTTCGCTCGCCGCCTCCATGGCCTTTCCGGCGAAAGACTTGCCACGAGCCAATTCGATCTCTACGTTGGCCACATGAAGACGATTGTCTATATCCGCCCACGTGCTCGTGTTTCCTCGGACCTTGGGGTAGATCCACAGCGTGCTCAACTCGACGGCAAGCAACGCGACACCGGTGCTGACAAGTGCTACCATCGCGCCAATGCCCAAGCGCCGTAATGTGCTGGTAAAACCGCGCTGCGACTGCACCATGTAAGGTGTAGACTCCTCGCTGGCTGAGCAGTAGTACGGTATGCTGATCGCTGGGAAGACCCGCCAGACTACCGCGTCGGACGCGCACGCAAACTACAAGGCGAGCTTCGAAAGAAAAAATGGTCGGGGCGCCGGGATTTGAACCCGGGACCTCTACACCCCCAGTGTAGCGCGCTAACCGGGCTGCGCTACGCCCCGACGGGTTGTTGCAGTGGCTCAGTCTTCGTCGTCCGCGTCGTCTTCGCTTTCGTATCCGTCCAGCGTTTCGAGCATGGCGCGGATTTCGGCGTCGATGCGGTCGAGCACTTCAATTGTTTCGTGGCGCGTTTTGGGCGGAGCCTCGCCGCGCAGCTCGCGCGCGAGCGCCTTGGACGCGCCCTCGCCGGTGAGCTTTTCTTCGCGCAGCAATTCCTTGATGCGCCGCGCGACGGCGATGTCTTTTCCGGAGTAGGCGCGCCGGCCGGCGCGGTCGCGCTTGGGCCGGAACTGGGCAAAACGTTCTTCCCATTGCCTCAGCACGTGGGGCGCGACGCCAACGAGTTCGCTGGCTTCGGCCATGCTGTGCCGCCGATCTTCCGAAGCGCTCATGGTAGCGAAAATCCGCTCCTAACTCAAGGAATTGCGCCACGGTAGCACTGTGCGCGGCGGTCATCAAGTGCGTTGTCCGCGCGGTGGCCCTTGGTTATACTCGCCGCTTGTTGCAGTGTGAAATTGTTGCGGAGGGGAAATGGAACGGTTGCGTCTCGGCTTTATTGGAGCCGGTTTTATTGCGAAGTTTCAGGCGATCGCGCTTACGCAGGTGCGCGGGATCGACTTGGTGGGGGTGTGTTCGCCGAACCGGGCGCCGGCGCTGGCGGAATTCGCGCGGAAGAAGGGGCTGGGCGACTGCAAGGCGTACAAAACCGTCGCGGAACTGTGCAAGAACTGCGACGTGGTGGCGGTGTTCGCGCCGAACTATGTGCGCGCGGAACTCGTGGGTCAGGTGATCGACGCGGTGAAGGCGGGCGCGCGGCTGAAGGGCGTCGTGTGCGAGAAGCCGCTGGGCCGCACGGTGCAGGAAGCGCAGCAGTTGGTCGATCTGGCGAAGTCGGTGAACTTGCCGACGTGTTACTTTGAAAATCAGCTTCACATGAAGCCCGTGAAGCGCGCGATCGAACAGCTTGCGCCGCAGCAGAAGACGATGGGCCCGATGACGCTGGTCCGCTCGGCGGAAGAGCATGGCGGTCCGCACGAGCCGTGGTTCTGGGATCCGGTGCGGCAGGGCGGCGGCGTGTTGTCCGACATGGGCTGCCACAGCATCGCGGTCGGCTGGTTCGCGCTGACGCCGATCGGCAAGCCGCTGAATTTCCTGCAGCCGATTTCCGTGCAGGCGGAGACGGCGCTGCTGAAGTGGGGCCAGAAGAAGTGGCGCGCGGATTTGCTGAAGCGCATGGGTGTCGATTACTCGGTGTCGCCGGCGGAAGACTTCGCGACCGGCGTGGTGACTTTCCGCAATCCGGAGACAAAGCAGATTGTGAAGGCGCAGTTCACGAACTCTTGGATGTATGAGAAGCAGGGACTGCGCCTGGCGATGGACGGCATGGGGCCGGGCTATGCGTTTGAAGTGAACAGCCTGCAGTCGCCGTTGACGATTTTCATTGGCGATGCGGCGGCTGAAGCGACGGCGAATGCCGAGCTCGCGCTGGAGAAATCGACGGCGTCGCGCGGGCTGCTCGCCGTCGAGCCGAACGAGGCCGATCTGTATGGCTATGTGGACGAGATGGAAGACATGCGCGATGCCTTCCTGCAGGGACGCGCGCCACTGGCGGACTGGAGCTACGGCGTTGAGATCACGAAGCTGTGCCAGGCGGCGTACATGTCGGCGGAGATGGGGCGCACGATCAACCTGACCGATCCGCTGATTCAGAAAGAATTGGTGACGTACACCTCCGCCATCGCGCAGGGCCGCGGGCGCGAGGTGTTGCACGTGCAGGATTGAGTAAGACCGGGGACAGACTACGAATCCCGGCAGTTGTTGCACGGTGGTTGTTATCGGCTTCGATATTCGCAGTGGTTTGATGCGATAAAAACTAAGACAACGGGATTCGCAGTCAGTCCCTCGGAGGGAGCCATGCCACCAGTTGCGTTGACCACGGGTACGTTGGCTGATTTTGCGGGGCGAGTCGAGGCGTTGCGTCCGGATTCGCAGCGGAAGTTCGGCAAGATGAGTGTGGAGCAGATGCTGAAGCACTTGCGCAACGCTACCGAAGTGGCGCTGGGTGAAGTGACGATGCCGGACGAGAGTAAGCCAATTGTTCGCACCATTTTATTCGTGCTCATTGCGCACGTGGTCACGACCTGGCCCGGTGGAAAGATCAAAGCACCCGACTACTGGACGCCGCCGCCCGACCACGATTTCACCGGCGAGCGCACTGGGTTGCTCGCCGCGATGAAGCGGTTTGTTGCCGCGTTGGACGCCACGCCGGACAAAATGGCGACACATCCGATTTTGGGTCCGCTGAGCCTGCGCCAGTGGAGCCAGCTTATGGGCGTGCATATTCATCACCACATGCGGCAGTTCGGGGTGTGACCGCGGCACCGACGACTGCCTATATATATTGCGGGTTTGTTGCAGTGGTGAGAGTGCTGGGTGCGAATCAAGGACCTAAAGGACGAAAAGGACCTAAGGGACACTTGGTGGAAATACCTAAGTGCGAAACAAGGGCTATTTCGAGAATTTCGTAGTTGGTGGGTTTTTTGGCTTGGAATGGAGGTGCGTGATGCTGCTTCGAATTTGTCTTTGTTTTTTTATCTCGGTTGCCGCGTTTGCGCAGCCGGCGGTTGAGTCGGAGTTTATTTTTCCGCTGGAGGACTGGCACAACCACGGGTCGGCGATCATTGTATGCCCGAACGGTGACTTGCTGGTCTGCTGGTTTCACGGATCGGGTGAGCGGCAGTCGGACGATGTGGTGATCCTGGGCGCACGCCGGGTGGCAGCGACGGGGAAATGGACCGCGCCGTTCCTGATGGCGGACACGCCGGAATTCCCGGACACGAACTGCACGATGGTGATCGATCCGAAGCAGCGGCTGTGGCTGATGTGGCCGACGATTCAGGCGAACACGTGGGAATCGGCGCTGATGAAGTACAAGGTGTCGAGCGACTATATGCAGCCCGAGGGCGCGCCGAAGTGGGACTACCTGGAAGTCATGCACGTGAAGCAGCAGCCGGACTTCGAGGCGAAGATCAAGGCGAAGACGGAAGAATACGTCGGCCTGCCGCAGCCGTGGCCGGCGCCGATTCAGAAATGGGCCGACGGCAACTACGCCCAGGCGGCGGATAAGCTCACGAGCCGGTTGGGTTGGTTCACGCGCGCGCATCCGAAATTTTTGGCGGATGGTCGTTTGTTGGTGGGCCTGTATTCGGACGGGTTCTCGATCTCGCTGGTCGGCATCACGGACGATTTGGGTGCGACCTGGCACTACAGCGAGCCGATTGTGGGCGGCGGAAACATTCAGCCGAGCTTTGCCGTGCGCAAGGACGGCACGATTGTGAACTACATGCGCGACAATGGTCCGCCGCCGAAGAAAGTGCACGTGTCGGAATCGACCGATCGCGGCGAGACATGGAGCAAGGTGTACGACCATCCGGAATTCGCGAATCCGGGCGCGGGACTTGAGCTCGCGAACCTGAACGACGGCGACTGGGTGTGTATTTACAACGATATTCCGCAAGGTCGACACTCGCTGGTGGTGGCGTTGTCGGACGACGAGGGCAAGTCGTGGAAGTGGAAGCGGCATCTGGAACTGCGCGAACCGAACGTGGGGAGTTTTCATTACCCGTCGATCACGCAGGCGCCGGACGGGACAATTCACGCGTCGTACAGCTACTTCATCGACAAGCCGGCCGACGGCGAGGTGAAGGGGAAGACGATCAAACACGCGCAGTTCACGAAGGACTGGATTAAGGCGGGGGATGCGAAGTAAGAGAAGCCTCTCGATGTGCGGACGGGGAGATTCTTCGCTTTGCTCAGAATGACAAAGTATGGGCGCTGCATCGCTGGATAGGAGGTGCGCGATGAGCCGGTTGGTGACCGAAACGTACACCTGCCCGCATTGCTGGGAAACGAGCGAGATTGGACTCGATCTCTCGGCAGGATCGCAATCGTTTATTCAGGATTGCGAAATCTGCTGCAATCCGATCGAGTTCCGGTATGAAGTCCAGGGCGGCGAGTTGGCGAGTTTTAGCTACGAGTCCGCACAGGGGTAATGGAACGATAAGGATCGAGCTAGTAGGGTTGTTTGTGTCGGTCGGCAAAACTGCGAGACCGAATTTGCGGAGAATTTTCCGTCATGACGACCTCAACCCAGCATCAAGAAGTAGAGATCAGCGCGAATGATTCCGTGGCGAAGCAGAACAAAGTAGCGACGGTCACGTTTGCTTTCTGGATAATGAAAATATGCGCGACGACGGTGGGCGAGACCGGCGGCGACATGCTGTCCATGACCCTCAATGTCGGGTATGCGGTGAGTTCGTTAATTTTAATTGGTTTTTTCCTTATCGCGTTAATAATCCAACTCCGATCGAAATCGTTTCATCCGTTTCTATACTGGGCGGTGATCTTGGCAACGAGTACCGCCGGAACGACGATGTCGGATTTTATGGACCGCACATTGCAGTTGGGATACGCGACGGGCTCGGTGATTTTGATTACGATATTAATCGTGGTGCTGCTGGTGTGGCGGTTCAGTGTCGGGCATCTTTCGGTTGATCATATCGGCGAGCCTAAGGTCGAGATTTTCTATTGGACCGCGATTCTGGCGTCCAACACGCTGGGCACCGCGCTCGGGGACTATTTGGCTGATAGCTCGGGCCTGGGATACGGCATGAGCAATCTCCTGATCTCGAGTGCCATCGCGGCGATCGTGCTGATGTACTTCTTTACACCGATCTCGCACACGGGGCTCTTTTGGGCGGCGTTCATTCTGACGCGGCCGTTCGGTGCGACCATGGGCGATCTATTGACCAAGTCGCCGGACAAGGGCGGGCTGGGGTTTGGGACGATCGGATCGTCGGTGGTCCTTCTTGGCATTCTCGCTGCATTGGTGATTTTTAGTTTGAAGCGTGGCCCAAAACATCTGTCGCCGACGGAATTCTCTTAACGGAATTGATCCCCTCGCATCGCGTTATTTATCCCGCCAGAAGCGCTGCATTTCGAGATAGGTGAACGACGCGCTCCAGGTGACGAGGAGGAAACCGGTGAGGGCTTCGACGGAGGCCAAGAACCGGAGAGGGCCTTGCGGGGTGATGTCGCCGTAGCCGAGGGTGGTGTAGATCTCGGTGGTCGCCGTATCATTAAAAAAAAAAAGGGGGGGGGGGGG
>CAZUJL010000040.1:0-26123 GCA_964620045.1 uncultured Nitrospirales bacterium
CCGTCCAACTACACCATCCGGAACCGGATACAGGGAGACACGCGTGGGGGTGAGCGCTGTGGCTGGGGATAACCGCGTCCTAATTGTTGACGACGAGATGGTTATTCTCGATATTCTTCAAGAATACATGAGCGGCCGCGGCTACGAGTGTATCTCGGCCAATTCGCCGCTCGATGCCCTCGCGCGCTTGGATGAAATCGAGCCGTCTTTGATGCTGACGGACCTCGGCATGCCCGGCATGAACGGGATCGCGCTCACCGAAGCCGCGCGCGCGAAGTGGCCTGATCTTTCCGTCATCGTCATGACGGGCCGCTCCGACACGAACAGCGCCATCACCGCCATGCGCGCCGGCGCGGACGACTACATCCTCAAGCCCTTCGACTTTGACGAAATGCTGATCTGCGTCGAGCGCGCGATCGAGAAGCGCCGGCTCGTGAAGGAAAACAAGCATTACCGCGAACGCCTCGAAGATCGCGTGCGCGACGCCACGCAAGATCTCGCGCGCAGCAACGATCAACTGCGGCAAGCACAGGATTATCTGAACCGTCTGATCCAAAGCACGGTCGACGCCATCGTGACCGTCGCCGCAGATGAACAAATCACATTCGCCAACCGCGGCGCACAAGACATGCTCGGCTTTTCCGAACAGGACCTGAGCGCGATCAGCGTCTCCGACCTGTACGTGGGCGGGTTGGAAGAGGCGCGCTATGTGCGGCGAGTGCTGTCCGCCGAACGGCCGCTGCAGAACTACGAAACAGAACTGCGGCACCGCAGCGGTGAGATCATCCCGGTCAGCATGTCCGTTTCGCTGGTGCCCGATCTGCCCGGCACTCCGCCCGACATGCTCCTCGTGTGCAAAAACATCACCGAGCAAAAAAGGCTGGAGCGCGAGCTCAAGGAAATGACCATTCGCGACGGTCTGACCGGCCTATACAACCTGCGCTACTTCTACGAGCGACTCGAAGCGGAAATCGAACGCGCCCGGCGTCAGAAGCATCCGCTGTCGCTGCTGCTGCTCGACATCGACAAGTTCAAGACCTACAACGACGCCCACGGCCATCTCGAGGGTGATCGCGTGCTGCGCGAGGTCGCGCGCTGCATTTCGGAATCTACCCGCGAACACGTGGACTTGGGTTTCCGGTACGGCGGCGATGAATTCACCGTGATCCTGCCGGAAGCGGACGAGACGGGGGCGACCTTGATCGCGCATCGTATCCGCGAGTCTTTCGCGCAGCGCCGCTTCGACTTGCTCACGATGAGCATCGGCCTGATGACCTACCGCGACAATTACTCCGCGCGCTCGTTCATCCAGTTTACGGACGCGATGATGTACGACGCCAAGCGCGCCGGCGGCAATCAGGTAATCGTCTACAACGCCGCCGAATACATGAAACAGCTCGAAGAGGAACCGGCGTCCTAACGTCCCGCGGGCGTCGCGGCGTCCGCTTCCTGAATCGGCGCTTCCTCGGACACCTCAAGCAGCGTGTTCTCGAGAGGATCGACCAGACGGGTCGTGATCACCATTTCGCCCGCCTTCAGGCCCTCGGACACGTACACGTAGTCGCCTTCGTTGTGCGAGGCGCGCACCTGGCGCGTGCGGAGCGTCGTGCGGTCGGAATCGGGTTCTTTCTGCGCGATATAGACCGTCTGCAGTCCCGTCGCCTCCTGATCGAAGCCGACGACCTCGGCCGCAAGGCGCACCACGTCCTTCGCCACGCGGCCCGGAATCGTCACGCGGCAGAACATGCCCTCCACCAGCGGAAGGCTGCCCGCCTTCGGCGCACTCGCTTCGGTACCGTCCACGCGCACGACAACCGTCACGGTGCGGGTCTCTTCGTTGAACTTTTCAACGCGGTCCAGCGTGCCCTGCCACTGGTTGTCTTTCAGGGCCTCGGTCCATGCGATTTTCACCGGAACATGCTGAACGTCCTGGAACCACGCGCGGCCTTCGGCCGCCTTCGTGTCGTCGAACAACAACCACTGGCGCGCGTCGCTGCTGTTCAGCGCCACGGCGATTTCCAGCACCGCGTCGTTCGCAATCGTCAGCGCCTGCGTGCCCGGCGTCACCCACTGTTCGGCCTCCACGCGCGTTTCCTTCACGCGCGCGTTGAACGGTGCCACCACGGACGTGCGGCCGAGATTAATCCTCGCCTGCTCCAGCGATGCCGTGGACGCGGCCAGCGAGCTGCGCGCTTCTTCAATGCGGTTGGGGTACAGGTCAACCGTCTGCACCACCTGATCGAGCGCGTCTTGCGACTGCTTGTACTGGATTTCCTTGTCGCTCACGGCCGACTCAGACGTAATGTTGTCCTTCTCGTACAGCGCGACCATGCGGTCGTATTCTTTCTTCGCCAGATCGGCCATGCGCCGATAGGTTTCGAGGCGGGATTTGTCGAGCTGGTACTGCTTTTCGATGCGCGCGACCGTCGATTCCCATTGCTTTACCGTCGCTTCAGCCTCGACCACGCGGGTCTGATAGTCGCGCGGATCGATGGCGAAAATTACTTCGCCGGCCGGGATCACGCTGCCGACCTCGAGTTTGGGATGTACGCTGACGACGCGGCCCGGCACTTCCGGCGAAATCACCACTTCGTCTTTGGAGCGCGCCTCGCCAAACCCGCCGATCATCACCGGCATGTCGACAAGTTCAACCGTCTGCACGTCTACTTTCACCGCGCGCTCTGAAGCTTCCGCGCGCGCGGGAGGTTTGCGCTGGAACATGAAAAGCAGACTCAATGCCAGACCTAGCAGCACAATCACTATGCACGCCAGAAATCCAAGAACTATCCGCAGACGCGACCCTGACTTCTTTTTCGTTTCGCTCATTCTACCTCGTTATTTCGCTACAGCCGCTATTGCAGGCGCATTTTCTTCGTCCAAAATTTCCTGTATCTGCTCGTAAATCTCGCACCACCGGCTCGACGTCTCCGGTCCAAGCTTCTGCAGGAACTCGATCAGCGAGTGCAACAACTCGCGTTCGTATAGTTCGACTCCCGCTTTGCCGTCCGGTGTCAACTCAATCCGGACTTCGCGCCGGTCCGAGGTGCTCGATTGCCGCACCGCCAGGCCGAGATCCGTCAGCCGATCAACCATCGCCGAAGCCGACGGCGACGACACCTTTGTCGCTTCCGCCAGGTCCTTCAAATTCACCGAACCGCGCTCGTGGATCACGCGCAGCGTCGACACCTGCGCCAGCGTCAATTCGCGCGACGGTGTCCGGCCCGTTTCCGGCCGCAGGCTGCGGATCAACAAGCGTTGCTGCAGTGCGCGGATCGTTCGGTGAAGCTGCCGCGCCTGGTTGAGCGTCTGGTCTTCCATGGGATCCGCCGTCCTCGATCAGTTAGGGTATCGAACAATTGCGTAGTAAAACACCAAGCCGCCTGTTCGGGTTTCCTAACGGGGGAATGACAGGAGTCCGCCCCCATCATACGGAATAGGGCAGGCCCATCAAATGTAGCCTGCCTATGGAATTTCGAGATTTTGGGCCAAAACATCGCCGGAATGGGATTGTTCTGTTAGGATGTTTCGTGGCCGAGGGGAAAACTGATGCTAAAGACGAGCGTAATTCGTAATTTAGGGGCGGCATTGATGGCCTTGGGGGCTATGCCGCTCTGGGCCGCCGACCTGCCGCAGGAACTTAAATTCCTGGAAACCATCCAGGGTGACCAGATCGCCGTGGTGGATGCCGCGCGCCGGTTCCAACTCCAGCAGTTCGGCCTGATGGACTGGGACCAGGAACTGGCCGAGAACTACGCGCACGACGGGCAGCGTGACCTGGCGACCGCTCAGCAGCAGTCGATGCAGGATCGGGGAAAACTCATCCGCGCGATGTGGGAATGGATCCTGGAGCGGTACCCGCAGGACGCGCGTGCGCACAACTATTACGGCGAGTATTTGTTCGACTACGCCGATGACGACGCCGGCGGCCTCGAACATTGGATGACCGCCTCGCAGATCGACGACAACCTCGGGCCCGCGCACAACAACCTCGGTATTTACTATTTCCACACGGGCGACTACACGCGCGGCCTCAACGAACTCAATCGTGCGCTGAAGCTCGAACCGGACAACGCCGACTATCTGTACAACCTGGCGCAGATGTACCTGATCCATTTTGTGCAGATTGAGCGCATCACCAAAACACCGCGCGACAAGCTGTACAAACAGGCGATGGAAATGTCGAAGAAGGCGGCCGATCTGTTGCCAAACGATTTCGACATCGTGCAGGACTACGCGGTGAACTTTTTCGCCTCGGAGAATTTCGGCGTTGAGATCGATTGGGAAGTCGCCGCCGAGGCGTGGAAACGCACACAGGCCGTGTCGCGCACCGAGGACGAGCGTTTTTATTCGCTCCTGAACGAGGCGCGCGCGTGGATGAAAGGCAATCAGCCGAAAAACGCAATCGCGCCGCTGGAGCAGGCCGTCGCGCTGAAAAACGACAACGTCATTGCCCAGCAGTTGCTGACCGAGGCGAAGAAGGCCGCCTAACGAAGGCGTACGCACCATGAGCAACTTTGCGCTGGCCGATACTCCCTGGTGGCGGGTGAAAGTCTCGCCGCTGCGGCAGGTGCTGGGCATCGCGCTGCTGCTGCTCGCCGCGCTGTTCTTTTATGCCATGGGCGCCAAGGGCATGCGCTTCTTCGTCGTCGATTCTGACTCCATGCTGCCCACCTTGCACGCCGGCGATCGCCTCGTCGCGATTCCGTCGGACAACTATCGCCGCGGCGACAACATCATCGTGCGCGACCCGCTCGAACAAAAAGGCTACCTCGTCAAGCGCATCATCGGCGTCGAAGGCGACGTTATCGAGGTCCGGCACGGCGCGGTGTTTGTAAACGGGCAGTACGTCTCCGAGCCGTATCGGCCCGAGCCCATCGCGTATCCCATGGACCCGTACACCGTGCCCACGGGCGAGGTATTCGTGCTGGGCGACAACTCCAACCTCAGCGTGGACAGCCACAACTGGGCCGCGATCTATCGGGATGCCGCGATGGTGGTGCCGGGCGGCTTGCCGGTCAAATCCGTGGTGGCCAGGGCCGTGTTCCAGTATTACCCCGTCGGCAAGATGCGCCCTGTCGCTGGATTTCCCATCGACGCCATGCTGGAAGCCGGCGCCACTCGTTCCACAGTCGCCCAATCGATACAATAGTGGGCAGGTTCAGGGCTGGCGGGCACCATGAGCAAGACGTATAACCAGACCATTCAGTTCGGCACGATGGGGGAGGGCGGCATCACCTTCGCCGTCCGCGCGCTCATCCTGACGAACGTCGCCATCTTCGCCGCGCAGCTCATGCTCGATATCGGCCTGGGCAATCTGCAAACACTCGATCCGCCCGGCGGCGCGCTGATTCTCGACACGCTGATGTACTCCAGCGAGCGCCTCATGCAGGGCTGGGTGTGGACCCCGGTGACCTACCTCTTCCTGCACGCCGGGTTGTGGCATCTGTTCATGAACATGCTGCAGCTTTTCTTTTTCGGGCCGGAAGTGGAGCGCGTCCTCGGCACGCGGCAGTTCCTGCGGTTCTATTTCATCTGCGGCATCGTCGGCGCGCTCGTGAATCTCATTCCCTATTTTTACTCGGGTGCAAGCATTCCCGTCGTTGGCGCCAGCGGGGCCGTGCTCGGCGTGCTCGTGGCCTTTGCCGTCATCGATCCCGATCGCCATCTTTTTCTGTTGCCGCTTCCGTTCCCGATCACGGCGCGCGCGCTTGTGTTCGTGCTGGTTGCGATCAATGTCGTGCCGCTGCTGTTGGCCCGTGAGGGACAGGTCGCGCTCTTCACGCACCTCGGCGGCATGGCCGCGGGCTTCGTGTACATGAAAACGCGGCCGCTCATGCTGCGCTGGAGCTGGGAACGCCGCGGCCGGCGCGTGCGCAAGGAAAAGGCCCGCACGACGACGAAAGTATCGGACGCGCCGGTGCCCGAGGACGAAAAAAAGCTCGCCGAGGCCATCGACAATATCTTCAAGTTTCAGGACCGCGAACGGCGCTGAAATGAGCTCATCCGCACGCCCATGATCAGCCTGCCGAACATAAACGAACTGTTGATTCTGTTCCTCGTAATCGTCGTGCTCAGTGCGACCGGCCTGTGGCCGCGCATCATGCAGGGCCTGCGCGAATTGCGCGGAGATGCGCCTCCGCGCAGCGACATGAGCTCCCAGGAAATGGACATGTGCTACAAGATTCTGGGCTTATCGCCCGGCTGCACGTGGGACGATATCGAGAAGGCATACCGGCGAAAGGCGCAGATTCACCATCCCGACAAGGGGGGCGACGAGGACGCCATGCGGGTGCTGAACGATGTGTATAACAGGCTAAAACGCATCCGGCGTAACGCGAACTGAGTTACTGGGCTTTCCGGTCGCGGTCGCTGTTCTTGGTCGATTCGACCCGCTCGCGCACCTGGTCGATGTGTTCCTGCCAGTCGGTGGTTTTGCGGCGGTCGCCGCTACGGCGGTCTTCTTTGCGTCGGCCGGGGTTGTGCAGGCGGTCGTGCAGCAGCCGGGCCAGGCTCCGGCGTTCCTTACCGCCACGCCGTTCGCCGCCACGCCGCTCTTCTTCCCGGCGGTCCGTGTCCCAGTCCATGGCATCGTCGGTCCGGGCCATAAGATAGGCCGCCACGCCCAGCGCAATCGCTGCGGCGGTGAACGCGAGCCAAAGTTCGAGTCCGGTTCCACTCATGGGCGAATTATACCACGTCCTAGGCCTAAAGCTGTACTAGGATTGAAATCATTGAAACATCGGTTTTTCGAGGTTTTGGGTGTATTCGCGCTGGAATAATAATTAGGCCGCCGGCGGTTGCGCGGCCGCCGCCACTGCCGACTCAAACCGCACAATCACGATGGTCATGTCGTCGATCGGGTCTTTGCCGTACATGTGGTGCGTGGCCGCCGCGCGAATGTGGGTGAGCAATTCCTCGGGCGAACGGTTCCCGCCGCTTTTCACGGCATCTTCCAGCCGTTTCTCGCCGAACAACTGGTGCGTGGAATCCTGCGCGTCCGTGAGGCCGTCGCTGTAGATCACCACCGTGTCGCGCGGCTCGAGGCGCACGGTTACTTCGCTGAAGGTCGCATCTTTCACGATTCCCAGCGGATACCCGGCTTCGCTTTCCAGCCAACGGCTCTGATTCTTTTCAGGATTCGTCAGCAACGCGGGGGGGTGCCCGGCGGAGGCATAGGTCGCCATGCCCGTCTCCGGATCGAGGACGAGCAGGAACAGCGTTACAAACCGGTGCGTGGACCCGATACGTTTGAAGAATTCATTATTCGTCTGCGACAGCAGTTCGGCCGGCGGCAGATTCTGTCCGGCCAGTGTGCGCAGAATGCTCGAGCACTGCGTGCTCAAGAGCGCCGCGCCCAACCCCTTGCCGGTCGCGTCGCCCAGCACGATGCCGATCTTGCCGTTCGGCAATTCAAAGTAGTCGTAGAAATCGCCCCCGACATCCTTGCTCGCCTGGCTCCAGCCGGTCAGCTCGATGCCGTCCACGCGCGGCGGCGCTTCGGGCAACAGCGTCTGCTGCAGGTCGGCCGCGATGCGGAATTCGCTCTCCAGACGTTCCCGGCGCGAGGTTTCCTGGCGCAGCTCGTGGACGTATTCCTGGATCGAAATCGCCATCGTGTTGAACGACTGCGCCAGATCGCTGAATTCGTCCTTGCGCTTCATGCGGAGGCGGTAGTTGAAGTTGCCGGCCCCGAACTCGCGCGCGCCGCGCGCCAGCTCGATCAGCGGCTTCGACAATCCACGGCTCAGGAAGATGCTCGTAATCAGCGCCAGCGTGAACATGATCGCGCCAACCACGAGCAACACGCCGATGCGATCGACGATGTACGTGAACTGCCGGCTCGTGTCGTGCTCAACGTACAGCGCATATACTTCGCCGGTCGACGCCAGTTCCAGCGGGGTCACCACGCCGACGTCGCGCGTGATCATGCGCGTGGCGTACCGATCCTGCGGCGCCTTGTTCGGCAGGTCTTTCAGGAAGTTCGCGCAAAAGTCGCTGATGCTTCGCATCAATTGCGGCGAACTTGTCGCGCCGTCGCGCTCAACCAGCGCGAGCACCGCGCCGGTCGAATCAATCACCGCCATGCGGATATACGCGCTGCCGTACAGACCCCGCGCCATGAACTGTTCGAGCGCGGTCTCCAGCGTGACGGGTTCCACGAGGCGTTTCAGGGTCTGGTCGTTCAAGCCGACATACACCGTGCCGGGACGGTGGGGGAGCGGCGCATACACATGCTGTTCCGGTTTCTTGCCCGGCGCGGCGGTCACGCCACCCGCCTGCGGTGAGGCGCCCGGCGTGAGCTTGGGGATCGCGTCGATCTCGCTCGCCGGCGCGTCGCCCGATCCCGCGATCGCCTTGCCCTGCGCGTCCGTCACCACGATGCTGTCCACGGGCGCATTCGTGCGCGCCGAAGCCAGCCGTGCGCGGTTAAGCCGATCGGTCAGCGAGAGGGTGTCGGCGTTGCCGCTTTTCTCCGCCAGCTCGACGATCTCGCCGATAAGCGTGGCCTGCAATTCCATCTGCTCGCTGACGCGTTCCTGCAGATAGGGGGGCAGGTCGATGGCCTGGTCGATCGACGCCGTGGTCACCGTGTTGATGGTCGCGCCGGACCGCCAGTTCGCGGTCCACATGTCCAGCCCGAGGATCACCATCACGGCGGCGTTCAACACCACAATGACGAGGAAGACGAGCGAGACGATCGTGAAGTTCAGGCGCGTGCGAAATTTCAGCGCCATCAGCCGCCCGCGTCCTGCGCGGCCCAGTCACGTTCCTTCACGGCGACCTCCAGCGCACGCTGGTACCGCGCGAGCGCCTCGACCGTATCTTCTTCGCCGTGGATGTGGAACAGCTTTTCAAGGTTGGTGATCTTGAACACTTTGAGAATATCGCAGGAAAGGCAGCACAGACGAAACGTTCCCCCGTCCTTGTGCAATACCTCGCGGACGCGCAAAAGTTCCGTGAGCGCCGCGCTCGAGAGATACGAGATATTCCGGAAATCCAATAAGAGATTCAGGCGCGGTTTGCCGGTGACGTACGCAATCGCCTCGCGGCCGAAGTGGTCCGTGTGCAGCCCGTCGAGCACGTTCGTGCCGGTGATGGTGCCCACCGTGATCGCGCCCTTGTTTTCAAAAGTAATCAGCCCGTTGGCCGTGGTCATAGCACTCACTCGCCTTCCTGGTCCGGGTCACGCACAGGCCTCGGAGAAAGTGTTTCTGTTAAACACCATCTCGAGGCATTTGTCCTTCTTGTTGAACCGGACGTCTTCCATGAATTCTCGAATTAAACATACGCCGCGTCCGCCAAGAGTGGCGCAATCGGCCATTTGAACTTTATCGACGTCGAACCCTTTGCCTTCGTCGAACACACGCACGGTGCATTGGTCGCCGCTTTCGAAAAATTGCACGCGCACGCGACGGCTCGCTTCATTGGCGTTGCCGTGCACGACGGCGTTCACGAGGGCTTCTTCCAGACAAAGGCGGGGCGAGAAGTCGTTGGTGGGATTAATCCAGCCGCGCGCGGCCAACACTTTTAGCGCGTCAGCCAACGCGTCGGCCGCCTCTGCCACCGTGCTCGGAAACTCGCGCTCGTAAAACGGTTTGCTCATGCCTGTCCCATGCACACCCGCCCACGTAAAAGCATACCATAGGCGTCAAGTGGCCTCTACACACGTGAAAACAGGCCGTTCCAGTGCGCTATTTCTTCACCTGATCCACCCACTGCTCAAACGTCGCCGGCGGAATCGGCGTCTGCACGGGAATCTCGTACGCGGTGGGGGACACCTTTCCGCCGGCCTGCACGATCAGCGCTTCGGTCATGCGCTGGCATGCCGGGATCAGCGTGTTGAACGAGTAGTCCGTGTACGCGAACTTCGTGTTGGCCATCGCCGGAATCCCGCGCGTGATCGCGTCGCCGATGCCCTTAAATCCCTTCATGCAGCCGAGCACGCCGGCGGCGTTCGACGGGTTGCAGTCCGCGTCCTGTCCGCACCGGATCGAAAACTCGATCGTCTTCATGAAATCGCCTTCGCCGTACAGCAGCCCCATCACGATGTACGCGCCGTTCAGTTTCGCGTCGATGTTGAACGGATCGCCCGGCCCGCAATCGACGTCGTCCTGCCACTTGTCTTCAATTTTATGCCAGGTCTTCAGCCAGTCTTTCGGCTCTTCGGCGTGCCACGCGATCACGTCGCTGATGCACTTGTGGTACAGCGACTCTTTCGGGATGCACGCGAGCCCGGCGTCGATCACCTTGCGCACGTCCTTGTCTTCAAAAAACGCCTCGGCGTACATGCCCGACACGAACATCCCTCCGTACACGCCGTCGCCGTAGTTCATGATCCGGCCGAACAGGTCGCACAATTTATTCGAGGACTGCGGCAGGCCGGGGCTCAGAATGCCGAACAGGTCCGCCTCGATCTGGAAGTCGATGTCGTCCGCGTGCGCGTTGTAGTTGGGATGGCCCGACATCGGCGGCATGATGCCCGCCCGGATGTTGTTCCGGCCGAACTTGTTCGCGTGCCACAACTCGTATTTCGATTCGCCGAAGTCCTTGCCGGCCTGTTCGTAGGTCACGCCGAGGCCGTAGGTCTCCAGCGACTTCAAAAACGTCATCTCGACGTAGCAGTCGTCCTGGTTGATCGCGTCCGCGACGCGTTCCGGCGCCCACGCGTGAATCTCGCCCGTGATCGGTTTGCCGTTCGACTGAAACTCGTACCGCGCGCCCTGCGTCACGCCGATCATCTGCCCGGCCCACGCGCCCTTCGCCTTGTCGAGGTACACCTCCACCGGCATGGTCTTCGTCTCCGCAAACGCGGGGGAGACGAGCAGCAAAAGCAGCGCAACGATCCAACGAACCATGACGGCGATCCTCCGAAGGCGACGAGTCACTGATACTGCCCGAAGGTCAAAGGATTTTCCACAGATGAACACAGATAAGGGCGGATGAACACCGATGACTGCCTATGCGGAGCGGAGACGGCTCAGTGCGGCAGTTCCTTGTAATAAAACACATTGTCGCGCGGCACGCCGGCCGTGCTCAGCGCAAACCCCGGCACGCCGCCGCACGGAATCCAGCCGAGGTGTTTGTACACGGTCTCCGCGTGTGACTGGGACTCGGTATCCAGCACGAGCAACCACCGGCCCAGCGACGCCGCCATCGATTCCGCCTCGGCCATGAGCTTCGACGCAATGCCCCGCCCACGAAACTCCGGATGCACCAGCAGTTTCTGTATCTCCGCACGATGCCGCCCGTTCGCTTTCAGGCTCGGACACAACTGCACCGTCCCCGCGACCTTACCGTCCACCTCCGCGACCCACAACAACCGCGCATCGCCGAGATCGGCAAAGGTCTCACGCCAATACGCCGCCGCATCTGCTTCCGACAATGGCGCGAGGAATCCCACCGACGCGCCGCCATCCACAGTAGCTTGCAGCAACGGCGTGAGGGCTGTGATCAGGCGCGTTTCGGGTGCAGTGACACGCCGCAACGAAGAAGACATAACAATCGCCTCGAATTCGTCAGACGACCGATTGTAGACGAACCGGACGCTACGTTCATGCAATTCGCGCCATAGACTCAAGATCGCGCCCCGTTGTCATTGCGAGGAGCGGGGTATGCGACGAAGCAATCTCTGCCGGGCGCGTCAATTTAACCGATGCCTCGGGTATACGCGCAGCCGCAGGAAGAGATTGCTTCGCATTCGCTCGCAATGACAAAGCGGCGGCGTCGGCATTGGGAATGCCTGGCGGCCATGAACGAAGCCGCCGGCGGAGGCTCAGTACTCTTTCCGCAGATTCGTCGCGGGGATGTTCAGCGCTTCGCGGTATTTGGTCACCGTACGCCGCGCGATCGAGAGTCCTTCGTTCTTCAGCATGTCGGCGATCTTCTGGTCGGACAACGGATGGCGCTTGTCTTCCGCGTCGATGATCTTTTTTACCTGCAACTGCACGCTCTTGGACGACTGATCCTCGCCGGTCGCGCTTTTGAGGCCGGGGGAGAAGAAGTATTTGAGTTCAAACAGGCCCTGCGGGGTTTGTATGTATTTGCCGCGCGTCGTGCGGCTCACGGTCGCTTCGTGCACGCCGACCACGTCCGCGATTTCCTGCAGCGTCAACGGCCGGATAGCGTCCGGGCCTTTTTCCAAAAATTCGCGCTGGAAATCCATGATCGCCGCGCCGACTTTCAGAATCGTCTGGCGGCGCTGTTCGATGTTGCGGATCAGCCATTTGGCCGATTCGATCTTCTCGCGTAGGAAGGCCTTGTCGTCCCGCTCGATCTTCTTTTCTTTGGCGAGGTCGCGGTACTCCTGGTTCAGCCGCAACGACGGGCTGCCTTCGGCCGTCAGCGCGACCTTCCATTCGCCGTCGACTTTCTCGACCACAAGGTCCGGCGCGATGTACTGTGTCGGTTCGGACTCAAACTGCATGCCGGGGTACGGGTCGAGTGTGGACAGTTTCCGGCGGAGTTCTTCGATGCGTTCGGGCGCCACGCCCATCGCGCGCGCGATCTTGGGCACCTGGCGATGCTGCAATGCTTCGAAGTGGTCCTCGACCAGCGTGCGCAGTTCGGTGTCGTCAGGGTACTCGGCGTTGATCTGCAGCAGCAGGCATTCGACCACGTCGCGCGCGCCGACGCCGGCGGGTTCAAACTTTTGTATGGCATACAGTACACGCTCGATCTCGTGCGAGGTCTCGCCGAGTTCGAGCGCGATCTCGTCCACGGATCCCGTGAAGTAGCCACGGTCGTCGATGTCGCCGATGATCCGTTCGCCGATCCGGTAGTGCCGGTCGTCGTCGGCATAGGCCAGCCGCAACTGCGCGAGCAGGTGGGCCGACAGCGATTCTGCTTTTGTAATCGAGTTTTCGTAGTGGTCCCGGCGCGCGGCCAGCTCGGGGTTCACGCTGAAGTCCCGGCCTTCTTTAATCCGTTCTTCCCACGGACTCACAAAGTCGGTCTGGTCGTATTCCTGGTCGTTGTAATCGTGCGCGTCGTGGCCGGGTGTGGTGGAGGTAGGGGCGAGTGCGGGTTCTGCGGGGGGATCCACCGGCACCAATTCCAGCACGGGATTGGTTTCGAGTTCCTGCTGGACGTGGTTTTCGAGCTCAAGCGAGTTGTACTGCAGGATCTGCAGCGCCTGCTGCATTTTCTGCGTCAGCATCAGCCGCTGGGACTGATTCTGAACGAGTCTATTGTCCATCCGCATCATGTGCGGTACTACCCCCGAGAAATAGCAAGTTTGATGCCATTATAGAAGCAACGCGCGGATCTGTCAATTGACGATGGTGCATTTCGTTGTTATAGTCGCCGAACGCCGAGGGGGAATCGGCAATTCATCGAGGGGATCTTGGGGTGATCCGGTTTAGTCTTCTGGGCAGCGGCAGTTCGGGCAACGCCCTTTTTGTCCGGGGCGCGCACACCAAACTTCTCATTGATGCCGGACTCAGTCTGAAGCAAATCCGGCTTCGGCTCGCGTCGATGGGTGAGTCGCTCGACGGCCTGACCGGTATCGCGATCACGCACGAGCACGGCGATCATGTCCAGGGTCTGCGCACGCTCGCCAAGCAGTACAACGTTCCCGTCTATATCACGCCGGATACCGCCGCGCGGGTGGTCGAAAAAGTCGGACCGCTCGACAACCAAGTCCACATCGACGCCGGCGATTCGTTTTCCATCGGCGAGTTCGAGGTGCAGAGTTTCAGTGTTGAGCATGACGCGGTCGATCCGGTCGCGTTTGTGGTGTCGCGCGACGGTTGCCGGCTCGGCATGGCGACCGACCTTGGGCATGTGACCGGACTCGTGCGCGAACGGCTCAGCGGCGCGCACGCGCTGGTGCTCGAGTCGAACTATTGTCCTGAGATGATCGAACGCAGTTCGTATCCGATCGAGATCGTACAGCGGATCAAGAGTCGGCGCGGGCATTTGTCCAACCATGACATGAACAGTCTGCTCCGGCATTTGTTGCACGACGATCTGCAGCTCGTTGTTGCGATTCACGTCAGCCAGGAAAACAACACGGCCGATAAAGCGCGCGCGATGGCGTTGCAAGCGATGCGCGGGCATCCGGCGGAATTGTTCGTCGCCGCGCAGGACGCGCCGACGCCGTTGTTCAGCATCGCGCCGCGCGCGGCGGCGACCACGGCCGATCGCGTGCTCGAACGCACGGCCTGAGCAGCAGAAAGTTTCTAAGGGTGGCACGCCTAAGCAAAGCTCGGGCGTGTTCTTGGGGGAGATCATGGACGCCGGCGAAATCCTCGCGGGGCCGGAGGCCGCGCGTCTGATCGCGCGCGCCGCCACGGTCGCGCGCACGGCCATCTCCGTCCACGCCTACTTGGGCCCCGAATCCGCCAAAGTCGCCGGGTGCGGCGCGTGTGCCGAGGCCTGTGCGTTCGTGCATACGCTCCCGTGGGGACCCCAAGCTTGTCGGCGCAGCCGGGAAGTCCTGGCCCAGACCGCGCTGACCCGCGGTCGTCCCGTGCCGTACCTGTGCCACATGGGGTTCGCCTGTGTCGCCGCGCCGGTCGGGCCGGCGGAAGCCGGACACGTCGCCACCTTCGGACCCTTCAGTCCTGCCGAGACCCCGGCCGCGCTCGAGGATGACGCCAAGGACGGTCTCGCGAAACTCGAAAACACCCGGCGGGACGAGTTGCCGTTCACGCTCGCCGACATTCCTTCGGTGCATGCCGAAGTCGTGCCGGAAGTTTCGGAATGGCTGCAGGAAACACTCTTGAAACAGCTAAGTTTCGGCGCGAAGGCGGCGGAATCGGTACTGAATCCAGCGAATGAAACAGTCTTGAAACAGTCTTCGCGGCGCGGCTCGTCTCGTTCGGAACCCGTCCGCGACGCTTACAACGCCCGCGCGATTTTGGCGGCGTTGGCGAATCCGGATGCAGCCGCGGTCCGTGAAGCGGTGGCGAACCAGCTCAAGGCCGGGAAACCCGTCCGGCGTCCGGAACAGTGGCAAGTCCGGTCGGCTGCGCTGGTCGCCGCAGTGACCGAAGCCGCCGCCGAGCATGGGCGGCCACCAGAGACCACCCCGGCCATCGACGACCTGAAGTCCATCGCCAGTCTCGGCGAGGCGGTCATTGCCGTAACCCGCGCGTTGGCCCCCCTGCGCCGGGGCATGCTCCATCCCAAGGACGACGCCGGACGGTTCTATGCCGAGTTCGAACGGTACGTCGAGGAAAAGCTGGGGGATGAACTCACGCTCGAAGCCGCCGCCCAAAAATTCGCCACGCTGCCCAGCACGCTGACCCGGCGACTCGAACGGCGCTATGGCCTGACCTTCACCGGCTACGTCGCCCGGCGCCGGGTCGAACGCGCCAAGACCCTGCTCGCCCAGGACAAGCTCAGCGTCGACGCCATCGCCAAGCGCGTAGGTCTCACCGACGGCGCGCACCTGCGCAAGTTGCTAAACCGGTTTGAGGGCGTGACGCCGTCGGAGTTGCGTGCCCAAAACGGCACGCGCCACCGCTAGCATCTGTTTACCCAGCGTTAAGGTTGACACGTCCCCCGCAGACACGGATACCCTGAGTCTTCGCTGTTCAGAATGGAAAGGGAGTGGCATGAAGATTCGTGTTCTCATTGCGTCGTTGCTGGTGTTCGCATTCGCCGGACTCGCGTCCGCGCAGGATCGCAAAACGGAAAATGTCGTGTTGCTGATGTTCGACGGTCTGCGGTGGCAGGACGTGTTCACCGGCGCCGATCCGGAACTCATGAACAAGGAGTTCGGCAACGTCCGCGACGAGCAAGCCATCGAGGACGCCTTCTGGCGCGACACGCCCGAGCAGCGTCGCGAAGTTCTGCTGCCGTTCATCTGGGGCACGATCGCCAAGCAGGGCCAGCTCTTCGGCAACCAGACCAAGGGCAGCATCGGTCAGGTCACGAACGGCATGAACTTTTCCTACCCCGGTTACAACGAAATCCTGTGCGGGTTCGCCGACGATAAAGTCGACAGCAACGACAAAGTCCTGAACCACAACGTCACCGTGTTCGAATGGTTGCACGGCAAGCCCGCGTTTCAAGGCAAGGTCGCCGCCTTCGGCGCGTGGGACGTGTTCCCCTACATCTTCAACTACGAGCGGTGCGGGTTCCTTGTGAACGCGGGGTACGACCCGCTCCTCATCGAGCCGGCCTCGCCGACGATCGACGCGCTCAACCGCGTTAAGCTCGGCATTACGCGCTATTTCCCCGGCGAACCCTTCGATGCGCTCACCTTCGAGACTGCGCTCGAATACGTGAAGCTGAAACAGCCGCGCGTGCTGTTCATCAGCCTCGGCGAAACGGACGAGTGGGCGCACGGGGGCCGCTACGACCTCTACCTCGAATCCGCGCAGCGCACGGACGGCTACATCAAGACGCTGTGGGACACGCTGCAGTCGCTGCCGCAGTACGCGGGCAAAACGACGCTGATCCTCGCCACCGACCACGGCCGCGGCGTCGCGCCCGTTCTCTGGCGCAATCACGGCGACCGCAACCCCGGTTCCGAACACACGTGGTACGCCTTCCTCGGCCCCGACACCGCGCCCAACGGCGAATGGACCAACGGCCCCGCCGTCACCCAATCCCAAATCGCCGCCACCCTCGCCAAATTTCTCGGCGAAGATTACGTCGCCGCACAACCCAAGGCTGCTAATCCGATCGTGGAAGTGGTGGGGGAGTAAAGGACGCGTCGAACGCTACGTTCATGCAATCGGGATGAATTAACGTACGGTCTCGCCACGTTGTCATTGCGAGGAGCGGGGTGTGCGACGAAGCAATCTCTTCCTGAGACCTGCGCCATAAAGTAAAACCCCGCCCTCGCCAGTGCGAGGAGCGGGGTATGAAATGAAATCTCGCGGGCGCTCAATCCGTCTTCGCCTCGGCTTCTTTCAACAACGCGCCCTGCACACCATTGCGCATGATTTGCCGCGTGGGGTAGGTCGCCGTCGGAATGAGTTGCGTGAGCACGAGGCCGACGACGTGGTCGTCCTTGTCGATCCAGAAGTCAGTGCTCGCGTAGCCACCCCAGGTGTAGTCGCCCGCGTCGCCGAAGATCGTGCCCTTCGCGCCGTCGAACGGCGTCGCGCCGCAGTAGCCGAACCCGATACCCTTAAACGGAATGCCCGCCATCAGGTTCAGCGGCGCGTCGCCCATTTCCTTCGGCAACTGGTTCGATGTCATTTCCGCCACGGCCTTTTCGCTCAGCACGCGCACGCCGTCCAGCTCGCCGCCGTTCAGCAGCATCTGCGCGAACCGCAGGTAGTCGCCCGCCGTCATCACGGAACCGCCGCCGCCCGAATCCTGGCTCGGCACTTTCAGGAAGGGACTCGTCGCCGCGTCCTCCAGCAACTCCATCTTGCCGGACTTCGGCGCATAGTTGCTCGCCAGACGCTCGGCCTTCGCCGCGGGCACGTAAAACCCGGCGTCCTTCATGCCGAGCGGTCCGAAAATTTTCTCTTGCAGATAATCCGCGTAACGCTTGCCGGAAACCACCTCGACCACGCGGCCCAGGATGTCCATATTCACGCCGTAGTGCCATTCCTTGCCCGGTTGCGACTTCAGCGGCATGGACGCGGTCAGCTTGGCGAACTGTTCGAGCGTAAGGCCCGATGACCCGTCGCTGTTCACGTTCTTCTCGTTATAAATCTTGCCAAGCGCGCCGGTGTCGAAAAGGCCGTAGACCAAGCCGCTCGTGTGCGTCATCAAATGCTTCAGCGTGATCGGGCGTTCCGCGGGCACAAGTTCAGTCGTGCCGTCCGCCTTCTCGACCAGCACCTTCATGTCCTTGAACTCGGGGATGTACTTCGACAGCGGATCGTCCAGCGAAATTTTGCCCGCATCCACCAGCGTCATCACCGCCGCGCCCGTGATCGGTTTCGTCATCGAATACATGCGGAAGATCGTGTCCGGCGTCATCGGCTTCTTGCGTTCAACGTCGCGCATGCCGAACGACTCGAAGTAACCCACCTTGCCATCCCGCGCGACCGCGATCACAAAGCCCGGCAACTGGCCCTTTGCGACAAACCCATTCAACTGCGCCTTCACCGCGTCGAGTTTTTCCTTCGACAACCCAACGGCCGCCGGGTCCGCCTTCGGCAACCCATAGATGCTCGCGTCCTCCGCGGACACGGGCAGCGCCGCGAGAAGCAATGCAATCAACAAAGTGGAAGATATACGCCGAAACAACACGATGGGAGCCTCCTTTTTCAAAGACGAAAATGAAACCATAGCAAAATTTACAAATTGTCACCACAAGAACACAGACACCTCTCCGTGTCCTCTATGACTCCGTAGTGCGATGTTGGCTCTACAGCGCAAACACCCAAATCGCCGCGCCACCCTTGGGTGAAGTATCCACCGGTTTACCCTGACTCTTCAGAAAAATGTCATAGATCCGCGCGTAGTCGCGCACATGGTTGTTCGTGAACCCAACAACCACCGCGACGTACTGCGTCTCGCCGACGCGGTACGTGACCAGACTCGAGCTCGGCAGATCATCCAGCTTCGCCTGCCACAAAATCTCGCCGGTCGTGTCGTCGAACGCTTTCAGCGACGGCTCGATGTCGCCGGAGAACACGATGCCGCCCGCAGTCGCCAGTGCCGCCGTCGTCATTGGCGCCGATACGTCCTTGGTCCATCCGAGTTTCCGGTTCACGGGATCATAGGCCTGCATGCGCCCGATCATGCCGTCGGCCGCCGCTTCGTGCGGCGTGTCGGTAATCCCAATGCCCGACGTTAGCAGCCGCACGCCTTCCGGCCCGAACTTCATGCACCATTCCGTGATCGGCACATATACGAGTTTCGTCTGCGGACTGTACGATGTCTGGGGCCAGCTCCGCGCACCATCCGCGATCGGACAAATCACGCACGGCCGCTCCGGGTCCGGCAGCTTCTCCGGATCAATCGTCTTCGCGCCGGTCTTCGGATCGATCGCCGTGATCACGTTCTGCACGCCCGCGTCCACCGAAAACAGATACGCGCCGGTTTCCGCATCGAGCGCTTCGAGAATCGCCATCTTGCCAATCGTCATCACCACTTTGCGCGGCTCGCCGTTGACCGGCATTGTGACAATCTGCCGCTCGAACACCCAGTCGAGGTCCCACTGGTCGTTCGCCATGTGCTGGTAGTGCCACACGAGCTCGCCAGTGTCCGGCCGCAACGCGATCGTGCAGTTGGTATAAATCGCGCTGTTCGACGCGCCCGCCGAGTCAATCAAATGCAGCAGGGGACCCGTGTCATACGTCGGCGCGATGCCGAAGTACAGCAGGTTCAGTTCGGGGTCGTAGCTGCCTTGGTCCCACACGCTCCCGCCGCTGCGCTTGTCGAGCGGCAACCCGTTCCACGTGTCGTCGCCGTACTCGCCCGGCCGCGGAATCGTGTTGAACCGCCACACCTCCTCGCCGGTATTCGCATCGATCGCCGTGATGAACCCGCCCTTGGGCACGAAGCTCGCCGTGACGCCCTGGATAATTTTGTCGCCCACCACGAGCGGCGCGCTGCGAATCTGGTAGCGCCGGCGCATTGTGGGCGGGTTGTCGAACTCAATCTCGTGGTTCCAAACGACCTCGCCGGTCTTCGCGTTCAGCGCGAGCACGTGCAGATCCGAGGTCGGCACGATCACCTTGTCGCCGTGCAACGCGAGGCCCATTTTCTGGCTCGCGCCGTCCACGTCGTATTGCTGCCGCCACAGCACGTGGCCGTTTGTCGCATCCAGCGCGAGTACGGTGTCCGGGAAGGTTTGCAAGAACATGATCCCGTCGTGCACGATCGGCATCGGCATGCTGGTGCCGCCGCGCAACGGTTGGCGCCACGCCGATTTCAGTTCCTTCACGTTGTCGCGGTTGATGATCGTCAACGGACTGAAGTTGAACGCGTCATACGTGCGGCTCCATTGAAGCCAATCGCCATCATTGGGGCTCAGCAACGCTGCGGCATCCACCGGCTTGAGGTTCTTCAGAGCCTCCGACTGTTCCGCCGCGCCGGGAATGGGCGTGTCGGGATCGACGATGGCACCTTCAATCTGCGGAATGACGAATTTGCCGAGCGCGTCGAGTTCCGCCGGCAACGGCGTCTCGCTCGGCGCGATGCCGTTTGTTTGCAGCAAAAACGCGAGGATGTTCGTGTACGACTCGTCGCTCAGGCTGCCCGGCTCGCCCGCCGGCGGTTGCGGCATGCGGCGCACGTGCGCGGCGAGGTTCGCGACCGGTTTGCCGCGCCATGCGCGATCGAAGCGGTCGCCTTGGAGCGCGGGGGAGACGTGCACGCCTTCGAGCCGCGGCCCGTGACACACCGCGCAGTGTTGTCGATAGTCATTGCGTCCCGCGACGACCTGCGCCTGCGTGATCGGTGGAGGAGTCGACTGCGCAATGACGTTCCCCGTTCCCAGCACTGCCACTGCACTCGCCGCCCAACGCATCCACATAGTGGCCCGCCTCCGCCGTAGAGTTGCCGAGCGTTATATCGCGTCCCGATAACGTTCGCAACCCTTTTTAACCGCGAAGAGCGCAAAGAAACGCAAAGGAAGGGCAAGTATTAAGCCAAAACGAAAATGGTGGAAATAAAAACGCCCAACAGAAAAGCAAAAAACGAAGCAGTCAGTTTCTTTACGCTTCTTCGCGTTCTTTGGGTTAAAGGGTTTGGCCCTTGCGGTTAATAATCCCGCTTCAAAATATCCAAATGATGCTGCATGTGGTAATACGTGAACAGCAGCATCGTGCGAACCGTCAACTTCCCCAGCAGCGGATGGGGGAGAACGTACCTGTCCAAATCCGCCTCGCTCCAACCCTTCGTCAGCGCGACGAGTTTCTTACCTTCCTTGCCGAGCGTCCCCAGCAGCCGCGCCTTGTCCTCAACCTTCACCGCCGGCGGCACAAACGACTTCGGCGCCTTGCCGCCCGCCGCCAGCGCCGCCTCATACCGCGGCGCCAATTCTTCCAACGGCTCGCTCGGCCGCTTCGCCGCGCCAAACTGCCACTTCAGCACAAACTTCGGCACCCGCAACGCCAGGTTCAACGGCTTCGTGCTCAGGATCAGATGATCCACCACTTGCCCCTCGGTCCATTTCCCGGCCGGACCCTTCCCAAACGCCGCCTCCGGCCGTTGCCGGAACCAAGCGATCACTTCAACAAATCGATTGTCCAACAGCGCGGCTATTTCTTCTCGTGTCTGCATGCGAAGACCTTTGGTGGCATCGGCTTCTAGCCGATGTGAGGCTTTCCCAATCAATACACCTCGTCGTGCGTGCCGATATTGACTAGAATCAGAACTTCACCGCCACCTTTCGGCAGCTTTTGTTTCTGAAACACGATCCGGCAATCGTAGTTCACCGTGCATGCGTGCAATCCGGCCAATTGGCCGCTGAGGTGATCGTTCGTAGGCGCGGATCGTTAATATCCGCCGCCATACGGCGAAGGGTGGCTTCGATCTGTTCTTGTAGCGAAGGATTGCGATCTACTTCACGCCGGAATGCGCGCTCAAAGCGCGTCGTGAGGACCAGTTCGTGCATGGATTAGCGCGAACCGCGCAACCGCTGAATGATGCTTTCTACAGGCTGCCCCTTGAGCTTGCCAGCCGCAACCCCCTTGGCCGCCTTCCGAGCCGTAGCCGCAGTCTCACGCCGCCAGCCTTCGACCCGGCGCTTGCGCAGCAAGTCTTCAAGCATCTCCCGCTCTTCCGCCGGTAGCGACTCGGCGTCGCTCAGGACACCGTCCAAGGTGATGTCTTTGGTCTTCATCGTATGTGGCTCCACGAAGGGTGACTTACTTAATTCTAACAGGAGTGAACAGAGAAAACGGAGCCAATCGTGTCAATGATCCAGCGAACGCTTGGACGTTGTCCCCCAACCCGAAGGGTTGACAGAAATTAGCCGGGGGTCGCAGCGTAGCGAAGACCCCCGGTCTCCGTGCCACCCATTCCTGCATCCTGAAGGGATGCCAGAACGCCGTACCCATTTCTGCGACTCCCAAGGGCTGCGGCGGGAGAGAGTATATTCAGTTGGTTGACATATGTAAACAAAAAGTTTATACTATAAATGTGATTAAAACCTTTGCCGACAACGAAACGGAGCGGTTTTATTCATCCGGCAAATCTCGTCGCGTTCCCGCAGACATTCGCCGGCGCGCGATGATGCGCCTGCTTCAATTGAATGCCGCTGTCCGACTTGACGATTTACGGATACCGCCTTCGAATCAATTGGAATCGCTAAAGGGCGATCGCGAAGGGCAGTGGAGCATCCGGATTAACAGCCAGTGGCGTGTATGTTTTCGGTTCATCGACGGCGACGCACTTGACGTGGAAATTGTGGATTATCACTAGGAGTAGAAGGCCATGACTAAGAAGGGATTGCCCGCAATTCATCCAGGTGAATTCCTGGCAGAGATCCTGGAAGAACTGAATCTGTCTCAGGCGGCCTTTGCCCGCACCATCGGGATATCGCCCATGCGAATTTCACACGTCGTCAAAGGCGCTCGCCCGGTGACCGCCGAACTCGCCCTGCTGTTCGGGCGCGTATTCAAACAGTCGCCCCAGTATTGGCTCAATCTGCAAGCGGATTTCGACCTGAAAATCACCGAGGCCAGTATCGGACGTCGCCTGCGCTCCGTGCATGCGATCACGTCTGCTTGAGGCGCGATCAACCCGAAGGGTTGACAGAAATTAGCCGGGGGTCGCAGCGAAGCGAAGACCCCCGGTTCAAACACCACCCAATCCCGCATCCCGGAGGGATGCCAGCACGCCACGTCCACTCTTCGACCCCTACCGGGGTCGATACGCTATCCACGCGATCCGGGGGTATCGCCTACGCTCAACCCCCGGCTAATTTCTGGCACGCCTTCGGCGTGGCAACGCTTCAGTGGTGGGGCGTAGTTCCACCCAATCCAAGTCCCGTAGGGACGGCAGTAGACCCAGTGTATAATCTGCTCGTGGACAAGATCTCTTCGACCATACAACACGAGATCGAACGGCGATTGGCCGCTGGGCCGTTTACCTCCCTCGATGATCTCTTGAGTTCCGCCCTCCGCGCGCTCGACGACGCACACGATGCCGCCCAAGATCTTCTCGAGAAAGAATTACTCCGCGGCCTTGAAGGTGAAGACACAGAGATGACCTCGGCGGAGTGGGACAGTATCGAAGCCGAGGCCGTGCGTATTCTGGCAGCAAAGAAGAATCGGTGACCGGTAAAATTTATCGCCGTACCGAAGCCAAACGCGACAATATCCCGCTTATTTTGGTGACTCAATAGATGAAGGTGCGTCAGCCAATATCCAAACCATAGCATTCACGTTTCCGCGACTCGTCGCTAGCGGTGAGCCATATAGACGGCCACCATAGGGTATCTGTTTGCAAAACTCCCTAGCTGCTTTTTCGTGAATACTCGGGGGTCCATCGGTGCCGTTGTATCGAATACTAATTGCCGGATAGTGTCCGTTTTCTGCTGTGACTCGCGGCAATCTGCCGGATAATTTTGTCACGATCGCGGCGCTCTTAGGGCCGGGTACTCCGATCATTGAATGGGTAAGAGATTTGTTCTTTTTGGCTACGGCGCTTTTATTCATAAATTGACCCTTCAGGTAAAGAGGGGGAGGCGTCATTCATAGAAAAAGAATGTATAAGCTAGGCCTGCAAAAAATACGAACAGAAACCACACCAGAAATTGAGAACTTAAATCTAAAACTTGGGTCCATTGGTATAACGCAACGAATCCAATCGCGAATATGACGCAGACGAGAACCTTTGGATTAGTGGCAAGGTTTTTTGGTTTGAGGTTTTCGTGGTGAATATCACGCACTCGCGCTGCAAGTTCTGTCGAGTGAGAGTGACACCAAACAATATCCGACGTGGTGAGGTCTATTACTTCAAGTTCAAAAGGAAGTGACGGGTTAATTCCTTTAGTAAAGCCGCAACAAATCTCATTTGCCAATTTGACCGCGTGGCTTTTGTTTTTGTAGCCCATTATCGCAGCGTCATTTTTTGTACGGTTTCGATTGATCGAGAACTTTCCGCCGTGGAGACCGAAATCGTTGCCCGTATAACCCTTTTGATAACCCCTATAGCCAAGCAAATCGCCTTTTGCGTCGAACTCTGTGAGTACGATCGCGAACCCCTCACAAAAGTCGTTGAAAGTCTTGGGCATGGGGTGTTCGATTCATTGGCGTCACTGACCAAAAAGTTCTTGAAGCGTGCAAGTGAATCTCGTGCTGCTCGGATCATCGAAGGATAACTCGATCTCTTTGATAATCAAAGCGCTCAGTTCTTCTTGTGTAACGTCTGGGGCTTTGTTTCGAAACCATTCTGTTAAATCCGCGACAAGTACATCAACCAACATCGACAACTGATTCCAGTCGGCTTGCGTGTCGTAACCGTGAACACGGTAGACAAACCAGGAAGGACTCGCCATGCCGCCGAGATGACCATATAGTTTCGGATAATGAAACTCCGAACGAAAAGACAAGTAAAGGTCTTTAAAATGTGTATACACGAACTGATCCAGAAATACGGCGAGAAGCAAAAACATCCGCATTCTTGCGGGATCGTTGGATCTATTTATCAGATCTTCGCTTTGGCATTGGCACACGCCATCCTCGTGACCCCACCCTGTGAAGCCTGGACGGCCGCGTCGCCCTCTAACTCTTGAAAACTCATTCCAAAACGAGTTTATGAGTTCCTGTGATTTCATGGCGATACCTATATGTGTACCGGCAACGCCCCAGATCTTACCTCAGCAAGGCAACTCCCAACCCTTGCGATACTCCTTACTCACGATCTCTTTCGCGTTCTTCACGTTCGTCACCACGCCGTTGACGTTGTCCCACTTCAGCTTCTTGCCAGACTTCACGGCGAGGTTGCCAAAGTTCACCATCTCCGTCAGCGGACCGCTGTAGTCGAAGTTCGAGCAGGCCGGGCGCTCGCCTTTGCACGCCTGCAGCCAATCCCAGTACGGGTTCTCGTCCTTGATGCGCGGGATGACGGGGTCCGGATACTTGTAGTCCAGCATCTTCTCGTCCGGCATCAGGCGCGACTTGCCGCCGTATTCGCCCGTCGTGATGATGCCCTTGTCGCCGACCAGGTATGAGCCGTTCTTGTTGTCGTCGCCGAGCACCTGGTTGTCCGGAATGCCCGAGGGCCGCTTCGGCCGGTTGTACACCTCGACGCCGTTCTCTTCCCAGTGTCCGTCGTACCAGTACACCTCGACCGGGTCCATGCCCTTGCGTGCGGCGAACGAATACTTGATCGTCGTCGTGATCGGGAAAGTCTGCTCGTTGCGGCCTTTCTGCATCACAACCTCGACCGAATACTCCGGCGCCTCGTTCAGCTTCAGCGCCCAGTACACCGGGTCCATGATGTGACACGCCATGTCGCCCAGCGCGCCGCCGCCGAAATCGAGCCACGCGCGCCAGTCGTGCGGCGCATACTTGTTGTTGTACGGACGCATCGGCGCCGGTCCGATCCAGCGATCCCAGTCCATGTTCTCGGGCGGCGTCATCGGCGGCAGGGGATTGGCCACGCCCTGGTTGTCCCACACCGGCCGGTGCGTCCAGATGTGCGCTTCCTTCACTTGCCCGATATCGCCGCGCGCGATCATCTCGCAAAGCTGCCGCGCGCCGTCGCCCGAGTGTCCCTGGTTGCCAAGCTGCGTGGCGACTTTCATCTCGCGCGCGACGTTCGTCAGCAGGCGCGCCTCGGCCACGGTGTGCGTCATCGGCTTTTGCACGTACACGTGCTTGCCCATCTTCATCGCCATATACGCCGCCGGCGCGTGCATGTGGTCCGGCGTCGTCACGGTCACCGCGTCAATCTCCGGATGCTTCTCCAGCATGTTCCGGAAGTCTTTATATTTCGGCACATCGGGGAACTCGGCAAAGGTCTTCGCCGCGCGGTCCCAATCCACGTCCGCCATCGCGATGATCTTGCCGCCGTTCCGCGCGCACTCGTTGATGTCCGTCCAGCCCTTGCCGCCCGCGCCTATCCCCGCGACGTTTACCAGTTCGTTCGGCGACCGTTTCCCCGGCACCACCTGCGCCGTGTTCTGCGCGAACACAGTGCTGGCAACGCTCGTGGTCGAAACAGCCAAAAATGCGCGGCGGGTCAGACGGGATTGGCTCATGGTGTGTAAATCTCCAGGTGGTTGTGCGCCAAGACTACACAAAACT
>CAZUJL010000041.1:0-25422 GCA_964620045.1 uncultured Nitrospirales bacterium
TTTGCGCGCCTGGGCGACGGTCAACTTCCGGCGCTTTTTCTTGGACGGCATCATCTTCCCCATCATTTCCTGGAAGTTGATGCCCATTTCTTCGAGGCCGCTGTTCGTGAACATCTGCATCACGGCCGGCTGATTGTTCTCGCGCACATCGACTTCCACTTCGCGATCTTCGAGTTCACCCGCGTGCAGCTTTTCGCGAATCAGGTCACGCGTGCGCTCCTCGGGCGTCGGCTCCGGGCGCGGCTGCACGGGGCCTTCGTCGCCCGCATGCGGATCGAGCGGGTTGTAGCCGCGGATCGGCTGCGGACGCGGCGGCAGCAGCACATCGAGCAGACGGCGCTCGGCGCGATCGTGCGCCGTGCTCTCATTGGTCTTGCGCATTTCCTGGCGCACGAGATTGATCGCCACCTCGGTCAAATCGCGCACCATGCTTTCGCAGTCGCGGCCGACGTAGCCGACTTCGGTGAACTTCGAGGCTTCGACTTTCACGAAGGGGGCATCGACCAGTTTTGCGAGGCGCCGGGCGATCTCCGTCTTGCCGACGCCCGTGGGCCCGATCATGATGATGTTCTTCGGCGTGACATCGTCGCGCATTTCGCCGGTGAGCTGCTGGCGGCGCCAGCGGTTGCGCAGGGCGATGGCGACTTTGCGCTTGGCCTCGGTCTGGCCGACGATATATTTATCGAGTTCGGAGACGATTTGCTTGGGTGTTAGGGATTCCATGGACAACTCCGGGCGGGGCCGCGGTCACTCCGCGCTGCGCGCCTTCATTTTGTTTAAATCGATGACCGCGCGCTCGTGCGTGCCGGTGGAAATACTGCCGCGCGGGCCAGTGACTTCGATCTGAAACAGTAAACGACGTTTGTTCATTTCCGCCAGCCGGGCGTCCACCTTAATCCCCTCGCCGGCGCGCACAGAGCCGGTGTGGCTGACGTTCACGTGGGTGCCGACGGTGGTTTCGTTGTCGTCCAGATGCGGCTGGACACAGATAAAGCAGGTGCGCTCAATCAGGCCGATCATGGAGGGCGTGGACAGGACTTTCACCGGCAGATGCGGTGGCGACATCTCGGGTGTGATGGTGCACGTCATGTCCGCCGCCAGGCCTGGCTGAAGCGAAGGCTTCACGACATCGCGTCCATCTTGTCCACGCGGCGCTGGTGACGATCGACGGTGCTGGGCGGCTGTTCGAGCCAGGCATCGATAATGGCCTTGCATTCCTCCACAGTCACCAGGCGACGGCCAAGGCAAAGAATATTGGCGTGGTTGTGTTCGCGCGCGAGTTTGGCCATGGTCGTATTGACGCACACCGCCGCACGAATGCCGTGCCGGCGGTTGGCGGCGATGCTCATACCAATCCCCGTGCCGCACAAAAGGATGCCGAGGTCCACTTCCTTTTTCTGCACGGCGTCGATCACGCGCCGCGCGACATCGGGATAATCCACCGCCTCGGCGCTGTCGGTGCCCGCGTTGAGCACCGATATGCCTTTCTTTTCGAGGAAGGCCATCAGTTCAGGCTTGTAGGGCGGCGTGCCTTCGAAACCGGCGTGGTCACTGCCGAATGCGATGCGAAGTGGCATGGTGGATTCCTTTCAGAGCGATCCAGTGTACGAACTGCGGGCGGTTGGCCGCAAAGAGCGCGCTACGGCCCGACGCGCGCGAGCAGTTCGCGGGTAATCGCGCCTTCGCGCAGGATGCGGCCGGACTCAGGCTCGAAGACGGTCGAGGCCGGGCCACTGCCCAACTCTCCTCCGTCGATGCACACGGCCACGCCGTGCTCGGGCACCTCGCTTGCGCGGCGCGCGGGCGGTTGGCCGGAAAGATTGGCGGAGGTGGACACAATCGCGCCGCCGAACGCCGTGCACAGCGCGGTCGCGACGGGATGCGAGGTCCAGCGGAGACAGACCTCGCTGTCCGGCCCCAACAGCGCCGGCGGAACGCCGAAGGCCGGCGGCAGCAGCAAAGAAAGCGGCCCCGGCCAGAACGCGTCGGCATAGGCGACGGCCCTAGGGGTAAGCGGCGCGGCCAGCGCGCTGAGGTGATCGAGCGCGCCGACAATCATGAGGACGGCGTGGTGCGGGTCGCGGTGTTTCACGCGGTACAGGCGATCGAGCGCGGCTTCGTTGAACGGATCGACGCCGAGGCCATAGACCGTTTCGGTCGGATACGCGACGACCTCGCCCGCGCGCAAGGCCTCGGCCGCGCGCTGGAGGTTATCGACTGTTGGTTTTAGGATTTCCATCGTGATCGGTTTTCTATTGGCAGATATTGGCGGATGAGATTGCCGCGTCGCAAACCCTGCTCCTCGCAATGACGAGCGAGGTTAGTGCGAAGCAACGACGCGTTCGGCGAGCCAGGCGCTCATTTTGCCGAAGGCCTCGCCGCGGTGGCTCACGGAGGATTTCACGAGCGCGTTCAATTCACCAAAAGTTTGTTCGAATCCCGACGGAATAAAGACCGGGTCGTAGCCGAATCCATTTGAACCGCGCGGCGCAGGCGCGACCATCCCCTCGACGGTGCCGAATTCGACATGCTCGGTGCCGTCGAGATCGACGAAGGCCGCGCAACACACAAAGCGCGCGCGGCGTTTGCCGGCGGGTACATCCTTCAGTGCGGCGAGCAGCTTTCGGTTGTTGTCGTCGTAGGTACAGTTCTCGCCGGCGTAACGCGCGGACCACACGCCCGGCGCGCCGCCCAGCGCATCGACTTCGATGCCGGAATCGTCCGCCACGCACGCGACATTAAAAGTCTTGCCGTAATACCGCGCCTTCAGCAGCGCGTTGCCTTCGAAGGTGGATTCGGTTTCTTCGGGCTCGTCCACTTCGGGAAAGTCCCGCAGCGTCTTCACTTCCCATGCCGCGCCGTCCAGCAGCCGCTCCAGTTCCGCGGCCTTGTCGCGGTTACCGGAGCCGATCAGTAGCGTCTTAGCCACGCGCTAGGGCCTCGCGTTGCGCCACGAAGAGTTGCTGGATGCCGGCACTGGCCAACGCAAGCATGGCGTCGAGTTCAGATTTGCGGAACGCCTCGCGCTCGGCGGTACCTTGCACTTCGATGATGGTGTCGTCGCTGCGCATCACGAGGTTCAGGTCCACATCGGCCGAGGAGTCTTCTTCGTAGCAGAGATCCAGCAGCGCTTCGCCGTTTCGAATACCAACGCTCACCGCCGCGCATTGCGCGTTCAGCGGAACGGCCGCGATAATCTTGTTCGCGACGGCCTTCGTGAGCGCGTCGTGCAGCGCGACATAGCCGCCCGTGATCGCCGCGGTGCGGGTTCCACCGTCCGCCTGCAACACGTCGCAGTCGACGGTGATCTGAATCTCGCCAAGCGCCTTGAGGTCCACCACGGAGCGCAGCGAGCGGCCAATCAGGCGGCTGATTTCCTGCGCGCGGCCCTTCTGCCAGGAATCGCGTCCGATGCGACCTTCGTTGGCCGAACCCGGCAACATCGCGTATTCAGCCGTCACCCAGCCGCGCCCCTTGCCGATGAGCCAGCCCGGGACTTTGGTTTCGATGACCGCCGTGCACAACACACGCGTGTTGCCGAACGACACGAGCACCGAGCCGTCGGGATTTTGCGTGTATCCGCGCTGAATCGTGACCGGGCGCAGCGCGTGCGCCGGACGGTCCGTTCTCGCCATCAGAATATCCGCTTCGTCACTGCGTGCGGCGCGTGGCCGTGTTTTCGGCCGCGGCCACCTGCGTCTCGTGCACGTCGCGGTGATACTTGCCGACGATGTCCGACCATACGGCGTCCTGCGTGAGGATCTCGATGGCCCTGTCGAGCACCGTATCCTGCACCAAGCCGTCGGCCTTGTTGCCCGTCGAGCGGCCGTGTTCCTGCTGGTTCCGCTTCTCGGGGTCCTGCTGGCCGGATTCGAATAGCTGCACAAAGAGCTTGCGCTGATCTTCGATCGGCATCACGACTTCCACGTCCGGCTTGATGCCGACCGTATCGATGGTGACGTTCGCCGGCGTGTAGTACAACGCCGTGGTCAGGCGGAGCGCGGCGCCTTCAGGACGCGTGAGCGGAATAATCGTCTGCACGCTGCCCTTGCCAAAGGTCTTCTCGCCCACCACAATCGCGCGCTGGTAGAACTGCAACGCGCCGGTCACGATTTCCGAGGAGCTCGCCGAGCCGCCGTTCACGAGCAGCAACAACGGCATGGTCTCCGGGATCACCGGATGCTTCTCGGTGTGCAGTTCCATCTGTTCCATGAATTTCCCGGCGCCCGGCGTCACTTCGCGGCCGCGCGTCGAGACCACAAGCGAATTCTTCGGCAGGAACAGCTCGCACACTTCGCGCGAGGCGTTCAGCAGGCCGCCCGGGTTCCAGCGCAGGTCGAGCACCATCGAACGCATGCCCTGCGAGAGAAGCTTTTCGATTTCCTTGCGGATTTCTTCGGAGGTGTTCTTCTTGAAATCGCTGATGCGGACGTAGCCGATGCCGCCGTCGAGCAGGCGCGACTCCAGGATGCTCTGCACCGGAATCTTGCCGCGTTCAACGACATAGTCGAGTTCTTCGCGCTCTTCGGTGCCTTCTTTCGCGCGGCTGACGGTCAATCCCACGCGGGTACCGCGCGGGCCCTTGATGCGCGAGGAGACTTCCTGCAGCGCGGCGTTTTCGTTGGTGGAATCCGCGAGGATCTCCGGTAGCGTCTGGCCTTCGATGGCGACGATATAGTCGCCCGTGCGAATGCCCGCGCGCGAGGCCGGGCCGTCGGGCACGGGGTACGACACGACGACGTTGCTCGTTTCCTTGTCCCACATGATGTGGACGCCGATGCCGTCGAACTCGCCCATCGTGTCGTCCTGCAGATCCTGGAAACTCTTGGCCGGAATATAGCTGCTGTTCCGGTCGAGGGAATTCATGATGCCGATGAGCGCGCCTTCGACGGCCTTGTCGAGGTCCGGCTCGCGCACATAATTCCGGAGCACCTCGGCGATGACGTCGCCGATCGGCTCGATCTGCTCATAGACTTCGCGGGGCTCGTCCTGCGCGAAAATGCGCCCGCTAAACCCGTTGGTCAGTACCAGGACAGCGCCGATGAGAAAAATCAGAAGTGCGGTGAATTCGGCCTTCGTGCTCCGCTTGCGCATGCACTACCTCCAAGCAGGCCCGATGCGTCCCCCAAAGACGGCCATCGAACCAGTCAAAAAACTATAGCAAATCCGCCGGTGCGAAACTGCCTGGGGCCGCCGGACTGCCAATCCCTAACGAGTCTGGGTTAAATTATAGCCGATCGGCGGGGATTGCCGTGCTGGCGAGGTATCCAAAATGGCTGGTTCACTACGGTTTTTCGCTGTTTTATCGGCCTTGGCGGCTGCCCTTTTTCTCTGTCCCCTTGGCGAAGCAGGAACGCCCGTGAAACGTTACCGCGCCGAGCACGCCATGGTGGTGTCGGCTTCTGATGAAGCCTCGCGCGCCGGTGCCCTTATTCTGCGACGCGGCGGCAATGCCTTCGACGCCGCGGCGTGCGTCGGGTTCGTGCTCGCGGTCACGTGGCCCGAGGCCGGCAACCTTGGCGGCGGCGGATTGATGGTCGCGCGCAAGGCGAACGGCGAGGTCGTCACGCTCGACTTTCGCGAGATCGCGCCGGCGAAGGCGCACCGCGACATGTTCCTCGACGCGAACGGCGAGGTGGTGAAAGATCTCTCGTTGCGCTCTCCCCTCGCCTCCGGCGTGCCGGGATCAGTGGAAGGATTGCTGCGGCTTTGGGAAGACCACGGCTCGGGCAAAATCAGCCGCAAGGAACTGCTCGGCCGCGCGATCGAGTTGGCCGAGGACGGCTTTCCGCTGTCGGCCGAGATCGCGGAGTCGCTGAACAAACGCGCGGACCGGTTCACGGCGCATCCGGGAACGGCTGCGATCTTTGTAAAGCCGAATCAGGCGCCTTGGGTCGAAGGCGACCTCCTGAAGCAGCCGGATCTCGCGCGCACCCTGCAGCGCATCGCGCGCCAGGGCCGCGACGGGTTCTACCGCGGCGACGTGGCGAAGCTGATCGCGAATCAGCAATTCGAAACCGGCGGCTTGATCACGCTGGACGATCTTGCGAACTACCAGTCCGTATACCGCCTGCCGGTGCGGGGTGAGTTTCGCGGTTACGACATTATTTCGATGGGACCACCGAGTTCCGGCGGGATCCTGCTGGTCGAGATGCTCAACATGCTCGACACCTTCCCGCTCGAGGAGTTTCAGTGGGGCACGCCGAAATATGTGCACCTGCTGACAGAAGTACAGCGCCGGGCCTACGCCGATCGCGCCGAGCACATGGCCGACGCGGATTTTTATCCCGTTCCGGAACTGATGCTGCTCTCGAAGGACTATGCGCGGCAGCGCGCGGCGGACATCGTGTTCGTGCGCAAGACAGACAGCGCCTCGATACGCGCGGGCGAAGTGCCGCAGGAATCGAAGCAGACCACGCACTACAGCGTCGTCGATCCGGACGGAAACGCGGTGGCGCTCACCACGACGCTGAACGCGAGTTTCGGATCGTGCATCGTGATCGAGGGTGCCGGTTTCCTGATGAACAACGAGATGGACGATTTCTCGGTGAAGCCCGGGGTACCGAATCTTTACGGCGTGACCGGCGGGGCGGCGAACGCCATCGAGCCGGGCAAGCGCATGCTGAGTTCGATGACGCCCACCATCGCCGCGAAAAATGACGGCAGTTCGACGCTCGTCATGGGGTCTCCCGGCGGTTCGACGATCATCACGACTGTGCTGCAGGTGTTCCTGAACGTGGCCCTGCACAAGATGGACGTGGCCGAGGCCGTCGCCGCGCCGCGCCACCATTCGCAGTGGACGCCCGACGAAATCTTCTTCGAGCCGGATACCTTCTCGCCGGAAGTGGCCGCCGCGTTGCGCGCGCTGGGACACAAACTGGAAGACACTCCAGAGCAAATCGGCGCCGCAAACTGCATCCAAATCACGCCGCAGGGACTGATTGGCGCGCCCGATCCGCGCCGGCAGAGCGCGGCGGCGGGGTTCTAGGGCATACTGTGCCCGGCGGCAACCCGCGAGAATCGAGGACGGCGTGAGTATTCCCGACAGCAAGGACCCCATCGACCTGTTCGCGCGCTGGTATGACGAGGCGCGGGCGTGCGCGCAAATCGACGACGCCACGGCCATGACGCTGGCGACCGTGGACACCGAAGGCCAGCCGTGGGCGCGCGTGGTGCTGCTGAAGGATTTCAGCGGCGAGGGGTTCACGTTCTACACGAACACGCACAGCCTCAAGGGCCGGCATTTGTCGTCCAACCCGCGCGCGGGTTTGTGCTTTTACTGGATGCCGCTGAAAAAACAGGTGCGCGTCATCGGACTCGCGCATCCCGTGACCACGGAAGAAGCCGAAGCTTATTTCGGGAGTCGTCCGCGCGGGAGCCAGCTCGGCGCGTGGGCCTCGATCCAGTCCGCGCCGTTGCACGATCGCAACACGCTGGAAAAACGCATGGCCGATTACACTGATGAATTTGACGGCGGCAGCGTGCCGCGGCCGCCACATTGGTCGGGCTATCGCGTCGTGCCGCACACGATCGAATTCTGGTTGTCTTCGGACAATCGCCTGCACCATCGCCGCGTGTACTACCGCGCCGCCGGCGGCGCCTGGCATCAGCAGCTCCTGTATCCATAAAAGTTCATGGCAATGTGTCCACCTCCGCGAGCCCGCCCGCCGGCGTAGGTCTTCTCGCCCACCTGCGCGCCGCCGCTCCACTCGGCCTGGGTGAGCACGTTGAAGCCCGCGTCGTGGTAGTAGATCTGCAAGAATTAAACTAAGTCGTGATGATGTTTGCTCTCGAAGTCATACTCGCCCCTATTCCATCCATGCTGGCCTCGGTTCACCTTCGTCCGCCCAGCCCCAATCGCAAAACATCTCTATGTAGGATTCAATATCGAATTCTTCAGTTGGCAGGGGTTCGCTATAGATGCTGCATCCGTAGCCTTGCTCTTCCAGTTCAGAAGCGACATCCGATATTACGTCGTATGAATGTACAATAAGCATGCCATGCTTCATACCTAGTTGAGGCAGCCATGCCTCAACTTTTATCGACTTGTCTGCTCCAACTTTTATCTCGTATGGAGCTACAACCCGCACGCCCAGTTCATTACCTGCTCTCACAATAAATTCCTGCAATCTATTCATATCAAGGATCCAAAATTGGAATATGATCCACCGGCCCAACGTGGCCGTGTGGAACTTGAGCATGGGGCCCCCGACCGGAATGACCCGGATCTAAGCGAACCATGTTCCCAGGAAACGGATCAGGTAATTGCCTGTTCAATTCCCTATACGCATCCATGTCTGCCCTTGTTATGCCATTTTTCTTATCAGCCTTTGCCATCGCGACAAGCACTTCTTTTTCCTTGCTAAATCGCTTGACTGTTTTACTCGCCTTATAGGCTGCGCCAAGACCAACTGCTCCTGGAATTACCGCACCGGCCACATCAAGTCCCAGGGCTTTTAAGTGATCTCCTCGATTGCATTTGTCCGTAATTACCTTGTAAATATCATAACCAATAAAAGCGATGTCAATCGCTACGTCAAAAAAAAGCCCATCGGGGTCGACAAAATTTATCGGGTTTCCTGCGACATACGCATACATATTCGTCCCGTCGACCATGCCCAAGGGATCGCGAGACAACCACCGGCCCGTGCTCGGGTTTAGCATCCGGAACGGGGCGAAGTAGTTGCCAGTAATTTTGTCGAGGTCGTGGCCGGTGTAGAGCTGGGTGACGCTGGAGGGGCCGGCGAAGGTCAGTGGCGTGCCGTAGGGGCCGTACTCCCAGTTGGCGGTTTGTACCTTGCTGCCGTTCCAACTGCCGCGCGTGGAGCCCAGATGGTCCTGCGTCATATAGGTGTACGCGGGCGTGCTGTTGGTGTCCACCTCGGCCAGGCCACCGCCGACGTAGGTCTTCTCGCCCACCTGCGCGCCGCCGCTCCACTCGGCCTGGGTCAGGACGTTGAAGCCCGCGTCGTGGTAGTAGATCTGCTTGATTTGACCGCCCTCGGTGCGCCAGATGCGTTTCAGGTCGTGCGGCGTATAGAGGTACGCGATGCCTGTCGAGCCCGGCTCGTTCGTCGTGGTGCTCTCCAGCAGGTTCGCCGCCGTCCAGTTGTACGTCTTCGTGACGCTGCCGCGCGTCTCCGTGCTCAGCCGGCCCCAGTCGTCGTAGCTGTACGTCGTCGAGCCGTTGTAGTGGCCCAAGACGGGCGACAGCTCGCGACCTTGGCGCCCGGTAGTTCGCCTAGCGGAAGCGTGATGATGTCTTGTAGTCGCGCGGGTTGATCGCGTGCTTTTCCACGCGCAATCCCATCACGCGCTCCGTGACGCCGAGCGAGTTGGCCGCTTTGCTCTTATTCCCGCGGCAATTCTTCAGCGCCTCGACGATCATTTCGCGTTCGACGCGGTCCATGGTCTCTTCGAGCGAACCCTTCATCACCGTGTTGCTGGCCTCGGCCGTCTGCAGCGTCGGCGGCAGGTGATGCCCGTGCATCACGTCGTCCTGGCTGAGCAACACGGCGCGCTCGATGACGTTTTCCAGTTCGCGCACGTTGCCCGGCCAGTGGTAGCTGGTGAGCATGTCGATCGCGGGTGTGGAGATGCGCCGGATCTTCTTGTTGTTCTGCTTGCTGTATTTCTCGACAAAGTAGTTGGCGAGTTCGAGGATGTCCGTGCGGCGTTCGCGCAGGGACGGGATGTGAATCGGGAACACGTTGAGCCGGTAGAACAAATCCTGCCGGAACTGGTTCTCCTCGATGGCGTCCTCGAGGTTGCGGTTCGTGGCCGCGATCACGCGCACGTTCGTGCGGATGGTCTCCGTGCCGCCGACGCGCTCGAACTCGCGCTCCTGCAACACGCGCAACAGGCGAATCTGGGTGTGTGGCGACAAATCGCCGATTTCGTCCAGGAAAATGGTGCCGCCGTGGGCCAGCTCGAACCGGCCCTTGCGCCGCGCGGTGGCGCCGGTGAACGCGCCTTTTTCGTGCCCGAACAGCTCGCTCTCGATAAGGTTCTCGGGCAGCGCACCGCAGTTCACACGCACGAAGGGTTTGGACGCGCGCGGGCTGTTGTAATGGATCGCGTGCGCCACGAGTTCCTTGCCCACGCCGCTCTCGCCGCGCAGCAGCACGCTCGTGTCGCTCGGCGCGACCTGCGCGATCAGGTCGAATACGTCCTGCATGGCGCTGGAACGGCCGATGATGTTGGCCGGCCGGAACCGATCGCGCAACTCTTCCTGCAGGCGCTGGTTCTCTTCCATCAGTCGCTGCTGCCCTTCCAGCGCTTCCTGGCGCAAGCGGACCGCCTGTGAAATCAGCGAGGCGATGATGGACAGGAGACGCACGTCTTCGTCCAACGACACGTTGCTGTCGAATAGATGGTCAACGCTCAGCGCGCCGATGGTCTCGTTGCCGATCTTAATCGGTACGCAGATGAAGGACAGCTCGCGACGATCGAGATCGGCGCGCGACTTTGTGCGGTTCAGGAACAGCGGCTCTTCGGAAACCTTTGGCACCGCGATCGCGCGGCCCGTGCGCACCACCTGCCCCGTGATGCCTTCTCCCATCAGATACCGGCCGCGCTTCTGCTCGTCGGCCGTGAGACCATAGGCGGCCTCGATCACGAGTTCGCCGGTGCCGCGCTTCAGCAGCGTCAGCGTGCCGCGCATCATGCCGGTGTGCTTGCTCATGACGCGCAACACCTGATGCACCACGTCGCGAAGGTCCATGCTCTGATCGAGCAACTGACTCACTTCAAACAACAACGTGAGTTCCGACACTTCGGATCGAACTTTGGAAACAGATACCGTCATTGGTGCGCAGCCTGCCTACTTCTTACCGAAACGTACATTCAGTGAATTACCATACGATACTGTAAGAATCACAAAGCGCCTATTCAACCCGGTAGCAAAATGGATTAAAATAGGCGTGTTTATGGGCTTTTTTGACAATACCGATCCGTCGTTGCAGCAAGCGTGCGGCGGAATTGTGCGGGTTTTTCAGGTGCGGGCGCGCAGCCACGCGATCATTTCGCGGAAGAAGTCTTCGGCGCAGGTGTCGTTAAACAGCTCGTGGTATCCCCCGTCGACGAGCGTCATGTGCTTGTCCGTCGATCGCGCCTCGCTGTACAGCAACTGCGTCGCGGCGTACGGCACGAGCGGATCGGCGGTGCCGTGCATGCAGAGGAAAGGCAGAGTGATTTCTTTGAGGCGTGGCTGAACGGATTCGATGGTGCGCATCATTTCGTATCCCGTGCGCGCGCCGATGTTGCCGTGGTACACGAGCGGATCGTTGTTGTACGCGTCGACGACTTCCTTGCGGCGCGAGAGTCCGTCGATCGGCAACTTGTGCACGACCATGTGCGGCGCGATGCGCGCGAGCAGCGCGGCCACTTTGCGCAACAGTGGCGCGACGTTGTCGTCCGCCTTCACGCCGGAGTTCGTCAGCACCAACCCGCGGACGCTCGGCTTGTGCCGCACGACCCACGAGCAGGTCACGAGGCCGCCGAGGCTGTGCCCAAAGACAAACCATGTGCCGGGATGGGTTTTGAACAGATGCTTCGAATACTCATCGAGATCCGCGATGAGCCGATCGAAGCTGGGAATGTGTCCCATGCGGCCGGGACTTTTTCCATGGCCGCGGTGATCATAACTGTAGACCGCGTAGCCTTCGGCGTTCAGACGCTCGGCCACGTGCGCGTATCGGCCACAGTGCTCGCCGTAACCGTGCACGATCAGCACGTTCGCGCGGGGGCTCGCCGGCACCCACGACTTCGTGTGCAGGCGCGCGCCGTCGCTGGTGACAAACTCGCCGGGGGTGAGAGCAGCCGTCATGTACGCGTTTCAGCTCGCCGAAACTCGGATTTCCGCATCGACATTGTCGCCGTTGGTCTGCCGCTTGATGTTGATGTTCAGGCCCCCCGCCGAAGCCGAGCCCGAACCATTGGCTTTCGCATCGGTCAGGGCCTTGGTATACGCGGGCGCGGCCTGCGGATTGAGCGTCATGATGAACATCTGCATCTGCTGCGCGCCTTGATCAACCATGGCCGCCGGTCCGCTGGCGTTCACAATCATCGAATTCAATGACTCAGGCGGCCCCATCAACTGGATGGTAATGCCGGCAGGATTTTTGGCCGTCGCCTGCGTCGGCGTGGCCTCCACCTGGAATCCGAAACCGCTCAGCGCGCCTTCCACCTGCGAACGTGGCACGCCAAGTCCACCCCCCGCGGCACCACCTCCGCCCCCGGCCTGCATCTCGGCGGGGGACCCACCGCCCTGTGCACCGGCGGGAGCCTTGAACGCCGGATCGACATCCTTAATCTCACCGGCCGCGCGGCGCTGGCGGTTCTCTTCGTATTTTGCTTTCAGCGGCGTGCGGTAAAACGGGTCCTTGTTTATCTTCACCGCGCTCGCCTGCACCTCGCCGACGGGGATACTGAGCGTGCGGCCCTCTTCCGGCAACTGGACGTAGTAGAAACTGGAGGTCTGCGTGATCAGCACGTTCTTGTATTCGTAGCCGGCGATGCTGATCTCGTCGGCCTGCGCCGTTATGACTCCCGCCATCGCAATGCCGGCCGCCGTCCAGATTCGTTTCATCCGCATGGTTCGCTCCTTCACTGACGCAACAGAATGGTCATGGCTTTAACACGCAAGTTTACCTTGCCGGCCTGCGGCAAGCTCGTGGCGTATTCCTTGTCGCCCTGCAACGCGTCCAGATCCGCCGGCAAATAGGGCTGCTCCGGAGCAAGAAAGATCGAGATGTCCTCGCCCAGCGCGTGGTTGGCCGCAAGCTGGCCGTTCTTCCAACTCACCACATAGCCCGCATAGTCCCAGCCGAATCCGGCGAAGGAGAACTCTCCCCCGTTCGCCGCGACGATCTCGGACAGCGGCGTACCGATGCCGATTCCGGATGCCGTCTTCCAGCGGCGGCCCTCGACGATTACGGCATGTGGCCGTTCGCGCGGGATCGCCCATTGGATGAAGAGGCGTTGATCCGGATTGTCCGCGAAGACGACCGTGCCCGCCTCAGTCTTGCCGTCGCCGAGCGGAATCGTTGCATCGCCGATATTCTTCGCGCCAAAAGTCTTCACGAGATCGTTGTAGGTCGTCTTCGAATTGATCGGCCCGACTTTTTGCCCCGGCACGCAACTCCAGTCGAGATTCTCTTCCAACTGGGGCGGCGCGGCAATTAAGAAACCATCAAATACATAGCCGGAGTGACTCTCGTGTTGCACATGAATCCACTGCCCGCTTTTATCGCCGATCTTGTCCGCGACGGGACCCTCGCCGGCGTCGAGCACGGTGACTTGCCCTTGCTGCGGAATGTAATGAATCAGGATCGCGTCCCGTTTTGGCGCGGAGCGTAACGCGAGCGAGGTCGCATTTACATACAGCACCGTGCCGCGCGGATACTTCATGGCGGCGGGCGCGGCTGCCGGCGGAGTAGCGGCTTCGGCGGGCGGCGCCGGTGCGGGCTCAGCGGCCTGTGCAGACGGCGTGTCGAGCGGCTCCAGCAGGTCTGCCGGTTCCGCTTGCGCCAGGAAAGCCAAAGACATCAGTAAAATCGCAGTCATACGTGCCCCCGAATACCGTTCCCCGCCCCACGGGTCGCGTCTACAATACCCACGATTCGTGGAAGGTTCAACGAGCGCTAACCCGGCACAGCGTCGCGACTTCCGCGCGGGTGCAAACTTGATCAATTCCACCGGCATTTGATAGGCTTTGCCACTCTCGAAGCGAATCCGCGCGACGGCCAGACCGGCCCGCGCTTACACAGGACGAATCATGGCCAATATTAAGCAACAGAAGAAGCGCATCCTCCAGAACGAAAAACGCCGCCAGCGGAACATCGCGGTTCGCTCGCGCCTGAAGACCTACGTGAAGAAGGCCGAGACCGCTGTGCAGGGTGCCGCGGCCGACTCCACTGACGCCGTGAAGGCCGCGATCGTCGAGCTCGACGTCGCCGCGCGCAAGGGCGTGCTCCACAAGAACACGGCCGCCCGCAAGAAGTCGCGCTTGATGAAGAAGCTCAACGCGAAAAAAGCGTCCTAAGCCATCTCGAAATTTTGTCAGGCCCAGGCATCCGCTTGGGCCTGATTTATTTTTCGTCCGGCTCGGGTTCGCTATCGTCGAACGCTGGTTCGTAGATATAAATCGTCGCCTGACCATCCCCCGGCAGGAACCAGAATCGCAGGCCGGTCTCCGTCGCTTCGCAATGAAACGCGTTCTGCAGCATCGGACGTCCATCTGTTTCCCAGAGCGGCACAGCAATGCGCTGCTTCGGATCGAGTGATCGCATCTCGATCACTTCCAACATGCCAAGCGTACGTCCATCCTGCTCTCGCTCGCTTCGCAATCCGCCGCACAACATGAGATTCGTGTCGCGCAGCCACTGGCCGTCCTGAAATTCCACCCATCGCGGACGACTCAACGTCGGCTTCATCGCGGCCCCCGATGGGGTCCACTGATAAAAGCGCATGGAGCCCCAGCTCATGCCGGCGTATGCGCCACTATCGCCGTTGTGTATGACGCACCCAAGATGATCGTCGAGCCGAAACAACTCTTTCGCCTGGAGCGTTGCAGGATTCAGCGCATACACAACGCTGGTGCTGTCTGGACGATACTCGGCGACCGGCACGATCAGATCTTCTCCGTCATAGTCCATGCCGCCGGGGTGATAGCGCGGGCCATCGGTGATCTCGATGTGCGCCTCCGCCGTGCCATCCGGCGCGATCTTATACACGTGCCCCTTCCCCACACCTTTCGCGCGATCAATGACCTCCACGGTGGACACGAAGATCTCGCCGTTGACGATCGCCATGCCTTGCGGATGGAAAATATCGAACTGTAGAAGAATCTCTCCCACTTTATTCCAGGTGGCTCTGTCGTTTAGCCGCTTTATCCTGTCCGCGACGTTCGCCTCATCGCCGATGGCTGAGGTTGCTGCAACTATCAGGGCCAAATACGTTACAGTGAACCGATTCATGCTCCACTCCAATTAATTAGGAACCGTCTTATGTCCGAATGGATAAAAAATCCCGCGCTCGCCGCGATCTTCAGCGACGAGAAGATGAAGAAAGTAAATCTCTTTGAGTCGCCACATTTATTCTGCGACGTATATTGCCTCAAGCCCGGGCAATCGCAAAAAGTCCACAGCCACGCACACAACGACAAGGTGTACTACGCGCTCTCGGGCACGGCGCATGTTACGCTGGGCGAGGATATCCGACCGCTGGCGCCGGGCGAACTGGCGATTGCGCCGGCCGGCCTGCCGCACGGGGTGGAAAACCGCTCCGCGCAGAACGCCACGCTGCTCGTGGTGATGGCGCCGAATCCGAATCATTGAATCCGGACCGGTCACGCGCGATAATCCCGGCCAAACCAACCTTAACGGGGAGTAAGCACATGCAATACTCGAAACGAGTCACTCTGGCCCTGGCGATCGCCGTATGCAGCGCCGCGTTTTCCGCGCGCGCGCAGGATGGCGAATGGATCAACCTTTTTGACGGCGAAACGTTGTACGGCTGGACCACGCTGGGCGATGCGCAATGGAAGGTCGCCGATGGCGCGATCACGGCGGAAGACGGCACGGGCGGCCTGATCGCAACGACCTCGCGCTTCCAGAACTTTGAATTGACCGCGCAGGTGAAGCTGAAGGCCGATTGCTCCGCCGGGATCATCTTCCGCGGCGCCCTCGAAGGGCACCCGAGCGAGAACGGCTCGAGCGTCGTATGGCTCAGCCAGCCCAAGGGCAGCGACTCGAAGTGGCGCAGCGTGCAGATCATCGCGCGCGGCGCGGACGTGCAGGTCGCGGTCGACGGCGAACACCAGGTCGTGAGCGGCGCGAACACGCGCGGCCGCATCGGTCTGCTCTACCACCACAACAACGGCACGACAGTCGCGATTAAGGACGTGAAGCTCCGCCCGCTCGGCATGTCGCCGCTGTTTAACGGCAAAGACCTCACCGGTTGGAACATCATTCCGGATCACAAGTCCGTGTTCAGCGTGGTCGATGGCGCGTTGAACATCAAGAACGGCAACGGCCAGATTGAAACGGCCGGCACCTACCGCGACTTCACGTTCCAGATCAACGTTTTCTCGAACGGTACGCATCTGAACAGCGGCGTGTTCTTCCGCACGCCGGTGGGCGTTTTCTGGAAGGGCTACGAGTCGCAGTTGCGTAACCAGTGGCAGGGCGATGACCGCACGAAGCCGGTGGACTTTGGCACGGGCGGCAACTACGGCAACCAGCCGGCGCGCAAAGTGGTGCCAAGCGACAAGGAATGGTTTACGAAGACGATCGTTGTCGATGGCAACCATGCGGCGGTATGGATCAACGGCTACCAGGTGAGCGACTACACGGACGAGCGCCCGGTGAGCGACAACGCCGACGGCAAGACCGGCTACGTGGCCGCCGCGGGCACGATCAACCTGCAAGGCCACGACCCGACGACCGACCTGTCGTTCAAGAACATCGTAATTCAGGAATACAAGTAACCCGTTTGAAATGCACCTGATTTCCCACTCCGGCCGGCCGCAGGGCCGGCCGGAGTTTTTTCTAAGCAGCAGTGCGGAGCACCACACCTTTGGTTAAGCAAATTCGCACATATGCCCGTGCGCTGGCGGTGGTGCTGCTCGGCGCTACCGTCCTATTCGCGCTGGTGGCCGTTGTCGGAAAGTTCGTCTCACGATTTGGCGAAACCGAGTTGATTGCCAACCAAGCGTTCCAAGTGCAATCCGAACCGTCCACGGTCGATGGGTGGTCGCTGCCCGATAATGTAAAAATCGAAGCGGGCAATCTGGGGACGGCTTTTTCTTCGCCAACCGATTCGTTCAACATCACGCAAACTGTCCCCACTTCATTCAACGGCGAGCGCGCGAATTGGCGGATGGTGAGTGATCTGCAATTTCGCGGTGAGACCGCGCGCATCGCGTATATGCTCGAAAGCGGGACACAGGGCCACTGGAAGCAACTCGATAGGCGTGAAGCGGCACCGGAATCCAGGCTCACACGGTTATCGCTCGAGCCCCGGGTGCTTTCGACCGTCAACGATCCGCCTGAACAGTTGCGCCTGACCATCTCAATCGCGGCACCGCCGAACACTCCGGTTCTTCTTCAGCACGCGTCGCTGCGCACCGATCGCGCGGGCGTATTTAATTCGTTCAATCCGCCAACCTGGGGCGAACTGATCGGCATCATCGTCGCCCTCTCGGTAGTCAACGGCATTCTGGTCTTCACTTTTTCCAAGCGCTGGCGAACGTCCTCCCCATTCCGTTCGGCGGTCATAAATATCACGCTGCTAATCAATTCGGCGGTGTACACGCTGATTGCGCTGGAAATCGTCATGCGTACGTTCTTTGTTTTTTCGGACAGTATGGCGACCACGCGCGTTTCAGAACTGTGGTGGAGCCGGTACTGGAAGCCGATCAATGAATTTGGGTTTCGAGACGTGTCGCACACGCCCGAAACAATCAAGGACAAAAAACTCCTGTTTGTAATCGGCGATTCATTCACCGCTGGACACGGCATCGCGAATTTCGAAGACACCTTCCACCAACGCCTCGCCAAAAAACTCGGCCCTGGGTGGGAAGTCATCGTGATGGCGAAGCCCGGCATGAGCACGCGCGACGAACTCGCTGTGTTGGCGGGGTTTCCATTCAAACCGGATGCCGTGATCGTCGCGCACGTGTGGAACGATGTGAATTCGGCCCTGTTTGCACACGGCATTGCTATCCCCGGCAAACCCGCAATGACTCCCGCGCTGCGCCCCATCGTGCTGCGGTCGTATTTTCTCGACTTCGTGTATTGGCGCATCCGCGGGTTGAAAGCGCCGATGCGTTCGTATCTCGATCTTATTTTGTCGGCGTATAAAGACGGCGAACTCTGGAATACCCACGCCCAGGATCTGTTGAGCTTTCAGCAATACGCGCAAGTCAAAGGCACACGGCTGCTCGTCATTGCCTTCCCCGCGCTTGAGGACATTGAAGGCTCGCGGGTGACGTCTGCGCGTGTGGTCGAATTTTTTCGCGCCAAGGACGTTCCCGCGATCGATTTCGCCGAGGTGTTTGCCGGTCAGGACCCGAGCGCGATCACCGTGAACCGTTTCGATTCGCACCCGAACGAAGCCGCGCACGCGCGCATTGCCGACGAAGTGTATAAGCAGTTGGAAGAATTGCTCAGCAAGCCGGCCCCCGAGCCGGTGCGGTAACTCAGCCCTGCTCTTTGGGCTCCTGCGGCCGAATCACGATCTCGGGCATGGGCTCGACGTCGGGCTCGCGTTCCGGCTCAATTGGTTGCATGGATACATGCAGCTCACCGGCGACAATTTTTAAGTGATGACGCCGCAACGGCGCGGAATTCTGGTTTAAGCATTCGCCCGAACGCAGATCGTATTGCCAGCCATGGCGCTTGCAGGTCACGAGGCTTCCCTCCCACCGGCCTTCGGTGACGAGGTCTGCGTTTTGGTGCTTGCAGGCGATCTCGGTGGCCCAGAAACTACCGTCGCGTTCGCGCACGATGGCAATCAGCCGCCCGAGCATGCGGTATGACTTCATGCGCACCTGATCGAAATCGCGGACGTAGCCCAAGCGGATGTATTCCATCGCGTCACGATAACAGTCTGCGCGGCCGCTTGCACACCGGAACAGCCCGCACTATAGTGATCGCGGGGCTGCTCTGGGGGAAATTCGTGCGTACGGCGATCCGCATACTTTTTATTGCCGCGGGGTGCGCGGCGTGTTTCGTTGCCGGATTTCTCGCACACCGGGACGGTCGGCTCTCCGCAACCATCCGCCGCATTGCGAAACCTACGATTGACGCCGCGCCTTCCATTCCGCAACGTCCAGCGGGCGAATGGTTGCCGATGGATGCGCCTGCGGGCGGGATAAACGCCGAAGATCGCGACATGCTGGCCTCGATCGGATATGCCGGCGAAACCGAGGTAGCCGCGTCCACGCGATCGGGAGTGACGGCGCATGATCCAGCCCGTGCGCAGCCGGGGCTGAATCTCTATATATCAGGTCATGCGCCGGAAGCCGTGCTGACGACGATGAGCGGCAATGTGCGCCACCGATGGGCGCATGATTTTTCGACACTGTGGCCCGACTACGAACCGCCCGATTACGTCCGCATCACGGGGCACCAATACTGGCGGCGCGTACATCCGTTTGAAAACGGAGATCTGCTCGCGCTGCACGAGGGCATTGGCCTTGTGAAACTCGACCGCAACTCGAAGGTACTGTGGAAACGCCGCGACAATTTTCATCATGACTTCGCCGTTACCGCAGAAGGAACGATTTATGCGCTCAACCGGACAATGGAACCGCTTGCGGTAGCGCCCGGAAAGGAACCTTTCCTGATGGAGCCTGTGCTAAGCGTGCTGAGCACTGACGGCGACGAACTGCACCGTATTCCGCTGCTCCCGTGTTTCAAAAACTCCGACTATGCCTCGCTGCTCGATCGTATGCCGACTTCGGGCGATTTGTTTCATGAAAACACGATTCAAGTATTCGACGGCAGTCTGGCAGATAGATCCCCAGCGTTCGCTGCGGGCAACGTGCTGATTTCGGTGTGGACGATCGACACGCTTGCGATCATCAACCCCGGAAAACAACGTGTCGTATGGGCGATGAGCGGCTTGTGGCATCGCCAGCACGAGTCGGCGCTATTGCCGAGCGGGAACATGATGGTGTTCGACAACCGCGGCAATGGCGGCGGTTCACGCGTGCTCGAATTCGATCCGTTCACGCAGCAGATCGCGTGGTCATACGCGCCGGAAAATCCGGACGATTTCCACAGCGAATGGTGCGGCGGGTTGCAGCGCTTGGCGAACGGCAACACGTTAATAACGGAGACCAACAAAGGGCGCGCGTTTGAGCTTACGCCCGGTAATGAAATCGTATGGGAATTCGTCAATCCGAACCAGAGCACGTCGCAAAACATGACGCTTATCGCGTCGCTGTGGAAAGTGACCCGGTTGCCCCAAGACTTTGGGGCTTCGTGGCTCGATGCCGCTGGTAACTGAGACGCCAGCACGGGAGCGTTCCAAGCTGCGTGCGCTCCTCGTCAACGTCGGCCTCAGCGCCGGCGTGCTGCTCCTAATCGCCGCACTCGCGGAACCCATCTTGCGCCTGCGGTATGCGGAACCCGTCCGCCCAACACCGCCGGTGGTGCATGAAGTGATGCCGCTGCTACGCACGAATGAGCGTGTGGGTTTCACCTGGGAACCGAACATCGGCGTTGATCGGAAGATCCTGTTCCACAACGCGGACATCGTGTACGAACCACTGACCACGGACGAATTCGGCGTGTGGAACACGCCTGACGCCATCGCGCGGCGTACGGCTGGCGAGCCGGTGCAAGTGATCGGGCTCGGCGATTCGTTCATGGAAATGGCGGCGCCGGGATTTCATCGGGCCTTTGCAGGGCATGGGTTCTTTTACTACAGCCTCGCGATTCATCGACAAGCGCCGCCGCAGTACTTGCGCTTCCTTGAAGAGACCGGGAAAAGCGTGAAGCCGAGGATTGTGCTGGTTGGGCTATTCGAGAACGATTTTTTGGAGACGGAAGATTTCGAGGTATGGTCGGAATCCGGGATGGACTGGTTCACGTACCACTCGGGGACGTGGTTTGGGCCGCCGGCGATCACGAATCCGCTGCGGCGCTTCGTGCATACATGGCTGCGCGGATACGAAGGCTTTGCGAACGTGATCCGCGTGCGATTGCGCGGCGAGCGCATGAGCGTGGCCGGGCCGTCGGATGCGCAGGTCGTGCGCGTTGCGGAATACCTGAACGAGATGTCGGCCGTCGCGCAAGACAGCGGCATGGATCTGTGGCTGGTGCTGATTCCGAGCAAGCCGACCGCGCGGGGCGAGACCACACCGGAGGCGAGGGCCTTCGATCGGGTGGCAGCAGAGACCGCGCCGGCGATGGCGGGAGTAATCGACTTACGGAGTGTGTTCCAAGCGCATCTAGATCCCGCTTCGCTGTATTATCGGGATGACGGGCACTGGAACGACGCCGGGATTGCGTTGGCGGCTGAGACGGTCCTGAGTCGTCTTGGATTGGAAACAACAGAAAGCAAAACGAGTTCAAATGAGTCTGGAAGCCATTGAAGAACATTCGCTGAATTATCTGGCACAAGTGTCGAATCCCCTTGTGCGGATCGAGGTGTTGCTGGCGCATCTTCGCGATCGCGGACTGGCGGACAGCATCGACGCCGGCCAACTCAAGGACTTCCTTTCCCGCCACGAACGGGTCCGCATTATGGAGCCCCCCGTGCCGGCGCCGGGTATGCAATCCGACAGCGGCGAACCCGAGGGCGCATACGCCATCTTGACGACTCGCGTGCCGACGCCGGAACAGCTTGCGGCGATGATGCTCGAACAACTGCACACGCTCGAGCAGGCGCTGATCTCCGCGCGGCAAGCCGCGCTCGAGGATGGCGACGCTGCGCGTGTGGGCCCGCTCGACGAGGCCCTGCGCCGGGTGGCGGTGCTGCACAAGCGCCTTGATATGGCATCCGACAAGGCCAGCCGGAACTAATCACACCAGCACGGCTTCCTGTGCGCGCAGGCGCAGCGGTTGTATTTTTTTTGGCGCGGCGCCGATCAGCTTTACGCTGTGCACGGGCAAATCCAGCATGAAGCCGCGTTTGGGGACTGCCTTTACGACTTCTTCGTGCTCCGGCGAGGCCGCCTTGATGCGCGCGAGCAATTTTCGTTTCTGAAAGTGCATCTGGTTGTCTTCCACGACGGCGGCACCCCATAGCTCGGTATAGATGGCCTCGTAGGGCACGCATTTGCCTGGCGTGCGCGCGAGGAGTCGCAGCAACTGGAACTGTTTGTCCTGCAGCGCCACTTCCTTGCCGGCCAGCAGGATCCGGCCCGGCCGTCGATCGTCGAGGATCAGGAGGGGCTCCGGCCCGGACGGAGGGGGAAGGGGGACGTCCGGGCCGGAGCTGTTTGATTCCTGTTGCTGGCGTGCCCACTTGCGCAGGCGGGCGGCCTGATCGGGGCATAGAATCCGCGCAAGCGCTGCCGGAGAGGCCTCCGCCAGGGCTGACGCGGTGTGGTAACGAGAGGAAACAAGCGCAATCACGGCGCTGCGGGAGATCGCGGGTTCGGCGGCGCGGGCCAGTAACAATGCTTCGGTGCGCAATCCGCGCTGCACACGCTCGGCCAGCGTTTTCAGGCGCTGCACGAACGACTCGGCACAGCGCTGCGCCTGCGCGATGGCGGCGGTGGCGTCGATGAGCCAGCTTAGCTGCTCGGCGGCCGACAATATCTGGCCGGTCATGGTGTGGAAGCGCTCTTCGATGTCGCGCTGCGCCACCTGATCGATCCAGTCTCGCAAGAAGAGTCCGATCTTGATCGCGCGCACTTCTTCGAAGAACGGCGTGACGGTGGCATTCCGCAGACGCCCGAGCGGCACTTCGTCCGGGGCATCCGTCTCCCCCACCGTTTCCTTCAGCAGCGCGAAGAAGTCGCCACTGTCGTATTCGCGCGCGGTGAGTGCGACGTTGTACATGCGCCCGTCGGACGTGAGCCCCATGGCGAGCAAGAGATCGAGGTCCAGCCAGTTCCGTGTTTCCGAGACCGCGATCCAACGTTCTATCTCGCGGGCCGTACCCAGTGAAATGCCCTTCGAGGCGACGGCTTTGCCAAACGGCGTCGCTTCCAGCACGCCTTCGTCGTTGCGCATCAATGCACCGGCATCCATCGCGCGGTTAATCGCCGCACGGATACGGCAGCCGATTTCATCAAGTGTGTACAGTTCCTGCCAGATCCACTGCCCGCTCGGCGTGGCTTCGAGGAAGGTCAGCAGATCGTCCTCGGTGACGCAGGAACGGGACGCGACCAGCCGCAGCACGTAGTTTTCCAATGGCTCCCGCGCGAGACGCGGTTCGATGAGCTCGCGATCGCCTTCCACATACCGCCGCCACAGGGCGTCCTGATCGAAAGGTGTGGCCGCAATCAGGATCGAGCGTCCGAAGGCGTGGCCGGCACCGTAGCGTCCGGCGCGCCCGCCCATGCTCTCGTATTCGCCCTGAAGGATCGGAGCCTTCCACGGCATGCCGAAGCGGCGGTCGTAGCACCACTTCTCGGCGGTGATGAACACGTTGCGCGCGGGCAGGTTCAGCCCCACGGCCAGGGTGCTGGTGGACACCATGACGCGGATCTCGCCTGCGCGGAAGGCGGCCTCGACAATGCGCCGCTCTTCCGGGGTAAGGTCTGTGCTGTGGAAACCCACACCGGAGGCCAATGTGGTTTCGAGGGTTTCGCGCGCGCAGGTGGGTTCGATATCTTTCAATTTTTCCAGCGCGTGCGTGGCGGAGGGGGCGTTGACTCGCTGGGCCAGGAGTTCCGCGCCGTGCCGCGCTTCGTGTTTTGCTTTCACGAACACGAGGCAGCTTTCCCCTGCTTCGGCAAATGCGCACACGTTCTGCGTGAGCGTCTCCCACGGAGAATCCGCGCCAGCATCGACCAACTGCTCGACACCTTCGGTGGTTTCGTTGTAGGTGCGATACCGGAAGGCCCCGGCGTGCAACACGCCGAAACGCAGTTCGACCGGGCGCTGCCGGTGCTGCACGAGGTCGGCCTTCATCCACGTGGCCATCTTTTCGGCTTCGCCGATGACGGCCGACAGGCCGATCAGGCGGCATTTGGACTGCACGAGGCGCGTCAGCAGGATTTCGACCGTACCGCCGCGATCCGGATCGGAGATGAGTTCGAGTTCATCCGCCACGACCAGTTCGATATCCGCCAGCCGTTCGGGGCGCTGCACCATGAGCTGGGCCAGCTTTTCATACACGACCACGGCGATCGAGAAGTTGCCTTCTTCGAGATCGCGGTCGTATTCGCGATGGTCGCGGGTGGAGATAATCACGCGGATGCCGAAGGACTCGTACTTTTCTTTGAAGTCGAAGTACTTCTCCTCGGCCAGCGCCTTGAGCGGGACGAGGTAGACGGCCTTTTTGTGCCGGAGGGCGGTATGCACGGCGGCCATTTCGCCGACAAAGGTCTTGCCGGAGCTGGTCGGCGCCTGGATGAGCAGGTTGCCGCCGGAGAACAGCCCGTGCTTCTTGACAGTCCGCTCCTGGAGCGGCAACAATCGAGTGCCTTCGGTGCTTTTCCAGAGCTGGATTAGGGCCGGGGGCAGGTCGAAACGAATCAGGTCGTTCATCAGCATCGGGCGATCCTCCGTCCCGAACGCTTGGGAGTCCGGGCATCGTCGGCCCGGTAGGCCATTCCCACGCGACGAACGGCACTATACTGAATAAGTTTTCAGATGTCAAGCGGAAATTTATTTGGGCGCATTTCTGCCGTCCCTACGGGACTTTTTGGGTGGTTTTCCCCCTGGACCCACCGCTAAAGCGGTGGGCTAAATTCTTTCGGCCCTCCGGGCTTGGCACCCATGACGGCATTGGGTCTCTTCCGGCCACCCATCGCTATCGGTTAAGTCTCCCATCGCTATCGGTTACGTCTCCCTATCCAGTCTCTCCTCTTATAGCGGGCGCGTTGCACCGTTGAGGATGCAGGGGCGAATCAAGGGCTCTTGTGTGGAGGCGCGAGACAAGGGTGATTGGGTTGACGGGTAGTGAAAATTCGTTGATTTTTCGCGCGATAGTGCAACGGGCGGGTGCGGAATCGGGTGTAACTTTTAACGTATGACGGCACGAGCTGTCCGCAGATGACGCCGATTGTCGCAGATAGGTTCACACCTCTTTGCCCACAGATTGATATGGATTTATACAGAGAACACCCTGGGTTATTGGCACAAACACGGAGATTTCTTGATTGACCTCGCTCTGTAATGTGAGTTAAGGTCTCCTACCATTACGTCATAGTCGCATACTCGGGAACTGAAGGGAGATTCTCTAATGATCCGAAAGTCGTCGGTTCTCTTGCTAGGCGTCGCGCTGCTGCTTCCCGGGACGGTCTTCGCGCAGAGCTATACCATGATCACCAAGTGGGGAACGTCCGGGACCGGTAACGGGCAATTCAATGACCCCAGGGCCATCGCGGTGGACGCCACGGGCAACGTGTACGTCAGTGATTACATAAATAACCGCATCCAGAAATTCAGTTCAACGGGGGTTTTCATCACCAAGTGGGGCACCGGCGGGAACGGAGACGGCCACTTCGATCTACCCAATGGCATAGCGGTGGATTCCTTGGGCCACGTCTACGTCGCGGAATTCAACAATGACCGCGTCCAAAAATTTACTTCCACGGGGGCTTTTATCACCAAGTGGGGCACAAGTGGCAGCGGTGATGGTCAGTTCGATTCCCCCATCGGCGTCGCGGTGGACGCCTTGGGCAACGTCTACGTCACCGATAGCAATAATTTCCGCGTCCAGAAATTCACTTCAACGGGCACCTTCATAACCAAATGGGGCAGCCGTGGGGCCGGTGACGGGCCTTTCTCT
>CAZUJL010000042.1:0-24678 GCA_964620045.1 uncultured Nitrospirales bacterium
AACAGGTCGTCCTGCGTAACGTCCAGCACCACGGGCGCGGGCGGCTTGCTGATGAACTGCCGCACCTCTTCGCTGAAGTACGGTGCCGCGAAACGGTTCGGCGCCCAGGCCGCCTGCCGTTCGACCGGCATCGCGGCACGTTCCGCGGGTGTAATCACGGATTCGTCCAACGACTCCGCGACCGCGGCGTCGCGCTCCGCAGCCGTAATAAAGCCGTGCTCGAACATCTGCGCGAGCACGATGTCGCGCCGCTTGCGTGCATTGTCCGGATTGCGAAAGGGCTCGTTGTTATTGGGGGAACGCGTGAGGCCCGCGAGCATGGCCGCTTCGCCCAGTGTTACGTCCGAGATGTTTTTCAGAAAATATTGCTGCGCGGCGGACTGCACGCCGTTCGCGCTGATGCCGAGGAAAATCTGGTTCAGGTACATCTCCAGAATTTCGTCTTTGGTGAATCGACGTTCCAACTGCAGCGCCACGAGCATCTCGCGCAATTTGCGATCGAGCGTGGCTTCCTTGGAAATACCGGTGGCTTCCACATTGCGGACCATCTGCTGCGTGATCGTGCTCGCACCGCGCAAGTGGTTCGTGCGCAGGAAATCGAGTACGACGGAGATGTACGCAATCGGGCGCACGCCGCGATGTTCATAGAACGTGTGGTCTTCCGTCGCGATGAACGCCTTCTGCACGTGCAGCGGAATCTGATTCAGGCTGACGACCTGGCGCGTCTCGCGCGCGAACTCGCCCAGCCGCACGCCGTCCTCGGAATACACGCGGCTGCCGGTTTTGGGGCGGAATTCGTCGAGCGTGGCGACCGACTTCTCCGCGTCCTGCAGCATGTAGATGAACACGCCCAGCCCCGCGCCCCAGAAGGCGGCAAGGCCAATGGTGATCAGGAAAAACAGGCCGCCGCAGCCGCGCGGCTCGTGCCCCGGCTCGGATGCGTCGGACATGAAACTATCGTCGGATCTGGAATCAAACATGGCGGTGCGGTCGGTCCCCGGGGGATTTATCCCTGAACCGGCCGGTCCGGTTGCTCGGCCAAAGCCGGCCGGCGCGCCGTCCACGCGGTGAAAACCCCCGCAAATATGGTAGCCCCGGTGGCGTCGGCGAGCAAATCCAGCAGGTCGAAGGTGCGGTTGGGCACAAAGAGCTGGTGAATTTCGTCCGACAGGCCATAAAGCACGGCGAAAGCAATCGGCGTCAGGAGCAGCGTTCGCGGCGGCAGCGTCCGGTCACTCGAGCGCCACAATCCGAGCGCAACGATACTCGCCAGGCCGCCGTAGAGCACACAGTGGACCGCTTTGTCCGACTGCGGCCAGTCGAGCCAGCGCGGGGGATCGAGGCCCAAATCTGGCTGCGACGACAGAAAGAAAATAAGTGCGCAATACAGGAACGTAAGCGCGATCCAGGGCCAACGGTATGCGGGCATGGCCGCTCACGATAGCAGGTTTCGCGCGAAACCGGGGAAGCGCGCCGCGCAGTCCAATAGACAGCATGGTGGGCGAACCAATGAGCAGCAGTGCCGGACTTCGGTTGCGCGCGGACGCGACGCCGCTCGAAAACGCGTACGCGCTCGCGCGCATCGCGCGGTCGGCCTACCGCGCGGATCCGCTCATCCTCGAGCCGGGGTTGGCCGAAGAATTCCCGCAGCGCATCACGTTTCGCATCGAGCGTCTGTTCGGAATCGCGATCGCGTCAAACGAAGACGTCGTGATCGCGTTTCGTGGCACGCATGAAGATAGCGAATGGGTCGAAGCACTGGCCTACGGCCAGACGCGCTGGGCCGGCGGACGCGCGCACACCGGCGTGGCACGGCTGATGGAGGCCATCTGGCCGCAGCTGCTGGCGGCCTCGTATGACACCGATGCCGGCACACGCCGCGTGTGGCTCACGGGCCACAGCATTGGCGGCGCGGCGGCGCTGCTCGCGGCGTTGCGCCTCGAACACGAAGGCTTCGACGTGCATCAGGTGATGACCTTCGGCGCGCCCGCCGTGATGGACGGCGCCGCGATGCGGTGTCTTCGCTGCCGCGTCACGCGCGTGGTGAACAACGAAGACATCGTGCCGGGGATTTCGTGGCCATCGCTGGTCGATTCGTATTCACACGCGGGCGATCGCATTCTGCTCACCGCCAGCGGACGCGTCGCCGCGGATCATCACTCCGAGCATCTGGCGCGGCGCATGGATCGCGCGGCCGCGATCGGCGAAGGGATTTTGCCAGCCGGACCGCTGCACGATCACCGCATCGAGGCGTATATCGAAAAACTCAAACCGTATGCAGGAGAGAAACCCCGACAGGATTAACATGATTGACAAGATTTTATTTTTTGTATTGCGTTTTTAATCTTGCAAATCCTGTAAATCATGTCTGTAGGTTGGTACTCTTGCGTGCATGACTGAAGTACCCATCCGCGCGATCACCTTCGATTTTTGGCGCACCCTGTTTTACGCCAGTTCCCGCAGCAAGGAACGAAAAGCCGAGCGCCTGCGCGTGCTCTGCGGCCTGCTGGATATGCCCCAGGAACCGCTCGCAGACGCGCTAAAACACGTGTCCAGCGAGTTCCAGCGCGCCCACATTTTCGAGCAGCGCACGCCGCACCCCAGCACCGCCGCGCCGATGATCGGCGAAAAACTCGGCCGCGCGTTCAGCGCGAGTGAGTGCGCCGCGATCACGGACGCGATCACCGATGCGTTTCTCGTGCATCCGCCCGAGATGATCCCCGGCGCGATCGATGCCGTGCGCGCCGCGGCCGCGCTCGTGCCGGTGGGACTCATCTCCGATACCGGACTCACGCCCGGCGTGCGCATGCGCACGCTGCTCGAACGCGAAGGCTTCGCGCCGCACTTCACCTCATTCACGTTCTCCGACGAAGTTGGTGTCGCGAAACCGCAAGCGGCCGTCTTTCATCACGCCGCGCACGGGCTCGGCGTGAAGGTGCACGAGCTGCTCCACATCGGCGACCTCGAACCGACCGATGTCGCGGGCGCGATCAACGTCGGCGCATTTCCCGCGCTCTTCGCCGGCGACAACACACGTTACGTTCCCGGCACACGCGCGCGCCGCGTGTTTCATTCTTGGCAAGAATTTATCGACGCGCTTCCCGCACTCGTGCAGGGATCGATCGCGCCCAAAAGTCGATCGTGCTGAGGCACGCGCGGAATCTCTCATTCGACGCGTGTGCGCGAAATTGCCCGTGGCCATAAACTTTTGTCGCATAAAGACTTATGGATCTGCGGGATCGCCACAACTACTTCTCAAACCGCGGATTTTTTCTCGGCAAAATCGCTCGCGAGATCTCGCAAATCAAATATCTATCATTCTCATACAGCACCCCGGTTTTTGTGGGAGTTTCGCGAGGTGATCTCACTTTGCACTCGACAGGCGTGGCGGAAAATTGATCGGCGATCACAAAAAGGGCTTGACAAACGGCTAAACAAGGTGTAATCAAAGGGCCACACGACGGCACTTCGCGCTCTGCTGGCAGCGAAGTTCGTCTATGGGGCGGACGGCCATGGTGGTGGCCGTGTGCATCGCCGGTATGAGTGGGAACCAGCAAAACACGTTTTCCAATCGAAAACACGCGGAAGGAGAAAGACCATGGCGGGTAAGCAACTGACCAAGGCCCAGATCATCTCGACTCTGGCCGACAAGAGCAAGCTCAGCAAGAAAGACATCGCGAATGTCATGAACTGCCAAATGGAATTGGCTTACAAAGAAGCCAAGAACGGCTACGTCGTTCCGGGCATCGGCAAGCTCGTGATCGTCAACCGTAAGGCGCGCAAGGGCCGCAACCCGGCCACCGGCGAGACCATCCAGATCCCGGCAAAGCGCGTGCTGAAGTTCCGCGTCGCCAAAGCCGCGAAAGACAGCATTCTCGCGAAGTAAGTTTTTCAGTCAGGCGAAGCCAACTGTAGTTCGTTCCGGGGTCGACGGGATCGGGGGGTTCTGTCGGCCTCGGTCGTTTTTTATGGGGGCCATAGTTGCGCCCGCGCGGGCCGGATGGTACAGTAAAGCCCGCACCAGAGAGTGCAAATGAAGCCTACACACACGCCAGAATTCGAGCCTTCTCCCCTGGGGAGAAGGCTTTTTTACTAAGGGACGCATTGCCGCCGACCATGCCCGACGCCGCCGCCAACACGCCGCCCGCCACGGTGCTCATGTCCGCCGAGGCGATGGCCGATGCTCTCCGGCAGATTGCCCGCGAAATCATCGACGGCCACGAAGGCGGCGACTTTGTTCTCCTCGGCGTACTGCGCCGCGGACGTCCCCTCGCAGATCGCATCGCGGACGCCATCGAGACCATGAGCGGCACACGCCCGCGCGTCGGCTCCCTCGCGACCACGCTCTACCGCGACGACATCCGCTCAGGCAAGGCACCCATGAGCGTGCCCCAGGGCCACACGCACTTCGACTTCGACGTCAACGGCGCGCACATCGTGCTCGTGGACGACGTGCTCTACTCCGGCCGCACCGTGCGCGCCGCGCTCGACGAAATCATGGACTACGGCCGCCCGGCGCGCATTCAGCTTGCGTGCCTCATCGATCGCGGCCTGCGCGAATTGCCCATCCAGGCGGATTACCTCGGCCTGTCAATTTCCACGCGCCCGCGCGATCACATCGCCGTGCGCCTCGCGGAAATGGACGGCGAGGACGTAGTGCTGCTCGAACAAGGACCGGCGTAAGAAGTGCAGCGGGAAGAATGAAGCTTGGAGCAAGAAGTAAGGAGCGTAGGATTAGAAAGTGACCAGCGGCCGGAAGTGAACATCATTGCATGTGTGCACTGTCGGCAAGCGGTCAGCCCCGAAGGGGCGCTCTAAGGTAGCCCAGGGCAGAGCGAACGAAGTGAGCGCCGCCCTGGGTATGGCGCGATAACGAATTGGTAGCCCTGTAAGGGCGATCTAGGGTAGAGGATTAACGCACAAAGGGGCGCGGCATGGCGGAGGTAGCCAACGCGGTGCAATGGACACAGCGACACCTCATCGGCTTGGAAGATTTGAGCCGCGAGGAAATCGAGCTTATTCTCGATACGGCCCCCCAATTCCTCGCCGTGCAGCAGCGCGAAAGCGGCATCAAGAAAGTGCCGCTGCTGCAGGGCCGGCTGGTGGTCAACCTCTTCCTCGAGCCCAGTACGCGCACGCGCGTCTCGTTTGAGCTCGCCGCCAAACGCCTCTCCGCCGACACGCTCACCTTCGCCGCGCAGGCCTCCAGCACGGTCAAGGGCGAGTCCCTACACGACACGCTCGCCAACATCGAGGCCATGCACAGCGACATCGTCGTCATCCGCAGCGGCTTCTCCGGCGCGCCCGCCATCCTCGCGCGGCGACACCGTTCCCATATCATCAACGCCGGCGACGGCGCGCACGAACACCCGACGCAAGCGCTGCTCGACGCCTTCACGATTCGCCAGCACGTCCGCGCGCGGCGCGATGATCCCGGTGCATCACTCGACGGCCTGCGTGTCGCCATCATCGGCGACATCGCCAACAGCCGCGTCGCGCGCAGCAACATCTGGTGCCTCACGAAACTCGGCGCGCACGTCACCGTCTGCGGCCCGCGCACGCTCATGCCGCCGCACATCGAAAAGATGGGCGTCGCGGTCACCAGCGACCTGCGCGAAGCGCTCATCGGCGCGGACGTCGTCTACGCGCTGCGCATCCAGCTCGAGCGCCAGGCCACGGGCGCGTTCCCGAGCCTGCGCGAATACATCCGCCTGTTCCGCGTCGACAACGACTCGCTGAAAGTCGCGCCGCGCCACGCGCTCATCATGCACCCCGGCCCCATCAACCGCGACATCGAGCTGGCGGCCGACGTCGCCGATGGCCCGCGCAGCGTCATCCTCGAGCAAGTCAGCAACGGCGTCGCCATCCGCATGGCCGTCATGCACCTGCTCGCCAACCACGCCCCCGCCCCGGAGAACACGCAGTGAAATCTTTATTCATCGCTTGTCCTATAGGTCGTATACGTCCTATAGGTCCTATTGATCTTGCCCCTCCCTCGCCCCTCGCCTCATGACTACTGTTATCAAAAACGGCCACCTCATCGAACCTTCCACCGGAATTTCCGCGCCGATGGACGTGCTCATCGACGGCGACCGCGTCGTGAAAATCGGCCAGAACTTGAAAGGCCTCGAGGAAATCGACGCGCGCGGCCTCGTGGTCACCCCCGGTCTCGTCGATATCCACGTCCACTTCCGCGAGCCGGGCTTTGAATCCAAAGAGACCATCGCCACGGGCAGCCAAGCCGCCGCCGCCGGCGGATTCACCTCCGTCGTCACCATGGCGAACACCAAGCCCGTTATCGACAACGCCGGCATGATCGAGTTCGTGCACCGCCGCGCGCGAGAGACCGCCTGCATCCGCATATGGCCCGGCGCCACCGCCACCAAAGGCATGATGGGCGAAGAAATCACCGAGATGGCCGAGCTGAAAGACGTCGGCGCCGTCGCGGTCACCGACGACGGCAAAGACATCCAGAACAGCGGCGTCATGCGCCGCGTGCTCGAATACGCGCGCATGGTCGACCTGCCCTACCTCGCGCATTGCGAAGACCACACGCTCGCCAAAGGCGCGATGAACGAAGGCTACAACGCCACGCGCCTCGGCATCCCCGGCATGCCCAAGGCGCAAGAAGAAATCATGATCGAGCGCAACGCGCGCCTCGCCGAGCTCACCGGCGCGCGCATTCACATCCAGCACATCACCACCGCCGGCGGCGTCGAGATTCTCCGGCGCTACAAGGCCCGCGGCGTCCGCATCACGGGCGAGGCCGCGCCGCACCACTTCGCCCTCACCGACGACGCCGTGCTCGAGTTCGACACCAACGCCAAAATGAACCCGCCGCTCCGCGAAGCCGAAGACGTCGCCGCCCTCAAGCGCGCCATCGCCGACGGCACCATCGACTGCATCGCCACCGACCACGCACCGCACACACCGACCGAGAAAGACGTCGAGTTCGCCGCCGCGCCCTTCGGCATCATCGGCCTCGAGACCGCCCTCGCGCTCACCATCACCGAACTCGTCGAGCCCGGCCTCATCACCCTCGAAAAAGCCATCGCCCTCATGACCATCGACGGCGCCCGCATCATCGGCCTGAAAGACGCCGGCACCCTCAAAGAAGGCGGCCCCGCCGACCTCTGTATCTTCGACCCCAAAGCCGAATGGACCGTCCACCCCGACCAATCCAAATCCCGCTCGCGAAACACGCCCTTCGCGGGACGGACGCTGAAGGGGAAAGTGCGCTACACGATCTGCGAGGGGCGAGTGGTGTATCAGGACTAAGCTTGGATCAATTCAGTAGCTGAGGCAGTAAGGTTCGCGCGATAGCGGTTCCCAATAACGGTGGAACGGCATTTCCTATTTGTTTCGCGACTTCACTGCGATTACCCGCAAAAACGAAGCTATCATCAAACGACTGAAGACGCGCACCTTCTCTTGGCGTCAGTGCACGATGTTGTTGAGGATGAATACACCTGTTTGAAGCAGGATGAACAAAATTGACGGTAATCGTCACTGAAGGAAGATCGGCATCTAATCTCGAATAACATGAACTGAAACCACTAGAAATGAGGTGCTTCGGGATACATGAAATATTTTTCCCGGAGTGCTTGATGATGTTTAGCATCCTGGTGGAATGTGCAGTGGCACAGTGCCAAGTAAGATTGGGATTGTTTCGTCTTCTAGCTCTTTGGTACTCCGTCATTGCAGGTCGGTCGTAACTTTCGGCTTGTTGTCCGGCATTCAACGGTGGTAAGTCAGCTATAGCATCATCGACGCTTACTGCATGCATTAATTCGTTTTGCTCAAACAGGTCTGGTTCGGTGGGCAAGATCATTTTGCGCCGATCTTTAAGCCCAATGGTCGCACCATCGCAATAGTGTGTCGGTTTGGGGAAAACGATACGGCTACCCTTTTCCACACCAATGTAGATGAGGCGCTCGCGTTTTTGAGGAACTCCGAAATGTGCGCTATTTAATACTCTCCAATCGCACTCATAGCCAAGTTGTGCAAAGCAATCGTGCAGCGCTGAAAGAGTGGCGCCGTCTTGGTGTGTTGCAAGCCCGACAACGTTTTCGAGCACAAAAGCTTTTGGCCGAAAGAAATTCACAAAAGAAGCAAACTCTTCAAAGAGAGTATTCCGAGGGTCATCTTCGTTCGACGACCGAAATGGACGAATAGACGAAAATCCTTGACATGGTGGGCCGCCAACAATTAAGTCAACCTGCCCCTTTTTCAATTTCAATTGGTTAGAAAGTTCTTGGCGGCGGAGTTTTCTTATGTCTCCAGATAAGGAGAGCGCGCCGGGGTGGTTCAATTGAAATGTTTCACAAGAGCGTTGCAGTAGATCGATCCCTAAGATCACGTCGCAAATGGCGGAGGATCCGTTGATAAAGCCCTTTGAGAATCCGCCCGTTCCACAGAAAAGATCAATTATTCGGAGTTTTTTCATCGTACTTAACCCCCGGTGGAGACTTTAGTCTCGTGGAAGACGCTTTGTCAAGATCTTATCCTTCAAAATACTGAGGGTATTCGATTTTGTCGACACTTGATGAGACGCTACTTGTTCGCGCTTTCTTGCAATTGATGCGAGATTTACGCAAGGTCCAAAATTTAACTCACGAACAGCTAGCTGACAGTGCGCGGGTTCATCGTACGACTATTGGCTTGTTAGAAAGTGCTCAGCGATCCCCCACCTTGCAGGTTGCCGGACAAATTGCGACGGCCCTAGGGTATAAATTGTCGGAATTAGTTCAAAAAGCGGAACTGATTGCCGAGGGAGAATTACGTGAGGATAAGGTCGTCGAGGCTGCAAGCTCCCGCAAAGCGAAAGTAATGTGTTTACGAGATGGAAAGGCGCTGGAAAAATTGACCGGTTTAAAGAACGGGTCGATTTTAGCGGCGATCGACACTTGTTATCGCACCTTGGATGTAATTGATGAGCAGCTCGTGAGCCATGGCTCGTGTCCAATCTCGCAGCTCATTGAGCTTGCCAATCTATCGTCGATGGTAGGAAATTTACTAGGCGCAGGACTCGCCGACGCCTCTGAAGGCCTTTATGTTCGCAACAGACCTCATTGTTTTCCTGATTTGTTGCCAAAAGACCCTCATAAAATCGAATTAGAGATCAAAATAGCATTAGAAAAAAATCGACCTAAAGGTCATTTGCCAAAACCCGGTACATACATAACGTTTCGATATGTTTTGGGAGACAATAAGGGGCGTTTTATACGGGGAAAGAACAATCGAGGCGATACCGTTTGGATATGGGAAGTACGCGTTGGTGTATTAAAGGCTGAAGATTTCGCTATAAGCAGTACGGATGGAGATTCTGGAAAAACGGCAAACATCAAGAATGACGTTTTTGATGCAATGCCGTTAGTTTATCGCGACGATGAACTGATTCCTTACGCGAGGAAGCACCGAGAATCCCCCGCTTCCTAACTACGCCAAGAAAGCGTGTTAAGTCTTTTTCGAGTTCCTGCGTGGCTTTCAATTCGCATTCCCAAAGAACTAATATGTTGTAGCCTGCTTTTCGAAGAAGTTTTCGATTGACACGATCACGACGGATTGTCGCTTCGAATTTGGCTTTCCAAAACGCCTTTCGCTTAGCTGGAAATGTCGCTCGTGCACAAGCCCTATGCCGATGCCAAAAACACCCATGAACAAAAATAATGCGGCGACGTCTTCTAAAAACTATATCCGGACACCCCGGAAGGCTGGCGTCGTGAATGCGAAACCGATACCCCATGGAACTTAAAATACTTCGCACTAATAACTCTGGCCGAGTATCTTTAGACCTCACTCGCCTCATTCGTGCGCTATGTTTGAGTTCTATCTTTGGCATAAAAGCTCTCTCTTGAGCGAAAGTGCAGTATATCCAACGATTTAATGGCGAAGTTCGCCAATTTTTTACCACTGCTTCCAATCACCCTTGTTTCGCAACCTGCATTTTCCTGCGCGTCGCGATGACCCTTGTCTCGCACCTGGGATTTCTCCGTGACGAGTGCAACAAGTCTGCAGAGGTATAGGGCGATGTGGACGAGGGTGTGGCGATCCGTTGGTGGACGGGTAGATTCTTCGCTGCGCTCAGAATGACAAATAAGGCGCGTTTCTCCGCGCTTCTCCGCGGCTCCGCGTGAGGAAAAATATGGGAGGGCGAGCGTCCTCGCGAGCCGTGGGCGCGGACGATTCGACTAAGAATAGGATACACTCGATATAGTGAGGCGTGGCCGGGATGGTGCGGAATCCCGCCCATCGAACTCGGGCCTAAACGGGAGCTTTCATTATGCGGCGTGTATGGCTATCGATGGCGGTGTTGGTCGCGCTTGGCATGGTGGGCGCCGGGTGCGGCAAGAAGGCTTCGGAGACCGCTTCGGAAAAAGTGATCGAATCGGCCATGGAGGCGAACGGCCAGGACGCCGACGTCACCGTCAATGCCGGCAACATGCAAATCAAAACGGACAAGGAAGACATTAGCTTCGGCGAGGGCACAAAGCTGCCCGACGGCTGGCCGGACGATGTGCCGCTGTACGAAGGCGTGACACTGCTCACCGCGATGAAGATGGCGGAAGGGTTCACCATCCAGGGTATGACGAAGGATTCGGTGGAGAAAATTACCGAGTTCTACAAGGGCGAGCTCTTGAAAAAGGGCTGGACCGAGGACAGCATCACCACCCAGCCTCAACTCGCGATGATGAATTATTCGAAGGAGAAACGCGCGCTCGCCGTGATCCTCAGCGTGGCGGACGCGGAGACCTCCCTCGCCATTACCATCACCGGCAAGTAAACCGTAACGGGTATCCGCCCGATAGAACCCACGAGCTCGCGAGTACGCTCGCCCTCCCGTTCCTACTGCGCAGGCGCGGATTTAGGCAGGGCCTCAGTCCCGGCGAGGATCTCGTTGAGCGATAAGAACAGCAGCCGCGCCGCTTCCTGCGGCGCGTGGAAGCCAGAGGAGTTCTCCGCGGCGACGTAGTCGATGAGGAAGGTCGCGCGGCGCTGTGCCTGGAGGGCGCCGTCGAGCGCGGCGGCATCGGCGCCCGCCGTCTGCGCGGACTTGATGGAGTCGATGAACTCCATGAGCCGCTCCATCGCGGTGTCCTGCATGGTGAGCGTGCGCTCCTGGATCGCCTCGGCGCGCGCGAGCAATTCGTCCTCCGGCACCGGGTGGCACACCTGGCACGCGTTGCCGATGTTCAGCAGCGGGCTGCGCACGTGGTGGTCGGTGATTTTCATCGCGCCGACGCGCTTGTAGGGCATGTGGCAATCGACGCACGACGCGCCCGCGCGGGCGTGGATGCCCTGCGACCAGAATTCGAACTCCGGATGCTGCGCCTTGAGCATCGGCGCGCCGGTCTCGCCATGGACCCAGTCGCGGAAGCCGAGCTCGTCGTAGCGCGCGAGGATTTCGTCCGCGCGGATGCCGTTGTCCCACGGGAACGTCAGTTGCGTGTCGGCACCCGCGAAGTAGTACTCGTCGTGGCACTGCGCGCAGACATAGGTGCGCATCTCCGCGCGCGACGCCATCGTGTTCACGTCGTAATCCGGCACGCCCTGCTTGGCCTTGAGCTTCGCGATGCCGTCCATGAATGCCGGATGCGTGATGCGCAGGCGCATCGTGGCCGGTTCGTGGCAATCGATGCACGCGATCGGATGCGTGACGTGCGTGCGCGCCTCGGCAAACGGCATCGCGTTCATCTTCGCCGCGCCCGCGCCCAGATCGCCGTTACCGAGTTCGCGATACGGGATCGCAACGCTCGCGTGGCACTGGATGCACGCGCCCGGCTGCGGCTTCTGCTGGCGCCCAGTGAAGGTCTGGTCGTCGAGCATATACGCGTGGCCGCGCTCCTCGCGGTGGTCGATGGAGAAGCCGTAACCCGCCCACATCCGCTTCAGCCGCGGATCCTCGACCAGTTTCGATTGCGTCACCACCGAGCGCGGATCGGCGTTCGTCGGCGTCTGCGGCAGCGCGTCACTGCCGCCGAAACGCGTGCGCACCTGGTCGACGGTCTTCAGATAGCCCTCGTACTGCAGCGGATAGTTCTGGCCCCACACGGCAGGATCGGCGGTCTCCTCCGTGAGCTCGACGACATGGAAGAAGGTCTGGCGCGATTCGGCCTTCTTGCGGGAGATGTCGACGGCAAGCATGAGCACGGCGATCGTGGCGACGATGGCGAACAGCGCCACGACAATGCCCGTGCGGGCCGAGCCGGAGCGACGATGGATAAAGGTCATGATGCGTTCCTCAGGTTAATGGCCCATGTCCGCGTGGCACTGCAGGCACGACAGCGCCGCCATCTGCGACGCGCCGCCGTCCACCACATGCGCGAACTCGCCGTGGCACCCGCGGCAACTGACCTCGGTAAGCCGGCGGTTAAACGGCGTAATCTGGATCGGGTCGGGGAATCGGCCCGTCGTGAAGGCAAGCGAATGGTTGAAGCCATTGATCGCCTTCGAGCCGTATTTGCCGATGAGCGTGTGCCCGGTGTGACAGTCGTTGCACGTGGCGACAAGGTGATGCGGCCCACGCTGCCAGGCTTCATACTGGTCGCGCATGATGTGACAGTTCACGCACGCGGCCGGATCGTCGCGCAGATACGCGCCGCCTTCCGCATAGCCGAAGGTAAACACGCCCGCACCGAACAGGATCCCCAACGTCGCGCTCGGCACCCACACCAACCATCGCGCGAGCCGATTCGGCGTGTGGGGATCATTCGCGCTGGGTGCGTCCATGACACGAGGGTAACGCCATCGTGTGTGGGTTGTCCACGATCGAATGCAACACACCGCCCTTAGGTATAGGAGGGAAAGGTTGCGCAGAAAAGGAAAGAGCCCCAGCAGCGCTGGGGCTCTCATGGATCATGTGCTGGTAATTAGATCGTGCGGACCTTGGTGGCCTCGGGGCCTTTGCGGCCTTGGCCTTCCTCGTATTCAACCTTGGCGCCATCGGCGAGCGACTTGAAACCATCGCCCAGAATGTTCGAATGGTGAATGAACAAATCCTTGCCACCGTTTTCGGGCGTGATGAACCCGAAGCCCTTTTCATCACTGAACCACTTTACCGTTCCTCGTGCCACTGTAGTCTCCTCGTCGAACGCCGCGTCGGACGCCCGATTTTTCGTCCCCTTTGTGCGTGTGGCAAACCCCAAGGGGTGAGGCCTGCCAATGGTCCCATCCACCTTAACATAACACCGACGAAAACTCCTTATTCTCGCCATAAAGGCAAGGGCGGCCTCTGGGGCCGCCCTTTGGAAATGCTGGTTTGTGGGCCTTTAGTAGCGGTAATGCTCCGGTTTGTAGGGGCCGCTGACGGGCACGCCGAGGTATTCCGCCTGCGCCTTGGACAGGGTGCTGAGTTTCACGCCGAGCTTGGCCAGGTGGAGCCGCGCGACTTCCTCGTCGAGCAGCTTCGGCAGGGTGTAGACCTTGCCCGGCTCGTACTTCTTGGTTTCGGTCGCGAGCGAGACCTGTGCGACGACCTGGTTCGTGAAGCTGTTGGACATTACGAAGCTCGGGTGGCCCGTGGCGCAGCCGAGGTTCACCAGGCGGCCGCGCGCGAGCAGGATAATCGAGTGGCCATCCGGGAAGATGAAGCGGTCGACTTCCGGCTTAATATTTTCTTCCTTGATGCTCTTGGTGTCTTCGAGCCACGAGACCTGGATCTCGGAATCGAAGTGGCCGATGTTGCAGACGATGGCTTCGTCCTTCATCTTCTGCATGTGCTCGCCGCGGATGACGTCGCAGCAGCCGGTCGTGGTGACGAAGATGTCGCCAATCTTCGCGGCATCTTCCATCGTGGTGACCTGATAGCCTTCCATCGCGGCCTGCAACGCGCAGATCGGATCGATTTCGGTGACCACAACGCGCGCGCCGAGGCCCGCCATCGCGCGGGCGCAACCTTTGCCGACGTCGCCATAGCCCGCAACCACGACGATCTTGCCGGCGATCATCACGTCCGTGGCGCGCTTGATGCCGTCGCCGAGCGACTCGCGGCAGCCGTAGATGTTGTCGAACTTCGACTTTGTCACGGAATCGTTCACGTTGATCGCGCGCGTCAGCAGCTTGCCCTGCTTCTGCATGTGGTAGAGCCGGTGCACGCCGGTCGTTGTCTCTTCCGAAACGCCGATCCACTCCTTCACGACGTCGCGCCAGTGGGTCTTGTCCTTCGCGTGCACGCTGTGCAGCAGCTTGTCGATGATCTCGATTTCCTTGTTGCTGGTATCGATTTTCGGCAGCTTGCCGTGCTTGTCGTAGTGATTCTCGAAGTCTACGCCGCGGTGGATGAGGAGCGTCGCGTCGCCGCCGTCGTCGACGATGAGCTGCGGACCCTTGCCGTTCGGCCAGGTCAGCGCTTCATAGGTGCACCACCAGTATTCCTCCAGCGTCTCGCCCTTCCACGCGAACACCGGATGGCCGGCCTTCGCAATGGCGGCCGCCGCGTGGTCCTGTGTCGAGAAGATGTTGCACGACGCCCAGCGAACGTCGGCGCCAAGCGCGGCGAGCGACTCGATGAGCACCGCGGTCTGAATCGTCATGTGCAGCGAGCCCATGACGCGCAGGCCCTTCAACGGCTGCGACTTCGCGTGCTTCTTGCGCGTCGCCATCAGGCCGGGCATTTCCTTCTCGGCGATGCGGATTTCCTTGCGGCCCCAGTCGGCCAGCTTCATGTCGGCGACTTTGTAAGCCAGTCTGCGTTCAGTTGCTTGTTTCTTTGCCACTGCCATGACGGACGTTCTCCCTATTCCGATTCGTGTATGGATTTTCGGCGCCCGCGGTTATTCGCGCGCACCGTGCTTGTACAACAGGCGGGCCATTGCTTCGTGGCCATAATACAGGGCTTCGCCGAGCGGAGTCTTGTCGAACATCTCGTCGGTCGCGTTCACTTCCGCGCCGCGGACGAGCAGCAAGCGCGCAAGATCGCGGCGGCCTTTGCTCGTGGCGGCGTGCAACGGCGTAAAGCCGAACGAGCCGCCTTTCTGGTTCACGGCTTCGGGTGCAGCCTCGAGGAGTTTCTGCAAGCGCTCGCTCCAGCCAAGCTCGGCCGCGCACACCACATCCACTGGCGCGCCGCGCGAGACGAGGAATTCAGCCATGGCTTGCTGGCCATCCTCGGCGGCCATGTGCAGCGGCGTCGCGCCGAAGGGCAGGCGCGCTTCCACGAGCCCCGGATCAGTCTTGAGGAATTCGCGCACGCGCTCGATGAAGCCCAGGCTGGAAGCCGCGAAAATATCGAGTCGCGCACCGCGTTTCGCGAGCACGTGCAAGGCCGCGCGATCGCGGCGTTGGGCCGCGAGATGCATCACCGATTTGCCGTTGCGCAGGCGCCCATGCAGATCCGCGCCGGCGTCGAGCAACAGCGTGAGCGCGTCCGCGCGGGCCAGTTCGGCCGCGAGGTGCAGGGGAGTGCAACCAAAGCGATCGCGCGCATTCGGGTCGGCGCCCAGCTCGAGCAGGCGTGCGACAAGGCGCGTGTGGCCGCCGGAGGCCGCCCAGTGGAGCGGCGTGCGGCCCCAGGAGCCGGCGGCGGCGGCGAGATCGGTTCGCTCGGAGACGAAGCGGTCCATCCGCTGCGCCATGCCGAGGGCGGCCGCGAGGTGCAGATCGACGGACGCCCCGCGCGCGAGCAGCAGATCCACGACGGCGGTGTTGCCGGAGTGATGCGCGGCGTGCGCGGCGTAGAGTGGAATGCTGAGGCCATCTTCGTTGCGCGCGTGCACGAGGCGCGGGTCGCGCTGCAGCAGCGCGTCCACTTTGTAGACGAAGCCGTGGCGCGCGGCGGCGAAGAGTTGCGCATCGAGCGGCAGATCGTTTTCCGCGGAGAGCGCCGTTTCGTCAAGCGGATCGAGATCGCGCAGGTGTTGCTTGAGGCGTTGGCGCGAAGCGTAAAGACGTTTTTTGATCGTCGTGACGGGAAGACCGAGCGCGTCGCCGATTTCCTGTTGCGACTTGCCTTCGAAGTAGTAAAGAAGTGCGACCTCGCGCTCGTGTTCCGGCAGGAAATCGATCGAGGCTTGCACGCTGGCGGCCGTCGCGGCGGAGTCGGTCTCGTCCACGGGTTCGACTTCAGCGGCGGGAGTATCGTCGGCGGCTTCGAGCGAGACAGTCGGATGGTGCTTTACGCGCGTGATGCGGTCGACCCGCTTGATGACGATGCGCTTGAACCAGCCGGGGAAAGCGGCCGGCTCGCGGAGCTTGTCCAGATTCAGGAAGGCTTCGGCAAAGGCCTCCTGGACGGCGTCCTCGGCGAGCTGGTGGTCTCGTAGCGCGCGGTAGGCCCAAGCATGCGCGCTATCTCTAAAGCGGTCAATGACTTGCGCATACGCGGAGCGGTCGCCCGCGCGGGCAGCAATGACCAGGTTGTCGAGGGAGTCCATGTCGAAAAGGCCCATATTTCCGGAGATAAGTCCCGGTTTACCGGGCACTCGTTCCCGTATACATAGTATCAGTTTCGATGCCTATATCAGCGTTGGCCTGGGGTGTTGGGTCGGCCTGGCATCCAGGGGGATTGTGCTACCGATTCGGTAGCCATCCGACGACGAGTCCGCAGAGACCGCAGCAGGATGAGGGCACCCGTGAATGATAAAAGGGTCAACGAAAACAGTAGCCCGATGCTCGACGACGCCGGCATTGCGACCGGGATCGCGTCGAGACTCATCTGGTCGTACATGAAATCGGCCAGGAGATTTTCCTGGGTGTCGGGTACATCGCGGTCCGGGCTGTCGGTGACGACCAGCGTGCGCAGATAGTAATGGTCCTCTCCCGTCATTGCGTAGTACTCGTGTGGGATATTTTCGGCGATGAGTTCGGCACGCAAGGGATCGCCATAGGTATTGAACGGAAGGATCGCGTCCGCGTCGCCATGAAACAGGATGGCCGGAATTGAATCGGATGCATCGAGATACAGCGCTTCGTTGCCGCCGCCGCCCAGGCTGCCGGAATTGGACCATATGGCGGCCACGGGGGCGTTGCCAACATATCCGGCCAGGAGGGAGTTGAACGCTCCCGCCGAATATCCTCCGACGGCGATGCGAGATGTGTCAATGCCGTAGGTGTTTGCGTTGGCGATGAGCCAGTTGATGGCCGTCAAGGTATCTTCGACAGCGAGCTCAAGTTCCTTGCGAGTCGTGGCCTCGGTGACCGACGACGGGCCGAGCAATCCATTCAACGTGTTCGTGATCGGCGTGATATTTGCCGCAGCGAGCAAGCCCGAGGATGTATACGAACCGAAGTTCGGGTCGTCGAACTGACGGTAGTTGATGTTGACGCAAACATATCCGCGTTTGGCGAACTCGCTCGCGAATTCCTGCATCGGCGTGCTGAAGTCACCCGCCTGGAGCGGGTTCTCGAAGGTGCTGTCGTCCTTGTCGCCGAGAATCCATGCGCCGCCGTGCACCATGATGAAGCCCGGTTTGATGGCCGGTACGTCTGCGCCTGTAGGTCGATATACGTCCAGGGTGAGGCCGTGCGTGCTGTCGTACACAACGTCGGTGATGACCTGAACGCCGTAGTCCTTGTCCAGGAACCGTTGCGCACCAGCGTTGAAGGCCACGGCGAATGCAATAAGGCCGAGAGCGGCAATGCGAACGCTAAACATGGCTAGTCTCCGAATCCCGAAAGGGCGTTACATTAACTCAGCTTCGGCTTGAGGTATTGGCCGGTGTAGCTGGACTTCTTTTTGGCCACGTCGCGCGGGGTGCCGGTGGCGACAATGGTGCCGCCGCGGTCGCCGCCTTCGGGGCCGAGATCGATGATCCAGTCGGCGGTTTTGATGACGTCGAGGTTGTGCTCGATGACGACGACCGTGTTGCCGTGATCCGCGAGGCGGTGGAGCACCTTGAGCAGCTTGTCGACATCGACCGCGTGCAGACCCGTCGTCGGCTCGTCGAGGATATACAACGTTTTGCCGGTCTGACGCTTCGCGAGTTCGGTGGCGAGTTTCACGCGCTGCGCTTCGCCACCGGAGAGCGTGGTGGCGGCTTGACCGAGCTTGATGTAGCCCAGGCCGACGTCTTCGAGCACCTGCAGGTTCGTGTAAATCTGCGGGATGGCGTTGAAGAACTGACAGCCTTCTTCAATGGTCATGTCGAGCACTTCGGCGATGTTCTTGCCCTTGTAGCGGACATCCAGCGTGTCGCGGTTGTAGCGCGTGCCTTTGCAGACTTCGCAGGGCACGTACACATCCGGCAGGAAGTGCATCTCGATCGTGATGAGGCCGTTGCCTTCGCAGTCCTCGCAACGGCCACCTTTTACGTTAAAGCTGAAGCGGCCGGCTTCGTAACCCCGTGCGCGGGCCTCGGCGGTCTTCGCGAAAAGTTCGCGCACCGGGCCAAAGAGGCCGGTGTACGTGGCCGGGTTCGAGCGCGGCGTGCGGCCGATGGGCGACTGGTCGATGTCGATGACCTTGTCGACATGCGCGAGGCCCTCGATGCGCGAGTGCGCGCCGGGTTTGTCGCGCAGTGAATCGTTCAACACGCGCATCGCGGCGGGATACAGCGTTTCGTTGACCAGCGTGGATTTGCCGGAGCCGGAGACGCCCGTAACACAGACGAACACGCCGAGCGGGAACTCGACGTCGATGTTCTTGAGGTTGTTCTGCCGCGCGCCCTTGATGACGATGGACTTGCCATTGGTCTTGCGTGTTTTGGCCGGCACGGGGATGTCGAAATCGCCCGACAGGAAGCGCCCCGTGTGCGATTTCTTGTTCTTGGCCACTTCGGCCGGCGTGCCTGCGGCGATGATTTCGCCGCCGTGAACACCCGCGCCGGGACCGAGGTCGATCACGTAGTCCGCGGTGCGGATCGTGTCCTCGTCGTGCTCGACCACGATGACCGTGTTGCCGAGATCACGCAGGCGTTTGAGCGTGGCGATGAGCCGGTCGTTATCGCGCTGATGCAGGCCGATGCTCGGCTCGTCGAGAATATACAGCACGCCCATCAGGCCGGAGCCGATCTGCGTGGCGAGGCGAATACGCTGCGACTCACCGCCGGAGAGCGTACCCGCGTGGCGATCGAGCGTGAGGTAGTCGAGGCCGACGCTGACGAGGAAACCGAGACGCTCGTTGACTTCTTTCAGCACGCGCTCGGCGATCGCTTTTTGCTGCTTCGTCAGTGTGAGTCCGGCGAAGAACTCGACGGCGTCGCCGATCGAAAGGCTGGTGACTTCAAGGATATTCTGCTTATTAATTTTCACCGCGAGCGATTCGGGGCGCAGGCGGCCGCCTTTGCACACCTTGCACGGGCGCGTGGCCATGAACTGCGCCAGGCGTTCACGCTGCCCCGGAGAATCCGTCTCGCGGAAGCGGCGTTCGAGGTTCGGGATCACGCCCTCAAACGGTTTCTTCACTTTGTACGACGACTCGCCGCGTTTGCTCTCGTAAACGAACGCGATTTCTTCGTCGCCGGAGCCGTGCAGGATGATCTCGCGGAACTCTTGCGTAAGGCCCTGCCACGGCGTGTTGATGCTGACTTTGTAGTGGTTGCACACGCACTCGAGTTGGCGGCGCAGCCAGCCGTCGAGCACCTTGTTCATGTTCCACGCGCGCACGGCGCCGTCGGCGATGCTCAGCGTGGTGTCGGGCACGACCAGTTCCGGGTCGATTTCCATCGTCGTGCCGAGCCCCGTGCAATTCGGGCAGGCGCCGTGCGGGCTGTTGAAACTGAACATGCGCGGCGCGAGCTCTTCGTAGCTGATGCCGCAATCGACGCACGCGAAGTGCTCAGACTGCAGCGTCTCGGTAACCTTCTTGTCCGGTGTTTCCGCGTGGATGCGCAGGATGCCGTGGCCGAGCTTGAGGCAGATTTCGACCGAGTCGGTGAGCCGCTTCGTAAGGCCGGATTTCACGACGAGACGGTCCACCACAACGTCGATGTCGTGCTTCACGTAGCGTTCGAGTGGAATCTCGTCATCCACGCCGTAGAATTTGCCGTCCACGCGCACGCGAACGTAGCCCTGCTTCTTCACGTCCTCGAAAATTTTCTGGTAGGTACCCTTGCGCTGGCGGACGAGCGGCGCGAGGAGCTGGATGCGCGTGCCCTCGGGCAGGGCCGTGATCCCGTCGACGATGGACTGCGGCGTCTGCGACTTGATGGGCTTGCCGCAGTTGTAGCAGTGCGGCGTGCCGATGCGCGCAAAGAGAAGGCGCAGGTAGTCGTAGATTTCGGTCACCGTGCCCACGGTCGAGCGCGGGTTGCGGTGCGTGGTTTTCTGCTCGATCGAGATGGCGGGGGAGAGGCCCTCGATGTAGTCCACGTCCGGCTTGTCCATCTGGTCGAGGAACTGGCGGGCGTAGGCCGAGAGGCTTTCGACGTAGCGCCGCTGGCCTTCGGAGTAGATCGTGTCGAAGGCGAGCGAGGACTTGCCAGAGCCCGACAGGCCGGTGATGACGACCAGCTTGTCGCGGGGGATTTCGAGGCTCAGGTTTTTAAGGTTGTGCTCCCGCGCGCCCTTGATGACGATCGCGTCGGGGGAACTGCTTTTCTTGGCCATACGGAAAAGTACCTAGTGGGTGCAGCCCAGCCGGGCATTGAGCAAAAAGCAAACGATGATCATAGCAAATTTCGGCGCGGCGACAGGACCCCCATCCCGAATTCTGGAACACTCATTCGTATTCCATTTCGGGCGGATTTTCAAGGTGCAAGAAGTGCTGGAAAAACGAAACGGCCCGCGAGGGATGAACCTCGCGGGCCGTTGTTTGGGTTCGGTTAGGCGGACTTCTTCACGCCGGCCTTTTTCATCAGCGTAGCGGCGATCGCCGTGTTTTCCCACGGGAACTCTTTGCGGCCGAAGTGGCCGTAGGCCGATGTGGGACGGTAGATCGGCTTGCGCAGGTTCAGCGTCTCGATGATCGCGGCCGGACGGCAGTCGAAGGTGTCCTGCACGATGTCGGCGATGGTGAGTTCGTCGATCGCGCCGGTGCCAAAGGTGTTCACGTTGATCGAGACCGGTCGCGCCACGCCGATGGCGTAGGCGAGCTGGATTTCGCAACGGTCCGCGAGTTTCGCGGCCACGACATTCTTCGCGATGTAGCGCGCCATGTAGGCGGCCGAACGGTCGACCTTGCTCGGGTCCTTGCCGGAGAACGCGCCGCCGCCGTGGCGGCCCATGCCGCCGTAGGTGTCGACGATGATCTTGCGGCCCGTGAGCCCGCAATCGCCGACGGGTCCGCCGACCACGAAGCGGCCGGTCGGGTTGATGTGGTACTTAATTTTCCCGTTGACGTATTTCTTCGGCAGGATCGGCTCGATGGCCTGCGCGATAAGAGCCTTCTTAATCTGCGCCTGCGAGACATCGGGCGAGTGCTGGTTCGAGATGACGATCGTGTCGATGCGGACCGGCTTATCGTCGACGTATTCGACGGTGACCTGGGTCTTGCCGTCCGGCTGGAGCCACTTCAGCGCGCCGGACTTGCGCAGCTTCGAGAGGCGCAGGCCGAGCTGGTGCGCGAGGATGATCGGCAGCGGCATCAGTTCGGGCGTTTCGTTCGTCGCGTAGCCGAACATCATGCCCTGGTCGCCGGCGCCTTGATCCTTGTCCACGTTTGTGGCGATGTCCACGCCGCGGGCGATGTCGGGCGATTGCTTGTCGAGCGCAACAAGCACCGCGCAGGACTTGCCGTCGTAGCCGGAGTCGCCGCCGCAGTAGCCGATGTCCTGGATGGCTTCGCGCGCCACGTCGGCGTAGTTGATGACCGCCTTCGTCGTGATTTCACCGGCGACGACGCACAGGCCGGTGGTGACCATCGTTTCGCACGCCACGCGCGACATCGGGTCCTGCGCGAGGATCGCGTCGAGGATCGAATCCGACACGCGATCGGCGACCTTGTCCGGGTGGCCTTCGGTGACCGATTCGGAGGTGAACAACACACCGCGAGGTTTCACAGCCATGCCTTGCTCCTCAAAACCAGGCCGCCGCAGCGGGCCCGGTGGTTACGTTATTCGGCAGAGAGCGTGGACTGCAGGTGGCTCGGATCGAGCTTGTAGCCCGGGCCCATCGTGCTGCTGATCGTGCAGCTCCGCAGGTACACGCCCTTGGCGGACGCCGGCTTCGCCTTGATGATCGCGCCGATGACGGCGCCCGCGTTGTCGAGGATCTGTTCCTGCGAGAACGAAGCCTTGCCGACCGGCACGTGGATGTTCGCGTTCTTGTCGACGCGGAAATCGATCTTACCCTTCTTGATTTCCTTCACCGCGTTGGCGACGTTCGGGGTGACCGTGCCGGCCTTCGGGCTGGGCATCAAGCCGCGCGGGCCGAGCACCTTACCGAGCTTACCGACGGAGCCCATCATGTCCGGCGCGGCGACCATGGCGTCGAAATCGACCCAGCCGCCGGCGATCTTGGTGACGAGGTCGTCGCCGCCCACTTCATCGGCGCCGGCTTCGCGCGCGGCGTTGGCCTGGGCTTCCTGTTTACACACGACGACAACGCGGACTTTCTTGCCCGTGCCGTGCGGCAGGGCGACCGAACCGCGGATCATCTGGTCCGCGTGGCGCGGGTCAACGCCGAGGTGGAACGCAATGTCCACAGACTCGTCGAACTTGGCGTTCGCGCAGGATTTGAGGCCGGTGACGGCTTCGTTGAGGGTGTACTTCTTTTCGGGGTCGCGCTTGGTGGAATTCGTGGCCGCGCGCTTGGACTGTGGCATGGTGCTGTCTCCTGCGGTGCAAACGGACGCCGAAGCGTCCTCCCGCGTTTTATATTTCGGCCCTGCGGCGATCAGCCTAGATCGCCCTTACAGGGCTTTACTCTTACTCTGCTGCTTAACCCAGGGCGGCGCTCGCGTTGCTCGCTCTGCCTTGGGCTACTTTAGATAGCCCCTTCGGGGCCAAATTCAATTTACCCTTCGACCGTGAGGCCCATGCTGCGGGCCGTCCCGGCAATCATGCTCATGGCGGTCTCAAGGCTGCCGGCGTTGAGATCTTTCATCTTCAACTCGGCAATTTCCTTGAGGTGGGCCTTGGTGACCGAGCCGACCTTGTTCTTGTTCGGCTGGCCGGAGGCCTTGGCGAGCTTCGCGGCGCGCTTGAGCAACACAGCGGCCGGCGGGCTCTTGGTGATGAACGTGAAGCTGCGGTCTTTATAGACCGAGATCACGACGGGAATCGTGAGGCCCTGCTGATCGCGGGTGCGATCATTGAACTGCTTGCAGAACTCCATGATGTTCACGCCGTGCTGACCAAGCGCCGGGCCGACCGGCGGGGCCGGGTTGGCCGCGCCCGCGGGGCATTGGAGCTTGATGAACGCGGTAACTTCTTTACCGCCCTTGCCTGTCGGCTTCGCGCCGCCGGCTGCTGCTGGTTTGTCTTTTGGTGCCATGTCTCGCTCGCTCCTAAAGCTTTTCGACCTGCCAGAAATCCACTTCGACGCTGGTCTGGCGCTCGAAGATTTCAATCATCACTTTCACTTTGCCGCGTTCTTCGTTGATCTCGCCGATGTTGCCCATGAAGTTCGCAAAGGCGCCTTCGGTGATCTTCACGCGCTCGCCCACCTCGAAGGAAAGCTTCGGACGCGGACGTTCGCGTTCACCGCGCATTTCCTCGACGAGCGTGCGGACTTCGCCGTCGTCAAGGGGCACGGGTTCCGTGCGCGAACCGATGAAACCGGTCACGCCGGGAGTGTCTTTGATCAGATGCCAGAGGTCGGCATTTTTTTCGGGATGTTCGGGCAACTGGATCAGCACATAGCCGGGGAAGAATTTGCGCTTGGAGGTCTTCTTCTCGCCGGAACGGAACTCGGCGACTTCTTCCATCGGCACGAGCACGTTGGTGATCATATCCTGCATGCCTTGTTGCTGGGCACGGGCGCGCAGCGAAGCGAGCACGGCGCCTTCCTGACCGGAGTGGGCGTGCACGGCATACCAACGGCGTTTAATGCCGTCCGCGGGCGGTTCCTTGATGAGGGGCTGATCGAGATTCGCCTCATCCTGGGCCGCTGCGTCTGGCGCTTGCGTGTCGTCCATGGTGCTGTCCTTTTATGCGTTGCGAACGTTCAGATGGCGCGGAAAATGGCGAGCACGACCTTCTGGAATGACCAGTCCATCGCGCCGACGATGATGCCGAGGATCGCCAGGAACCACAGCACCACGACCGTGTGCGCTTTGAGATCGTCGCGCGTCGGCCAGGTCACCTTTTCAATTTCCGCGCGGACTTCCATGATGTAGCCACGGAAGCGATTCCACGGATTCGGCTTTTCAGCAGCAGTTGCCATCGTTGTCACTCGCAGTTACTAACTTTTACGTTCTGTCCGGCCGCGCGGCCGGGTCCTTCGTTTTTTCAGGTGGCAGAGCTGGAGGGACTTGAACCCCCAACCTACGGCTTTGGAGACCGCCGCTCTACCAATTGAGCTACAGCTCTTCACCTGAACTAAACCAGCCCGAAGGCCGGATAAAGCCTTACTTCGATTCTTTGTGAAGCGTGTGCTTGCGATCGAACTTGCAGTACTTCTTCACTTCAATCTTTTCCGGCGTCTTGCGCTTGTCGCGGGTGCTCAGATAGTTCCGCTGTTTGCACACCGTGCATTCCAGGATGATTTGTTCGCGCATAACCTCATTCCTCTCTCAACGCCCAGTGGGCGCAATTTACTTAAGGATTTTGCTGACGACGCCGGAGGCGACGGTACGTCCGCCTTCGCGGATGGCGAAGCGCAGACCGGCTTCCATGGCGATCGGGGTAATGAGCTGGCCCGTGA
>CAZUJL010000043.1:0-19482 GCA_964620045.1 uncultured Nitrospirales bacterium
CCCACAATCACTTTCACTTCGGATCCTGGGCCCAATACACCATCCGCGCGGTGCTTCCGGGCAACGCCGTCGGCCCGGTGCTGCGGACCGGAGGCAAGACCAGTTTCTGCCTGCTGGATTCAGCGCGCTACAACGGCCCGGTGCCGATCCTGGGTTCGCGGCCGAGCAGCGCGCAATTCCGCACCTGCGGCGATGATTCGCAAGGTGTCTCCGTGGGATGGGAAGACCTGTACAGCCGCACGTTGCCCGATCAATGGATCGACATCACGGGCCTGGCGCCCGGAAGTTACTGGCTCGAATCAGAAGTGGACCCGACCAACCTGATCGAAGAAATTGACGATACGAACAACGTCGGCCGCATCATGATCACGCTTACGCCGGGCCAGATGCCCGTGCCCGACGAAATTCCGCTGAATCCAAGGCTCCCCATCGTGCTCTCGGTTGTGTTACTCTTGATGGGCGCGGGGACGTTGGCGCTGCGCGCAAGGCTGCTGCGGGGGAATACTTCATCGTGAGTCAGGATACCGTGCAAGAGGCGGGGCTGTCGGGTGAAATCGAAGGCGGCGACTTCATCGTCGATGAAGCAACCGATCATGTTCTCCGGTTGCATCTTGAATCGTTCCAGGGTCCTCTCGAAGTTCTGCTGTACCTGATCAAGGCGCAAGAGATCGACATCTTCGATATCCCCATTTCGAAAATCACCGAGCAGTACCTCAAGTTCATGGAGCTGATCGAGGACAAGCAGCTCGACGTCGTCGGCGACTACCTCGTGATGGCGGCGACCCTGATCCAGATCAAGGCCAAGATGCTGATCCCGGCCGAGATCGACATGGATGAAGAGGAAGCCGAAGAAGAAGATCCGCGGCTGGAATTGGTCGAAAAGCTCATCCAGTACCGCATGTACAAGGACGCCGCGGCGCGCCTGGCGGGCCTGGAAGAAGACCGGGCCAACTGGTTCACGCGCAACGTCAAACCGGAAGCCGACCTGCTCCACTCGCCGGACGACGAAGCCGACTTCATCGACGTGAGCCTGTTCGATCTCGCGCAAGCCTTCAAAGGCGTGATGCGGTTCCTGCACGAAAACGCGCCGCACCAGGTCGAACTCGAAGGCTCGAGCGTCGACGAAAAAATCGAATACATCCAGGCCGTGCTCGACATGCAACCGAGCGTCGGCTGGAAAGATTTGTTTCAGACCGCGCGCAACCGCGTCGAAGCGATTTGCTACTTCCTCGCGATCCTGGAACTGACGCGCATGAACGCGATTAGCCTGCATCAGCACGCCGCCTTCGGCGAAATCCGCCTCTTCAAAAAAAAGATAGCTGAGTCCAACGCCGCGTGATCCGCTGGCCCTGGCGCCGTGGACCCACTCCGCTCGGCGCGCAGGGTGAAAAACTTGCCGCGAAATTTCTTCAACGCGAAGGCTACACCGTGCTCGCGCGCAACGTGCGGCTCGGCCGCGGCGAGATCGATATCGTCGCGCGCGACGGCGACACGATCGTGTTCGTGGAAGTGAAAACGCTGCGCGCGGCGAGCGCGAATTTTCGCCCCGAAGATCACGTGAACCACGCGAAGGAGCGGAACCTCATCACGGCCGCGCAGTGGTACATGACCAAGCACCCCGATCCGCAGGCGTACTACCGCTTCGATGTCGTCAGTGTGGTCCTACCGGAGCAAGGCGCACCCGAGATCACGCTCTACCGGGATGCCTTTCACCCCTAGGCCGAAATCCCGCCGTTTCCGTGTATAATCCGGTGACTATTTTCCGCCATTTCGCGGGGTTTTTCGGGGGATCATGAGCGCACCAGACACGGCGTCCGTCGCGTCGGAGCCGTCCACGCACGACGACCGGATGGCGTTCCTGAAGCCGGGTTTGCGCTACCTCATCGGCGACGGCGTGTGCTCGCAGGTTGTCGGCGTGCTCACCGGCGGCGTGCTCAACGGCGGCGCCTTCCTCGTCGCGCTCGCGCTCCTCATGGGCGCCTCGAACGCCGTCATTGGTGTGATCGCCGCGATCCCCCCACTCTCCCAGTTGCTGCAGGTGCCCGCGATCAGCGTCGTGAACCGCATCCGCCGGCGGCGACTGATCTGCGTCGTGTGCTCCGGCACCGGCCGCCTGTTCCTGCTCAGCATCTGCTTCCTGCCGTTCTTCTCGCCGGAATCGTGGCGCATTCCGCTGCTGCTCGTCGCGCTCAGCATGTACTTCGGTCTCAACGCGATCAGCGCGTGTTCGTTCAACTCGTGGATGCGCGATCTGATGCCGATGCAGATCATGGGCGCGGTGTTTGGACGCCGCCTCGCGATCGGTACGGCCATCGGCGCGGCGCTGAGCCTGGTCGCGGGGTTTCTCGCCGACTTTGTCGCCCACACCACAGGCGACGCGCGGCCGGTGTACAGCATGCTGTTCGTGATCAGCGGCCTCTTCGCGCTCGTGGGCACGTGCTTCCTCGCGCAGGTGCCGGAACCCGCGATGCGTCCGCCGAAACCGCTCGGCTTCTGGACATTGCTGCGCGAGCCCATCCAGCACGAAAACTACCGCAAGCTGCTCATGTTCATCGGCGTGTGGAATGCCGCCGTGAACATGGCCGCGCCCTTCTTCGTGGTGTACATGCTGAACCGCCTCGGGCTCAGCATGGGCTACGTGCTCAGCCTGACCGTGCTGAGCCAGGTGATGAACGCGCTGTTCTTCCGCATCTGGGGACGCCTCGCGGATCGGTTCACCAACAAGAGCGTGCTGACGGTTGCGGGCCCGTTGTTCATCATCAGCTTCCTCATCTGGCCATTCACCACGATGCCCGATCCGCACGCGCTCACGATCCCAATGCTGATCGTGATTCACGTGCTCGCGGGCATCTCGACCGCGGGTGTGAACCTGTGCGCCAGCAACCTCGCGATCAAGTCCGCGCCCTACGGCGAAGCCACGCAGTATCTCGCCGTAAACGCATTTGTGTCCGGCGTGACCGCCACCGTCGCCCCTATCCTCGCCGGCCTCGCGGCGGACTGGTTCGACCTCAACCACGCGCGCATCACGCTCGACTGGAGCACGACGACGGCCTCCGGCGAAGTCCGCTCGTGGGACCTGCCCGCGGTCGACCTCGAAGGCCTCGATTTCGTGTTCCTGATCGCCTTCATTGTCGGCCTGTACGCCATCCACCGCCTGCTCGCCGTAAAGGAAGAAGGCGAGGTCGAAGAAGAAATCGTCGTGCAGGAGTTCTACGCCGAAGTGCGCAAGGCCGTCGCCAAAGTCTCCAACGTCGCCGGCATCCGCCACATCACCTACCTCCCCTACGCCTTCCTGCAGTACCTCCGCGGGAAGAAGTCGTCCGTCAGCGAGGATGATCTGCGGAGTCTCTAAAATTAGGCCTATGCTTCGAGCGAACTCATGCGAATCAAGTCCGCGACATCGAATAACTCGATTTGCTTATTTCGTGCAAAATCTCGGGCGCCGTTAGTGAACCCAGACAAACTCACAAATGCACCCTTCTCGATTCCTTCGGAGTTCATGGCACCAAACAATTCTCTCAACGGTGCAGGCCCTACTGCGCTTGCATGCGCTTTGCACTGAACCGCACACCTACCATTTTCGTTCTCAATATAAATATCAACGCCATTATCCGCCGATCCCCGCGTTCTCCTTACTTTGTATCCACGGCGCTCAAGCAATAGCGCTACTTCTATCTCGAATTCGTATCCATTCAATAACAGCCAAAAATCTTCTTGTTCTCTCCTTTCTGCAATTTGTGCACACAAATTCTCGCGAAATTGTTGTTCATATACAGCTTGCGCCTGCTTAAAGGCCTCGAACCTCGATTCGTAGTCTTTCAGTGCCCCAACGATTCGGGATTTCAGCCTGCCGAACCCAACCAGATCTTTCTCATACACCTTGAAGTCTTCTGTTCTAGGAGCGCCCAGATGAGGCGTATAGCTACGATGTTTTTGCTCCATTAGCTTCACTATGACCCATCGACGAGTAGAATCGATTAGGCTTGTAAGATCCCAGACAAGCACCGCCGTGAAAAATCTCTCGTGACAACCAAGACAATCTAGATAACCCCAATTCTCTCGTGAACGATCATTCAACGGGTTAAGGTTTCCGCATTTAGGACATTTCAAGGTATATCGTGCTTTAGGCTTGGAATCAGCGACTAAATCCCATGGATAAGAGAAGTCATCTCTTCCTCTCCAGCACGGCAAGACTGAATCATTTAAGCAATTCCAGCACCGAAGGACGCCCGACTTGAGACCCAACGGAGCGAAGTGTTGTCTAGCAAAACAAATAGGACACGCGACCCCTCGCTCGATTGGTTTGACTTGGCTAGTTTCCACTGAAATCATTCCCGTAGTCGTAAAACAGAATAACCTAAAAATACCGTTTGGCCCGTTTTAAAGCCCGTGGACTTTAGGCTTCGTCTGTTTGGTACTATGCCCTCGACTGTAGGCGGAGATTTATCAATGAACTTTGACTTTTCGGAAGAACAGAAAGAGCTGCGGGATCACGCGCGGCGGTTTTTGAAGGATCGTTGCCCGTGGACGGCCGTGCGCGGCGTGCTGGAAGGCGCGGCGCCCTACGACGGGGACCTGTGGGCCGGCGTGGCCGAAAACGGCTGGTGCGCGACGGCGTTGCCGGAAGCGTATGGCGGCATTGGGCTCGGCTATGTCGATCTCTGCGTGATCGCCGAGGAGCTCGGACGCGTTGCGGCGCCGGTGCCGTTCTCGTCGAGCGTCTACCTCGCGGCGGAAGCGCTGCTGCTCTCCGGCGATGAAGCCGATCAGTCGGAGTACCTGCCGAAAGTCGCGACCGGCGAAATCATCGGCACCTTCGCCGCCGCCGAACGCGCCGGCAACCTGACGATGGACAGCATCCAAACACAGTTCAACAACAACCGGCTTACGGGCACAAAGATCGCCGTACCGGATGGCGACGTTGCCACCTTCGCCGTCGTGCTCGCGCAAAGCGCGCGCGGCCCGATGTGGGCGCTCGTCGATCTTACCAAGGGCGGCATCACCCGCGAAGCCGTGAAGACGGTCGACCCCTCCCGCTCGCACGCGACGATCACCTTCGACGGCGCCCCGGCAGAGCCCCTGGGCGCGCCGGGCAAGGGTTGGGAACTCACGCAAAAACTTCTCGATCGCGCGGCAGTACTCTTCGCGTTCGAGCAACTCGGCGGCGCGACAGCCGCGCTGGAGATGGCACGCAACTACGCCATCGAGCGCTACGCCTTCGGCCGGCCCATCGGCTCCTTCCAGGCCATCAAGGTGCGCTTGGCGGACATGTACGTAAAAATCGAGCTGGCGCGCTCGAACTGCTACTACGCGGCGTGGGCGCTGTCCACCAACGCGCCGGAGCTGCCGCTCGCGGCGGCGAGCGCGCGCGTGGCCGCGTCGGACGCGTACCACTTCGCGTCGAAGGAAAACATCCAGGTACACGGCGGCATGGGCTTCACGTGGGAAGCCGACTGCCAGTTCCACTACCGCCGCGCGCGCGTGCTCGGTCTGAACCTCGGCGGCGCGCCGGAGTGGAAAGAAAAACTCGTGACTGCACTCGAAGGATCCGTGGCCTAAGCGCCACACGGAGGAGACTCATCATGGACTTTAAAGACACTCCCGAAGAAGCGGAGTTCCGCGCGCAAGTAAAGGCGTGGTTGGGCAAATACGCGCCGAAGTTCGCGCAATCCGGCGCGAACGTCCGCCGCGAAGAAGACGACAGCCCCGAGAACATCAAAGTTGCCAAAGAATGGCAGGCGCTCAAGGCTGAAGCCGGCTACGCGTTCATCCAGTGGCCGCAAGAATACGGCGGCCGCGGCAGCGCGATGCATTCGGTGATCTACACGCAAGAAGAAGCGAAGTTTCCCGTGCCGCGCAACTACTTCATCATCGGCGCCTTCGCGGGACCGACCTTGATGGCGTGGGCGACGGAGGAACAGAAGGCGCGCTTCCTGCCGCCGATGCTGCGCGGCGAGGAAGTATGGTGCCAGTTGTTCTCGGAGCCGGGCGCGGGCAGCGACCTCGCCGGCATTCGCACGCGCTGCGAACTCGAAGGCGACACGTGGGTCGTGAACGGCCAGAAGGTATGGACCACGGTGGCCTACATGGCCGACTACGCCATCATGGTCGCGCGCCACGATCCGACGCTGCAAAAGCACATGGGCCTCACCTACTTCTTCTTCGACATGAAATCGCCGGGCGTCGAAGTCACGCGCATCAAGCAAGTCTCCGGCGGTTCGGACTTCTGCGAAGTGTTCCTGAACGACGTGCGCATCCCCGATTCGCAGCGGCTCGGCCGCGTCGGCGACGGCTGGAGCGTGTGCCTCACGACGCTGATGAACGAGCGCTTCAACGCGGGCGACGCCTATCGCCCCGATGCGAACGAACTGCTCGGTTTGGCCAAGCGCCTGAACATCGGCGGCAAGCCCGCGATTGAAAATGCGGCCATCCGCGAACGCATCGCGGAGTGGCACATTCAGTCCGCCGGCGCGAAGTTCACGAAGTTCCGCACGCTCACGGCGCTCTCCCGCGGCCAGACGCCCGGGCCCGAGGCTTCGATCCTCAAGCTCGTGAACGCGTCGAAACTGCAGGATATCGGCGCCTACGGCATGGACCAGCTCGGCATGGCCGGCATCCTCGCGGATGCGGACGATGACGACGCGCAGTTCCTGCTCGCGTATCTTGCAGCGCCGGGCGCGCGCATCGCCGGTGGCACGGACGAAATCCTGCGCAATATCATCGCGGAGCGCGTGCTCGCGCTGCCGGGCGATATCCGCGTGGACAAGGAATTGCCGTTTAACAAGCTGGCCAGCGGAACGAAGTAAAGCCGTGAGCGCGTTGGGCGGATTCCTTCGCCACCTGCGCGAACTCGCGGTACGCATGTGGGCGTATCGCTGGGACTTCGTCGCGTTCTCGGTTCTGTTTCGCTTGTTGGAAAGTCTGCTGTTCGCACCCCTGGCCGGTTTGGCTGGCCAGGTGCTCACCGGCCAGCGCGTGGTCGACAGTACGGCGCTGGTGTCGTTCGCGCTGTCGCCGCGCGGCTTCGCCGTGTTGTTGCTCGGCGCGGTGTCGTTCCTCCTCATTCGTCTCGTCGAGCACGCCGGCCTGTCCGTCGTCGCGTGGGGCGCGCTCGAAGAGAAAAAAGTCGCCCCGCTGGCGGCGCTTCGCTACATCGGCGCGCGGCTCATCACGCTCATCCAGATCTGCGGACAGTTTGTTGTATTCGGCCTGGTCGTGACGGCGCCGGTATTGTTGGTCGCGGCATTTTTTGCGAAACCACTGCTCGCGCGCCACGACATTAACTACTACCTCGCCGAGCGGCCGACGGAGTTCATGACGGCCGCGGTCATCATCGGCATTGTCGCGGCCGTGTTTGGACTGGTGGGACTATGGGGAATCGTCCGGTGGCGTTGGGCGGTGCAAGCGTCCCTCTTTGAGAACGCCACCGCGCCGCAAGCCTTCCGCATCAGCGCAAAAGTCACGCGGGCCGTGCAACCCAAAATGCTCGCGGGCACGCTCGCCTCAACATTGTTCTCCGCCGCACTCGGTCTTTTAGCGTCCGCAATCGGCAGTGCGCTCACCAATGTAACCCTGGATCGTATTAACTTCGCGACGCTGTCGTTGGCGATCGCGCTCCCCTTGCTGCTCGCCATGCGCGCCATCGTCGGCGGTGTGGCGACGCTGATCGGTTCCTGCGCCGACGCGGGATACTTCACCGCGCTTTACTACGAAACGCGTGGACGCGACGGCGCCGCCTTAACGCTGCGCGCCCCGGCGACCGGTTCCTCGGGCAAACGACTCCCCGCGCCGGTGCGCATCGCGGCCGCCGTTACCGTCGCCATCATCGTGGGATTTTGCGTGCTCGGCGCAGTCATTGCGGCACAAAGCGTGCGCGCCGAACGTCCAATCGCGATCAGCGCACACCGCGGAAGCACGGAGCATTCGCCGGAGAACTCACTGGCGGCCGTGCGCGAGGCGATCGACGACGGTGCCGACTACGTCGAGACCGACGTGCAAATGACCAAGGACGGCGCGCTCGTGATGAACCACGACAGCGACTTTTCGCGTGTGGCCGGCATCGCGCGCAAGGTCAGCGACCTGACCTTGAACGAAATCCGTGCAATGTCGCTGGGAGGCCCGGGGCGCGGCGAGAGCATACCGACCCTCGACGAATTTCTCGCGGCCTGCCACGGCCATATCAAGGTGAACCTGGAGCTCAAGTTCTACGGCGAGCGTCCCGCGGACATGGCGCGGAAAGTTGTCGACAGCATTGCGCGCAACAACATGCAGGGTCAGGTACTGGTTCAGTGCCTGGAATACGAACCGCTGCTCGAAGTGAGGGCACTCGCGCCGGATATCCCGATCGGTTATCTAATGTCCGTAAACGCCCGCCGTCCTGCGCGGCTGGATGTGAATTTTCTCAGCGTCGAGCAGAAACGCGTCACGCGCCGGTTTGTGATGCAGGCGCACCGCCGCGGCCAGGACGTCCACCTGTGGACCGTGAACAAGGCCGAGGAGATGGAACGCGCCTTCGATCTCGGCGTGGACGGCATCATCACCGATCAGTCCGCGCTGGCGTTTCAACTCCGGCAGGAATATCTGGCGCTGACCTCGCCCGAGCGGATCGCGCGCCGCATCAAGGCGTGGCTGGCATAGCAACGCTTCCCCCGCTGTCCCGGCATGATGGTTTGATCGAGTAATCCCGCGGGAATTACGCTTAACGCGTTGCTTATGGGACGCGTGAGCGGCCCGGGAGAGTTTGATGTCCGATCCGCACACGTCGTTTCCGAATCCCTTTGATCCTCCTCCACCGCTGCCCGGCGGAGGCACCTACCACGGATTGCCGCCGGCACAACCCACCACCTCGGGCAAAGCCGTCGCCGCGTTTCTGCTCGGCCTTCTCAGCCTCGTGTTCTGGATCTTCGCGGGCGTGCCCGCGATCGTGCTGGGACTCATCGCGCAATCCGAAGTGCGCGCGCAGCCCGCGCGATATAAAGGCCAGGGCCTGGCGTGGCTGGGCATCCTGCTTGGCATCGTCGGGCTAGTCGCGCCGATGTTCTGGTTCTCCATGCTGGTGAATAACCTTTCCGGCGTGGGCACCGAGACCTTCACCGCGCGCGTCTCCGGGGACCGGATCGTCCATTTCCATTTGGGCGACGCCGTCAGCGAGCAACCCTTCGACGAGGTGCCGTCGATCTTCGCCGTGCCGGGCCATTCGCTAAAAGGCCTGATCGATCGGCTCGACCACGCGCGCACCGACGATTCCGTGAAGGGCGTCGTCCTCACGTTGCAGTCGCCCCTGCTTGGTATGGGGCAGATCGAAGAACTGTGGAAGGCCCTGCGCGCGCTTGAGGACGCCGACAAACCGGTGTACGTGCACGCGGGCGACATGCAGACCGGCGGATACGCGCTCGCGTCCGGCGCGTCGCGCATCAACATCGTGCCGACGGACAGCGTGTGGCTGACGGGCATGCAGATGCAGAGTTTCTACGTAGCGGAGCTGCTCGAAACGCTCGGCGTCGATGCCGAGATGATGCAGATGGGCGACTTCAAGGCCGCCGGTGAAATGATGACGCGCGACGGCCCGAGCGACGCGGCCTCGCAAAACATGGAGTGGCTGCTCGACGGCCTGTACGGCACGATCGTGAAGATGATCGCCGAGGGCCGCGGACTCGACGAAGAAGCCGTGCGCGCGTTGGTCGATCAGGGACCATTTGAAGCGCAGGCCGCGCTCGACGCAGGCCTGATCGATTCCGTTTCGCATCTCGATCAGTTCCTCGAAACGATCCGCGAAGAGCACGGTGAAGACATCTATTTCGACAATCACTATCTCGATACGCCGAAAGGCCGCGGCGGCTCGTTCGGCACGATCGCGAAATCGCGGTACGACTCCTCGGTTGCCCTGATCTACGTTGAAGGCATGATCGTGCGCGGGTATGAGCAGGTCTCGCCGTTTGGTATCGGCGGCGGCATGGCGTACAGCGGCGATCTGCTGAAGACGCTCGAATACGCACTCGAACATCCCGACGTGCACGCGGTGGTATTGCGCGTGGATTCCCCCGGCGGTTCCGCCGTCGCCAGCGAAGAAATCCTGCGCGGCGTCACGCGCCTGCAGGAAGCCGGCATGCCCGTGGTCGTGTCGATGGGCAGCACGGCCGCCAGCGGTGGCTACTACATCGCATGCAAGGCCGACGCGATTTACGCAGACGCCGCGACGCTGACGGCCTCGATCGGCGTGGTCGGCGGAAAAATCGCCACCGAGCAATTGTGGGACAACCTCGGCGTGCACTGGCACTCGTGGAAGCGCGGCGCCAACGCCGATCTCATGGACATCGTAAGTCCGTTTACGCCCGAACAGCGCACACAGATGGAAGCGTGGATGGGCGAAACCTACAAAGCCTTCACGGGGCATGTGCAGGAAGGCCGAGGCGACAAACTGAAAAAGCCGATCGAGGAACTCGCCGGCGGGCGCGTATACACCGGGGCACAGGCAAAAGAGCTCGGGCTCGTGGACGAAATCGGCGGATTGAAGGACGCTATCGCCAAGGCCGCCGAACTCGCGGATCTGCGGCCGGGTGAATACTCGCTGCGCGTGTTGCCGGAATACATGACGTTCTGGCAGACCTTCTTCTCGGCGATGCGCGGCGAGACGTCGGACTCGACAGACTTGTCCGCGCGCGCGAAAGCGATGCCGCGACTGGCGCTGGACCGGCTGCCGATTCCAGGAGCCTCCGGCGACGCACGGCTGAAAGCCTTGCAAACCCTCGCGCCGGGCGAGAGCGGCGCCGTGGCGCGCGCGCTCACGGCGGCGCAGTTGCTGGGCGAGGAAAAAGTGCTCACCCTGATGCCGGAACTGCGCGTGAAGTAATACGCGCTCAATTCGTATTCGTCTTCTGGAGTACCGCGTCATGACTCGTGCAATCGCCGGCATTCTTTTGTGTCTTCCGCTTTTCGCAACCGCCTCGTTCAGCGCGACGACCATCCACATCGCGCCCGGCGGCGACGATGCCGCGACCGGAGCGGCCGACGCGCCACTGCGCACGTTCACCGGCGCGCGGGATCACGTGCGGGCCTTGCGCGCTGCGGGAAATTTGCCTGCGGGCGGGGTGACGATTGAAGTCGCCTCCGGCGAGTACGCGCTCAACGCACCGCTTGCGCTGACGCAGGAGGATTCAGGCACCGCGGCCTCCCCCATCGTGTGGCGCGCGGCCAAGCCAGGCGAGGTGCTTATCGCCGGCTCGCGCGTGGTTCCTTCGCTGAGTCCGGTATCGGACGCCGCCATTCTCGATCGCCTGCCCGAGGAAGCGCGCGGCCAGATTTACTCCGCGGACCTGAAGGCGCTCGGCATCACCGACTACGGCTCGCCCGAAGCCGGCGGACTGTCGCTGCTCTACAACGGCGATCCCATGACGCTCGCGCGCTGGCCGAATGACGACTTCACGCGCATCATGGAACTAAAAGGCGGCGAGGAAGTCACGATTCACGGCATCAAGGGCGACAAGATCGGCAAGTGGGTCTATGACGGCGATCGTCCCGCGCGCTGGGTGAACGAGCCCGACGCGTGGGTGCACGGCTACTGGTTCTGGGACTGGTCGGATCAGCGGCACAAAGTGAAAGCGATCGACACTACTGCGCACACCATCGAAGTCGAGGAGCCGTATCACGGCTACGGCTACCGCAAGGACCAGTGGTACTACGCCTTCAACCTGCTTAGCGAAATCGATCGGCCCGGCGAGTGGTATCTCGATCGCGGCACCGGCGTCTTGTATGTGTGGCCGCCGTCCGACCCCAAAACTGCCGACATCCGCGTGACGCTGCTGAACGATCTCATCACGATGCAGGACGTGTCGCACGTGTCCTTCGAAGGCTTCCGTCTGGAAGGTTCGCGCAAACAGGCCGTGGGCGTTTCCGGCGGCGAAAGCGTGCGCCTCGCGAACTGCACACTGGTCAATATCGCGGGCGACGCTGTCATCGTGCGCGGCGGTAAAAACCACACCGTCGAAGGCTGCGAGTTCACCAAGCTCGGCGGCGGCGCAATCTCGATGGACGGCGGCGATCGGCCCACTCTGACGCCCGCGGGCCACGTCGCGCGGAACAACCACATTCACGATTACGGCCAGTGGTTTCGCATGTACCACGCGGGCATTTCGATCTCGGGCGTGGGCATCACCGTGGCGCACAACCACATTCACAACGCGCCACACATGGCGATCTACTTCAACGGCAACGATTTCCTGATCGAGTACAACGAAATTCACGACGTGTGCTTGGAATCGAACGACGCGGGCGCAATCTACGCCGGGCGCGACTGGACAATGCGCGGCACGGAGGTGCGCTACAACTACCTCTACAACATCACCGGCTTCCGCGATGCCGGCTGCGTGGGGGTGTACCTCGACGACATGTTCGGCGGCACGCGCATCTACGGCAACCTGTTTTACCGCGTGACGCGCGCGGCCTTTATCGGCGGCGGCCGCGACGTGATGGTGGACAACAATGTGTTTGTCGATTGCCGCTCGGCATTCTACGCAGACAATCGCGCACAGAACTGGGCGGCGGACACCGTGCCGACGACAATGGTCGAACGGCTGAACGCCATGCCGTACATGAACGATCTGTGGACCAAACGCTATCCGGAACTGCTCCGCATCCTCAGCGACGAACCCGCCGCGCCCAAAGGCAATGTTATTTCGCGCAACGTATCGGTCGGCGGCCGATGGAACGAATACTCGGACGAAACCGCCGTGTACCTGAAGTTTGAGGACAATCTGGTGCTGGACGACGACGCGATCCCCGCAATTGCGGACAAAAAACACCCAAAGGCAACGGAGTTGGTCAAATCGCTGGATGGCCGGGAATTACCGACCGGTTTTAAAACTCTACCAATCGACAAGATGGGCATTGAGAAGTAGCAATTAACAAGACGACTTCTCCTCTTTGTCATTCTGAGCGGAGCGAAGAATGACAAGTAAGCGCGGCCATCGTTAAAGTTAAGTAAACCGCTCCAGCGTCTCCACCGTGCGTTCATTACGCACATTACCCGTATTCAGCGTCGACGCCGGCTCGAAGAGCATCACCCACACTTCTTCTTCCGCAACCGGCTGATGCTCGACCCCCCTCGGCACGATAATCATGTCACCGACATTTAGGACGACGTCGCGATCGCGGAAGCGCATGAGCAAGCGGCCCTTGATCACATAAAAAAGTTCGTCTTCGTGCTCATGGTGGTGCCACACGAATTCGCCCTGCGCCTTCGCAATCTTGACGTGCTGCCCATTGAGTTCGCCGATGATGCGCGGGGACCAATGCTCCGTGAAACTTCCGAACGCTTCGAGTAGGGTGACTTTGTCCATCGGCACACCCGCTACTTGCGCGGGCCCTTGTTCCAGAACAAATACAGCCCGCCCTTGCCCGGCGCGACGATGTCTTTCAAGCCGTCGCCGTTCACGTCTTCGACCCACAGGTAAATGCCCGTGCCCGCCGCCGTCTCGCCGGGGCCGTAATCCAGCACGTGCCGCTCGAACTCGCCCTTCTCAATCTCGTAGTAATAAAGACCGACCGGATCGTTCACACCCGGATCGCCCTCGGGATGCGCGCGCCAGCGCTTGCCCGTGATCAGCTCCGGCTCGCCGTCGTTGTCAATATCGGCCAGCTGCATGTCGTGAAACTGCGACCGTTTGGGCTCAATCTCGTGCATCGTCCACGTCAGCGCGCCGTCCTTCGGCGCGCCCTGCTCCCACCACGCGAGGCCGTAATTGTGCCCCGCGCCGACGATGATGTCGTTGCGGCCGTCCTTGTTCACGTCGTACACAAGAATGGGCACGCTCGCGCTGTCGTACAGCTTCGGACTTTCGTGAAACGTCCAGGTGTCGGCAAACGGCTTCGCGGGGCCTTCGAACCAGCCGTTCGCGATGATGAAATCGCCGCGGCCGTCGCCGTTCACATCGCCGAAGCCCAGCCCGTGGCCCGTCGCCTGCTCGCTGATCGTGTGCTCTTCAAACTTCCCGCCCACAAGCCGGAAAATGCGCTGCGGCCGTCCGGGCGTATTCGGCGCGACATCGAGCTTGCCGTCACCGTCGATATCGCAAAACATCGGGCGCTCAACATTGCCCACCTTCCCAATCTCGTGCAGCGCCCACGCGCCCGTGCCGCCTTTGGGATTTTCGCGCCACTCCATCTTCTCGCCAAACCACGCGCCGGTCACGATGTCGAGATAACCGTCGCCGTTCACGTCCATCGGGAAATCTGAGAAGTCATCGAAGTAATCGCCCGACGCCATCACGTCGCACATTTTGTGAGACGTCGCGAAGTCCGGCCCGGCGTGCCACAGTTCGCCGGAGACGATGTCCATCTTGCCGTCCTTGTTCACATCGAAGATCGACGCCGCCTCGAATCGCGTATCGGCGATTTTCTGGCGCTCGAACACGAGTTCGCCTGTGGACAACGAAAGAATCAACAGCAATGCGGCAGCGTTCATGCGAAATCTCCTGCGAATTCAGAACATCTTAGCAAACGGACGGTTCAGGCGGAGCCTTTTTCCCGCTGGGTCATGGCGAACTCCTCCTCCGGCGAGAGGACCATGTGGTGCCGCGCATGAATGGCGAAATAAATCAGCCCGGCAAGAAACCAAATGGCGCAGCCAATGGCGCACACGCGGTAGTCCGGATTCAGGAACAGCGAGACGAAAGTAACCAGCGCGATGAGGCCCGCAATCCATGCGCCGGCGTTGCCCATCGGACTGACGTAGGGCCGCTCGATATTCGGCAGGTTCCGGCGCAGCAACACGAACGCCGCCATCTGCATGATGTAGGCAATCACGGCGCCAAACACCGCCATGTTCAGCAGCACCGCGCCAACAGGCAAGTCGCCGAAGAGTTTGTCGCTGAATTCGATCAGCAACGCGACGATATACCCCACAGCCGCGCCCACAATCAGCGCCACGTGCGGCGTTTTCCGCGTGCGGTGCGTGATGGACATCCATTTGGGAAAATATCCCGCGCGGCTGAGGCTGTAAATGTTGCGGCCGTACGCGTAGATGATCGCGTGGAAACTCGCCACGAGTCCGGCCACCGCGATGAGCGCGAGCAGCGACGCGCCGAGACCATCGCCAAAAATCGTCTTGAATCCAAGGAACAGAGGCTCGCTCGATCCGGCGACTTCCGCCGCGCCCGGCGCGATGCCGGCGTTCAGGAAAAGCGTGAGGATCGCGGCCACGATCAGCGTAAGAATGCCCCACAGCAGACCGCGCGGCATGTCGCGCTTGGGGTCGTGCGCCTCTTCGGCCGCGAGCGGCAACTGCTCAATGCCCAGATAAAACCACACGGCAAAGGGCAGCGCGGCGATGATGCCGCCGGGGCCCTTGGGCAGCCATTTCGAGCCGCCCTCCTCCGCCACGATGTTCAGCGCGAGGTCGAGCGAGAAATGCCGCAGCGCGCCGATCCAGAAAACCACCAGAATGCCGAGCGCGAGCGCCGTGATGAACACGGTGAACTTAAATGTCGCCTCGACGCCCACCATGTTCAGGCCGACAAACACGGCGTACGCCACGAACCACCACACGGGATTCGGCAAATCGATGCTGAGCAGATCGTTCGCGATCGCGCCCAAGTAACCGCCAATGCCCACCACGATCACCGCCGGGGTAAGCACATATTCCATATTTTCGGCAAGGCCGGTAACGAATCCGCCCCACGGCCCCATCGCCGTGCGCCCAAACGAATACGCGCCGCCGGTATGCGGCAGCGCGGGCGACATCTCGGCGATGGAGTAGCACATCGCGACGTACATGATGGAGATAACGATCGTGGCCGCGAGCATGCCGCCGAACCCGCCGACGCCGAGGCCGAAGTTCCAGCCGAAGAAGTCGCCGGAGATGACCGCCCCGACGCCGAGCGCCCACAGCGACCACACGCCCGCGTAGCGTCGCAGGCCGCGTTGCTCGAAGTAGGCCGCGTCCTGTCGCTGATACGAGACCCCGCTCTGCTCCCGCCGATCCGCCACGCCGCCGCCCTCCGTGAGCCGACAAACCTAACGGAATCGTCGGGCACAAACAAACGGCGGTGTTGTGCGCGCCGCGCTAAGCGGAAGTGACGTGATGAATCTTGATTTCGGGCGGAGCCGACGCGAGTTGGCGGGCTTTCGCGATGAACTCGAGGCAGTAAGCCTGTTTGAAATGAAAATCCACCGCGGCCTGGTCTTTCCACTCCTCAAAAAAGAAGAAGCGGCCCGGCACCATCGCGTCCTCGTAGAACGCATAGGAAACGTTGCCGGCTTCCTCCCGCGAATTCGTGACCTGCTTCACGCCGATTTCGTGAAACGCCGCACGGTTATTCTCCGGGATATCCGCTTTCCCCGTGATGATGATCATGCTGGAGCCTCCCTCTTGTGCGCTGGCCGACGCGCTTAGCGCCAGGCCCGCGATGCCCAACCCGCTCAATTGGATGAAACTCCGGCGATCCGTGTCCATGCGTTCTCCTGTGCAATGCATGCGGCTGCTTAAGCCGGATTGAAACTCAGCAATTTATGCCCCGCGTCCGCCGGCAACAGCCGGTTCTCCGCGTCGACGATTTTCATTTTCTGCAGCCACGCCTCGAACTCCGGCGCGGGACGCAGGCCGAGCACGCGGCGCAGATAATTCGCATCGTGGAACGACGTGCTCTGGTATTGCAGCATGATGTCGTCCGCGCCGGGCACGCCCATGAAATAGTTGCAGCCCGCCACGCCGAGCAGCGTCAGCAGCGTGTCCATGTCGTCCTGATCGGCGCGCGCATGGTTCGTGTAGCACACGTCGCAGCCCATCGGCAGGCCCAACAGCTTGCCGCAGAAATGATCCTCAAGTCCCGCGCGGATGATCTGCTTGCCGTCGTAGAGGTACTCCGGCCCGATAAACCCGACCACCGTATTCACCAGCAGCGGACGAAACTTCCGCGCGACGGCGTACGCGCGCGCCTCCAGCGTCTGCTGATCGCAGCCGTGGTGCGCGTCGGCAGACAAACACGAGCCCTGCCCCGTTTCGAAATACATCACATTGTCGCCGAGCCGGCCGCGCTTGAGCGCAAGCGCCATCCGATGCGCCTCATCAAGCATCGCGAGCGAGATGCCGAAGCTCTCGTTCGCCTTCTGTGTGCCCGCGATCGACTGAAACACGAGGTCCAGCGGCGCGCCCTGCGCCATCGCTTCCATCGAGGTAGTCACGTGCGCGAGCACACAAGACTGCGTCGGAATTTCATAGTTCACAATCAGAGCATCCAGCATGCGCAACAGCCCGACACACACGCCAACATTGTCCGTGGCCGGATTGATTCCGATCACCGCATCGCCGCAGCCGTACATCAGGCCATCGACGATGCTGGCTGCGATACCGTGCGGATCGTCGGTCGGGTGGTTAGGCTGTAACCGAATCGCGAGACGGCCCGGCAAGCCGATCGTGTTGCGAAACCGCGTGGTGACGACGCATTTCTTCGCCGCGAGCACCAGGTCCTGGTTGCGCATGAGCTTGCTGACCGCCGCGACCATCTCGGGCGTAAGACCGGGCGCCAGCGCGCGCAACGTTTCCTGTGTCGCCGCGTCAGACAGCAACCAGTCCCGAAATTCACCGATGCTCAGCGACGCGACCGGCGCAAACGCCGCTTTGCTATGCGAGTCGACAATCAGCCGCGTAACCTCGTCCGATTCATACGGAACGATCAGCTCTTCCAAAAACCGCGCAAGCGGCACGTCGGCCAGCGCAGTTTGCGCGGCCACGCGCTCTTCCGCATTCGCCGCCGCCACGCCCGCGAGCTCATCACCGCTGCGCAAGGGCGAGGCCTTCGCAAGCAGTTCGCGAAGCGACGCAAATATATAGATGCGTTTCCCAATGACGCTTCGGTACGCCATTTCTCTCCGATCGCTCTTTGGACTGAGCTGCCGCAGTCCAAAGCATTCGCCACGTTGCCAAGACATCCAGCGTGCTCTATGCTTGCATAAATGCCCGATTCACACCACCCACCCACCGCCCCCGATCCCTGGGCCAACCTGCGCACACAAACCGCCGCGCGCATTGCGTTGGGCCGCGCGGGCAGCAGCCTACCAACACGGGAGCTGCTGTCGTTCCAGGCAGACCACGCGCGCGCGATGGACGCGGTATACGCCGAGCTGGACCGCGCGGCCCTGGCCGAAACATTGCGCGCCGGCGGGCTGGATAGTGTGCCGCTGGAAACCCGTGCCGATTCGCGCGCCATGTATTTGCAGCGGCCCGACGCAGGGCGTCGGCTGGATGAGCCCTCGCGCGATCGTCTCCACAAGAAAATTGCAGCACAATCCACGGACGTACTCATCGCAATCGTCGACGGCCTCTCCTCCATCGCCGCGCAAGCGCACGCCGCGCCCGTGGCAATCGAACTCAGCCGAAAACTCCGCGCCGAAAATTTGACCGTCGGCGTCGTGCCGCTCATGCGCTACGGCCGCGTGGCCCTGCAAGATGAACTCGGCGAGATCACCGGCGCGCGTGTGGTGGTATCGCTGATCGGCGAACGGCCCGGACTCGGCTCCCCGGACAGCCTCGGCGCGTACGTGGTCTACAACCCCAAAATCGGCAACACCGATGCGCAGCGCAACTGCGTGTCGAACATCCGCCCGGAGGGTCTCCCCTACGCGGCCGCCGTCGACGCGCTCGTGTGGCTCGTGCGCGAAGCGCTCCGCCGCAAGGTCAGTGGGGTTCAACTCAAGGACGACCGGCACCTCGTCGCGCCGGCACCGCCCCGGGAGACCCTGCGATGAACGGCATCATGCGGCAAATGAAACCGTTTTTGTGGGTGACTGACATTCTATTTCTGCTGTACTGGCTGGTCTCGCTGCTGATGCTCGCGGGAATCCTAAACATCCCGAAGGAATACCTGTACAGCGATTACAACGACCCCGCGGTCGTCGCGTGGAACTGGTCCTTCTTCCCGCTCGACGTCGCCTTCAGCATCTGCGGATTGCTCGCGCTGCGGCGCTTCAAGCAGGGCCAGGATTCGTGGGTGATGTACGCGACCATCTCGTTGTGTCTCACGTTCTGCGCAGGACTGATGGCGATCGCGTTCTGGACGATCCGGCTGGAATTCGATCCATCCTGGTGGATTCCGAATTTCCTGATCATGGTGTGGCCGCTGTATTTCCTGCCCAAGTTGTTCCGGCGCGTGCGCCTGCAGCCGGCCTGATCGTTAGTCCTCGGGCTCTCCCGTTTGCTCCGCCCCCGCGCGTTCACGTATCGCACGAAATTCGACCTCTAGCTTCGTGAGTTCTTCGTCGGAGAGATCTTCCAGATCGATGAGCTGATTGCGCGCGCCGCGCAGACCGCGCAGCAACTCGTCGAGCTTCAGGTGCAAGGCCTTCGCGTCACGGTTCTGCGTGTTCTGGATCAAAAACACCATCAGGAACGTGATAATGGTCGTGGCCGTATTCGCCACCAGTTGCCACGTGTCGGAAAAATCGAAAAAAGGACCGGTCAGCGCCCAGATCACCGTGACGATGACCGCCGCG
>CAZUJL010000044.1:0-18703 GCA_964620045.1 uncultured Nitrospirales bacterium
GCGAGGGGACCGCGAGTTCCGGCGTTCCGAAGAAGACGATGCGCACGGAGGCCTCCCGTGCGGCTTAGGACGTGAGGCCGGGGATGTCGAGCCCGCCGGTGATTTCCGACATTTTTTCGCGCATGCGATCCTGCGCGCGCTGCGTCGCTTCGTTCACGGCGGCGGCCACGAGCGTCTCGAGGATCGCGGGGTCGGCGGGATTGATCACAGTGGGGTCGATTTTAATGCTGAGCACTTCCATCTTGCCGTTCATGGCGACGGTGACCATGCCGCCACCGGCGGAGGCTTCGACGCGCTCCTGCGCCAATTCTTCTTTCAGGCGGTCCATGTTCGCCTTGAGGTCCATGGCCTGCCGCATGAGCTGGCCCACATTGCCGAGTCCGCCGAGACCTTTGCCGAACATGTGAATCCTCTTCGCGTTCGCGCCGCATCGATTGCCGCGCATTGCTCGCGTAGTATAACAACTTGAGGAACCCAGACGAATTCGGGAGAGGCGCTTGGAACCGGCCAATCGAGAATACCGCGAGTTTGTGAAGGCCCAATTTTCGAAGGCCGCGTTCATTCAGCATCTGGGGATCGAGCTGACCGATTTTGGACCGGGCTGGGTCGAGACGCGCATCGCGCTGAAGCCGGAGCATCAGCAGCAGGATGGCTTCGTGCATGCCGGCGTGGTGGGCACGATGGCGGATCATTCGTCGGGCATGGCCGCGGGCACGATGTGTCCCGCCGGCCGCAAAGTGCTCACGGTGGAATTCAAAATGAACCTGTTGCGGCCGGGGACTGGTGTCGCGCTGACGTGTCGCGCGGAAGTTGTCCGCGCGGGGAAGACGCTCAGCGTGACCGAGGCGAAAGTGTTTGCGGGCGACGGCAAACCAATCGCGCTGATGACGGCGACGATGGCGCTGGTGGAATGATGCCGCGCGCGAAACGAGTTTTCGCGGCGATTGCGTTGATGGCGGGGAGCGTTTTGCTCACGGTGCTGCTGGTCGAGGCGGCGCTGCACGTGGTCGGCATGGAGCACCGGTACATCAATCCGATGCATTCGTTCCATGTGAACGACCCGGTGCTGGGATACCGTGGGCGGCCGAATGTGGAGGCGCACTTCACGGTGCCGGGGCAGTTCGATGTGCTCGTGAAACACGACGCGCAGGGATTCCGCGTGTTGGAGAACGCCAAACTGCGCTCGGGCGAATGTGCGCACAATATATTCGTGTACGGTGATTCATTTACCTGGGGCTGGGGCGTGAATCAGGGCGAAGGGTTCACGGACCTGCTGCAGGGCGCGCATCCCGCGGATTGCGTGCACAACCGCGGCGTCAATGCGTCCGGCACGGCGCTGCAATTGGGTCTTTTTGAAGAAGATTTGCCGGCGATGCGCAAGGGCGACACCGTATTTGTGATGTTCTGCTTCAACGATTTCAAGGACAACTACGATCAAGACTCGGAAACGACCGCGATCATCAACGACGGCACGGTCGAGCGCATTCCGCCGCGGAAACCCTTTCAGTCTCCGCTGCGCGCATTTCTGAAGCGCAACTCGTATTTGTACAGCATGGGCTCGACGCTCGTGGGCAGCGTGCGCGAGCGGATGAAGAGCAAAGACCATGTGCGCGCGAAGCGTCCGATTCTTGCCGACGACGCGCCGGAAGTCGTGGTCACGGATTTTCTGCTGTCCGAGTTCAAGCGCGAGTGCGACGAGGCGGGTGCGGTGCTCAAGGTCGCGCTGGTGCCGAACTCGGTCGAGTACGGTGAGCCGGACTACGGCATCGACGCCGAGGCTGCGAAGAGCTACCGCGATCACCTAACGCATATTCTTCAAGCGCACGATATTCCATTTGTCGACTTGTTAAATTTCTTTCATGCGGAAAAGGCCGCGCATCCTGAACCTTTGCTCGCGATTACAGGCGACGGACACTGGAATGCGTCGGGACATGCGCTGGTTGCGCGGGCGCTGACGATGTATTTGCCGCAGGGTGACGCCGGGATTGGGAAATCGCTCAGCCCGGAATGATGATTACGTTGTGCTGGATGAGCGTCTGCACGACTAAGTACGCACCGAGCAGCGTAATCAGGATCGACGAAACAATCGGAAGCATGAGCAGCGCCGGGCTGCGCTGGCCGATGCGCTGACGCACCGCGCCGGACGCGCGCACGACGACGATGCCGAGAATCACGAGCACGGCGGCGAGCCCGATGCTGAACGCGAGGATTAACAGTAGGCCGAGCGGCAGGCGCCCGATGTTGATGGCCGCGAGCAGCACGATCAATGCGGCGGGGCAGGGGACAATGCCGCCGGACACGCCGAGCCACAAGATTTTGCGGTACGTCGGCGGCTTGCCATCGTCGCCGTCAACCACGTGCGTGTGCGCGCCAAGCCCACCGTGATCATGCGTCATCGCTTCGCCGGGCGCATGGGCCTGGTCGCCCAGCATTCCGTGGTGGTGGTGATGCGCGCCGTCGGCGTCGCCGTAGCGCGCGAGCACGTATTGCGCGTAGCGCTGGCGGAACAGGAACAGGCCGAGCAGCACGATGATGCCGCCGGAAAGCACAGCGGTCCAGAATGTAAATCTTTCCTCCGAAATATATTCGGTGGCGTACAGCGAGATGATGCCGAGCACGAGGATGCTCCACACGTGCGTGAGCGTGACCACGATGCCGAGCATCAGCGCGTGCATCATCGTGCCGCGCTCGCCGATGAGATAGGCGGCCATCACTGTTTTGCCGTGCCCCGGCGTGAACGCGTGCACCGCCCCCATGAGCGCGGCGATCAGCAGCGCGAGAAACACCAGCGGCGGCGTCAGGCGTTCATTTTTCACGATGTCGGTCACGCGGCCAGTGAATCTGTCGACGATTTTGTTAAAGCGATTCGTCGAGCCGGGCGGTGGTGTGCGGCTGATTGCCGAAGCAGCCGCCGGCGCTTCGGATACCGCTGGAGTGCCTTCTGGTGCGGAAGCTTCCTGTGCAACGGGCGCTGGTGTTTCCGAGGGTGCCGTGGTTTCCGGAGTCGATGCCGCCGGCGCCGGTTCCGCGGCGGGGTTCACGCGCGCAGTGATCAGTATGCCGCCGTCGATGTGCTCGTGCTTCGACACGAGCAGTTTCATTTGGTCCGTGGGCGCGCGCGCCGTTGCGGTCCATGTGAAATCCGGCGTAGCGGGGATGTTCTTCGGCGCGAAGGCGCTGCCGGCCGGCATCATTTCGAAGTGGAAACGGTTGTAGAAACTTTGGAACAACGGATTGTGCTGTTGATCTTCAAGCACGAGTGTGAGGTATTTCAGTTCCTTGTCGTCGCGCCACGGTCCCGTGAAACATTTGTAACGGCCGTCGAGCAAGAGCAAGCCTTCACGATATCCCTGCGCGGCTTCGTGGTTGTACGAACGGAAGTCGAGCACGAAGGGTTTATCCGGCCAGGTCCACGACACCGGCTCCAACTCGAGCAACAAATTCACCAGCGGCATGCCCGTGCCTTCGTACACATCGACGTTCTGCGACAACAGTCGCAACGGGATCGGCTGGCCGTCTAGCGTGAGTTCGAGATTGGACGCGGTGGGCGTCACGCGCCATGCGAGATACTCCGCCATTTCTTTTTCAGTGAATTCGTTGTTGTAGTCCGTGTCGAGATGATCCAGTTCTTTCAGCGAGGGGATCTCGGCGATGTCGAGGAGGTAGTAGATCCGCGGTGTCTGTCCGCGCAGGTCGAAGAGCGTGTATTGGTTCAGCGAGTAATTGCCGAGGGGATGGGCGAAGACGGGAGCGGACAGTCCCGCCATGGCTAGAAATAACGCGATGCCGAGGGCACGCCTTTTCGACTGGATATCGCCTGAATTCATGCGGTCGATGATATCTCCGGCAAGACTGTATTCGGTTGGGCCCCGGAGATGGAAGTTTTAGGCCGGAAATAGGGGGTGTACAAGGGGCTTGACATTCTCAGAACCGCCGTGTATATTCCCATAAACCCGGTAGGATTTATCGGTATGCTGTCCTCAAAAGCCCGGTACGGACTGAAGGCCATGGCGGCCCTCGCGCGCCGTCACGGCGAGCGCCAGAATACCTCGGTCGAAGAAATCGCCCAGGAAGAGGGCGTGCCGGTGAAGTTTTTGGAAGCAATTCTGACCCAGTTGAAGAAGTCGGGCTTGCTGATTAGCCGCCGTGGACCGTCGGGCGGCTACCAGTTGGCGATGGATCCGCGGGAGATTAGTCTGGCCCACGTGATCCGCGTGCTGGATGGCCCGTTTGCGCCGACGCCGTGCTCGCGCACTCGCAATCCGGTGGTGTGCGAGAGCTGCGTGACGCTGGATAGCTGCCAGTTGCGGCCGTTCATGCGCGAGGTTCGCGATGCGATGGCGCGGGTGTGGGAGCAGCGTTCAGTGCAGGATTTGGCGGAAGGGTTTGCGCCGGTGGAGGACGCCGAGCATGTTTCGATGTAAGCAGTCCGCGTTTTTGTGTGTGCATAAACCTAGTATGCCGATAGGATTTATAGAATGAGTATCGTAGAGAGCGAGAAGAACGGGAAGCAGCCGGCCTTGGAGGCCGACGTCGTCCGCCGGATTTTGGACGCGATCCAGTCGCTGCATTTCGGCGCCGTCGAGGTGACCGTGCACGACGGCCGCGTGGTGCAGATCGACAAGCGCGAACGCACGCGGATTGGATCGCCCCGGCCCTAGCAACACCAGTGAATGTGCGCCGCCCGGAACGCCGGAGGCGTTTGACGATTAGCCAAAAATTTAAAAACGATTGAGAGGATTCTCGACCGGACCACCGGAGGTATCCCTCGTGCACAGGAGGCACGATGGACGCCCGAAAGAAGTTTGGAATTCGCAAGGCCGCGCAGGGGCTGCTCGCAGCAGCACTGGTGACGGCAGGCCCGGTGTGGGCCCAGGACGCCGCACCAACAAGCGAGGCCGATGCGATTAAGCGCATCGAAGCGTTGGAAAAGGAACTGAACGCGTTGAAGAAGACGGTCAAAGAGGGCGTCGAGGCCGATAAAGAGGCCGCGAAGGTGAACCCGAAAGTCGAGATTGGTCCGAAGGGTCTTTCGGTCACCTCGGCGGACGCGGCGCACCAGTTGCAGATTCGCGTCCGGTTGGCTGTTGACTACGGCGCGATTTGGGAAGACGAAGACGAACTCGAAGAACTCTTCGGCGAACAGGACGACGGCGTGGACTTCCGCTATGCGCGCCTGATCCTGCAGGGCTATGTGTTCAACGACTTCAAGTACCAGATCGAAACCGACTTCGCCGGCGACACCGGCGCAACTTCGCCGACCTTCAAGGACGTATTCATCGAATACGATCGGATTCCCTATGGCGGCGAGCGCAAGATGGCGTTGCGTGTCGGTCACTTCAAGGAACCGTTCAACCTCGAAGATCAGAACTCGACACCGGACCTTGTGTTCCTTGAGAAGCCGTTGTTGGATGTCTTCGTGCCGAGCCGTAACGTCGGCTTGATGCTGACGGATGCCGTGATCGGCCAGCCGGGCAAGGAACGGTTGACTTGGGCGGCGGGCGTATTCAAGGAAACCGACGAAAACCCCGGCCCGAGCGACAACGATGAGAATCGTGGTTTCTCGGCGACCAGCCGCGTGACGGGCTTGCCGTACTACGCCAAAGGCGGGCGCCGTCTTGTGCACGTGGGCTTCGGCTACAGCCACCGGGATCCGGATGGCGGTCCGGTTGACTACCGTACCCGTGCGGAATCGCGCATCGTTGAAGCGCGCTATGTCGACCCGAACCTGACCGTGTTCGCGAACGCCGACCTTCCGCCGGGCGCGATTCGGTTGAACGACACCGACGTGCGCACGATCGATCTCATCGACGCGGAATTTGCCGGCGTGGTCGGTCCCTGGTGGTGGCAGGCGGAATACCTGCAGTCCTTCCTCGACACCGATGCCGAAGGCTCGCTCGACTTCAACGGCTACTACGTGCAGACGGGCTACGTGATCACCGGAGAGAAGCGCAACTATAACCATGCGAAAGGCACATTCACCCCGCCGACGCCGAAAAAGAACTTCAATCCCTTCGGCAGCGAAAACCGGGGCTGGGGCGCGTGGGAAGTGGCTGGCCGTTACTCGGTCGTCGATATGAACGACGGCCCGATCGAAGGCGGCAAGCACACGGCGTACACGCTCGGCCTGAACTGGTACGCAAACCAGAACATCCGCTGGACGCTGAACTTTATCCACAACGACATCGAAAACGAATACTACGACGGCGACTTTGAAGTCCTGCAGAGCCGCGTGCAGATCGCGTTCTAAGGCGCACGGGAGCATGGCGATGAACAGCAAACGATGTACGCGGCGCGATGACGAACGGCTCGATTGAAACGAAACGAAGTGACGTCACGATGTGACGAGATGAAGGAACGAACGATGAAAACGAATACCTACTACCTGCAGATGACGCTGCTGCTGACGTTGATTGCGGCGTTTTTTGCCTTCGCATATGCGGCGAATGCGGCCGAGGGCCAGCCGGCGAAGGTCGAGCTGCTCAATGTGTCGTATGACCCGACCCGCCAGCTGTATTTTGAGTTCAACAAAGCCTTCGCGAAGGATTGGAAGGCCAAGACCGGCCAGACCGTGACGGTGAATCAGTCGCACGGCGGCGCGGCCAAGCAGGCGCGCGCGGTGATCGACGGTCTGGAAGCCGACGTGGTAACGCTGGCGTTGTCGTACGACATCGACGCGATCGCCGAGACCGCGAAGCTGTTTCCGGCGAATTGGCAGTCGCGCCTTCCGCACAACAGTGTGCCGTACACGAGCACGATCGTGTTCCTGGTGCGCCCGGGCAATCCGAAGGGCATCAAGGACTGGAGCGACTTGGCGAAACCGGGCGTGGGTGTGATCACGCCGAACCCGAAGACCTCGGGCGGCGCGCGGTGGAACTACCTCGCGGCATGGGCGTACTCGCTGAAGAAAGACCTGGGCGACCTGAGCAAGCTGAACGACCCGGCACAGAAGGCGGCAGTCGACGCGGCGCAGAAGAACGCAGCAGCCTTCGTTGGTGCGATCTACAAGAATGCTCTCGTGCTGGATTCCGGCGCGCGCGGCAGCACGACGACCTTCGTGCAGCGCGGTATCGGCGACGTGTTGCTGGCGTGGGAAAACGAGGCCTTCCTGTCGATCGAAGAACTCGGCAAGAAAGAAGTGGAGTTGGTGGTGCCGTCGCTCAGCATTCTGGCCGAGCCGCCGGTGACCGTGGTGGACAAGAACGCCGCGAAACACGGCACGACCGAAGTTGCGAAGGCGTACCTTGAATACCTGTACTCGCCGGTGGGCCAGAAGATTGCCGCTGCCAACTACTACCGCCCGATCTATCCGGAGCATGCGGATCCGAAAGATCTCGAACGCTTCGTGAAGGTCGAACTCGTGAAGATCGACGACGTGTTCGGCGGTTGGCAGAAGGCGCAAAAGCTGCACTTCGAAGATGGGGGCATCTTCGACCAGATCTATGTACCGGCGAACTAGCCGGATTTAGTCAAGCGACCAATGGGGGCCGGCGCGTCGGGGCGCCGGCTCCCTACTACATACAAGGAGTGAGCGCGTGGGTTTGTTTCAAAAGCAACGGAGCGTGCTGCCGGGATTCGGCCTGACGCTGGGGTACACGATTTTCTACCTCAGCATTATCGTGCTGATCCCGCTCGTGGCGCTGTTCATCAAATCGGGCACCCAGGGCTGGGAGCATTTCTGGGGCGCGATTTCCTCGCCGCGGGTCGTCGCGTCGTACAAACTCACCTTCGGCGCATCGCTGATCGGCGCGATCATCAACGCCTTCTTCGGCTTGATCGTCGCATGGACGCTGGTGCGCTACTCGTTTCCCGGCAAACGGATCGTTGACGCGATGGTGGACCTGCCCTTCGCGATGCCGACGGCGGTCTCGGGCATCGCGCTCACGGCGATCTACTCGAAGAACGGCTGGATCGGACAATACCTCGAACCGCTCGGTATCAAGGCGGCCTACTCGCCACTGGGCGTTACCATCGCGCTGACGTTCATCGGGTTGCCGTTCGTTGTGCGCACGCTGCAACCCGCGATTTCGGATTTGGAATTGGAATATGAGGAAGCCGCGGCGAGTCTCGGCGCGACGCGCTGGCAGACCTTCCGCAAGGTGATCGTGCCGGTGCTGCTGCCGCCGCTGCTCACGGGATTCACGCTCGCGTTCGCGCGCGCGCTTGGCGAGTACGGTTCGGTAATCTTCATCGCCGGCAACATGCCGATGAAAACAGAAATCACGAGCCTGCTCATTATTACGAAGCTTGAGCAGTACGACTACGTAGGCGCGGCCGCGATCGCGGTCGCGATGCTGATTGCGTCGTTTGTGTTGCTGCTCATCATCAACATATTGCAGTGGTGGAGCGCCCACCGCTTTCGCGGAGCGTCGGCGTAATGGCTACTGTCGCGGATACAAACGTGCGCGTGGGCATCCGGCCCGTGGCGGCGACGACCGAGCCCTTCTGGGTGCGGTGGACGCTGATCGGCCTGAGCATTTTGTTCTTATCGTTATTTTTGATCGTGCCGGTGGCGGCGGTGTTCGCCGAGGCGCTGCGCAAGGGGTATCAGGAGTACTTCGCGAGTTTCATCGAGCCGGACGCCTTTTCCGCGATGAAGCTGACGCTGCTGGCCGCGGGAATCTCGGTGCCGGCGAACCTCGTGTTCGGGCTGGCGGCATCGTGGGCGCTGGCGAAGTTCCAGTTCCGCGGCCGCAACGTGCTGATCACGTTGATTGACCTTCCGTTCGCAATTTCTCCGGTGATTTCCGGGCTGATTTTTATCCTATTGTTCGGTATGCAGGGTTGGATGGGGCCGTGGTTGAGTGAGCACGACATCAAGATCGTGTTCGCGGTGCCTGGAATCGTGCTGGCGACCATCTTCGTCACGTTTCCATTTGTGGCGCGCGAGTTGATTCCCTTGATGCAGGAACAGGGCACCGACGAAGAACAGGCGGCGTTGCTACTCGGCGCGAACGGCTGGCAGGTGTTCTGGCGCGTGACGCTGCCGAACGTGAAATGGGCGCTGCTTTACGGCGTGATCTTGTGCAACGCGCGCGCGATGGGTGAGTTTGGCGCGGTGTCGGTGGTCTCGGGCCATATCCGCGGCAAGACGAACACGCTGCCGCTGCATATCGAGATTCTGTACAACGAGTACAACTTCGTCGCGGCGTTCAGCGTGGCCTCTCTATTGGCCATCCTCGCGCTGCTGACGCTGGTGCTGAAGTCATTGGTTGAGTGGAGGGCCCACCGCGCGTCGGAACAGGGTTCGACCCCACACGGGGAGGAGTAGTTCCATGAGCATAGAAATTTCCAATGTATCGAAGACCTTTGGCTCGTTCCGCGCGCTGAACGACGTCTCGCTGAAGATTAATTCCGGCGAGCTGCTCGCGCTGTTGGGGCCGTCGGGTTCGGGTAAAACCACGCTGCTGCGCATTATCGCGGGCCTCGAAGTCCCCGACGCGCAATCCGGCACCGTGATCCGCTTTCACGACGAAGACGTGCAGGCGCGATCGGTGGGCGAGCGCAAGGTGGGCTTCGTGTTCCAGCACTACGCCCTGTTCCGCCACATGACGGTGTTCGAGAACGTCGCGTTTGGTCTGCGCGTGCTGCGGTGGCGTGAGCGCCCGAGCCGAAAAGTGGTCACCGAACGCGTGACGGAATTGCTGCGCCTGGTCCAGCTCGAGAGCTTGGCCAAACGCTACCCGAGCCAGCTTTCGGGCGGGCAACGCCAGCGTGTCGCGCTCGCGCGCGCGCTTGCGGTGGAACCCAAGGTGCTGCTGCTCGACGAACCCTTCGGCGCGCTGGATGCCAAAGTGCGCAAGGAATTGCGCGCGTGGCTGCGCCGTCTCCACGATGAGATCCACGTGACCAGCGTGTTCGTGACGCACGATCAAGATGAAGCGCTCGAAGTGGCGGACCGCATTGTGGTGATGAACGAAGGCCGCATCGAGCAGATCGGCACGCCGGAAGAGGTCTTCCACCATCCGAAGACCGAATTCGTCATGCGTTTCCTCGGTGAGACAAATGACTTCAGCGGACGCGTGGACTCCGGTTCCGTTCACTTCTCGTCCATCGAAGTTCCATACCTCGAAGACAAGCAGCAGATTGCGGGCGACGCGCGCGTGTTTGTGCGGCCGCATGATTTGACCATCGATTTGAAGAGCAATGGCCTGCCAGCGCTGGAGGCGAGCGTGATTCGCATTCAGTCCGCCGGCCCGCTGGTGCGCATCGAGCTGAAAACGGCAGACGGTCAGTCGCTCGCGGCGGAGGTTTCGCAAGAGCGCTTCGGCACGATGAACCTGCAGACCGGCAGCAAGGTGTACGTGCGCCCGCGCCACATCCGCGTGTTCGCGGGGGACTGAGCAAGCGGCCGCTGTCCGGTATTGAGAACATAAAATCAGCCAGCAGCGCAGGGCATCGTTGCGGCATTCGTTCGTCTTGCGGTAGGCTATATATATGACGACGCGGCGAATCATGCATAAAGCATCTGCGCTCTTTTGCAGCGCGCTGCTCATTGCCGTGACCTTCTCGTCCGCCGCGAATGCCGCCTTGGTGCTGTGCGTGGGGGATGACGGGCACCGGATGCTTGAATCATCCGTGTTCGGCACTTGCGTGTCCGACGCCGCTGAAGAATCCCTCGTCGCCGATCAACATTCTCAGCCTCGTTTCGCCGAAACCGACGATGCTTCGCACTGCGGGCCGTGCACCGACATCACGATGGCGCCGCCGTCATCGGAATTTCTTGTGGTTTCGCGCCATGCTGTCGCGCCCGTTCTCAGCATGGTATTCATCGCGCCGCTGCTGAGCAGCGAATGGGCCGTTTCACCTTCTTTGCAAATCGCTCCCGGTGACAATCCGGGTGTTTCTGCGCCGATCTCCTTCCGGGTTCTGCCTCTCCGTCTCTAGACCTTCCACCGAACGTCGCGTGTGGATGTTTACGGTGGAAGGGGTCGTAGTGACCTCTTCGTTTCCGCGGACTGGAGGTCATTGTGTTTATTCGGCGGACGATTTCTTTTTCGAGAGCGCTGCTTTTCTGTGCCGTAGCAGTCTCGTCACTTCCTGCCTTCACAGAGGATGATGGGCCGGCGCTCAGCCTGAACGATGCGCTGGAGCGCGTGCTGCGCGACAGCCCGCGTCTCGCCGCGTACAACAGCGATATCCGAATTGCGGACGCGCGCCGCCTGCAGGCAGGCCTGCGTCCCAATCCAGAGCTTGGCTTCGATATCGAAGACATTCGTTTGGGTGACTCGCCGTCGACCAACACCGTGGCGCGCGCGCCCGACAATTCCGTGGTCGAACGCAGTTCCAGCGAAGTCGAAAACGGCGGCTTCGGAGAGGCGGAATTCACACTCGGCGTATCGCAGCTCATTGAACTGGGCGGCAAACGCGCGCGGCGCATCGCAGTGGCCGATCAGGACAAGCAAATCGCGATGTGGGACTACGAAGTCGCCCGCGCCGAACTTATTTTGGAAGCGCGCCGTGCTTATCTCGAGATTGCGGCCGGCCAGGAGCGCGTGCGGCTGCGCGAGGATTTGCTGGGGCTCGCACAGGAGGCTTCCAACGCCGTGGGCGCGCAGGTTTCGGCCGGCAAGGTTACGCCGCTGCTGGCGAATCGCGCGCAGGTGGAAACGTCGCAGGCGCGGGTGGAACTGGCCTCGGCGCAGCGTGAATTGGAAGCGGCGCGGTATCGGCTCGCGGCGTTGTGGGGCGCGATTGAGCCCGACTTCGCGCGTGTGAGTGGGGACCTCTACCTGCAACCTGCGCTTCCGTCCGCGGAGGATCTCGAACGTCGCATACAGGCGAGTCCCGATCTGATGCGCTGGAGCTCCGAGCTGTCGCGGCGCGAGGCGTCTGTGGATCTTGAGCGCGCCCTGCGCACGCCGGATCTGACGGTCTCGCTCGGATGGCGCGCGACGGGTCTTCCGGATAGTTCGGGTTCGACGCGCGATGCCGGGGGCGCGCTGGTGTCGCGCGAGTCCACGAGTTACGACGGGGGTCTGGATCAGAGCCTCGTGCTGGGGTTCTCGGTGCCGTTGCCGCTGTTCAACCGGAACCAGGGCGGGATTCGCGAAGCGGAAATTCTGGCCGACAAGGCCTCCTTCGAACGCCGCGACACGCAACTGCGGATCGCGAGCCGATTGACGACACTGCACAAGAACATCGCGGCGTTGCAGTCCGAAGTGGATGAACTGGAAAAACAAATTCTTCCCACGGCGGACGCCACGTTTAAAGCGACGCAGCAGGGATTTGAGCAAGGAAAATTTCCCTATCTGGACGTGCTGGACACGCAGCGAACGTTGTTTGAGGCCCGAAACCAGCATGTAGATGCGCTGGCGGAGCTGCACGCCGCAGCCGCCGAGGTGGAACGTTTCATTGGAGAACCGCTGAGCGAACCGCAAGGCGGTGTTGGCCAAAAGGATACTCACGATGAGTCTCGATAAAACGATGAAGTGGTTTGCAACGATCGTGGTCATGCTCGCGTTGGCATTCGCGACGGGCGCATGTTCGAAACTGAATGGCTCCGGCGGCGGCGAAGAGCATGCCGAAGGGGACGGACATGAGCACGGCGCCGATGAACATGCCGAGGGCGACGGACACGAGCACGGCGAATCCGAAGGCGAGCACGGCGAAGAAGGTCACGATGAGCACGAACATCACGAGCCGGGCGTTGTGCATTTGCCGCCGGACAAGCTGGAAGGACTAAACGTCCGGCTAGTGCCGGTGTACGCGGGGTCCGTGGACAGCGTGCTGTCCTTGCCGACGGAAATCGCACTCGATCCGGACAACCAGGCGCACGTCGTGCCGCGCGCACGCGGAATCGTGAGTTCCGTGCACGCGCGCGTGGGCGACAAGGTTGAACAAGGCCAGGTACTCGCCGTGCTGGAGAGCCGCGAACTTGCGACGGCGAAGTCCGCGTATTTGGAAGCGCGCGCGATGCGCGAACTCGCGCGCACGACGTTTGAACGCGAACAGAAACTGTGGGAAGACAAGATCAGCCCGGAGCAGGACTATCTACAGGCGAAGGCGGCCTACGAAGCGGCGAAGATTAAGCTCGACACCGCGGAGCAGGAATTACATGCGTTGGGGTTGAAGCAGGAGGAAGTCGATCGGCTTCCGAAAGCGCAGGATGCCTCGCTGACGCGCTACGAAATTCTCGCGCCGTTCGCGGCTACCGTGATCGAACGGCACATTTCGGTCGGCGAGACTGTGGGCGACGATGACGATGTGTTCTTTATCGCCACGCTCGATTCGGTGTGGGCGAAAGGGCGTGTGACCGAGCGCGACATCCGGCGTGTGAGCATTGGGCAAAAAGTCGCGCTCGATCTCGACGCGATCCCCGGTGAACAGTTTATGGGAACCGTGAGTTATATCGGCAGCGTGCTCGATCCGCAGAGCCGCACCGTGGACGTGCATGTGGTCCTCCCAAATCCGGAGCTGCGCCTGCGCGCGGGCCTGTTCGGCCGGATGCTGGTGTTTATGGGCGATCACGCGCACGACACCGCGCTGCTGGTCCCCAACGATGCACTCCAGCGCACGGATACGGGCGCCATCGTTTACAAGGAAACGGGCCCCGGCGAATTTCACGCCGTCCCCGTCACGCTGCTCCACGCCTCGCAGACGCACACCGAAGTCCAGGGTGCGTTGGCGGACGGCGATCGCGTCGCTGCCGGAGACATCTTTGTCCTGAAGTCCGAAGCGGGCAAAGAGTCGATGGGCGGCGGGCACAGCCACTGAGGAGCGCGCATGAATCGCATAGTCGATTTTTCACTTAATAACCGCCTGATCGTGATCGTGCTCTGGGCGATCGCGGCGGCGATCGGCATCAATTCGATGCTCAAGCTGCCGATCGACGCCGTGCCCGACGTCACGAACGTGCAGGTGCAGATTCTCACGAACTCGTCCGGCCTCGCGCCGGAGGAAGTGGAACAGTTCATCACGTTCCCCGTTGAAACGGCGATGAGCGGATTGCCCGAAGTGGAAGAGATCCGATCGGTATCCAAATTCGGTCTTTCCGTCGTCACGGTGGTATTCAATGAAGGCACCGACATTTATTGGGCGCGCCAGCTCGTCGGCGAGCGATTAACTGAAGCGCGCGACGCGATTCCGGAAGAATATGGCGAGCCCGAGATGGGCCCGATCTCGACCGGCCTCGGCGAGATTTACCAGTTCGAAGTCCGCGGGGAAAAGTACTCTCCGATGGAATTGCGGACGATTTTGGACTGGTACGTGAACTTCCAGTTGCGCAGCGTGCCGGGCGTGGTGGAGGTGAACAGCTTCGGCGGCGAACTGAAGACGTACCAAGTCACGCTGAATCCTGAGCGTATGCTGGCCTACGAAATTACCGTCGCCGACGTATTGGAAGCGCTCGACGTCAATAATCGCAACGTGGGCGGCGGCTACATCGAGCACCAGGGGGAGCAGTACCTCATTCGTGGCGAAGGCCTGCTCACTACACTGGAAGAGATCGATGAGGTCATCGTCGGGTACGACCCCGATACGGCGACGCCGATTTTTGTGCGGGATGTCGGCGCGGCCGAGTATGGGCCGATGATCCGGCAGGGCGCTGTCACGCGCGATGGCCGGGGCGAGGCCGTGATCGGGATTGTGATGATGCTGATGGGCGAGAACTCGCGCACGGTGTCGATGGACGTGCACAAGCGCATCGAGGAAATCCAGAAATCTCTTCCGGAAGGCGTCACCATTGATACGTTTTACGATCGCACCGAACTGGTGAACCGGACGATTCGCACTGTGGCCAAGAACCTGGCCGAGGGCGGCGCGCTGGTCATCATTATTCTTCTGCTTCTTCTGGGCAGCCTTCGCGGCGGCCTGATCGTGGCGCTCGCGATTCCGCTTTCGATGCTGGTGAGTTTCACGGCCATGCGGCTCGCGGGGCTGAGCGGCAACTTGATGAGTCTGGGCGCGATCGACTTTGGCCTGATCGTGGACGGATCAGTCGTGATGATCGAGAACGTCGTGCGTTACGTGCACGAGCATCGCGACGACAAGCGGCCGCATCTGGAAAAAGTGCGCTTGGCCTGTCGCGAAGTCGCGCGCCCGGTGACCTTTGCCGTCGGCATCATCATCATTGTTTACCTGCCGATCCTCGCGCTCCTGGGTGTGGAGGGCAAAATGTTCCGCCCGATGGCGCTGACAGTCGTGTTCGCGCTGGTCGGTTCGCTGGTGTGCGCGCTCACGCTGATGCCGGTGCTGGCGTCCTTTCTCCTGAAGCACGTGCGCGAGAAAGAACCGCTACTGTTCCGCATGGCGAAGGCCCTGTATCTGCCGTGCGTCGATCGGACCGTGCGCCATCCCTACGTCACATTCGGCGTGGCCGCGGTGGTTTTTGTGGGAAGCCTGGGGCTGATCCCAACACTCGGCGCGGAATTCATCCCGAAACTCGACGAAGGCTCCATCGCGATGCAGATCTGGCGCCTGCCGAGCGTGTCGCTGGAAAAATCCAACGAGATCAGCACGCGCGCGGAAGCTGTGCTCAAGAAAGAGTTTCCGGAAGTCGACACGGTGATCTCGCGCACGGGCCGCGCTGAAATCGCTACGGACCCGATGGGCGTGGAGATCAGCGACACGTACATCATGCTGAATCCGAAGGAGACCTGGCGGTTCGAGACGAAAGAGGAGTTGGTGGAAGCGATTGAGGAAGTGTTGCAGGCGCAGGTTCCCGCGGCGATCTTCAGTTTCTCCCAGCCGATCGAGTTGCGCGTCGAAGAACTCATTTCGGGCGTGCGCAGCAATGTGGCGATCAAGATTTACGGTGATGATCTTGAAATGATGAAGTCGAAAGCGGACGAGGCGGTGCGCCTGATCCGGGAAATCCCCGGCGCGGCCGACGTGAAGGCCGAACAGGTGATCGGCCTGCCGAATATCCGGATTCGCGTGAATCGGGATGCGGCCGCGCGTTTCGGCATCAATGGCCAGGACATTCTCGACGTTGTGCAGAGTGTCGGCGGCGTGCATGTGGGGACCGTGGTGGAGGGGCAAAAGCGTTTCTTCCTGCAGGTACGGTTCGATCCCAGTGTTCGCGACAATCTCGAGGCCCTGCGCGATCTACGCGTGCCAGCGTCCAAGGCGGGATCGAATCGCCTGATCCCGTTGTCGCAAGTCGCGACGATTTCGATTGAAGAAGGCCCCGCGCAGATCAGCCGCGAGGACATCCATCGGCGGATTACGGTGGAGGCGAACGTGCGCGGACGCGACCTCGCGAGTTTCGTCGCGGAGGCGCAGCGCTCGCTGGACGCCAACCTCAATTTGCCGCCCGGCTGGTATATGGACTGGGGCGGACAGTTTGAGAATTTGCAGGCCGCGTCCGAGCGTCTCGCCGTGCTCGTGCCGCTGGCGTTATTGCTCATTTTCGTGCTGCTGTACAGCACGTTCAATTCGATGCGCCTCGCGGCGCTGATTTATCTCAACGTGCCGATGGCATTGACGGGCGGTATTGTCGCGTTGGTTCTGCGCGGCTATCCGTTCTCGATTTCCGCCGGCGTCGGTTTCATTGCGTTGTTCGGCGTCGCGGTGCTGAACGGCGTGGTGCTGGTTTCGTACATTCTGGAGAAGCAGCGGCACGGCGCGAGCGCGCAAGACGCCGCGCGGGAAGGCGCGCGCATTCGACTGCGCCCCGTGCTGATGACGGCGCTGGTGGCCTCGCTTGGGTTCCTGCCGATGGCGCTGGCGCATAGTGCTGGAGCTGAAGTGCAGCGCCCGCTGGCGACCGTCGTCATTGGCGGACTGATTACGTCAACGCTGTTGACGTTGCTCGTGTTGCCCGCGGTGTACCGCTGGTTCGCTCCGCGCGAAACAGTGGAGGATGTCTATCAGACCTGAGTTCAGGCCGCATGCATAAACCGTTATACTCGCGTACTTCGTTCGAGGGTTCGAAATATGCGTACGCATTCGATGGTGATTGGTGTTGTTCTCGCGCTATTCGTTGGGATCTCCTTCGCAGGCGCCGACTCACCGCGGCGCGAGTCCATCGAGTGGAGCGATATTTGGGTGCCGAATGCCAACGAGGACGCTCTTCCGCGCGTGCTGCTCGCGGGCGACTCGATTACGCGTGGATATTACGACGGCGTCGAAAAGGCGCTAACCGGCAAGGCCTATGTCGCGCGCTACAGCACGTCGAAGTTCATCGGCCATGACGATTTCATTGTTGAGTTGACGAATATCCTCGATGCTTACCGTTTCGATGTGATCCACATCAACAACGGATTGCACGGATGGGACTACACGGAAGAGGAGTATGCCGCCAGCTTCCCGCGTTTGCTGGAGGTGCTTGCCGCGCATGCCAAAGGCGCGCGCGTGATCTGGGGAAGCACGACGCCTGTCCGTACCGCGCCGAATCCCGCCGAGCTCGATCCCAAGACCGATCGCGTGAAGGCGCGCAACCGCATCGCGGCCGACGTGATGCAAACGCACGAGATTCCCGTGGACGATCTTTTTGGCTTGGTCGTGGATCATCCCGAATTTTATTCGCAAGATGGCGTTCATTTGAACGACGCGGGCCGTGCGGCCCAGGCCAAGCAAGTCGCCGAGGTTGTGGCCTCGGTATTGGATTTCGGCAAGAAAAACTAAACACGACGAGGTGCACGGCATGCGTTTTCCGTATGTAGCCGCGATCGCGCGATATGCCTTATGTGTGATCGCGCTCGCGCTGCCGGGCGTATGTGCCGCCGATGATCATTCCGTTGTGTACGAAGGCGACACGGGTATCGGCGTGGGCAAGCACATTGTCTACATCGCGTCCGACCACGAGTATCGCGGGGAAGAGTCGCTTCCCGCGCTGGCGCGCATCATGGCCAAGCGCTACGGGTTCAAATGCACGGTCCTCTTCGGGCTCAATGCGAAGGACGGCACGATTCAGCCGGGCAGCAGCGACATCCGCGGGCTGGAAGTGCTCGATCACGCGGACTTGCTTGTTATCTTCATGCGCTTCATCAACCTGCCCGACGACGAGATGCAGCATTTCGTTGACTATGTGGATCGCGGCGGACCGATCATTGGCCTGCGGACGTCCACGCACGCGTTTCAAATCCCGGCGGACCGGAAGTTCTATCGCTACGACTTCCGGTATCCCGGCGACGAGTTCAAGCTGGGATTCGGCCGCCAGGTGCTGGGGGAGACATGGGTCACGCACTACGGCGAGAACCACCGCCAGAGTTCGATCCTCGCCATCGAGCCGGAGAACGAGAAGCATCCCATTCTGCGCGGCGTGAAGGACATGCATGTGCAGGCGGGCGGCTACACGGCGTATCCGCTCGCGCCGAGCACGACACTGTTGCGCGGAATCATCCTGAACGGCATGACGAAAGACTCGCCGGTGGATACGTCAAAGGAACTGATGCCCGTCGCCTGGGTGCGTGAATACACCAGCGCATCGTCGGCGAAGGCGCGCATCTTCACCACCACGCAAGGCGCGTCCGAGGATATCGTCAACGAGGGGTTCCGCCGGGTGCTGGTGAACGCACATCTCTGGTGCCTGGGTCTGGACGATCAGATTCGCGAAGACAATCCGGTGGAGTTTGTGGGACCGTACAATCCGTCGGGTTTCGCGTTCACCAAGTACCGTCGTGGGATTAAGCCGGCCGACCTCGCCGGGTGGGATTCGCCCATCATGAATCCCGACGCGCCGATTGATGAGGTGGGCTCGACGACGAAGTAATAGGTCTGGCCGCGGCTAGTTACTCTGTCGGTGGTAGCCGTTGCCATT
>CAZUJL010000045.1:0-17954 GCA_964620045.1 uncultured Nitrospirales bacterium
GATGGGCGCCGTCACCACCGACTTGTTTGAAGACAACACGGACAAGTGGAGCGGCGAGCACGCCTCATCCGATCGTGCGCGCCTGCCGGGCATTTTCTTCTGCAACCACAAGGTCGAAGCGACCGATCCGAACATCATGGACCTGGGCTGCATCGCGCTCGGCTATCTCGGCGCATCCATCCCGGCCGATTACGAAGGCCGCAACCTGCTCGGCTAAAGTCCCACTAAAATCGAACCGGCTGCATGGACAAGCAATCCATGCAGCCGTTTTTAATGTAGAAGCGGCGTCTCGCCGCTTAATAAACTCACTCCACCGGTTCCAACCCCAGCGCCACACGCCCCGTAAATTCCTGCTGCCGCTTCTCCGGCAAGGGATGGAATTCGCCCGCCTGAATATCGCGCAGGATGCGCTCCAGCTCGTGCGAACGGTGCATACCGCGCGCGCCCACGATTTCGAAGGCCTTGTTCACCGTGCGCACCGCCGCATGTGTCGCTAGTGTCTTGCGCACGAGTACATTGCTCGCCTGCTGCGCGTCCGGCGTGAATGCGTATTCGTTGGTCAGCCCGATCATGCTGCTCAACGCGATATCGGCCGTCGCGCGCTCGTTTTCCAACTCGCCCAATTGCAGCGCCAGAATCGCGGACTGCGGACGTTTGCGCGCTTCGGCGACGGCAATCTGCGCGGCGCGATCCGCCAAGCCCACATACACCGACGTCACCAACGGCATCGCGACCGTGAGCACCACGCCGTAGAACGGGTGAAACTTCCCACGCGGCCGGCGCAACGAGATCGACGTCTCGGGCACAAACACATGCTCCAGCGTGACGGTGTTCGATCCCGTGCCGCGCATGCCCATCATCTGCCAGTCGTTGCCGATGCGCACGCCGCGCGCGGACAGCGGAATGGGGAAGTGGAACACCTGCCAGCCGTGCTGCGGATCTTCATACGGCCCGCTCGTCATCAGCAGATCGCCCGCCGGGCATCCGCTCGCGAAGGCCTTGGTGCCGCTATACGCGAAGCCGCCGTCCACTTTTTCGATGCTGCCGTTCGATTCCAGCCAATCGCGCGCGCCGGTGCTCACCAGCACGAGCTGTTCCGCGGAAATTTTCTGCAGCAGCGGACCCGCTTCGTTCTTGGTTTTGTATTTCCACACATTCGCGGCGACCAAGTGCTGGTGCATCGAAACCGCCAGCGCCGTTGATCCGCAATAGCCCGCCAGCGCGCGCAACGCGGCGCACACTTCGGCGTAGGCGGCCCCGCCGCCGCCCAACTCGGCCGGAATCAGCGCGGAGAAGAACTGGCGTTCCTTGAGCGCCGCGTAGTTTTCCGCCACAAAGCGGTCGTGCGCGTCGGCCTCGGCCGCGCGTGCGCCAAATTGGGGCCCCAGTTCGTGAACAGTGGCAACAGGATTCGTGGACTTCATCGTCAGTGTACTCATCGTCGTTTACCTCTTGTTTCTTGACCTGTTCGAAGGATACGACGGGATCTCCGAACCATCAACTACAATATCTGTAGTTTACGCGGGATGGAAACCGGAGTACTCTGACGCCATGCCAAAGACCAAAGGATATGGGCAGTTTTGCCCCGTCGCGAAAGCGGCCGAAATCGTGGCCGAACGCTGGACCTTTCTCGTGGTCCGCGAATTACTCCTCGGCAGCCGCCGGTTCAACGACCTGCAGCGCGGCGTGCCCCTGATGTCGCCGTCGCTGCTCTCGCAGCGGCTCAAGGAAATGCAGCGCGCGGGCATCGTGCGCAAGGTCGCGGGCGACGGCCCCAAAAACGTGCAGTACGAACTCACCGATGCCGGCATGCAGTTGAAACCTATCGTGGAAGGCCTCGGCGTGTGGGGCCTGCGCTGGGCGCACGATCGCATCACGCGCGAAGACCTCGATCCCGGCTTGCTCATGTGGGACATGCGCCGCGGCATCGCCGCAGAACACCTGCCCGCGGGCCGATCCGTGATCGAGTTCGACTACGGCGCGCGTGAAAAGAAGAAGCGTACCTGGTGGCTTGTGGTGACCGACGGCGACGTGGACCTGTGCCTGGTCTACCCCGGCTACGAGGCCGACCTGACCGTATCCTCTGATCTGCGCACGATGACCGACGTCTGGCTGCGGCGTATGGGGGTTCAAGACGCCCTGCGTTCCGGCGCTATCCAACTGGAGGGCAGGAGGGACCTCATCCGCAGCTTCCCGAAATGGCTTGGCCAAAGTTCAATCGTGGCCGCGGAAGCCCAGGCCACCATGTAAGGGTTATATTAATAGCAAGGGTTTCGTTCTGTTTTGGAACGATACCCAATAGGGCTCTTTACAGCATTCGGTATAAAAGCCTGCCGTACAACAAGTTACGATAACTTCCGGTTTCCTTTGCGGAATTTCTGGTAATCGTGTAAGGTTTCGGCAGTGCTACGGACCGGGTGCGGTGGGGCGGTCCAAGGGCGAGGTTTTGCCCTCTTTCACAGCCAATTTGGCACTAATTCCTGCCACGCAGGGGGTATTGTTGAAACTTGTCATCGTCGAGTCGCCGGCCAAAGCCAAGACCATCGGCCGGTTTCTCGGAAAAGGATATAAGGTCGCGGCCAGCTTCGGTCACGTACGCGACTTGCCCAGTTCCGCCGAGGAAATCCCGGAGGAGTTCAAGGGCAAGGAATGGTCGCGCATGGCCGTCGATGTGGACCGCGGCTTCACGCCGATTTACGTCGTCCCGCCCTCCAGCCGCAAGCACATCGCCGAGCTGAAAAAGCTCATCAAGGACGCGGACGAAGTCGTCCTCGCGACCGATGAAGACCGCGAAGGCGAGTCTATTTCCTGGCATTTGCTCGAAGTGCTCAAGCCCAAAGTTCCCGTGAAGCGCATCGCGTTCCACGAAATCACGCAGGAAGCGATCAAGGAAGCGCTCGCCAGCCCGCGCGATCTGAATCAGGAACTCGTGAAGGCGCAGGAGTCGCGCCGCGTGCTCGATCGCCTGTTCGGCTATTCGCTGTCGCCCGTGCTCTGGAAAAAGGTGCGCCCGAAGCTCAGCGCGGGTCGCGTGCAAAGTGTCGCCGTGCGCCTCGTCGTCGAGCGCGAAGAAGAACGCCGCCGTTTCAAGCGGGCTGAGTACTTCAGCATCGAAGCGCATCTGACCGGTGGCGGCAAAGAGTTTGATGCCTCGCTGGTGTCGTACGACGACAAGCGCATCGTTGAAGGTAAAGACTTCGATCCCGAAACGGGTCAGCTCATCCACGAAGGCAAGAAGGCCCAGGAAGTTGTTTGGCTCGACAAGGCCAAGGCCGAGCAGGTCGCGAAAGCCTTGCACGCAGGCCTGCCGTGGACCGTATCGCTGGTCGAACAGAAAGAAACGAAGCAGCGCCCCTATCCGCCGTTCATGACGTCGACCCTGCAGCAGGCGGCCAGTGCCATTCTCGGCTTCTCGCCGCGCAAGACGATGCAGGTCGCGCAAAAGCTGTACGAAGGCGTGGACTTCGGCAGTGGTGAGCGCGAAGGCGTGATCACCTACATGCGTACCGACTCGCTCACGCTGAGCAGCAAGGCGCTCGCCGAGGCCGAGAAAGTCATTAAGTCGAAATACGGCGAGAAGTATCACGACGGCGAGCGCGTCTATTCGAACAAATCCAAGAACGCGCAGGAAGCGCACGAAGCGATTCGCCCGACCCTGCTCTCGCGCACGCCGGAGAGCCTGAAGAGTGAGCTCGCCGAAGATGAACTCGCGTTGTACCGCATCATCTGGAACCGCACGATTGCGTCGCAGATGACGGACGCGCAGCTCCTGAAGACGCGCGTCGAATTCGACGCCACGGCTGACGGCAAGAAGGCCGTGCTGCGCGCGAATGGTTCCGTGGTCGTGTTTCCGGGCTATCTCCGCGTGGCCGACGTGTCGCAGAACGACACTGAGCTGCCGCCCGTGAAGGAAGGCCAGAAAATCGGCAAGGGCCAGGCGATTGACGTCGCCGGCATCGAAGCCGAATCGCACACGACCGAGCCGCCGGCCCGCTACACGGAAGCCTCCCTCATCAAGCGCCTCGAAGAAGAAGGCATTGGCCGCCCGTCGACCTACGCGCCGACGATCTCGACCATCGAAGCGCGCGGTTATGTCGATCGCCGCGGCAAGGCACTGGTGCCCACATTCCTCGCGGTCGCCGTGGTGCAGTTGCTTCGCGATCACTTCCCGGAATACGTCGACATCGGCTTCACGGCGCGCATGGAAGATGCGCTCGACGACATCTCCAACGGCGAGCAAGATTCGCTCGCGTTCCTCAAAGAGTTTTACCGTGGCGGCAAGGACAATAAGTTCGGCCACGGCCTCGAACCGCAAATCGCCAAGGAACTCCCGAAGATCGAGTTCCCCGCCATCCCGCTGGGCAATGATCCCGGTTCAAAGAAACCGATCGTCGTGCGCATCGGCCGCAACGCGCCGTACCTTCAGCGCGGCGAAGGGGGAGAGGGCAACACCGCGCCCGTGCCCGCGGACATAACCTTTGAAGACCTCAACGTCGATCGCGCTGTGGAGCTATTCGAACAGCGCGCGCGCGGCGACGAACCGATCGGCAAGCATCCCGAAACCGGCGAAGCGATCTACGTGTTGCTCGGTCCGTACGGTCCGTATGTGCAGCTCGGTGAGCAGACCGAGGACAAGAAAAAGAAGCCCAAGCGCGCGAGTCTGCCCAAGGGTCTCAACCCAGCCCAGGTCGACATCCCGACCGCGCTGAAATTGCTCTCGATCCCGCGCGACCTCGGCACGCATCCGGACAACGGCGCGTCGATCATCGCCACCGTCGGCCGCTTCGGGCCGTACATCAAGTGCGGTGACGACAGCCGCAGCATCCGCAAGGACGACGACGTCTACACGATCACGCGCGAGCGCGCGCTTGAGATGCTCGCCCAGCCGAAGGCCGCCGGCCGTGGCGCGAAGAAGGTAATCCACACGCTCACTGACGCCGACGGCAAGTCGATTCAGATTGTCGAGGGCAAGTGGGGGCCATACCTCACCGACGGCGAAAAGAACGCGCGCATGCCGCAGGGTGTTGAGCCCATGGCGCTCACGCTTGAGCAGGCCAAGGCCGCGATCGCCGAGGCGCCGCCCGCGAAGGGCGCAAAGAAGAAGCCCGCCGCGCGCAAGAAGGCGCCCGCAAAGCCCAAGGCCCCGAAGAAGGCGAAGGCCTCCGGTGCCGCGAAGCCGCGCGGAAGCAGCGCGTCCGCCCCAGCGAACTGAATATTTCCATCGTCTAAGCATCGGCTCCCGGAAACCATTTCCGCTCTCACCGGGACATTCGTTATGATGGCGAGGTCTGTCCTGTTTCCCGCCCAGCGTACGCACGACGGCGCTGTCTACAACCTGAAACGCATTGAACAAGGGGCTATCGCATGAGCAACGATCAAGCGCTGAAGGAAGTTGTCGACAAGGGCTACGCCAAGCCCGAGTTTCTCGTCACCACCGAATGGGTCGCGCAGCATCTGAACGACCCGAAGGTGCGCATCGTCGAGTCGAACGAAGACCCGCTCGTCTATCCGTCGGGCCACGTCCCCGGCGCGGTTGAAATCGACTGGCAGCGCGACCTGAACGATCCGGTGCGCCGCGACTACCTGCAGAAAGACCAGTTCGAATCGCTCATGCGCCGCGCGGGCGTGTCGAAGGACACCACCGTCGTGCTCTACGGCGACAAGAACAACTGGTGGGCGTGCTACGCGTTCTGGATTCTGCAACTCTTCGGCCACACGAACGCGAGAATCATGGACGGCGGCCGCCTGAAATGGATCAAGGAACAGCGCGCGACCACCAAGGAAGTACCGAGCTACACGCCGTCGAACTACTCCGCGCCCGAGCGCGACGACAAGAAACTGCGCGCCTTCCGCGATCAGGTGCTCGCGCATTCCGCGTCGAAACTGCCCATGGTCGATGTGCGCAGCCCGGAAGAGTACCGCGGCGAGCGCATGCACATGCCGGAGTATCCGAACGAAGGCGCGCTGCGCGGCGGCCACGTGCCGGGCGCGAAGAGCGTGCCTTGGGCGCGCGCGGTGAACACGGAAGACGGCACCTTCAAAACCGCCGCCGACCTGAAGAAAATCTACCTCGAAGAAAAAGGCCTGAAGCCCGACGACGACGTCATTGCCTACTGCCGTATCGGCGAGCGCAGCAGCCACACCTGGTTTGTGCTCACAAACTTGCTCGGCTTCAACAAGGTGCGCAACTACGACGGTAGCTGGATGGAATACGGCAACCTCGTGAATGTGCCGATCGAAAAGCCATAAGACATTGAACAGAAGCTAACGAAGGAAACGAAGAGTAAAGAACAAAAAACGATTCAGTTCTTTGTTCTCTTCGTTTCCTTCTGTTTAAGGGTTTTAGATTGTGTCCGATATCCCCCCAAAGCTCGCCCGCATGCGCGACATGTTCAAAGGCATGGATCGTTCGCGGCGCATCCAGATGCTGATCGACATCGGCGACACCTACAAAGAAGTCCCGCCCGAAGTCGCTACGCGTCCGTTTCCCGAGGATCACAAGGTGCCCGCGTGTGAGTCGCAGGCCTACGTGTGGGCCGTCGAACAGAACGGCGCGCTGAAATACTATTTCGCCGTCGAGAACCCGCAAGGCGTCTCCGCGAAGGCCACCGCGGCCATCATCGACCGCACCTGCTCCGGCGCGCCCATCGAACAAGTCGCCGCCATCCCGCCCGACATCATCTACGAGATCTTCGGCGAAGAACTCTCCATCGGCAAAAACCTCGGCCTCACCAACATGCTCGCCATGGCCCGCCACGAAGCCAAGAAACGCCTGGCAAGCTAGGGAGGGTCGCGCTCCCGCGCGACCGCAGCGCTTCTTTGGAATGCGGGAGCTCGCTCCCGCTTTACCAAGCCCAGCTCGCTGGGCGGCGTCACTCCGAAATCATCGCCTCGGGTACGCGCCGCGCCGGAGCTTCGCGCCGACGCAAAGAGCGGCAGCAAGCTGCCGCAGTCCAAAGAACCCCTTCTTTTTATTCAGAAGTTTGCAGACGGCCGAAGCCTACCCTATTGTCATCCCCGCGAAAGCGGGGACCTCTTTTCACACCCGCAGTACCGGTAGAGGAGAGGTCCCCGCTTTTGCGGGGATGACAAATTGGAGGCGCCGCATGTCGATTCGATCCAAAAAAATGATTAAGGCAGCCGCATTTTGCTGCTTAGCGTTGTGCGCAGTGAGCGCATCCGCCCAAGATCGCCCCACGGCGCCCCAAGCCGATCTCTCCAAAGCCATCCGCGACGCGAAGATGGTCGAGCCGTTCAAAGTGTTCGACAACCTCTACTACGTCGGCCTCGACTGGGTGAGCGCGTGGATGATTACGACCAGCGACGGCCTGATCCTCATCGACGCGCTCTACGGCGAATTCACGCCGCAGATGATCGACAACATTAAGAAACTCGGTTTCGATCCCGCGCAGATCAAATACTGCTTCGCGACCCACGGCCACTATGACCACGCCGCCGGCGTGAAACAGGTGAAGGACGTCGCGCCCGATATGAAGATCGGCATGATCGAGGCTGACTGGGACATGTACCTGAACAAAAAGGGCGGCGGGAAATACGACCTCGTCGCGAAAGACATCGTCGTGAACGACGGCGACACGATCACACTCGGTGACCAGACGCTGACTTTCTACAACACCCCCGGCCACACCGAGGGCGTGCTGTCCATCGCGTTCACGGTCACCGACAACGGCACACCGCACAAAGCCTTCACCGTCGGCGGCGCGGGCCTGAATTTCGCCGGCGTCGACCGCTACACGATGTTCATCGCCAGCATGGAGCGCATCAAAGCCCTGCCCGGCATCGAAGTAAACGTCGCGAACCATCCGGTGATGGCGGGGGCCTTCGAGCGCAACGAAAAACTCAAGGTACGCAAGCCCGGCGACTCACACCCCTTCGTCGATTCCACAGCGTTCTACGCCTGGATCGATCAGCTTATCTACGACGGGAACCGCAAACTTCGTACGGAGCAGGATCGCGCCAAGTAATGGCTCAAATGTGCTCCGTTTTTTCGCTATGCTGATTTTCATTGGTCGGTTCCTTACCTGTGGCGGACGAGACTCTAAATGACCAAAAGTGAAATAGAGCTTGCTGTTATTGAAGCGGCCGACTTGGCTCGCAACAAGCAAAAAAAGGAAGATTGGTTCGTTGAGAAGAAGTCTGCATGGTTTGACATTAACAACGACACGGAATCGCTAAAATGGGCGCGAAGAATCGCTGGACACGCGAACGCTGCACAAGGACAACCGATTCTTTGGATAGTCGGTATAGACGACGGTGAGGGAGTCGTTGGGAAAGCCGACAGTGTTGATCCCGCAGTTTGGAGTGCGAAACTAATCCGACATTTCGATGGCGAACACCCATCATTCCGAGATCAAGTTGTTAAGTTGGACACAGGCGAAATTATCGTTGCAATTGCTATCGATACTGACAGGCCGCCCTACGTGATTTCGTATACAGATAATGGGACCAAACGCTTTGAGGTCCCGTGGCGCGAAGGTACTGCACCACGTCACGCTCGACGTTCAGAATTGCTAAAGATGCTGGTTCCGGCAACTCGATTGCCTACAATCGAAACTCTCAATGCGAGTATCACCTTTCGGTATGACCGTCATCGGCCCGAATACAATCCAATATTGAATGTCATCATGTACGTAGTTCCCGCGAAAGACACAGTGGCCGTTTTTCCTGTGAAAGGGATGACAGCGAAATTCGAACTTTTGGATTCTCGTGGTGTTCAGCGAACAATCGAGTTTGAGAATGTAAGGCCCAAAACCGGAACACAACTTTCGCTTGGCGTGCAAGCGACTGACTACGAGGTTTCAGTTCAAAATTGTGGTGCGGTGCACCTTGTCGCATGGACAGACAAGCGCACAGACCAGCCGCATATTTATCAAGAGATCCGAGCCGAACTGGCGATGTCCGCTATAGGAACAGTGCAACAATCGAAAATGGTTTTTGTATCTGAAAAGGCAGCTTGCCGTCCCATCAATAACGCCGGCGCGAGGGAATTGGACTTTGAATGGATACTCACAGGAAAAGGGTTCCCGTGATTTTCTAGTTGAACCGCAAGCAATGATCGTTTTGGAGAAGAGAAGAACGGGTTTTTGATTCCAATAGACTCAAAAGTCCATTATTTCGCCCATTCGGGCGGCGTAAAGGCCGCCCGTGGTGTTTCGGGGCATCGATCGCGCAATGGCAGACAACATCTTCGAACCAGTACCGACGCCGTTTAACTTTTCGGCGGCGGAGAAAGAGACGATTCGGTTCTGGAAGGAGAACCGCGTCTACAAGAAAAGCCTCGAGGCGCGCAAAGACGGCCCGCGGTTTATCTTCTACGAGGGCCCGCCGACCGCCAACGGCCTGCCGCACCCCGGCCACTGCCTCACGCGCACGATCAAAGACATCTTCCCGCGCTACAAAACCATGACCGGCCACTACTGCGAGCGCAAGGCCGGATGGGACACGCACGGTCTGCCGGTCGAGGTCGAGGTCTGCAAGGAACTCGGCATCCTCGAAGGCGGCAAGGCGGCCATCGAGGCCTTCGGCGTGGAGAAGTTCAATCGCCAATGCATCGAGTCCGTGTTCCGCTACCAGAAAGAGTGGGAGGAACTGACCCACCGCATCGGCTTCTGGGTCGACCTCGACGCGGCCTACGTCACGTATCACCAGAGCTACGTCGAAAGCGTGTGGTGGGCGCTCAAACAATTGTTCGATCGCGGCCTGCTGTACCAGGGCCACAAGGTGGTCTGGTGGTGGGCGCAGGGCGGCACCGCGCTGTCCGCCGGCGAAGTGGGCGAGGGGTATCGCGATACCGACGATCCCGCGATCACCGTGCGCCTGTCGCTGACCGAAGAAAGCAAGGCCCGCTTCTCGCTGCAAGGCAAACCCGTCAGCCTGCTCGTGTGGACGACGACCCCGTGGACCTTGGTCAGCAACTGCGCGGCCACGGTCGGCGCCGCAATCGACTACGCGCTCGTGAAAGTAGCGGGGGAGTCCGGCGACGAGTACTTCATCCTCGCGAAGGCCGTCGTCGAGCGCTACTTCGAAAAGACGGCCGAGATCGTGAAAGAAATCCCCGGCGAGGCGCTGCTTGGCGCAACCTACCAGCCGTTGTTTAACTACGGCGTGCCGACCGAAATCGAAAGCAGCGCGCCGGCGAAGAAATACTGGCAAGTCATCGCGGGCGACTTCGTCGATATCGCCACCGGCTCAGGCATCGTGCACACGGCGCCCGCCTTCGGCGAAGACGACTACCGGGTCTGCAAAGAACGCGGCATCGGCTTCCTGTGTTACGTGAAGCCGGACGGCACCTTCGACGCGCGCGTCACCGATGTCGATCCTTTCGACCAGAAACCCTTCGCGGGCCAATTTGTGAAGGATGCCGACAAAGGCATCATCCGCCTGCTCAAACAGCGCGGCATGATCCTGAAGCACGACACCTATCGCCACCCGTACCCGTTCTCGCCGCGCGCGGACAAAGACCCGCTCATCCAATACGCGCGCCGGAGCTGGTTCATCCGCACCTCCGAATTCATCCCGGATTTCCTCGCGAACAACGCGCAAATCCAGTGGCAGCCCGAGCACATCCGCGACGGCCGCTTCGGCAATTTCCTGGAGAACAACGTCGACTGGGCGCTCTCGCGCGAGCGCTACTGGGGCACGCCGCTGCCCGTGTGGGTCTGCGAGAAGACCGGCCACATGGAAGTCATCTCCAGCTACGCGGAACTCCTCGCGAAGCCGGACGTGCGCGGGACGGAAGTGTGGGACGCGGCGAAGAAAGCCACGCCGACGCTGAGCGAGCACCTGAAAGTGCACAAGCCGTACATCGACGCGGTGACCTATCGCAGCCCGAAGGACGCCACCGCGCGCATGAAGCGCGTGCCGGAAGTCATCGACGTGTGGTTCGACGCCGGCAGCATGCCCTTCGCGCAGTGGGGCTACCCACACGTGCCCGGCTCCGAGGCGCTGCTGTGGGACCGCTTCCCGGCCGACTTCATCAGCGAAGCGATCGACCAAACGCGCGGCTGGTTCTACGCGCTCCTCGCGATCAGCACCGTTATCTTCGGCAAGGACAAGGCTTGGCCGCATCCGTTTAAGTCCTGCATCTGCCTCGGCCATATCCTAGGCGAGGATGGCACAAAACTAAGCAAGCGCCTGAAGAACTACAGCGAACCCGCGCTCCTCTTCGAAAAATTCAGCGCGGACGCCTTGCGCTGGAGCTTCATCGCCAAAAACCCGCCGACCAGCAGCAGCCGACTCTCCGAAAAAATCGTCGAAGAAGCACAGCGCGAACTCCTCGTGCGCTGGTACAACGTCTATAGCTTCTTCGTGATCTACGCGAACCTCGACGGCTTCGATCCCTCCGGCGCGCCCGCGGAATTTCTGAAAGGCGTCGCCACGGGCACACCGGGCAAGGCGAACACGAAGTCGCCCTACTCGCCGCGCGATAAGCGCAACGAACTCGATCGCTGGATCCTGCACGAGCTCGATCGCACGATCCTCGAAGTGCGCAAGAACATGGATACACTCGAGTCGTACCCCGCCGCGCGCGAGGTCTCGGACTTCGTCGATAGCCTCTCCAACTGGTACGTCCGCCGCAGCCGCCCTCGTTTCTGGGCCTCGGAATGGACACAGGACAAGGCCGACGCGTATTGGACGCTCTACGAGTGCCTGCTGACGCTCGCGCGCCTCGCCGCACCATTCACGCCCTTCTACACCGAAGTCACGTGGCGGAATTTGGTGAAGCCGTTGCCCGGTGCCTTTGAAAGTGTGCACTTGGCGGAGTATCCCAACGCCAACGCCGCCAAGATCGATCGCAATTTGCTCGATCAAATGGCAATCACGCGTCAGGCTGTGACGCTTGGCCTGAGTGCGCGCCGCGTATCGAATCTCAAAGTGCGCCAGCCACTCGCGCGTTGCGAGATCGTCTTGTCCGACGCCGGCAAACGTCCGGGACTCGAACGCCACCTCGATCTCATCAAGGAAGAACTGAACATCAAAGAGATCGCCTTCAGCAACGATCCGCAGCAGTACGTCACCTACGAAGTGAAACCAAATTTCAAAGTTCTCGGACCCAAGCTCGGCAAGAACGTGAAGGCGCTCGGCGCGGTGTTGCAAAAAACGAACGGCGGCGAGTTGTATGCCCAGTTGCAGAAGGGCAGCGCGAAGCTGGAAGTCGAAGGGCAGCCTTACGAATTCACCGCCGAGGAATTAGATGTCCGCCTGACGCCCAAGCCCGGCTTCGCCGCGGCGCAAGGCCGCGACATGGTTGTCGTCATCAGCACCGAGATCACCGACGCGCTCAAGCGCGAGGGGTACGCGCGCGAGGTCATCCGCGTCATCCAGGACAAGCGTAAATCCATGCGCTTGGCCTACGACCAGCGCATCCGCGTGACCCTCACGACGCTGTCCGCCGAATGGCTCGCGGCCGCCGAAGAATTTAAGGCCGACATCGCCGCCGAAGTGCTCGCGAACGACCTCAGCATCGTGAAGGCGCAGCCGGAAGGCGAGGGGGTCATGGGGGATGACGACACCGACCGCATCAAGGTCGATGTAGAGCCGTTGTAAGCCATTCTGCCAGTGGTGCTTACGCTACAAGCCGGGAATTTATTGAACACCGCCCGTTGTTGATGTTAAGCTACCTAAACAAGTGTAGTGAGTTTATACACCCGCAAAGCGTCTGATCCGAGCATGAGCGAGCCAAACATTCCCTCTGCCACCACACTGAGCGATCTGCCCGCGGGCGCGGTTTGCCGCGTGGACGCCGTCTCGCTGGAGACCGAACGCGCCGCGCGCATGGCGGGCCTCGGCATCAGCGTTGGGCGGCAGGTGCGCGTTGTGCGCGCGGGTGAGCCGCTCGTCGTGCAGGTGTACGGCTCGCGCATTGGTCTGGCGCACGCCCTCGCGCGTCACGTGCTCGTGAAGACCGAAGCGACAGACACAGGCCGCTGATCCCATGGCGACCGTCTCTCAACCGGTTTCCCCGGTGCACACTCCGGCAGGCCCGAACGCCCCCGTTATGCTCGTGAGCAATCCGAACGCGGGCAAGACGACGCTGTTCAACGAAATCACCGGCCTGCGGCACAAGACCTCGAATTATCCCGGCACCACGCTCGATCTGCGCTCCGGCACGATGCGCCTCGGCACCGAAAGCCGCCAGCTCTTCGACATGCCCGGTCTGTACACGCTCGAAGGCTGCGCAGGCGAAGAACGCGTCGCGGTGGATGCGCTCGCAGGCTCTGCAAGAGACCTCGAAGCGCCTGCCGCGATTCTGCTCGTGCTCGACGCCACAAATCTCGTGCGCAATCTTTTCCTGGCCAGCCAGATACTCGAACTCGGCGTGCCCGTGGTCGTCGCGCTGAACATGATGGACCTCGCGGAAAAGGCCGGCGTGCGGGTTGATGTTGAGGCCCTCGAAGCGCACCTCGGCTGCCCCGTGGTGCCCGTCGTCGCGCGCCGGGGCACGGGCATCGACAAGTTGCTCAGCGCCTGCGGCGAGGTCATCGCCAAAGGCGTGCGCCCCGAAGTTCCGCGCATGCTGCGCAATGCCGCGATGATCACCGAAGACCTGCGCTACCGCTGGGCCGAGGCCGTGGGCGCGGGCGTCATTGAGCAGACGCGCACCGATGCCGGCCGCCGCACGGCCATGCTCGACAGTTTTCTGCTGCATCCGGTCGGCGGATTCCTGACGTTCTTCGCGGTCCTCTTCGCCGTGTTCTATCTGATTTTCAGCATCGCCACCTGGCCGATGGACCTGATCGACGGCGCCTTCGGTTCGTTCTCCGCGTGGGTCGGCTCCGTCATGCCCGAGGGCCCGCTGAAGAGCCTCGTCACCGACGGCATCATCGCCGGCGTTGGCGGTGTGATCGTGTTCCTGCCGCAGATTTGCATCCTGTTCTTCTGCATCTCGATTCTGGAAGACACGGGCTACCTCGCGCGTGCCGCGTGCGTGATCGATCGCGTGCTGCGCAAGGTCGGTCTGCCGGGCAAGGCCTTCGTGCCGATGCTCTCCGCGCACGCCTGCGCGATTCCCGCGATCATGGCCTCCCGCGTCATCGACGACAAGAAAGACCGCCTCGTCACGATTCTCGTGTTGCCGCTAATGACGTGCTCCGCGCGCCTTCCGGTCTACGCCATGGTCACCGCGCTGCTCTTCGCCGACTCGCCGCTCTCCGGCGCTGCGCTGTTCACGGGCTCCTACGCGCTCGGCCTCGGCGCTGCGCTGTCGATGGCGTTCCTGTTCCGCCGCACACTGGTGAAGTCCGCGCCGCAGCCGCTCATGCTCGAATTGCCGAGCTACAAGGTGCCGAGCGTAAAGACGGCCCTGTTCGCCGCGTACGACCGCGGCAAGCTCTTCGTGCGTAAGGCCGGCACGAACATCCTCGCCATTTCCATCGTGCTGTGGTGGATGATGAGCTATCCTCAGCCGCAGCCCGTGCAGTACACGCCCGAAATGGTCGCCTCGATCGCGGCCAGCGGCGAAACACTCGAAGCGCATCAGGCGCAGGAAGCGCTCGCCAATTCTTTCGCCGGCCGCATCGGTCACGCCATCGGTCCTGTCATCGAGCCGCTCGGCTTCGACTGGCGCATCGGCGTCGGCATCGTGGCCTCGTTCGCCGCGCGCGAAGTCGTCGTGTCCGCGCTCTCCATCATCTACGGCGTGGGCGAGCAGGGCGCCGAGGGCGGCTCGCTGCTCATCGACAAGCTCAAGGCCGCGACGCACCCCGACGGCACGCCCGTCTTCACCTTCGCGACCAGCGTGAGTTTACTCGTGTTTTACATCCTCGCCATGCAGTGCCTGCCGACGCTCGCGGTCACGCGCCGCGAAACCGGCGGTTGGAAGTGGGCGGGAATTCAGTTGGTGTACATGACCGTGCTGGCGTATGCCGCGTCGCTGCTCGTCTATCAGGGATTGCGCTTGTTCGGCGTGAGCTGAACGGGAAAGGAGTTTGCCATGCAACAGATCATCGTCGATGTGATTGTCGCCGCGGCCTTCCTGTTTGTCGCGCATTGGTTGTTCCGTAACTTCGTCCCGAAGCGCGCGCAGCAGGCTTCCGCGTCCTGCGGTTCCTGCCCGCAATGCGCCGCATCCGAAGCAGTGCCCGTCGATGGAACGCCCGCGCCGGTCACCGTGCGCGTGAAAGACTAAGCCGCTCGCCCGCCCCTCAGCGGAGATTTCCGCCCAGCGATAGCTGATATTCGCGGATGATTTCGTCCAATTGCTCCGGCGTCAGCGATTTCTGCGCCAGCAACTCGGTCTTGGCGGCCTCATAAAACTGCGTGCTCAGTTCCTCATTCCGGATCGCGTCTTCCTTGGACCGAAACGGGTCGTACAGCGCATCCGCCCGCGCCTCGGCGTCCGCCTTGAGGCGTGACAATTCCGCAGGCACGGCCATGCGCTCTTCAAAGCTAAGCCCGAATCGTTCCTGGCCGCGATGCACGGTGATGTCTTCGACAGGTGGACTCGCGGGGCCGCGGCAACCGGCGGCAGTGAGCAGAAGAGAGAGCATGGCCAGACGAATCGTGGTGAACATGTATCAAGTATCCGCCGGAACGGGTGTGCGTTCAAACGGACCTAGCGGTAGCGGCGCATCCACGTGCGATCGATGTGATCTTTCCATCGCCACACCCACCTGCCCCCGATGCTCCACGCGCCGCGCGACGCGACCGCGTAGCGGTCGCCCGTGCTGATGAGGCTGAGGTGATGTTTTTGCGGGCGATAGGGCCGGAGCGGTTTACCAAGAATCTGGCTCGCCAGGTTGTCCGCCAGCACGGGCGCTTCGCGCACGGCATAGACGCCCGATTTGGCCACGGACCGGCCCACCAGATGTGCCGCGTCGCCCGCCACAAACACAAATGCGTGCGACGTGCTCTGCAGTGTGTCGTTCACGAGCGGAAATCCCTGGTCGTTCACCGCCAATCCGCTGGCCCGCAACCACGGCGCCGCGGCGGCTTGCGTGACCCACACCAGCGTATCGAAGGGCACGCGCAGGCCTGACGCGCAGCGGACGTCGCCCTGCGTTACCTCCATTGCTGTTTCGCCGCGATGCAGCGCAACGGCACGCGCTCGCAACACGCGTTCGAGCCGCGTCCGTACTCCGGCGCTGTGCGTGGGGAGGAGTTCCTCGCTCGCCGAAACAATCGCAAACGTTGCCGGGGCGGTGTCGTGCAGCGTGTGCTGCATCGCGAGTGTCAGCTCCACGGCCCCGGCGCCGCCGCCCACGATTACGAACCGGTGTTCCCGTGGTTGCTTTTCCAGCGACAGCCTGATGGCTTGCCAGTTTCGGACGAACGCATCAACGGGTTTCGCCGGCCACGCAAACTCCCGCGCACCGGGCACATTCTCCATCGCCGGCGTAGCGCCGGTGTTCAGCGACAACAGATCGAAGGGAACCGGCGGCGCATCCACGCACAAGAGGTGTTTCTCCGCCAGATCGATTCCGTTGATGTCCGCCTGACAAAACATCGCGCCCGCTTTCTGCGCCAGCGCGCGCAAATCGATGTGGCAGTCCTCGGCGCTGTAATCCCCGGCGATGAATCCCGGCAGCATGCCCGAGTACGGCATGGCCACATCGCGGGATACAAGCGTGATCGAGAGATGGGGGACAGGCGTCTTCGCAAACCGGCGCAGGACCTCGACGTGGCTATGACCGCCGCCGGCCAGCACCAGCCGCGTCGGCCCGTTCATGTCGCCGCCGGCCAGCACCAGCCGCGTCGGCCCGTTCATGTCGCCGGCCGCCATTCACTGGCCGCGATCGCGTTGATAGCGCCATCCCGCGCGCGCTTGAGCACATGGCGAAACGCCCGCCGGTCCGCGGAGGATGCGGCCGATTCGGCGCTGGTCGCAATGAGTTCCTCGCCGAGTTTGGCTTCTTTCTTGAACGTGATCTCGAACACCGAGGGCAGGTGGGAATCCAGCACGTCCTGCGGCACAGCTTCGAGGCACCAGTCCACATAACTCGCGCTGTTCGCATGCTGGTTCGTGTCGAGTTCGCTGAACCGAACATGGAAATGCCGCGCATGCGCGCCGTCTTGCGGCGGATCCATGCGCTCAAACGAGTCTTCGATCGCGCGGCCCTCGTGCTCGCCATACGTCGCCGCCATCTGCGGCGGGATTTTTATGATTTTTTTCTTGGCCACATCGATCGTGAGCCACCGGCCCGTCGCCAACGCAATGACTTCGCCCCGCGCATCCGTGGCACGCCATTCGCGCACGGCGAACAGTCCATGCAGGCACGAGCCCCAAGTTTCCACGCGCACCTCTTCGCGCCGCACGGGATACCGCAGCACCTCGAGCCGCAGCCGGTTCATCATCCACATGTAGCCGAGCTGCTGCAGCGCCGGGCCGTCCATCCCCGCGGCGTCCCCGTGCCGGATGGCGGTTTCCTGGAGATAGTTGAACAACGAGACGGGGGTGAGGCGGGAGGCCCGGTCGGCTTCGTAGAACCGTACTTCAAATCGTTCGGTGTGCTTCATGCACCGCCATGGTACAGCGAAGTCCCGCGCGCGGACAACGCCCATCCGCCCTAACCCCTTGCCGCGGTTCACATTGGACCACTTCGATCATTCCCGCGCCGCCCCTTTGCGCCCGCAGGCCGCGCAGTTTACAATAGCGACACGGCGTCGCGGGCGGCTTGCCCGCACAACCAGAGGGGCTTGCTATGTCGTTGCAGAAAGCACTCGCGATTCTCGGATTGTGCGCCATGTTGATCCTCTGCATTGGGCTCTTTGCCGATGTCGCCCAGGCACAGGCCGCCAAAGACACCAAGAACGCCGCCAAAAAAGTCGATAAAAACCTCGCCTCGAAAAAGGGCGTCAGCGGCGCGCTCGCCAAGGGAAAGAAGGATGAGGAGAAGCCCGAAGCCGCCACACCCGTACAAATGGCGATCGGTATAGGCTCCATCTTTGTCATGATCGCCGTTGTAAAGTGGCTCTAACCGTCCAACCACACCACC
>CAZUJL010000046.1:0-17446 GCA_964620045.1 uncultured Nitrospirales bacterium
CGAGGTTACTCGCAGAAGCAACGGTTCATCCTGTGTGCGCGGGGGAGATTCTTCGGGAATTACATCGAATACTCCACACGAAGTGTGGTGTCGGGGTTCAAGCCGAAGGCTCGGCAGACATTAGCCGGGGGTTGCGCGCAGCGACACCTTCGGAACAGATATCGCACACGGCCTGAGACGATCCCGGAGGGATCGCAGAAGTGGAAGTACGCGTAGATTCTGGCACCCCATCCGGGGTGCGGTTGCCGGTACGTTTCCACCGGGGGTCTTCGCTTCGCTGCGACCCCCGGCTAATGTCTTCCAACCCTCCGGGTTGTGCAAGGTACCGTGCGTTGGTTGTGGAGCAAACAACGTAATACCCGATCATTTCCCAGGTTCTTTGGCATGCTGCAAAAGGAGATGCTGTGCGCCGCTGTGTCGCGGGAGTTTTATGGACTTTCCCTTAAAAATCGTGGCTGTTGCGGACTGTCTAGGGGGGTGGACGTGAAGTTTGATACCGCTCCCTGCAATTTTCTACTCTTTACGCTCCCGGACATCCGTCGAGGTGTACGCATGCCGGAATGCGCAAACGTTTGCGCATGCGAAAGGAGGGTGGTTGCGACAAAAGGGTATATAGAATACGGCAATAATATTTGAATAGGCCTAATGAGATCAGGAACGGTCCATTATGGATCAGCGCTGCACACAATCGAGTGAATCGACAAGGGAGTGAGTGCATGAAACGGAAAGGCTTTACCTTAATTGAGTTGTTGGTGGTCATTGCCATTATCGGGATTTTGGCGGCGATCCTGCTGCCGGCGCTGGCGCGTGCCCGCGAAGCGGCGCGTCGCGCGAGCTGCGCGAACAACCTGAAGCAGATTGGGTTGTCGCTGAAGATGTACTCCAACGAAGACAAGGGCGAGAAGATGCCGGCGATTCAGTTCCAGTGGTACTGGAGTCCGAACCAGCCGCGCGATTCCGGACAGAACGCCACCGTGAACCTGCTGGCGCAGTTTGCGCCGCGCATGACCACGATGTATCCGGAATACATGCCGGATCCGAACATTCTGGTGTGCCCGTCTGATGCCCACAACAACATCCGTAACTTCGACGCCAATGCTTCGTGCATCGCCGTCGCTCAAGAGTTCGATTGCGTTGGCAGCAACCGCGCCAGCAGCTGCCCGAGCGGCGATTCTTGCGGCATGATCGACATGGTGGCGGACAGCTACGCGTACCTGGGATGGGTGTTCGACAAGTACGAGACGGAACAGTTGCTGGGCGACAACGTGACGGGCAGTGGGTTGTCCGTTGCGCAGGTGTTGATCGCGCTCGGAACGCCTCCGGATGTTGCGAACGTTCCGGCGCCGACGCAGACGACGCAAGTGTTCCAGGCGTTTTTCAATGAATTGGTCCTTACATGCCTTCCGCTGGGCACTTCCGATCCCATTGCGGGCCAGGATTGCTTCAGCAACGCACCGGACAAAGACATTGACGGCATCGTGGATCCGGCGGACACCACCGAGCCGTACGGCAACGGCGATTCGGACACGATTTATCGCCTGCGCGAAGGCATCGAGCGCGCGCTGATCACCGACATCAACAACCCGGGTGCGAGCGCCCGTGCGCAGTCGGCGATTTGGATCATGTACGACATCACGTCGACCGTTGCGGCGGACTACAACCACGTTCCGGGCGGTTCGAACGTGCTGTACCTCGACGGCCACGTGGACTTCATTCGCTACCCCGGTCCGGCGGACAGCCCGCTGAGCCGTGCGGCTGCGTCGTTCACGGGCGCGTACGCGAAGCTTCCGTAATTCGTCATTCGGCAATTGATCCCCGGGAAGGACACTTCCCGGGGATTTCTATTTCTAGCGACTAAAGTGTGATTTCGAGGGGGTGCGAGACGGGGAGGCCGGTGCCCTGCAGCAGGTGCAGGCGGCAGACGCTACTTTCGGTCGCGATCATCTCGACGCCGGAGGCCTTGAAGAGTTTGAAGAGCGGCTCGCCGACGGCGTTCGCGAGATCGTAGCCCAGCAAGCCTTCCTTCATGCCGAAGGTGCCGCCCATGCCGCAGCAGGTGCCGGTTTCGATGCGATCGACGGTCGCGCCGCGGCGCTGCATCCAGGTGACGGCCGACTTCGCGCTTCCGAGCGGGCGCTGGTGGCAGGAGCAATGGACGCCAAAGCGACGGCCGGCGAGCGGCTGGGCCGTGGGCGGTGTTTCCCACTCCAGCAGACAGTCGAAGAACTCGCGCGAATGCTCGGCGACGATTTCCGCATCGGCGTTGTTCGGCAACATCTTCGGATACGAATGCGCGAGCACATACACGGCGGTCGGTTCGAGCGCGACGATGGTGTAGCCCTGCTGCGCATAGGGCGCGAGCTTGGCGACGTTGTAGGCCGCGATTTTCCGCGCGCTCGTCATGTCGCCGTAGGCGATGAACGGATAGCCGCTCGGTTTCTGCGGCGGCAACACGACCTCGCAGCCGGCATCTTCGAGCAGCGCGACGGCCTTCTCGGCGAGCTCGGGCACATTGTAGTTGGAATAAATATCGACGAAGAGCGCGACCTTGCGCTTGACTGGTGCGCTGGACGTGCGGGTGTGCGACTTAAACCGGCGCATGTAGGGCCGGCTGTCGAACTTCGGCAGGATTCGCCGGCGATCGAGGCCGGTGATTTTTTCGAGCAGCACGCGGAAGGCCGGATTCGCCAGCAGCGGATTCGCGATCGGCGCGAACAGGCAGCCCAGCGCCGCAAAGCGATCCGCCGCCATCATGGCTTTCTCGGATTTGGTCGGCGGGCGCGAGTCGCGGCCGCGTTCCTTCACTTCGGCGATCATGAACGGCATGTCGATTTCGGCCGGGCAGATTTCTTTGCACAGGCCACAGGAAATGCACAGCGGCGCGAAGGCGGCGGCTTTGTCCACACCGTGCACCGCGGCGGTCCACGGGATGCCGATGGGGCCGGGGTAGATGTGGCCGAAGGTGTGTCCGCCGACGACGCCGTAGGTCGGGCAGATGTTCATACAGGCGCCGCAGCGGATGCAGTGCAGCGCTTCGTTGAGGATCGGGTCCTCGCGCATCTGCGTGCGGCCGTTGTCGAGGATGATGATGTGCGACTCGCGCGGCTGGTCCTTGCCTTCGCCCATGGGCGAGCGGCCGTGCATCCAGGTGACATAGGTGGTCGGCATTTGGCCGGTCGCGCTGACGGGATGCGCGAGCACCATGAGCATGGCGTCTTCGATGGTGTCCACGATTTTTTCACGGCCCATTACGCAGATGTGACAGTCGCCGATGCTGGAAACCAGGCGCGCGTTGCCTTCATTCGTTTCGATCACGATGCCGCCGGTTTCGGCAATGCCGACGTTCGCGCCCGTGAGCCCGATTTGCGTGTTCAGGAAGATGGGGCGGAGGTAGGCGCGGACGACTTTCATGATTTCGTCGATGTCGTTCGGGACGGGCTTGCCGATTTCCTTCGTGAAGATTTCGGCGACGTCCTTGGCCGTCTTGTGCACCGACGGGAACACGAGGTGATAGGGCTTCTCGTGCACGAGCTGGATGATCAATTCGCCGAGGTCGGTCTCGACCACGCGCAGGCCGGCTTGTTCGAGTGGATGGTTCAGTTCGATTTCTTCGGTGGTCAGCGATTTCGACTTCGCGATGAGCTTCGCGTTGCGTTCGGCGGCGAGTTTGAGGCAGTAGTCGATGGCTTCTTTGCCGGTTTTGGCGAGCAGGACCTTTGCGCCGCGTTTTTCGACATTCTTAACGAAGCGGTCAACGAGTTCGTCCTGGCAATCGAGGCAACGGTCTTTGGCCGCGCGGACCTCTTCTCGGAAAGAAGCGCCCCCCGGCATATCGGCCAGGCGCGCGGCGCGGTTGTTGCGCCCGCGTTCCATGCAGCGGTACAGCGAGTCGCGGTGCGCTGGATTCTCGATCGCGTCAGAGATTTTTTGGTCCAGCGTCGCGTGGGAGTCGTGTGAACTCATATCAATCCTTTCGGATCGAGTGTGGGATCGAGAATCAGTGCGTGGACGTCTTCCGGACCGTGGACACCGAGCGTGAGGCGGAGCTCAATATCGCCCGTGCGGCTGGGGCCGGAGAGGAAACTGGCGACGACGTTACTCGGGCTGTCCGCGAAGGCCTTGCGCAGGCGCGGCGAGGCGTCGCGCAGAGTCTGGACCATTTCGCGCGCCGAGACGACGCCGATGTGCGTACGCGGCAGGCCGGAGCAGAGGCGCGTGGCGTCGTTGTGCGCGATTTCCACGAGCGTGCCGGTTTCGGCGATGGCGAATTCCATGCCCGTCGCGCCGACCTGCGCTTTATCAATCGCGCCGGGAAGTTCGGCGTAAGCATAAGGCGGACGGAGGACTTGCAGCCCCGCGGGACGCCTCGCGCGATCGAGCGCCTGATCCAGCGCGGGCGGTAGTTGCGCGGTCACGAAGACGGAGGCGTTCTTTGCTTCGCAAATGGAAATGAGGATGCGCGCGGCGTCGTCCCACGTGGCCGCATGGTGCACGTGGCCGCGCAGGTTGGTGTACACGCGCTCGAATTCTGGACGTAGATCGGTTTGCATTGTGTGGCGGAGGGCTGCCCCGAAAAACCGGGCGCATTGTAACCAATGGTGAATGGGAACGCGAAATGGACATGATGGACGAAGTGGACGATATAGACTTGGTGGACGTGGGCGGTGGTTTGCGTGGGTTTAGGGTGCGGGTGCATACTGGATGCCTGCCACTTTCGCGGGGATTCGGGGCCTGTTCATGCGCATTGAGACGAGCCGCTTCGGCCATATCGATGTGAACGACAACGATATTTTGACGTTTACGCAGCCCATCATCGGCTTTCAGGAGTTCCGTCGGTTTGTGCTGATGCGCAGCACTGATCCGAACGACGTGTCGTGGTTGCAATCCACCGACGCGGGCGATCTCGCGTTCATCCTGATGGACCCGCGCGCGGTGATGGCGGAGTATCAGGTGCAGCTCGGCGCCGGGGAGTTGGCCGAGCTGGCCGTGCACTCGGCCGCGGAGCTTGAGGTCTATACGCTCGTGGTTGTGCCGCCGGACCCGGCGCAGACGCGCACGAACCTGAAGGCGCCGATTCTGATCAATCCACGTCAACGTCTGGCCAAGCAGGCCATTCTGGAAAACAGCCAGTATCCCGTGCGGTTTGTGCTGGCGGAAGCCGGCGCGCGCAAGGAGGTGTCCCATGCTCGTACTGACGCGTAGGGAAAATGAGAGCATCATGATCGGCGACAGCATCGAGGTGAAGCTGCTCGACGTGAAAGACCACCAAGTGAAGATTGGCATCGCCGCGCCGAAGGATGTCGCCGTGCACCGCAAGGAGGTGTACCTCGCGATTCAGGCGGAGAACCAGCAAGCCGCGCAGGCGCCGAAGGCGAAGGACCTGCCCAAACTGATTCCGGGGTGAGCATGGAGCTAGTGCTGGACGGGCAACCGTATCTGAGTCTGCAGGCTGTACCGCTGACGATCGGCGAGGCGCTGATCGAAATGGACCTGCACCTGCAGGCGAACGGCCGCGCAATGCAGACCGTCGAAGTGGACGGCAAGAACATGCCCGCCGACGAGCTGACCATGGACTTCGCGAACACGCCGTCCGCGCAGGTGGGGCGGGTGCTGGTGACCTCGGCGCATCTGGGCGAACTGGTGCTGGAGGCCATTGGCGAGGTGGAAGCCGTGCTGCCGGAGTTGCCGGTGGCGTGTCAGGCGCTGGCAACGGTGTTCGCCGGAGACGAGCCGGGTGAGGGCCTCGCGCCGTTGGGCGATTTGCTCGAAATTTGGGAAGGCCTGCGCGAGAGCCGCGAGCGTGTCGCGGGGGCGCTGAACCTGAGTTTTGAGGCGGTGCCGTTCGACGGGAAAACCGTGAAGGCCTATGAAGAGGCCTTGGAAAGCGTCATTGGGCGCGTGCACGAGGCGGTGGAGAAGCAGGACTTCAAGGCCGCGGCCGATTTGATCGCGTACGACCTGAGCACGTTTGCGGAAAAAGAGCCGGGAATCTTCAAGCAGCTCCGCGATGAATGCGGGAAATCAGCCCGCTAATTTCCGCAGCAGGGCCTCGGCGTGATCGAGGCTGAGATCGGTCACCGCGCCGTCCAGCAGGCGGGCGACTTCTTCCACGCGTGACTTCGATTCCACCCGCACGACTTGGGTGGTCGTCGTGCCGGCGCGCGAGGACTTTGCGACGTGGAAATGGTGATGGCCCGCGGCCGCAATCTGCGCGAGGTGCGTGATGCAGAGCACCTGATGCGAGCCGGCGAGCGCGCGGAGACGCTCCGCGACGCGGGTGGCGACTTGACCGCCGATGCCGGCGTCGATTTCGTCGAAGATGAGCGTGGGGATGCCGTCCGCCTCGGCGAACACGGACTTCAGCGCGAGCATTACGCGGGACATCTCGCCGCCGGAAGCCACATGGCGCAGCGGCTTCGGGGCTTCGCCCACGTTGGCCGCGAGCAGGATTTCGGCGCGATCGGTACCGCGAAAAGTAAGCGGACCGGGGGAGAAGGTGGCCGCGATCTTGGCGCCCTCCATTCCCAGTTCCTGCAGGGACTTCGTGACGAGCTGATCGAGGCGTTTCGCGGCGGTCTTGCGCTTTTTCGAGAGCGCCTCGGCCGCGCGCCGGCAGAGTTCTTCCAACTGCGCGCACTCGGCCTTCAATTGTTCGATGATCGCATCGCGGTTGGCGAGCGTGCCGATTTCGTCTTCGATGCGCGTGCGGTAGGCGAGGATTTCGTCCACCGATTCGCCGTATTTGCGCTTGAGATCGCGGATCAGCGTAAGCCGGGCATTCAGCGTGTCCAGTTCGCGCGGATCGAAGTCTTCCATTGACGTGAAAGGCACGAGGTCCTGCGCAAGCGTTTCGAGCTCGGTCAGATGCGCGGCGAGCCGCGTGGCGAGGGCCTCGAAATCGGGATGGAAGGCGCGGATCGCGTCCAACGACGAGAGTGCGCCGGACACGACGTCGATGGCCGAAGCGTCGCCTTCGGCCTCGGCCAATAGATTGCGCGCCGTGGAGATGTTGTCGAGAATTTTTTCGCTGTTCGCGAGCAAGGCCCGCCGATCGCGCAATTGTTCTTCTTCGCCCGGCTCGAGGCGCGCACGGTCGATTTCTTCGGCTTCGAACTGCAGGAATTCGAGCCGGCGCAGCGGTTCGCGGCCGCCGCCGGTTTCCAGCGCTTCCACGCGGGCCTGCGCATCGCGCAGCGCCTGCACCTGCGTGCCGAGATCAGTACGCGCGGGCGTCAGGACGGCGTAAGCATCTAGCATGTCGAGCTGGCGCTCGGGCGAGAGCAGCGACTGGTGTTCGTGCTGGCCGTGCAAATCGACGAGTTCGGCGGCGATTTCCGAGAGGACGTTCAGCGGCACGAGTCGGCCGGCGGCGTAGGCCTTGCTGCGGCCTTCGGCCGAGACCGTGCGCGCGAGGATGAGTTCGTTGTCGTCGAGGTCGAGTTCGTGTTGCTCGATGAGGGCGGCGAGTGGCTTGGAGATTTCGTCCAGCGCGAAGACGGCTTCGACATCGGCCCGCGCCGCACCGGTGCGCACGACTTCGCTGGACGCGCGCGCGCCGAGCACGAGTCCCAGCGCGCCGACGATGATGGATTTGCCGGCGCCGGTTTCGCCCGTGAGAATGTTTAGGCCGGGCCCGAAATCGAGTTCGAGCTTTTCGATGAGCGCGAAATTACGGATGCGCAATGTGCGAAGCATGCGCGGAATCCCCCCGTGGCTCGGCGAACCACGGGCCAGATTATGAACCCCCTCCGCGCGAAACGCAATGCGCAGTTGCCCCACCGGCGTCCGCGGGATAAGATCGCCTGCATGGCGCATCCAGACCCGAACGGACCACCCGATCTCCGGCCGATCAGAGTCGGCGACACCCTTGAGAATCCGGTTACCAAAGAGTACGCGATCATTCGTCAACTCGCGTATAAGAATCCCGATAACAAGTCGGTCGTGGAACTCACGGCGCTGGTCGACGCGCGCGTGGTGGGCGAGCACCGGCACCCGGCACTGGTCGAGAAATTCACCGTGCTGGAAGGCGAGCTGACCCTGAAGCTCGACGGCAAAACGAGCGTCGTGCGCAAGGGCGAATCGGCTACCGTTCCGCCGATGGCGTGGCACGACTGGTGGAACGCGGGAAACGTGGATGCGCGCGTTCTCATAGAGATTACGCCCGGCGAGCGCTTTAGTCACATGATCGAGACCTTATTCGGTCTCGCGCGCCTGGGGTACTGCAACAAGAAGGGGATGCCGCATCCGCTGCAACTGGCCGTATTCGCGCTTGAGTTCAGCGATGTAGCCGAGTTTCGGTCGCCGCCGCCGTTTTTGCAGCGCGCAATTTTTAGCACACTCGCGCCGATTGCACGCGCGCTCGGCTATCGCGCGACCTATCCGCAGCTTTCGCGCACGACGCTGGCGCCGCGGGAGTGATAGGCTCTGCGACCCCTTCGGGGTCGGATTCCGTGTTGTCGTTGACCGGGGGTATCGCTTCGCTCAACCCCCGGCTAATTTCTGTCAAGCCTTCGGCTTGAAGAAGCAATACCGTTCTGCAAAAGAAAATGTTTTTCTCATGTCGTGCAATTGATCTGGCCATCGACGGTTCTCAGGGCGGCCACGGGGGGCCGCCCCTACGCGTTAAGCTTGAGGTGCGCGAGGAATTCCTTATTGCCGGCGGGGCCTTCGAGTGGGGACAGCATCACGTTCGCAACGGTGTAGCCCAACGTCTGCGCAGTTTCGCGGACGTTCTCGACGACCTGTGTGTGGATTTCGGGATCGCGCACGACGCCGCCTTTGCCGACTTGGTCACGGCCCGCTTCGAACTGCGGCTTGATGAGCACGACGCCTTCGGCGGGGCGCGCCAATAGCGGTGTGAGTGGGGGCAACACGAGTTTTAGCGAGATGAACGAGCAGTCCACCGTGAAAAAGCTCGGGCGCTCGGCGATTTGTTCGGGGGTGACGTTGCGGATGTTCGTGCGTTCGAGGACGACAACGCGCGGATCCTGTCGCAATTTCCAGTCGAGCTGCCCGTAGCCGACGTCGACGGCATATACCTTCGCGGCGCCGCGCTGGAGCAGGCAATCCGTGAAGCCGCCCGTGCTCGCGCCGACGTCGATCGCGATCTTGTCGGTGACGTTTAGCGCGTAGGCATCGAGTGCGGCTTCGAGTTTCGAACCGCCGCGGCTGACGAATTTTGGTGCCTCTTCAATTGTGAATTCGAGGTCGTCGGGCACGCTGTGGCCCGGTTTAGTCAGTGGTTTGCCGTCCGCCGATTTCACCATGCCGGTGTGGATGAGGCCCTGGGCCTTCGTGCGCGAGTAGCCCGTGCGGCGTTGCACGAGTTCGTCGAGGCGGATGCGGTGGGGTGGTTTGTCGGTCACGTGGGGATTATAGCGATGTCCTGTCGTCCCTACGGGACTCGCCTCGTTTTTAATCGCCTTACCCACCGCTAAAGCGGTGGGCTAAATTCTGTCGGTCCCTACGGGACCTAAACCAGATCACTGCAGTTGAGACAGGCGATGAGTAGTTTTCACTTGGACGGTTGGATGAGCGTGATGGCGTGCACGCTGATGGCCTCGCCGCGGCCTTCGGGGCCGACGCGCTCGTTGGTCTTGGCTTTCACCGAGATGCGCGCCACGGGCAAGTCCGTGCATTCGGCCAGCTTCGCGCGCATCGCGTCGAGGTGCGGATTGAGCTTGGGCGCCTCGGCGATGATGGTCGAGTCGATATTCAGAATCGCGTAGCCATGGCGGCGGAGCAGCACGACGACTTGGTGCAGGAGTTTCAGGCTGTCGGCGTCTTTCCATTGCGGGTCGGTATCCGGGAAATGCTGGCCGATATTGCCCAGCGCGGCCGCGCCGAGCAGGGCGTCGATGATCGCGTGCGTGAGCACGTCGGCATCCGAGTGACCGGCCAGGCCTTTGTCGAAGGGGACCGTGACGCCGCCGAGGATGAGCGGACGCCCCGCCTCGAGCCGGTGCAGGTCGTAACCGGTGCCGATGCGCATTATGCGGACTCCTGTTCCAAGAGGAAGGCAGCGTAGCGCAAATCATCGGCCGTGGTCACTTTGAAGTTGCGCGCCGTGCTCGAAACGATGTGGACCGCCGCGCCGGTTTCACGCACGAGCGTGGCGTCGTCGGTAAATTTCAGGCCGCGCGCGTGCGCGTATTTATGCGCGTCGCGGAGGAGATCGAGCCGGAACACCTGCGGCGTCTGGCAGGCCCAGAGGTGTTTGCGGTCGGGCGTGCGCAGCAGCGTGGGGCGGTCGTCGGCTTCGAGAATCGTGTCCGCGCACGGCATCGCGACCGTGGCCGCGCCGTGTTTACGTGCTTCGCTGATGGCCTCGCGTACGACGGCCGGATCGACGAAAGGTCGCGCGGCGTCGTGGATGATGACGATGCCGTCATTCGTGGCGAGGGCGTCGAGTCCGCGCGCGACGGATTCCTGCCGTTCCGCGCCGCCCGGCACGAGCTGGATTTGCGCACGCGGAAAGGCGACATCAAGCACTTTGCGAAACGCGGATTCCTGGTGCAGCGGAATCATAATCGTCGCGCCGTCTATGAGATGCAGTGACGCGAACCGGCGGAGTGTGTGGACGAGCAGCGGCTCGCCCGCGACTTCGACGAGGGCCTTGGGCTCGGCGCGGCCGAGGCGTCTGCCGAGTCCGGCGGCGGGGATGATGAGGTGTGTGTTCACAGGGCGTACTTTAGCAAGTGGCGAGGGGCGGGGGGCAAGAGACGAGGGAAAACTAGAGGGCCTGGCGGGCGTGGCCGTTGTTGGCGAGCTTGGTGAAGATCATGCGGCCTGCGGCGGTCTGCAGCACGCTGGTGACCACCACGGAGACGCGCTTGCCGAGGTGGCTGCGGCCGCCGTCGACCACGATCATGGTGCCGTCGTCCAAGTAGCCCACGCCCTGATCGGCTTCCTTGCCTTCCTTGATGATCTTCACTTCGAGGTTTTCGTCGGGCACGGCGGCCGGTTTGACGGCGTTGGCGAGGTCGTTGATGTTCAACACCTGCACGCCTTCAATCTGCGCGACTTTGTTGAGGTTGTAGTCCGTCGTCAGGATTTTCGCCTTGAACTGGCGCGCCAGCACGACGAGCTTTTCGTCGACTTCCTTCGCGTTCTGCGGGTCGTCGTCGATGATTTCGATCGAGGCGTTGGAGCCGTTTTCCTGCAGGCCCTTGAGGATGTCGAGCCCGCGGCGGCCCTTGGTGCGGCGTAGCACATCGGACGAATCGGCGATGTGCTGCAGCTCCTTCAACACGAAACGCGGCACGATGAGCGTGCCTTCCACGAAGCCGGCGTCGAGGATTTCCTTCAGGCGGCCGTCGATGAGCACGCTGGTGTCGATGAGCTTGGCATTGCCGAGTTCCATGCGCTGTTTTTTGACGACCGACACCAGCGATTCCCAACTTGACGACATGGTGAGGCCGAGCGAAATGCCGATGAAGCCGCAGACGAGGACGAGGGTGCAGGTGAGGTAGATATAACGCGTGACGTCTTCTTCGGTTTCGTTTGGCCAGAAGACCTGGATGTAGCGCGCGAGCATATAGCCCACGATCATCGAGAACACGATCGAAATGATGACGGGGAAAATGCGCTGGTAGATTTGCTGGGTGATGAAGCGCAGGCCGAAGAGGACGAGCACCGCGATCACGGCGCCGGCGCCGCCGCCCACAATGCGCCACATGGTGCGGCTCATGCCGGTGATCTGGCCGCCTTCCTGGGAGGCGAAGCTTTCCATGGCAAAGTCAGTCCAGATGACGCCCATGACCAAGCAGGCCAGGATGAACATCGCTCTGGTAATTTTCAGTGCCACAACCAGATCCTCGAAGCTGCTGAGTATATCATTTTGGTGCCAATCGCAGGCATCTTAATTATTACCTACGTAAAACCGTATTACTTCATTTGCTTGATACATTCGGTCACCAGCGCGCTCAGTTTCGGTTCCGAGGCGTTGGCCACCGCGATGATCTTGTCGATGTTCACTGGTTCCAGGTGATCGGGTAGACACAAGTCGGTTACGACCGAGAACCCCAACACCTTGAGACCCGCGTGCACCGCGACGATGACTTCCGGCACGGTGCTCATGCCGACGGCGTCGGCCCCGAGCGCGCGCATCATGCGGTACTCCGCGCGCGTTTCGAGGTTCGGGCCGGCACAGGCCAGGTACACCCCACGTTGTACCTTCATTCCCCGAGACAGGGCAATGGTTTCCGCCAATTTCAACAAATCGTTGCTGTAAGGCTCGCACATGTCGGGGAAACGAGGGCCTAATGAGTCGTCATTCGGCCCGATCAGCGGGTTATCGCCGATAAAATTGATGTGGTCGGTGATGAGCATGATGTCGCCCGCGCCGAATTGGGGATTGAGGCCGCCGCAGGCATTGGACACGATCAGCGTCTTGATCCCAAGGGCCTTCGCGACGCGGATGGGGAAGGTGACTTGCTGTAGCGAATATCCTTCGTAGAAATGGAAGCGGCCGGAGAGGGCGATGACTTTTTTGCCGCCGAGCGTGCCGATCAGGAGTTCGCCGGCGTGGCCTTCGACGGTGGACGCCGGGAAGTGGGGGATGTCGGTGTAGCGGATGCGCGCGGTGGTCTTAATTTTGTCCGCAAGCGCGCCGAGGCCGGTGCCCAGCACGATTCCGATGGTGGGCTTGGTGTCGTCGATTTTGCGAATGGCGCGGACGGCTTCCTGGATTTGCTGCTTGAGTTCGGACACTTCCTGCTCCTTCTGAGTATTTACCGTTTTAGAGAAAAAACGTTACTGACTTCGGCTTCGGTGACGCCCCGGATCGCGACGACTTTCTCGCGTGATTTTTCGCCACGGACGACGCGCACGGCGGATTTTGGCACCTGGAGCTCGTCGGCGATGAGTTCGCAGAGCGCGGCATTCGCGGCGCCGTCGGCGGGCGGGGCGGTGATGCTGGCCTTGATGCGGCCGTCCGGCTGAACGGCGAGACTGTTGCGGGAGGCCTTGGGTTGTACGCGCAAGCCGAGCCAGACTTCGCCATTCACGAGGCGGAGGTCAATCGGCGGCTTGCTGGATGGGCTGCTGGACGTCGGCATTCACCACGGCTTCGGTCCACACGCCCATGGTGCGGTACTTTCGCTGACGACGCTCGCGCGAGAAGCGACCCTTGTTGCACGAATCGAGGAACCATGTGATTTCTTCGGACAACACTTGCGCGGCCGCTTCGGGCGCACGGTGTGCGCCGCCCCGCGGTTCGAGCAGGACTTTGTCGACTATTTTGAGATCGAAAAGTTCGCGGGCCGTGATGCGCATGTTCGACGCGGCGAGTTCTTTTTGCTCGACGTCGCGCCACAGGATTTCCGCGCAGCGTTCCGGCGGGCAGATGACGTACATGGCGTGTTCGAACATCGCGACGTGATCGGCGACCGCAATCGCGAGCGCGCCGCCGCTGCCACCTTCGCCGATGACGACGCAGAAGGTGGGGGACTTCAACGTGAGACCCTTGAGGATCGATTGCGCGATTGCGGGGCCCTGTCCGCGCATTTCGGCTTCAACGCCGGGATGCGCCGCGGGTGTATCCACAAAGCTGATCAGCGGATAGTTGAAGCGCTCGGCGAGATCCATCAGGCGCATCGCTTTGCGATAGCCGTCGGGATGCGCCATGCCGAAGTTGCGCTGCACGCGCTCGTCGGTCGACGAACCTTTCTGCTGTCCGATGACGACCACGGTGCGCCCGGCGAACTGCGCGATGCCGCCGATCATGGCCGGGTCGTCGCACGAAATCCGATCGCCGTGGAACTCGATGAAGTCGTCGAAAATGCGATTGACGTAGTCGAGCATCTTGGGGCGATTGTTGTGCCGGGCCAACTGGACACGTTCCCATGCGGAGAGGTTCGGGAAAATGTTTTGTTGTTCGGCGTCAATATCGCGCTGAATTCCCTGGCGCTCCTCTTCGGAGTTGGATTGGCGTAAACGCTCCTCCAGCTCCACGAGTTTGCGCTCGAAGGGCAGAATGGTTGGCTCAGTTTTAGTTTTCGTATTCTTTGTCTTCATGGGCTTACTCTCGGCCGACATTGCGAGTGCACCCCCTCTTGGGATTGGTGCAATTCATCCCTGGTTGAGAAATGTGGATGCAATAAGACCCCAGTTCGGAGCCTCTTCTCCCCACTATCTCCCCAAGGGCGCAGCGTCTATCAGTGCGAAATCATACAAGAAGAAAAGAGCTTCCGCAAGCGATATCCCAATCAAATCGGCAATTTTTGCCGTTTTAAGCGGTTTTATTCGCTTGCGGAAGGCTTATTTTGGAGTTCGGGGAGGAAGTCCCCTAAGAGGGCCTAACTGACTCTCACGAGCGGGCTTAGGCGGGTTCCAGGGCTTCGTCGAAGTATTCCGAATAACATTCGGCGTGCCAGAACTCATCCCCCAATTGGATGACTTCCCCGATCTCGATGTCGGCCTTACCAAAGGCCTCGTTACAGAGACTGCAATGCATGTTCACTTTCACCTCCTTCCTCAGGATTTCCCGGCGGCCCGGTGGGCGGGCGGGATCAGTGTTTCAGAAGGGCGGCTATTTATCAGAACCGCCCTGCTGAAGTCAACCCGGAAACAGCAAAAGGGTGCCATAAAATTTCTGGAATTGAAAAGCCCTTTAATTTAGGGGGTTTTCGGAGAGGGCAACACGATCTGCGCGGCGACGGGGTAGTGATCCGAGGGGTAACGGCCGTTTTCGTTGTAGAGCATGGTCTCGCAGCGGTTGGACAGGATGCCGGGGCTGACGAGGACCCAGTCGATCCGGCGGGTTTCGCCTTCCACGGGCGGCGCGAAGGCGCTCCAGGTGACGATCGGGCCCACGCGGTTGCTTGTGGCGAGCCAGGCATCCTGCATGACGCCGGTGAGCGTGCTCCACGCGGCCGAGTTCTCGGCGTCGGCGTTGAAGTCGCCGGTGATGATCAGCGGGCCGTTCGCGACGGTTTTCTTCGCCCAGTCCGCGAGCACGATGGCGGCGTTCGCGCGCGCGTCTTCGCTGCGGTGATCAAAGTGGGTGTTGAGGTAGTAAAAGAAGACGCGGTCGGTGCGGTGATAGAACTTCGCCCACGACGCCATGCGGACGTTGGCCGAGTTCCAGCTCTTGCTGCCGGGCACATTGGGCGTTTCGGAGAGCCAGAAGTGGCCCGTCTCGATCGGCGCGAGGAGTGCTTCGCGGAAGAAAATCTCCATGCGTTCGCCGGCGCCGTTCACTTCACGGCCCACGCCGAAGTGTGAATACTCCGGCAGGGCGTCGGCTACGTAGCGGGCCTGGAAATCCATGCACTCCTGCATGCCGATGATGTCGGGGTTGGCCGATTTGATTGCGTTGACGAGGATGTCCTTGCGCTTGTTCCAGTGGTTTTCGCCGTCGTCGGCGTTTCCGTAGCGCACGTTAAAGGTCATGATCGTGAGCGGGGTTTGGGCGGCGGCGCCGAGGCTGAATGCGCATACGGCGAAGGCGAGGACAATACGGGCAAAACGCATCGGGTGTACTCCCCGGTTGTGGGTCATGGTGCTGCCAGCATAGTGGAGCGGCGGAGGCGAGGTACAGCCGCGGAAACCCGGCGAATCCGGCCGAATCTTTGACATATCCTGCGTGCGGGAAGTACTCTATCGCGCTTATTCGCACCTATTTTCAGGAGATTTTACGTGTACCGTCCCCAAATACGCATTCTGGATTGCACCGTCCGCGATGGCGGGCTGATGAACGACCACAAGTTCCCGAACGAGCAGGTGAAGCGCATCTTCGATGCCTGCTCGAAGGCGGGCGTGGACTATGTGGAGTTGGGGTACAAGTGCGACAAAAAACAGTTTGATGTGAAGAAGTTCGGCCCGGCGAAGTTTTGCGACGAGGACTATCTGCGCGAAGTGGCGTACGAGGGCGGGTCGAAGGTGTCCGTGATGGCGGACGTGGGCCGTACGGACTACAACGACATCGGGCCGAAGAAAGACTCGATCGTCAGCATGGTGCGCGTGGCGACGTACTGCAAGGAAATCGACAAGGCGATCGATCTCGGCCGGCACGCGAAGGAGCAGGGCTACGAAGTCTGCGTGAACATCATGTCGGTGTCGCACGTGCTCGAGCCGGATCTGGATGAAGCTCTCGCGCAGCTCGCGGAGACGAACTTCGACGTGGTGTATCTCGTCGACAGCTTCGGCTATCTCTATAGCGAGCAGGTGCAATATCTCGCGAACAAATACTTGAAGGTCTTCCAGGGCAAGAACATCGAAGTCGGCATCCACTGCCACAACAACCAACAGCTCGCCTTCGCGAATACGGTCGAGGGCATCATCCGCGGGATTAACTTCCTCGACGGCAGCATCTACGGCATGGGTCGCGCCGCGGGCAACTGCACGACCGAGCTGCTGCTCGGTTTTCTAAAGAATCCGAAGTTCAACGTGCAGCCGGTGCTCGACCTCATCGAGACGGATTTCGTCGAGATGCAGCAGAAGCTGCAGTGGGGCTACTACATTCCGTATATGGTCGCGGGGATTTTGAACAAGCATCCCAAGGCGGCGCTTGCGCTCATGCGCGAGAAGGGTGGCGTCAGCTACGGCGAGTTCTATCGCCGCTCGCGGCTTGAGGGCGAAGAAGTCTAAGCGCGATGGATGTCTCGAAGTTAATACCGCCCGCGATCGAGTCCCTGACCGGCGAAGAAGGCTGGCTGCCGATCGACATGTCGTTCAGCAGTTCGGGCGGCGCCTCGTTCATTGAGGGCGATCCCGAGGGCAAGCGCATTCGCATCCGCATGTTCGTGCGCGAATCGGACCGGCGCCTGTTCTCGCGCGTGTGGTTCGGTCCGCAGGCCGAGGGCCCGCCGGGCCACGCGCACGGCGGCAGCATGGCGGCGGTGCTCGATCACACGATGGGGATGGGCGCGTGGGTGGCGGGGCATCCCGTGCTCGCGGCGACGATCACGATAAATTTCCACCGCAAGCTTCCGCTTGGCACGATTGCGATGGCGGAGACCTGGGTCGAGCGCGTCGATGGCCGCAAGGTCTATACGGCCGGCCGTCTTTACGGCGAGAATCGCGACGAGCCGTTTGCGTCCGGCGAAGGGATGTTCGTGTCGCAGGACATCGAAAAGTTCAAAGGCATCCTGCGAAACGATCCGGTTCTTGACGAGAACATGCAAAACGTTCGCGCGAAAATGCCGCACGCCTGAAGAAATTTAGTGCACCATGTACTCGACGAGCGTGTGAACCGCGTGCTTCCCGAGTTTTTCACGGCCCTTGAGCAAGGGCAGTTCCACCACACACGCGATCTCGACAATCTCCGCGCCGAGTTTCTCGATAAGGTTGGCCGCGGCGGACATTGTGCCGCCGGTGGCGAGTAGGTCATCGACCAGCACCACGCGATCGCCTTTGTTTAAAGCGTCGATGTGCATTTCCAGCGTGTCGGTGCCGTATTCGAGCTCATACGTGGCCGAAATGGTCTTGTGCGGCAGCTTGCCCT
>CAZUJL010000047.1:0-15847 GCA_964620045.1 uncultured Nitrospirales bacterium
GGCCGGAAATCTGTACGGCACCTTCGACACGATTGGCGGATTTTACGAGACGCAGCCGGAGACCGTGCAGTCGTTGCGCGAGGTCACCGTCGGCCGATTGTCCTATGACTGGAACGTATCGCGCGGATTCAACGTGCTGCCCTTTGTCGAAGTGGACGGCACGTACTACTCCAAAACGCTCGATGACGAACAGGACGCGGTGCGCGCCTCGGCGACGGTCGGCGTGACGGCGCAGGCGCGCATGCAGCGGTCGTTCGCCGGGATTGGACACTTTACCGGCTTCAAGCACCTGATCATTCCGTCCGCGACGCTGAGTTTCCGGCCGGATACGACGCTGGACGCCGAAGACACGCCGCGCTTCGACGACTACGACGATCGACCCGGCCGGTTCCGCATAGAGAGCACGATCGACAACCTGTTGCTCGGCCGCAACGGGCCCACCGGGGAAATCTGGCCGGTGGCGCGGCTCACGCTGTACCAGGGCAACGACTTCACGAACGAAGCCGTGCGCTCGAACGATTACGAGATCGAACTCGAAGTACGGCCGCGCCCGGCGTGGGGCATTCAGGCCGTTGGCGAAATGCACGATCTCGACGAAGACGACGACTTTCCGGGCGAGGACTTCAATCGGGTACTGACGTACCTCTTCTACGACAACAAGCTCAGCAAGAACACGATCAATGGGCGCCTCGGGTTCGCGTTCACGGAATCCTCCGACGATGTGCTGAACCAGGAAATTCTGTACGGCATGGGCTATCGGCTGACGGGCAAGTGGTCGGTGGCGTTTGAGCAGCGCTACGATTTTGAGCGGGACGAATTGACGCGCCAGACGTATTCCCTGCGTCGAAAGTTCCACGATTGGGAAGTGGGGCTGGCCGTGCGTGATAAAGAGACCGGCGTTGATATTGGCATTGAGATCAATCTCGTGAACTTCCCCGAGATCGGGCTGGGCCTCTAAAGCGCGCTGCGCGCGTGGTATGCTGAACTAACCTATTCGAGGAGCCGTTGTATGGCCGTGACCACGAGTGCGTTGCGCGAAACCATTTCGGGCCTGATGCCCGGCATCGTCGCGCTGCGCCATGAATTGCACGAGCATCCGGAAATTCGCTTCGAGGAGAAGTGGACTTCCGATCGCATTGCGCGTTTTTTGGATGAGCTCGGCGTGAGTTATCGGCGCGGGTACTGCAAGGGTACCGGCATTGTGGCCACCATCGAAGGCCGCGGGTCGAAGACGGTCGCGCTGCGCAGCGACATGGACGCGCTCGAGATCAACGAAGAAACCGGCCTGCCGTATGCCTCGCGCATCCCGAACCGGATGCACGCCTGCGGGCACGACGGCCACATGGCCACGCTCTGCGGCGCGATCCAGACGCTGCAGCAGCACAAGGACGAACTGCGCGGCTCCGTGCGTTTCGTGTTTCAGCCGGCGGAAGAAAACGCCGCGGGCGGGCGCTACATGGTGGAAGAAGGCGTGCTCGATGGCGTCAGCGCGGCCTTCGGCATGCACGGCTGGCCGTGGTTGCCGGTCGGCATGGTGGCGATCAAGGAAGGCCCGGCGATGGCGAGCGCGGATTTCTTCCGCATCACGATCGTGGGCAAGGGAACACACGGCGCCGACCCAGGCTCCGGCGTCGATCCGATTGTGGTTGCGAGCCACATCGTGACGGCGCTGCAGAACATCGTGAGCCGCGAAGTGAACCCGTGGGATGCGGCCGTGGTGACGGTAGCGAGGATCGAATCCGGCTTCGCGTGGAACGTGATCCCGGAACAGGCGAAACTCGAAGGTACCTTCCGCGCGCTCAACGACAACGTGCGCAATCACTTGTACGACGCGATCCGGCGCGTGGCCGAGCACACCGCCCGCGCGCACCGCGCCGAGGCGCGTGTCGAATTTCCCGGCGAGCCGTATCCGTGCTTGTTTAACGACGTGACGATGAGTCGCTTCGCGGCGGGTATTGTGCGCGATGCCTTCGGCGAGGAATCGCTGATGCAGCCGAAGTATCCGACGATGGGCGCGGAGGATTTCGCGTTCTATCTGCAGAAGGTGCCGGGCTCGTACTTGTGGCTGGGCGTGAATCCGAGCTCGACGCAGCCCTATCCGCCGCTGCACAGCCCGCGCTTCGACTTTAACGACGACGCGCTGCCGGTGGGCATTGAGATGTTCAGCCGGCTCGCGCTGGACTACCTCGCGACGCACTAAGCGCGCGCTATTCCTTCGGCGGTTCGACGATCTCGGTCGGCTTGGTGTCCGCGCCGCTGGCCTCGCCGCGCAGCGAATCCATGATCGCCGCGCCAACGCCTTTGAACGTGATCACGTCCGTCAGCACCGTGCGCAGGAAAATCGCGGTCGATTTGGCGGCGTTCACCGGCTTGCCGCTGTCGAGATTGTTGATTTCAACCTTCGACAGCGGATACGGCATCTCTACACCGGGCACGACGCTCGAGCTCAGAAACAGATTTCCGTTCACGCAACGCAGCGTCTCCACTTTGAACGAGATGCGGCCTTCCGCTGATGCCAGGGTCTTCGCGAGCACGCCGATATTTGAGCCTTCGCCCATCTTGTGGTGCACGCGCAGCGTGGCGCCTTGCAGATCGAGCAGTTCGACCACGGGCTCGCGCGAGATCAGCGATTTCGGCGACATCACAATGTAGACCTGCGCGCAGGTGAGCGCGTTTTCGTCCGGGAAACCCGGCGGATTCGCGAGGGTGAAGTCCTTGAGTACAAGTGCGTGGCGCCGCACGCTGACGCGGATGCCCGAGATGCTGGACTTGGTTTCGAAGGCCTCGGACATCACATTGCCGACGCGCGCGCTGAAGAAGTCGTGCGCCTGCGTGAACACGAGCAACGCGCCGACGCCGATCAGGATCAGCACCAGGCCGATGCCCGTCAGCAGGATTTTGAAGAAGGATTTCACCGGCGCGGCCTACTGGGTAAGGCGCGAGAGTTCACGTAGTTTTTCGTATAGCGAGGACCACGTCATGCCGCCCGACTGCTCCGGCAACACAGGGGCGGCGGCGCTGTCGGGGCCGGCGACCCAGTCGAAGTGGAAAATCGAATTGAATCCATCGAGCGTGAGGCGCAGGCCCTGCGTGCCGGCGGGGATCGTGGGTGCGCCGGAGAGCACGTCGACTTTCGGGAATACGATCAGGTTCGTGCGACCGAAGCGGCGCAGGGTTCCTTCTTCGGTCTCGCCGGCCGTCGTCGCCATTACGCGCTGCGCGGGATAGACGGCCGTGCCGTCGGGCAGCGTGAGGTACGCGTCGATCGCGCGCATGCCGACCACGTCGTACGCGATGCTCGAATCGGGGAACGCGGATTCCAGGTTCACCTCGATCACATAGAAATTCGCGTTGATTGTGCTGGCGTCCGCCGCGAGCATCGGACTGATTTCCGCGCCCGAGGCCTGCTCGCGCTTGAGCTTCGCCTCGGCGACGCCGTTTGTGATCCACACGGCGTACGAGGTCGGTGCAAAGAGATTCGGATAGCGGCCGGAATCGAGTTGCACGGCCGCGGCCGGCGATACGGGCACGAAGTCGCCGACAGCGACCGGCACCGTGGGCGTTTCCGCGGGCTTTTTGGTGGTCTGGCAGGCGCTGAGCGCGAGCGCAAGGAACGCGGCCGCGATGACGGTGTGGTGGCGCACGGCGAGCATTGAAATTCCCCCCTCGGAACGACGCCATGCTATCACCGCCCGGATTTTTGCGCACATTTTTGGACGCACTGCCACGAATTGGCGCGGCGCGTTGACAATTTTGGACGCTATTTTCGGCTGCACTGCCGAAAAATGTGTGTGTGCGCCCGTTTTTTGCGCGATGGCACAGCCGTTGCTTTTCCGCTGCGGGGAATGAGACTGACCGAGATAGCGGAAGGGCCCGTAGTGATGGGCCGGAGGGGGAAAGACCATGAGCAAGGAAACCGTCATTCGTACCCAGTCGCCGATTATGGCCTGGTGCCTCAGGAAGTTCTGGAAGATGGAGCTGCGCGCCGTGTACTCGACGCCGCTCGTTCCGATCCTGGGTGCCGTGCTGTATTCGAGGTGCTGGGTATTGGTGGCGAGCGCGCCTGTTCACACGCCGCTCGCACACTTGTAACCATTTTTCAGGGGGAAGGAGCGTCACTCGGACGGCAGCCTGAGTGACGAAGTTGCGCCGGACCATGCACACCATGGCCCGGCGCGATTGTTTTTACGCGGCGTGCCAGCGGAAGAGGCGCGTGCCGATCGCGAAGGTGACGGCGCCGGTGGCGAGCAGGATCACGCAGGGGGTGATCATTTCGGCGGGGGTGAATCCACGCCAGATGGAACCTTCGAGCGCGAGGATGGCCCACTTCACCGGGCTGATGGACGCGATGCTCTGCATCCACGGCGGCATGGCGAGCAGAGGGACGGCGCCGCCGCCCGTCATCGTCATGATGAGCATGATGGCGGAGCCGATGCCCGCGGCGGCCTCTTCGGTTTTGCCGAGGGTGGAGATGAACACCATGATGCCGGTGAAGCAGAGCACGGAGCAGGCGGCGGCCAGCGCGAAGAGCGGCACGGACTGCACGTGGACGTCGAGCACTTTCGCGGCGAAGGCATAGAGCAGCGCGCCGACGGAGGTCATCGCGAGGATACAGGCGAGCGCTTTGCCGCCGATGATGTGCCAGCGGGTGAGCGGCGCGACCTGCATGCGGATGAGCGTGCCGCGGGCGCGCTCGCCGACGAGGGACGCGGCGAAGCGCGTGACGCAGAAGAGGAAGGCCCAGGAAATGCCCTGGGGAAAAGAGTACTCGAACGAGTTGCGCGGGCCTTTGCGCGTTTCCATGGCGACAGACTCTTTTTGGACGACGAGCGGTTGGAAGAGGGGATTCGGATCGCCCGCGGCGCGGCCGGCGGTGACGCTGCGGCTGAGCTGATCGAGTTCGCTGAGCGCCGCGAGGAAGCGCTGCGTGTTGGCCTGGGCCGCCTGCGCATCGGGCACGGCCTGGTGTAGCGCGTCGGCGCCGGATTTGATCGCTTGCGTGCGCGCGTCGGGTTTGCTGAGCTGATCGGCGAGTGTTCCGAAGCCGAGCTGCATGATCATGCCTTCGAGCATCGCGCCCTCAGCAACGCGCGCGGGATCGGCGCCGAGCTCGACCGTGGCGCTTTTCCCGAGAAACGGATTCGCGCGGGCGGCGCCAAATCCGGCGGGAACGACGAGATACGCGGAGGCGTGGCCGAGGCGGACCTCTCGGGCGGCGTCTTCGCGCGTGGCAGGGACGACCTTCACACTCTTGTTCTCGTCGAGCTTGGCAATGAAGGCGCGGCTGGCGTCGGTGTTGTCCTCGTCGGCGACGACGACGTCGAAGCCTCCGCCTCCGCGCGAGCCGGTCGAGAAGATGGAGCCGATGAAGAGCGCGTAGAGGAAGGGGAACACGACGACGAAGAACACGCCGACGCGGTCGCGCGCGAGGATGCGGAGATCCTTCATCGCCATGGCGAGGATTTCGCTCATTCGTCGCGCAAATGCCTTCCGGTCAAGTTGAGGAACACGGTTTCGAGGTTCGGCTCGTTCACGCTGAACGTGCGCACTTCGGCCGTCGCCGCGAGGCGGTTCAACTCGGCGAGCGGGTTGTCGGTTTGCAACTCGACGTCACCGTTGCTGGTGTGCGCCGTCACAATGCGCGCGCCGCCGTGCTGCCGGATGAGCGCGGGCACGGTGTCGAGCGCGAGCAACTTGCCGTGGTCGACCACGCCGACGCGATTGCAGAGGCGTTGCGCTTCTTCCATGTAGTGCGTGGTGTAGACGACCGTCTTGCCGGCGTCGCGCAGCGCTTCGATTTTTTCGAAGATCGCGTTGCGCGATTGCGGGTCGACGCCGACCGTGGGTTCGTCGAGCAGGATCAGGTCGGGGTCGTGCACGAGCGCGGCGGCGATATTCAGCCGGCGCTTCATGCCGCCGGAGTAGGCCTCGGCGCGGTCGCGGCGGCGATCGTAGAGCCCGACGAACTCGAGCGAAGTCTTCACGCGGTCTTTGAGGGTCTGTCCGGAGAGGCCCTCGATTTTTCCGAAGAAGGTCAGGTTTTCTTCGCCGGTCAGCATCTCGTAAATCGCGAGGGCCTGCGGCGCGATGCCGATGCGGCGACGCACAGCCGGGTTCATTGGCGAACTGCCGCCGTCGAGCGCGATCTCGCCTGAATCGGGCGCGAGCAGGCCGACCGCCATGCTCACCGTCGTCGTCTTGCCGGCGCCGTTCGGGCCGAGCAGGCCGAAGATCTCGCCCTTGCGCACTTCGAGCGAGAGTCCATCGACGGCGACGTTGCCGTTGTATGCCTTGCGGATGTTGGTCAGGCGCAGCATGGGGGCGGAGTATAGACCAATTTCGCCGAAACCCGGTTGTGGAGCAGCAACGATCGAGATAGGTCAACTTTATTTTTGCCACGGATCAATGCGGATGAAACGGATTAAGGGCAAGGGCCAAACCCGCTGTCCGCAGATGACGCCGATGGGCGCAGATTTCGGGAATAGTGGAAAGGGCGGATTTGGTTTGCAGTTCTTTGCGGTTTCAAAAAGGCTTTTCGCATCAGCCCTTTCCGCGAAGGTCGGATCGTTGGTTGATGAGATTGCCACGGCGTTCCGCTTCTCGCGGAACGCCTCGCAATGACGGTCTGCGGTCGCGCGGGAGCGCGACCCGCCCCAGCTACGACACCTTCACCAGCTGCTTGCCTTTGTTCTCGCCTTTGAGCATTCGCATGAAGGCCTTTGGTGTGTTTTCCAGGCCGTCGAGGATGTCTTCGCGGTATTTGAGTTTGCCGGATTGGAGCCAGCCGGCCATTTCGCGGATGCCTTGGGGCCAGCGGTCCATGAAGCGGGAAACGATGAAGCCTTCGGCGCGGGCTTGTTTGACGAGGAGGGTGGCGTAGGTGCTGCGGGGGCCGAGTTCGGGTTTCTCGAGGTTGTATTGGGAGATGACGCCGCAGATGGAGATGCGGGCGAAGTTGGCGAGGTTCATGAAGACGGCGTCGGTCATGTCGCCGCCGACGTTGTCGAAGTAGCAGTCGACGCCTTTGGGGCAGAGTTCGCGGATTTTGGCGGGCCAGTCTTTGGCGGGGGTGGTTTTGTAGTTGAAGGCGGCGTCGTATCCGCATTCTTTGATGAGGTAGTTCACTTTTTCGTCGTCGCCGGCGGAGCCGACGGCGCGGCATCCTTTGATCTTGGCGAGTTGGCCGACGATGGCGCCGACGGCGCCGGCGGCGCCGGAGACGTAGACGGTTTCACCGGCTTTGGGTTGGCAGATGTCGAGGAAGCCGAAGTAGGCGGTCATGCCGGGCATGCCGAGGATGCCGAGGGCGGTGGAGATGGGCGCGAGGCGCGGGTCGAGTTTCTGGACGTCGTTGCCGGCGCTGAGGTGGTAGTCCTGCCAGCCCCACATGCCGAGGACGGCCTGGCCTTTGGGGAAGTCGGGGTGGTTGGATTCGACGACTTCGCCGACGGCGCCGCCGGGGATGGGTTGGCCGATCTGGAAGGGGTCGACGTAGGTTTTGATGCCCGTCATGCGGCCGCGCATGTAGGGGTCGACGGTGAGGAATTTGGTGTGGACGACGAATTGGCCGGCACCGGGTGTGGGGGCGGGGCGTTCGATGATTTGGAAGTCGGAGTCCTTGGGGAATCCGGCGGGGTGTGCGGCGAGGGCGATGGCGCGGTTTTTGGTGGACATGATCGGTGTGCTCCCGTGAGGTAAGAAGGGCGATTGTGTCGCGCGGGGAGGAAAAGGTCAAGGGCTAAGAGCTTTGACCACAGAGGCACGGAGGAACACAGAGGTTAAGGTCAAGGGCAAGATCATGAGCGTTTAACCACGGAGGGCGCGGAAAAGGGCATGCTACGATTGGCGAATGACGAAACGAGACAAGAGAGCCTTGGTGATAGGGGTCGTGTTGTTGTTCGTAATCATTGGCCTCTATTTCCTCAGCCCGATTATTTGGTGGTTGTGGCACGGAGACTGATTGACGTTTGCCCATGCAACGGGGCGTATATATAGTGAGGCCGCTGCTAATGGGGGGCGGAGATCGCATGGCGAGTGTTTCGCTGAAGAATGTTTCCAAGGTCTATGACGGCGATGTGGTGGCCGTGAAGGACTTTTCGATGGACATCCACGACGGGGAGTTTGTCGTGCTGGTGGGGCCGTCGGGCTGCGGGAAGTCGACGACGCTGCGGATGGTGGCGGGGCTGGAGGAGGTCTCGGGCGGGGAAATTCGGATTGGCGACCGCGTGGTGAACGAGGTCGAGCCGAAGGACCGCGACATCGCGATGGTTTTCCAGAACTACGCGCTGTATCCGCACATGACGGTTTATAAGAACATGGCGTTTGGGCTGAAGCTGCGCAAGGTGCCGCGCAAGGAAATCGACGCGAAGGTGCGCGAGACGGCGCGGATTCTGGGGATCGAGGAGTTGTTACAACGCAAGCCGAAGGCGCTTTCGGGCGGGCAGCGGCAGCGTGTGGCGGTTGGGCGCGCGATTGTGCGCGATCCGAAGGTGTTTTTGTTCGACGAGCCGCTGAGCAATCTGGACGCGATGATGCGCGTGCAGATGCGCGGGGAGATTGAGAAGCTGCATGCGCGGCTCGGCACGACGATGATTTATGTGACGCACGACCAGGTCGAGGCGATGACGATGGGCGACCGAATCGTGGTGATGCTGGACGGCGAAGTGCAGCAGATCGCGACGCCGATGGAACTGTACAAGAAGCCGAAGAACAAGTTTGTGGCCGGGTTTATTGGCACGCCGCCGATGAATTTTTTGTCGGGCGCGCTGCATGCGGAGAGCGGCGCGCTGCGGTTCGTCGCGGGCGACGGCAAGGTGAACCTCGAAGTCGATCCGCGGCATAGCGTGGGCTTGGGACGATATCAGGGCCAGCGCGTGACGCTCGGACTGCGGCCGGAAGTGTTCGTCGAGAATCAGGCGCAGCGCGTGAACGAGGGGAAGAGCGTTGAGGCGGTGGTGACGCTCGTCGAGCCTCTCGGCGCGGAGACCTATTTATATCTGGATACCGCCGGCCAACCGCTGACGGCGCGCGTGTCGGGCGAGGTGCAGCCGCGCGTGCAGGCGCCGCACATTATCGACGTGGACATGAGCCGCGCGTATTACTTCGACCCGATCAACGAGGCGGCGATCGTCTGAGGACCGGCAATGGCGATTCCAAAGACGCGCTATGCCAAAAACGTCATACACCGCTAAAGCGGTGGGCTAAGATCTGTCGTCCCTTCGGGACTCATTTCCGGTGAAAAACGGCCAAAATGGCACGACGACAAATTGCGGCCCGGGGGACGGGAATTGTCGCGCTATCGTGAATTTATTGAAATTCGTAAGTATATATAAATGAATGGGTTATGGGTATTCTGCTTCTGGCACACGCTATGCGCTGGGAAAGTGGTTACGCAGACAGATACCCCGCGGCCCCCAGCTGCGCCGGACACCCCTCAGTCCGGACGGGTTCGAATCTTCGTGGCCGTAAGTAGCAGTCCCCTGGCCCTCTAAGGGACAGACCCCTTGGGAAGGGACGGAGGCCGGTGCAGTCGCCCGACATGCGCCGGCCTTCGCTATTTTTCGTGGCCTGTGGGCCGTTTGTTATCCTCGCCCGAGCCGCCGGGGGCCTGCGCGTGACTGCGAAAACGATGGAGCCATTTGCGAACCGCCGCGTGCTGGTGTTGGGCGGGCTGGGCTTTATCGGGAGCGCGCTGGCGATTCGGTGCGCGGAGGCCGGCGCACGCGTGACGGTGCTCGATTCGCTGATCAACCACGGCGGCGGCAATCTCGTGAATCTCGCGGGGTACGAGAACCGGATTCGCGTGATCCTGAACGACATCCGCGATTTCATGCTCATCAATCCGGTCGTGATCGAGCAGGATTTCATCTTCAATTGCGCGGGGCATACCTCGCATGCCTATTCCATGCGCGATCCGTTTCTGGACATCGACATCAACTGCAAAGGGTCGATGAATATTCTGGAGGCGCTGCGCGCGGCGAAGTCGGCGGCGCGGGTGGTATATATCGGCACGAGCACACAGTGCGGGCCGATGGTGCATGACCCGATCGACGAGAACCATCCGGAATTTCCGCTGGATATTTACTCGGCGAACAAGGGCGCGGCGGAGAAGTATCACCTGATTTATCACCGCGCGCATGGCTTGCGGACGACCGTGGTGCGGCTGGCGAATGTGTATGGCCCGCGCGCGAACATCAAGAATCCGCACGGGGGCGTGCTGAATTACTTTGTTGGCCTCGCGCTGCAGGGCAAAGACCTGACGATTTATGGGGAAGGGACCCAGCGGCGCAACGTGTTGTACGTGGATGACTGCGTGGACGCGATCCTGGCAGTCGCGGCGAGCGATGCGGGGCTGGGGCAGACCCTGTTCGCCGCGGGCGACGAGGAGTGCACGATCGCGGAATTCGCGCAGCGGCTGGTGGAAATACTGGGGCGCGGTGAAGTGCGCCACGTGCCATGGCCGGAGAACTGGGTATCGATGGACGTCGGCGACGTGTCGGTGTCCAGTGCGCGGCTGCGGGACGCGATTGGGTGGAAACCGCAAACACCGCTGGAAGTGGGAATTCGGCGAACATGGGAATATTTTTTGGCGCGACTTGAGCGGTATTTGAAGTGAAGTTGTAACCACAGTGGGCACAGAGAGACACAGAGGAAGGTCAAGGACTGAGGCAACTTCCGGCGCGGGTTGAAGATCAATACCTGAATACGAGGGCGTCGATTGACGATGAAGATACAGATCGTGGGTGCGGGGAGCTGGGGATTGGCGCTGGCGCGCGTGGTGGCGCTCAATGGCCATCGCGTGCGGCTTTGGTGCCGCGGGGAAGATGGCCCGGAGCAGTTGCGCGCCACGCGGGAGAGTCCGGTGTATTTGCCGGGCGTGAAGTTACCCGAATCGATCGAGATCGCGCAGGAAGACGATCCGAATGTGGACATCGCGGTGATGGCGGTGCCGTCACACGTGATGCGTTCGGCCGTGGCCGCGCACAAGTTTTCGGATAAGACGATCCGCGTGAGCGTGGCGAAGGGCATCGAGAACGAGACACTCAAGCGCATGTCCGAAGTGATCCGCGAAGTCGGCGGCACGAACCGGATCGTGGTGCTGTCCGGCCCGAGCCACGCGGAGGAAGTGGGCAAGGATCTCCCGTGCAGCGTGTGCGCAGCGGGCGAGGATATCGCGCAGGCCGAGACGGTGCAGGCCGCGTTTATGAATAAAGCCTTTCGGGTCTACACCACCCCGGATGTTGTGGGCGTGGAGCTGGGTGGATCGTTAAAGAACGTGATCGCGATCGCGGCGGGCGTGTGCGACGGGTTAAAACTCGGCGACAACGCGCGGTCGGCGCTGATTACGCGCGGCCTTGCCGAAATCTCGCGCCTGGGTGTCGCGATGGGCGCCGATCCGCTGACGTTTGCGGGTCTGAGCGGCATGGGCGATTTGATCACGACCTGCACGAGCACGCATTCGCGCAACCACAACGTCGGCGCGCGGATCGCCCAGGGCATGACGCCGGAGCAGGCCGTGGCGGCCTCGCCCATGGTGGCCGAGGGCGTGCGTACGGCGAAATCCGTGCATTCGTTGCGCGCCAAGTACAACGTGGAGATGCCGATTTCCGAGCAGGTGTACCGCGTGCTGTTCGAAGGCGCGAGCCCGCGCGAGGCCATTGTGGCGCTGATGACGCGCGACGCGAAGCAGGAGCAGGAGTGAAGTGATGGTTGTGGTGCGCAGTCTGGCTTTCGTGCTGGCATTCAGCCTCGGCGTGGCCCACGCCGAGCGGCACGAAGATCCGACGCATGGATACTCGATCGAAATCCCGGAGGGCTGGTATCCGTTTAGCCCCGAGGAAATGGATCGGATGCAACAACTGCTGCGCAACGTGGGCGATCGCTCCGATTACATCGCCGGGTTCAAGGCGGCGCAGGGTCCCCTGCAAATGCCCTACATGCTCGTGCAGTGGTTTCCGAACAGCCTGTACGAGGTGAAGGTGCAGCTGACGGAGGACGATATGCAGCGCATGGTGGAGGCGATGGAGGAAAGCAACGCCCAGCGCGCGGTGGAATCGTCGACGCCGGAATTTACCCCGGATCTGCCGAACAGGCGCGCGCTGTATGCGTATAAGGTCGACCTTCACGGAATGAGCGTCTGCTGTCTCGGCCTGATGCAGTTCGGCCGGTACGGCGTTTTGCAGTCCTTGTATTACGCGACCACGATGGAGGAGATCGCCGAGGGCACTCCTGCGCGGAACACGATCACGTCGCTGCAACTCACGCCCGAGGCCATGTGGAACGAAGCAGCGTTTGCCGAAGCCAGTGAATCGGAGCAGACGAACCGGACGGACCGGCTGGTTCGCGGTATCCTGCTCGGCGTTGCCGTGGCGGGACTGCTGGGCATGGCCTTGTCCGCATTGACGAAGAAGAGGAAGTAGGAGATTTCTGGCGCGATGAGCGATGTGTTGGCGGCGCTGCAAGACCGGATGCACCTGAAGACCTGCTTTGGCTGCGGCGCGGAGAATCCCCACGGCCTTCAGCTCAAGACGCACTGGAACGGCCAGGAAGGCGTGGGCACGTATCACCCGAAGCCGCACATGATCGCCGCGCCGGGCGTGATCAACGGCGGCATTATCGCGACGCTGATCGACTGCCATTGCGTGTGCACGGCGATGGCATGGCTATACGAGCAAGAGGGCCGCGAGTTTGGTTCCGAACCGGGGATCTGGTGCGTGACGGCGTCGTTGCTGGTGGAATACAAGCGGCCTACGCCGGCGGACAAACCGATCGACCTGCGGGCGCGTGTGTTGAGCGAAGAGAACGGGCGCGTGACGTTATCGTGCGTGCTGCACTCGGATGGCAAAGAACGCGCGACGGGAAAAGTCGTGGCGGTTCGTTTGCGGAATTAGCGCGAGCGCGCGGACTTGAGTTTGCGCGCCGCCTGATTCGGTTCCTTGCGATAGTTGCCGCTGCTGATCTCGCCCGGCTTCGGCTTCTTGCTCAACACTGCCTTATGCCTGAGGCGGACCGGGCGAATCACGATGACGACGTACAGCAGGAACGCGGCGAGCGCGACTTCGAACCAGAACAACCACTGCGGGTTGTAAAACTCCATTTTCCAGAACGCTTCCGTGACCGGCGTCGTATAGGGTTCCCAGTCCGGATCGAGGTCGCCTTTGAAATTTTTGAATTCCGTTTCTCCGCGAAACCACGAGAACGCGCGGACGAAGCCGGCGAGGAAGAGGTGGACGACGGTGCAGTACATCAGGTATTCGGCGGTGTGATACAGCACCGGCTTGACGTACTTGTAGAACGCGACAATGATGATCAGCGCCGTAACGCCGCCGATGGCGTACGCCGCGGCGTTGGCCTGGATGTGCTCTAGGATCTTTTGAATGTCCATGACTTGCACCTCAGATGTGGTCTATTCGAACTGTACCATTGGATAAAACGAGTGCGCAAAATGCTTTACTTATTGTCATTTTTAGCACTTTTAGGGTCTCCTACGGTCGCTTGATGTGCGCAGCCTCGGTTTTGCTATAGTACGCGCGATCCAGCGGCCGCCTAGGGTGTAGCGGCCGCCTTTTTTTAAGTTTCCGGCTGTCCCAATTCGGGTCTAAGTGACATGAGCGACAATATTTACGTATCCCAGGAAGGCCTCGCCAAGATGAAGGCCGACCTTACCCAGATGAACGTGGATCGCCTGAAAATCGCCGACACGATTGAGCATGCGCGCGGGCTGGGGGATCTCAAGGAAAACGCCGAGTATCACGCGGCCAAAGAGGCGCAGGCGCACCTGCATGCGCGCATCCGCGACCTGGAAGACAAGATCACGCGGGCCGTGGTGCTGGATCACAGCGCGATGGACCACAGCAAGGCGCTGCTTGGTGCTAAGGTACGAGTGCTGAACAAGAAGACAAAGAAAGAAGTGGAGTATACGCTGGTCAGTCCGGTGGAAGCGGACATGGCGGCGGGCAAGATATCAACGAAGTCGCCGGTGGGTCAGGCGCTGCTGGGTCACGAAGTGGGTGATACGGTGGTGGCGAAAGTGCCGGCGGGCGACTTGCAGTTGCAGATAGTCGAGATCACGCGGTAGCTGGGGTGGCTCGGGCGCTGCGGCCCGGGCTTCACGATGGGCAGAATCACGGGCGAGATCCACGCGGTGGGACGGGTGTAAACGAGCGGGTATGCCGAAGCGTACGGACATCAAGCGCATCATGCTGATTGGGTCGGGGCCAATTGTGATTGGCCAGGCCTGTGAGTTCGATTATTCGGGGACGCAAGCGTGCAAAGCGCTGCGCGAGGAGGGCTACGAAGTCATCCTCGTGAACAGCAACCCCGCGACGATCATGACCGATCCCGAGATGGCGGATCGCACCTACATCGAACCGCTGACGGTGGAAGTGCTCACGCAAATCATCGAACGCGAACGGCCGGACGCTGTGCTGCCGACCGTGGGCGGGCAGACGGCGCTGAACCTGGCGGTGGCGCTCGCGAAGCGCGGCGTGCTGGACAAATACGGCGTGGAGCTAATCGGCGCGCGCTTGCCGGCGATCGAGAAGGCTGAAGATCGCGGCCAGTTCCGCACGGCGATGATCAAAATCGGGCTCGACGTGCCGCGGAGTCTGATTTCGCGCATAGAGGATCCGGAAGAATACGAGGCGCTGGCCGAGCGCGGTGTGTTGCCGGCCGACGTGATGAAGTTTGGCGAGGAGCAGGGCTGGAACGTGGTGATTCGCCCGGCGTTCACGCTGGGCGGCACGGGCGCGGGGCTTGCCTTCAACCGCGTGGAATACGAGGCGGCCGTGCGGCACGGCATCGTGTCGAGCCCCGTGAACGAAGTGCTCATCGAAGAATCGATCCTCGGCTGGAAAGAATACGAGCTCGAGGTGATGCGCGACACCAAAGACAATGTCGTGATCATCTGCAGCATCGAGAACTTCGACCCGATCGGCGTGCACACGGGCGACAGCATCACCGTGGCGCCGGCGCAGACGCTGACCGACCGCGAATACCAGCACATGCGCGATGCCGCGATCGCGATCATCCGCGAGATTGGCGTGGACACCGGCGGATCGAATATCCAGTTCGCGATCCATCCCGATACCGGCCGCATGATCGTGATCGAGATGAACCCGCGCGTGTCGCGCAGCTCGGCGCTCGCGTCGAAGGCGACCGGATTCCCGATCGCGAAGATCGCGGCGAAGCTGGCGGTCGGTTACTCGCTGAACGAAATTCCGAACGACATCACCAAAGAAACGCCGGCGTCGTTCGAGCCGACGATCGACTATGTGGTCACGAAGATTCCGCGCTGGGCCTTCGAGAAATTCCCGGGCGCGTCGCGCAATTTGACCGTGCAGATGAAGAGCGTCGGCGAGACGATGAGCATCGGCCGCACCTTCAAGGAATCGCTGCAGAAGGCCGTCCGCGGACTTGAGACCGGGCGCTTTGGGCTCGGCGCGGACGGCAAAGACAAGCCGCTGACCGCCTCGGGTGATCGCGAAGAAGAGAAGTCCGCGCTGCTCAGCGCGGTACGCACACCGACGCCGGATCGCCTGCTGCAGCTTGCACAGGCCCTGCGCTTGGGCGTGAGCGTCGAGGAATTGTTCAAGGCCACGTGGATCGATCCGTGGTTCCTGCGCCAGATGCGCGACATCATCGCGGAAGAGGACGTCATCCGTGCCGGCAAGCCCGATGACGCGAAGCTGATGCGGCGCGCGAAGGAGTTTGGTTTCTCCGATCGCCAGCTTGGGTATTTGTGGGGGCTGGACGCGAACAAGGTGCGCGCGACGCGCCTCAAGCAGGGCGTGGTGCCGACGTACAAGTTGGTGGACACCTGCGCGGCGGAGTTCGAGGCCTACACGCC
>CAZUJL010000048.1:0-13174 GCA_964620045.1 uncultured Nitrospirales bacterium
TACACGCTTAATGCCGTGCTGATTGCGATGCTGTTCGTGCTGTACTTCGCGTTGGACCTGAGTCCGCGGCGCTGGCGCCGGTATGGGTATTTGGCGCTTTGGAGCCTGTCTGGAGGGCTGATTTATCTGTATCTGCCGCTGCGGTCGGCGGCGAACCCGGCGATGGACTGGGGCGATCCTCAAACTTGGGCTGGGTTCTGGGATGTGGTCTTGCGGCGGCAGTATGGGGAATTGGTGAGTTCCGGCGGGGAGTCGTGGTCGGCCGAGCGTGTTGGGCTTGCTATCAATAAATTAGGAATACAACTATTCTATGAGTTTAATCCATTTTTAGTAATATTTATTATTTATAGAATATATAGATCGATTCAACTATATATTCTAAATAAAATATCTAAAACAAAATCCTCGCGAATCTCTTCGATCAATCCCTCCGTGACGTTTTATGTGTTCTTCGTGTTTTTGGCGCTCGCGGCCGGGGTTGTTTTGGCGCCTAGGTATCCGCCGGAATACCAGTGGGATTGGCTAAGATCGGCCTACATCCTCCCCGTCAACGTTACGCTGGCCGTGATGCTCGGCGCCTTCCTGTACGCCCGTGCGGACGGATGGCGATGGGTGTATTGGCTGATGGGTGCGATTGCAATTGCGTTCCCGGTATTGGGCAATGCCGCTGTGAACAATCGCCACGGCGACCGTGTTGCGGAGACGTACGGCCGAGATATTCTTGCGGACCTGACTCCAAACGCCGTGTATTTCAGCGGTGGCGACCATACGATTTTCCCAGCAACGTACCTGCACCTCGTCGAAGATGTACGGCCCGATGTGCTGCTGGCGGATCGCTACGGGTATCCAGTGCTGGCGTTGTATGCGCTCGTCGATGAACCCGCGCCCGCGCAACGGCCGTCGGACGCCGACCGGCAGCGTCTGCTCGAAAAGGTTCTCGCGACGACGGACCGCCCGGTGTATTCGGCGATACCGCGCAATGTGGAGGGGTATACGCGCGTGAACGAAGGCCTGTTGTACCGCTATCTGCGCGAGGGTGAAGAGCGGCGTCCCGTCGTGGCTGTCGAAATGCCGGCGGAGGCCTACGACACGCGCGGCGAGTGGAGCAACGAGCTGATCGCGTGTGAGTACCTGTCCGCGCGTGGGCGTTCGTTATTCGACTTGGGCCGTCCGGCCGAGGCGCTGGCCGCGCTGGACGAAGCCTCGGATTTTGTCCACGGCGACAAGCACGCGCTGAACAATCTGGGCATGAACGCCGCCGAGGGTGGGCAGGTGGAGGCGGGCGCGGTGTACTTTGGCCGCGCGCTGGAGAGCGATCCCCTCTTCCTCCCCGCTGCCTTGAACCTTGCGCGATGCTACCTGATTCAGGACACGCCGGAGCGAGCTCTCGAGATCATCCAGCGCTTCGAAGCCGCAGGCATTTCCGATCCCGCGCTGGACGAAATGAAACGCGCGGCGCAGGAAGTTCCTACGCCGCGCGCTGATCATTAAATCGTTATCACTAATCCGCGAGATTGCTTCGTCGCAAACCCCGCTCCTCGCAATGACGAGGATTGGATTACTTCTGGGTAGCCGGCGCGCTGTTCTGCACGCTCGCCGAACCGGCCGCTGCCGGGGTCCACGTGGCCGCAGCAGCCGCAGCCGCTTCAACCTTCGTGATCGTGATGACCTTCATGCCGTCTTTTTCCGCGACGGTGCCGGTGACCTTTACCTGCTTGCCCATGACGGACGCGAGGTAGTCCTTCGGCGCTTTGCCGCCGCCGCCCATGGCGAGATACAGGACTTGCTTGCCATCAGCACCCTTGGCCGAGATGCCGAGCGGCTGACCCTTTTCCGCGCAACCCTTCGCGCAGGCTGCGTGGCCTTCGCCGGACTTGCCGCCCAGGAAGCAGGCGATGTCGACCGGTTCGCCGGTGATTGTTTGTTCGTCGGCCGCGTGCGCCACAACACCCACGATCGCGAGCGCGGCTACTACTGCCCCACAGAAGAATTTCTTAAGCATGACTGTGACTCCTTCGTTGAACCCCGTTTGGGATTAGAACCAGTTTAGCAAGATTTCCTATTCCGCAACAATGGCAAAATCATAGACGCGGAAAGGGCCAATTTTCTTCAATTTGACCCAAACCCCTCATTATTCCCGAACATACATGGGGTTGGTGTAAATCCACGAGCGCGTTTCGGTGTCCACCGTAAGGAAGGCTTCGGCGCGGTAAATCCCCGGCTGTTTGAGCTCGTGGATCAGTTCGTGGCCGTCCGCTTCCTGCACGACTTCACCGTTGCGAATCAGCCGCAGATGACCGCCTGCAGGGACTTCGAAAATGATTTGCTGGCCCGCCGCGAACTTTAGTTCATCGCCCACGATCGCGACCGCTTTGTCTCCCGCGTGCGCGGCGAAGTAAGTACCGGTGGGGTCGCACATCCAGTCGTGGCTCACATACGCATGCCCGGCCTTCAGCGCGGCGCGCACGGCGTCTTCGGTGAGGTCGTTCGTGAGGATATGCGTGCTCACGTTGCGCATCGAGCGGTAGTACGGATCGAAGTCCAACCGCGCGAGGATGTCGCCGGGCTGGTGGCCCTTGGTGAGTTCCTTGATGCCCGGCATCTGCGCGGCGGACATTTTCTGCATGCCGTCGTCGGGATCGACGATCGTGCCGACGAGCACGGTCTCGGCGTCGACCATTTTCGAGATGAAAACTTGATTGTGATGACAGTCGTTCGCGGCCACGCCAATCAGGCGCCGCGCGGGCAGTTCCTGGTCCCACTTGCGCAGGTACAACTCCGGATAGTCGAGCTGCGTCGCGAGCATTTCGTCGGGATACTTCTCGACCAGCGCGTTAAATGTCGCGTGCTTCGCGGGATCTGTGAGCGCGGCGACGATCGGCATGAAGATATTCATGTCGTCCTTCGCGTCGGCGTGGCGGTTGTAGATTTCCATGCCGGAGAGGCCGTCCATCGGGTGGTCAAAGCGCTCCTCGATGTGCGAGAGGAAGATGAGCCCCTCCCCCTCGTTGCACGCCGCGATGATCGCCGGGTTGCCCTTGTCCATCACGGCCATGATCGATTTCATGGGTTGCACGAGGAAGCCGTTGGTTTCCGAGCCGGGGATGAAGAGCACGCCTTCGTGCATGCCGCGCCAGTTGTCGTCGATGAAATCGAAGGGTGGACGGTAGTGGTTGCTGAGCAGGATGATGGTCACGCCCGCTTTTTTCGCGTCGGCGAGCATTTCGGGCAGCGTGCCGCCGGTGTGCTGCGCGTCCTGCGCGTGGGCGTGCGCGATGGCGCGGTGATCGGCGATGCCGTACTTGCGCGAGACCTCGCGGCGCGCGGCCTGGATTTTTTCGACGTCCGCGTGCGCGGCCGCGAGGTGCGGCTCCGTCATACGCGCGAGCGTGGAGTTCTTCCGGCCATAGGATTTGCCGGGATCAGCGGCGAAGATCGCGGACGATGTGGACAGGATGGCGGCCGCGGACAGCAGCGCGGCCAAGCACAGGGATTTACGTTTCATTGCGCACTCCTCGCATTGACGGCGGCCCGGCTGGCATCATGCGCAGCGGAGGTCCGCCTGAACTATGAACTACAACGCCGACGCCAACCCGCTCCGCATGCCCATAGTCATTTTCCTGGTCGCGCTTTCGGTGTCGATCGGCTGGGGTATCCGCGGCAATTTCGGCCACGAAGCCGGCGCCATGATACCCGGTGCGCTGGGGGCGATTGCCATTGCGTGCACCTCGCGCCGCTGGGACTGGCAGGCGCGCATCCCGCATGCGGCGCTCTGGGGCGGGCTCGGCTGGGGGTTCGGCGGCTCCATTTCGTACATGTACCCGATTTCGTTCACGATGTCGGGCCACTTCCCCACCATGTATTACGGCTTCCTGACGACGTTCCTCGAAGGCGGCCTCTGGTGCGCGATGGGCACGATGGGCGCCGCGCTCGCGCTGACCTCGGACCGCGAAAAGCTTGCGCCGATGTACAAGCCGCTGATCTGGGTGCTTGTGGCGATGTGGATCCACAATTTGATCCACGACCGCATCGATCACTGGCTGCAACCGCCCTCGCGCGTCGTCGAAGACGCGACCTGGAACCGGCAGGAAAATCCGCTGTACTGGTTCGACGCGGACTGGGCCTCGGCCGTCGCGGCGCTGATCGGCGTGTGTTTGTATGACCAGTGGAACAGCGCATGGAAGGCGAAGTCGTGGCGGCGATTCAGTCTGTTCTTTTTGGTCGTAGTCACAGTTGTCGGCGGATTCGCGGGGTATAACATTCAGAAGGCGCTCGACAACGCGGGATACACCCCGCGCATTGTGGATGCGCTCGTCGTGCCGCAGGGCGATCTTTCGTATGTGAACCCGGCCACGGGCGAACACTTTGATCCGGCGAACCTGATGAACAACTGGCCGCAGTTTTTCGGGGACCATCCCGAGAAGGTCGGCATTCTGATCGGCGTTGCAATCGCGTTCCTCGGGTACTGCCTTATCGTGGGCCAGTGGCGGAACGGTTCGGGGCTCTTTCTATACATGTCGCTGGGCTGGTTGTTGGCGTTCCTCGCGATGCCGGTGTTCGGCAGCCTGTTCATGATGGACTACGGCGGGTTCCGCGCGATGCCGCCGCGCAGTGACGACTGGGCCGGTGTCGTTGGCGTGTTCATTGGCGCGTGCCTGTGGACCTGGCGCAACGATCAGAAAGCCACGTCCTTCGCGGGCGTGATGAGCTTTTTGCTGGGCGGCCTCGGCTTTACGACGGCGCAGTTGTTCCGCTGCATCGCGATGATTCCCGGGAACCCGTATCGCACGGGCGAGGAGTACGGCCCGTTCCTCAAGCACTATCAGAGTGCGAACTGGCACAGCGTGCTCGAGCAGTCGCAGGGCTTCTGTTTGGGCCTCGCGATGGTGATCACGCTCGGCGCGGTGTGGCGCGTGCATGCGCCGCGCAATTCGGATCAGACAATGCCGAAGGGGACCTCAGTGTTCGCGGCGTGGTTTGTGATGTTCGTAATCACGTTCTTCAATGTGTTCAAGAACGTCGAACGCTGGACCGAAGGCGACGCACCGTTGGTGCCGAATACGTTGACCGCGCCACTGATCAGCTTTATCCAGTTCAGCGCGTCGACGTGGTTTAACTTTGTGTGGTGGACGGCCGCGCTCGCGGGGTTGGCCGTATTCATGACGCACACCCGCCGCCGCTTGCCATTGCTGTCCGGTCCGCCGGCCGGCCGCGGGCAGTTGATGTTTTTGTGCATTCTTTGGCTCATCGTGACGATGAATTTCGCGCGCGCGTTGCCGTTCTCCGAAGGCCGCGTGATCACGGAATGGGTGGTCACCATGAACGCGTGCATTGTCACGGCGCTCGTGATGATTGTGCGGACGGATCCCTTCCACCCGCCCACGCTGTCGCCCGCCCGTCTCCCCCGCTTGCGCTGGATTTGGGTGCGCGGCCTGAGCGGCGCCGTGGCGCTGATGTTCGTGTACGCCGTGTTGCTCAAGGCGCTCTACGGCGGCGGCTCGGTGACGAATCTCGACCACGCGCACCGGCGCTTCGGGCCCGATGCCATCTGGCGCACGAAGCCGATCCTGAAGAACGAGCAGCATCGGTAGAAAAGAAAAGGGGCGGCCACAGGGGGCCGCCCCTACCAATTGATTCGGCGAATTTATTTCTTCTGCGCTTCCTGTTCGAGGATGTTGCCGCAGATCGCGTCGAAGACGGCGATCGACACGGCGATATCGGGCAGCGAGTTGTCCCAGTTGTGTTCGTATTCGACCGAGAACACGCCCTGGAACTTCTGACGGCGCATTTCTTCGAGGACCGCGCGCAGGTTGAGCAGTCCCGTGCCCCACACCACGTCGTGCGCTTCGTTGCGGCCCATTTCCACGAGGTCCTTCACGTGGAATGAAATCACATGGCCTTCGAGCAGTTTCAGCGCGTCGAGCGGAACGACGTTGGAACGCAGCCAGTGGCCCGTGTCCGCGCAGGAGCCGATGCGATTGCTGTGGCCCTTGCAGGCGTCCAGCAGCACCTTCGGGTCCCAGTAGCGCGACGGCTTCGGGTGGTTATGGTTCGCGACGCGGATGCCGTACTCCTCGGTGAGTTTGTCGAGGAGCGTGAAGGATTCCGCCGGCGCTTCGGACACGATCGTCTCGATGCCCATCGCCTTGGCGAAGTCGAACACCTTGCGGTCTTCGTCTTCTTTGCCCGTCAGGCCGACGACACCGTAGTTCATCAGCTTTACGTTCTTGGACTTCAAGTACGCGAGCGTGTCTTTTTGCTGGTCGGCCGTCATGCTGTGGTCGAATTTCGCGTCGCCGTGGGTCGGGCTGAGCTTCTGGCCGGGGTAGGCTTCGATGTAGTGCAGGCCGAGCGCGGCGGTTTTGTCGACGGCTTCGAAGAACGAGAAGCGGTTGAAGGTGTAGGCCTGGCAACCGACTTTCCAGCCGAGTTTCTCGGCGTTCGGCGTGCCCTTGGGCGTGATGGTGGCCGAGGCGAGGTCGTCGGCCATGGCGGCCCCGGCGCACACGAGCACCGCCAACGAAGCAATTAGAATCGGGAAGCGTTTCACAAAATCTCCTTCCGCCCCGCGCGGGGCCACTGAACAACAACCGCGCATGATATCGGGCGGGCGGCTGCCGGAACAACGGCGCGCCGGGGTTGTCAGAGTCCGATGCGAACCGACGCCTCCTTGCTGTCCTGCACATCGACCTCGGCTGTCCCCCATTTCGCGCCGCGGTACGGGTCGCCGTCATTGGTGGCGGCGCGATCCAAGCTGATGGCGATGGCCGTGTAGTGTCCCGGATCGACGGCTGTGATTACCGCTTCTCCATTCACTAGGCCCGCCTGGCCGACGACATCGCGAAATATTTCTTCTATGGACTGCGGCGTAATTTCACGGATCGTGACGGAGCCGTTCAATAGCGCGACAACAGTCCGTTGGACGTCCCCAGTCTCCCCCGTGACGCTCACGCGTACAGTGCCGCCGCCGTACAGCAGAATGTCTTTTTTGGTCCGCGTATTTTCGGCAATATCCAGCGTTACGCGTTTGCTCAGGTTATTGCCGTGCACCTGAATCATCAGTGTGCCCGCGACGACGCCTTCCAGGCGATAGGTGCCATCGGACTGCGTCTGCGTGCCGTAAGACTCCATCGTGCCCGTCGCCGTCTGCACTTGGCCACTGACCCATGACTCGCCGCTGATTGTCACGCCCGGCTGGGTGTAGATGGTGCCCTCGACGACGGACGAGCCGGGGCGGAAATCGAAGTTCACTTCGCTGACGAATCCGTCCTTCACATTGACTGTGCTGCTCTGCGAACGGTTCGATGCGCCCGATTGATAGTTCGAACTGACGTGGAACTTGCCGTCGGGCAGGCCGGCAAGGCTGTAACGGCCATTGGAATCAGATTGCGTTTGCCGGTGGTCGTTGTTTACCTGCACGTACACGTACTGGCCTGCCAGAGGAGTCTTACCGTTTTCCGTGATGCGGCCTTCGACGGTGCCGCCGGTGCTCATCACGATGTCGACTTTGTTCTCGATGCGCGGCGTGAGATTGACGGACACCGTCTTCGAGGCGAATTTCGTGTGCGACACGGAAATATCCGATTGGCCGGCGGGCAAGGACGTGAGTTTGAACGTGCCGTCGGCGGAGCTAACGCCGCGGCGCTGCCGCTCCATCTGCCACTGTTGCGGCACGGCGCCGATGAAAATCTGCGCGCCGCCAACGCCTTTGCCGGAACCATCGATCACGCGCCCGGCAAGGATAGCGCCCTCTTCCAGCCGAATGACGACGTCGTTTCGGTTCTCCCCTTCCGTGACGGCCGGGATCGTTTGCTTGGCGTCGGAGAAGTTTTCCGCGCGGACTTCAATCGTCGTCGATCCGTCCTCCACTTCGCTAAGTTTGAACTGGCCGTCGGCGTCGCGGATCGATTGGAATTCGTCGCGCACGTAGTACTGCTGTCCCGTACGCCCGGTCGCGCGCACGCGGAAGGCCGTCACCGGTTGGTTCGTCGCGGCGCTCACCACGCGCCCGGACACAGTCGCGAGGCCCTTGAGGGTAAAGTTGACGTTTTTCGCGCCGGCTTCAGCCTGCTTTGTGTCGACACCGGAATAGGCATAGCTCGCGGCCGTGATGGTGTAGCTGCCTGCGGTCAGTCCGCCGATGGTGTAGTTGCCCGTGGCATCGGCGGTGATTTCGCGCCAGGGGCCTTGCAGCCGGATATCGGCGCGCGCCACGCCGTTGCCCTTGCTGTCGAGCACGCGCCCTGAAATGGTCAGCCCGCCTTCATTCTGACTCTTGTAGACAATCTTGACGCCGGTGATGTGCTCGGCTTTCGCGAGTGTAATCTTCTGCGCGTTTTGTACTTCGCTCGTTGACCAGCCGCCGCCTTCCGGGAAAATGAAACCGTACTCGCCCGTGGACATGCCGTCGAACTTCACCGAACCGTCGGCGGCCGAGGTGGCGCTGGCGAGGTTCTCGCCGTTGCTGCGGCCCGTGCGAATGGCGTAGACCTCGATGCCGGCCTTTGGCCGGCCCGCGCCGTCGACGACGGTGCCCGAGACGGTCGATTCGGCGCCGAGCACGAGTTCGATGCCGGTGATCGACGATTCTTCAATTTTGATGATGCGACTCTCCGGTTTTTTGGAGGCCGCCATCGCATAGCCTTGCTTCGACGCGTTGATATTGATTTGTTGGCCCGAGGAGTATCCGGCGAGCGTGAAAGTGCCGTCGGTTTGGGTGTTTTGATAGTCATACGCATTGCCCTGGGCCGCGTTGCCGTTTACGCTGGCATCGGCGACAGGCTTGCCCTCTTCATCCACGACGCGGCCAGAAATCGTGAGGCCGCGCGACAGGGCAAAGTCGACGCCGCCCGACTCCTTCCCCACGTTCGCGGTCACGATGCGTTCACGGTTGGGATCCTCGTAGCGCGCATCGGGGTAGCCGGCGGGCTTTCGGAATTCAACGCGGTAGCTTCCGGTGGTGAGGCCGCTAAAGACATAGGAACCATCGGCCTTCGATTTCACGTCGCGCCGGCGCGCGTTCTGATTTTCGGTGGGATACGCGTACAGCGTGACCTCGGCGATCCCATCCCCCGAACCGGTGTCGTACACACGCCCCGAGATGCGGCCGCCGGCGACCACCTGCAGCACGATTTCGTCGGTCGGCGCACCGTCGGCTACCTGGAACGACGCCGTCTCGGGCACCAGCACAAGTTCGTCGTCCTTCAGGCTCGCGGTGTGCTTGCCGGGCGGCACGTCGCTGAGGAAAAAGAAGCCTTCGCCGTCGGTTTTCGCGGTGATCTTTTCGACCGCGAGCTCGGACGCCAGCGCCACGGTTTTATCGGGAACCGGTTTGCCGTCGGACAACTGCACCAGCATGCCGCTTACGATTCCGCCCGGTTTGAGCACGAATTCGACGCCCTGCGTGCCCGCGCGGATGTAGTCGCTCAGGAACGTCGCGTATCCATCGGCCTTCACGGCGAGCTGGTAGCCGGGTTCGTTGTTCAGCGACTTGCGCAGGTTCACGGTGGCAAACGCGCCGTTGCCGTCGGTGACGACTTGCGACGCGAGCGAGCGATTGCGATCCGCGAAGGCCTTTTGGCCCTGGATGTTCCAGCCGCCGACGAATACGTGCGCGCCGGGCACGGGTTCGCCTTTGTCGTTAATCACGCGCCCGACGATTTCAGCGCCGGGAACGAGATTGAGATTGGTCTCGTCTTCGGGACGCTCCACACTGACTTGTCCGGAACCGTTCATCGTGTAGCCGGTGGCCGTGGCGAGCAGCACGTAGGTTCCGAACTGAACGTTTTTGAATTCGTATTCTCCGCTGCCCGATGCGGCGACCGTCGAGGCGACCAGTGTGTCGTCGTAGTTGAAGTCGGCGACCTCGTAGGCCGGCACCTTGTGCAGAGCAATCGAGATCTCGAGCCCCTGCGGCCCGTCGGCCGGGATAGATGCTTTGCCATAGATGCGCCCGCGGCCCGTGCGTTCGCGGCGTTCGGTGGCGGACGGGAAGGCGGCGGCCTCGGGCTTGGATTCCGATTTTTCCTCGGCGACGGCTTCCGGCTTGGCGGCCTCGGGCGACTGCGCCGCTTCGTCCACGGCGGGCGCGACGTCGGTGTTCTCCGTGGGCGTGCTCGCGGTTTGTTGATTTGCTGCATCCGGCCGGAGCAGCAGGAACGCCCCCACGCCCGCGATCGCGGCCACTACGATTACGCCGACTATCAACCGCACTTTGGATGACATGATCTCGCCCTCGTGTGGAGTGTTATACGCTCACATCTACTATCTACTGCCGCTTTACTGCCATGATCGATACCTCATTTTTCTACTTTTACCGCCGTCACTCCCTGCACATTCATTTGGACGGTGATAGCATTCCGGGAGGTACCCGGAATCTCCACCTGTTGAGATGCAATAACCAGTGAAGTTTGGCCGGGAGACTGAATGTCCATGAACACAACGGCGGTGTAGGTGCCGCTTTCGAAGGTATTTAGAAATTTTGCCACACCGTTGCGCAGGTTTTCTGTGTCGATGATCGTGTCGTCGTCGCCAAACACCATTTCTTGTGTGATAACGGAGGGTGGATTGGTCCCCGGAAACACCCCTACCCTGACGAATTGCTGCGCGGTCGGCGCAAATCCGGTCACCTGAACGTGCAGGGTGTGACGTCGTTTCAGTTGCAGCACCGCAATCTGCATGTTGGGTGAGACGTCGACGGTAAACGTTTCGCGCTTGTGCTCGCGTGAATCGACCAACAGCTCGACAGGTCCATCGGCGAATGGCCCCAACAAGAAACCGCCGTCATAACTGGTCGTGTCTTCTATGCCGACGGCCATGCCTTGGTATCCCTCCGTGCCGGCTGGCGGTTTATGTAGCGACACACGCGCTAAAGGCACGGGGTGCCCCCACCCATCTACGACACGTCCCTCGAATTGGCGTCCGGGTGGCAGTCGAAACTCGATCTCGCGCGTTTCGCCATGCTTGAGCGGTGGCGTCAGCGGCACGTAGGTCAGCGGGAGCCCGTTGGCTTGCGCGCCGATGGCCGTGGCGCCGGCGCTGCACGCAACGTTCGTGAAACGTCCGTCTTTGGATTCGACGTACTGACCGGCGATCTTGAACTTCGGCACGGGTTTTCCGTCGCTGGCATATAGCACGCGGCCGGAAATGAAGGCCGGCGGGCCGAGCACAATGTGCGCGGAGTTCGTCATGGCATCGAAGTTTTGATTGCTTCGGGAGTAGCCCGCGTGGGTTGCGTAGATGACCACCGGAAAATTGGTGACGAGAATCGAGAACCGACCCTGATCGTCCGTTTGGACACTATAGTCGGATCTTGGCGAATGGAGTTCAACATCTGGAATCGGTTTGTTTTGGGGATCGGTGACGATTCCAGACACGATGAAATTTTTTAGGCTCGCGGGTGCGAGCACGCGCAGTCCGGTCAGCGATTCTCCGCGTTGCAGCGTGAATCCTTGGTCGGCCTCCGTCGAATCCGTGCCGTAGTAACGAAATCTGAAGAGGTAGTCGCCGGCGTTCAGCCCGCGGATCGTGAACTCGGCGTTGGCATCCAATCGGATGCGTTCGAGATCCCACGGGTCCGCCGGCGTGTACAGGTACACGGGCACGCTGCGCAAGGGAACGCCTTGTTCATCGACCACCATTCCGGAGACGGTGCTCTCCCGTTCGAGGATGAGCTGGAGTCCTTCGATGATTTTGCTGGTCAATGCGACAACACCATTCGCGGGCTCGAGTGGGATCGACGCATAGCCAGGGGCTTCGACACGAAATGACAACTCTTGCGCGGGTAGGGGTGGTTTCATCGAGAAGGCGCCCGTGTCTGAGCTGGTGCCTTTTTCTGTTTCATCCCGGTTGCTCGTTACCGAGATCGTGGCGTTCGGAATCGGTGTGCCATCTTCCGAGATCACCTGACCGTCGAGGTGTGGTTTGTCCGGAGACGGTGCCGCCGCGGCGAAGAGTTTTTCTAGATTGGGCCGTAGGCGTTCGTCGAGGCGCAGTGTCGGCTTCTCGGCCGGCGGCGGTGGCTCCGATGCCGTCTGCATACTCGGGATCGCGCGCATGAGGAGCACGCCAATGATCGCGATACCGAACGCCGCCAGCACATACTCGGTGTATCGCATTGAGCAACCCCAGGCTTAGCGCGCCACCTATGAATCTATCGCAGCCGGGCCGGGCCGTCAACGGCATGAAACTGTGATTGCGCGGAACCGGCGCAGTGATAAATACGGTACGGCCGGCGGTTTGTTCAAAACCCATATAATATGGCGGAATTCGCGCTTGACCTCCTGCGAACCCGGCTTGATCGGCATCGCGCGGCGGCGCTACCGTGTCGCCATCCTTAGGAGTGAACGCCATGACCAAATCTGCCCGAATTCATGCTTGTTCCGCCGCGCTGGCTGTCTGCGCGCTGCTCGGTATCACGATGTCCGCCACGGCCCAGAACCGTCCCGCGCCCTTGCGCGCGTTGTTGGTGCTTGGCGGCTGCTGCCACGACTACGCCGCGCAAAAGGACCTGCTCAAGGCCGGTCTCGAAGCCCGCGCGAATATCACGGTGGACATCGTCTATACGGACGACACCAGCACGAAGCCTCCCCTGCCGATTCTCGGCAATCCGAAGTATGCGGACGGTTACGACGTCGTGATTCACGACGAGTGCGCGGCCGATGTGAATGACCCGGCGACGGTTGAGGGTGTGCTTGCGCCGCACCGTGCCGGTCTTCCGGCGGTGAACCTGCACTGCGCGATGCACAGCTACCGCACGGCGGCGAATGTGAACAAACCGGTGCAAGCGGGCTCGGCGGACTCGCTGTGGTTCGACTACCTCGGCATCCACTCCTCCGGCCACGGGCCGCAGAAGCCGATCGCGATTGCGTTCGTCGATGTGACGCACCCCATTACAGTGGGCTTGGGTGACTGGACGACGATCAATGAGGAGCTCTACAACAACATCGAAGTGCGCCCCGGCGCGCACGCCCTCGCGCGTGGCACGCAGGAGCCCAACACCCGGCCGAACTACACGGAATCGACGGTTATGTGGACGAACGAATACGGCGACAAGAAGGCGCGCGTGTTCAGCACGACCATCGGCCACAACAACGATACGGTGAAGGACCCGCGCTACCTCGACCTCGTCACGCGCGGCGTGCTGTGGGCCTGTGGCAAGCTGCAGGATTCCGGC
>CAZUJL010000049.1:0-9846 GCA_964620045.1 uncultured Nitrospirales bacterium
GTTCGGTGGCACGGCGGCGACGAACGTGGTGGTGGTGAGTGCGACGTCGATCACGTGCACCGCTCCGGCGCGCTCCGCCGGTGCGGCGAATGTGTCCGTGACGACTTCGGGCGGCACGAGCGGCACGCAGACGTATACCTACGTCGCGGCGCCGACACTGACGACTGTTTCGCCGAACACGGGCGTGGCGGCTGGTGGCACGAACGTGACGTTGACCGGCACGAACTTCGTTTCCGGTGCGACGGTATCGTTCGGTGGCACGGCGGCGACGAGCGTGGTGGTGGTGAGCGCGACGTCGATCACGTGCGTGAGCCCGGCGAAAGCGGCCGGCACATATAGCGTGACGGTGACCACGGTCGGCGGCACGTCCGGCGGCCAGAACTTCACCTACACGGGTGGCGGCGGCGGTACGACGACCTTGTCGCCGACGGCGGATTCGCTGGTGTATGCGCAGACGCCGAACAGCAACGGCGGCACGCAGGACAACGTGCAGGTGCAGGAGAACGGGTCGAGCTGGAGCCTTGAGGCTTACCTGAAGTTCAACCTGGCCAGCGTTACCGGTACGACGGTGACCAGCGCGAAGCTCCGGTTGTACAAGAGCTCGGGCAACGTCGCGACGCACAACATCACCGCGTACGCGGTCGCGGACGACACGTGGACCGAAACCGGCATCACGTGGAACAACAAGCCGGCCAAGGGCGCGGCGCAGGTGGCCACGTCGGTTGGTAACGCGACCGGGTACTACGAGTGGGACATCACGGCGTACGTGAACGCGCAGTTCGCGGGCGACAAGACGGTGTCCGTGAACATGGCGGATGCTGTTGCGTTCGACAACAAGTGGACGCAGTGGCGATCGAAGGAATGGGGCACGAGCACCCAGCGCCCGCAGTTGGTGGTGATCACGCAGTAATATAGTCGGCAAATTAAACAGGGCTGGCGATCGCGAGGTCGCCAGCCCTGAATTTTTTTTGGATACCGATTATTCGGCGCGCGTGTCGAGCAGGATCGTGACTGGGCCGTCGTTCAACAGGCGGACTTCCATGTGCGCGCCGAAGCGGCCGGTTTGCACGGGAATGTTGCGCGCGCGCAGGTGCGTGGCGACGGATTCGTAGAGCGGAATCGCCTGTTCGGGGCGCGCGGCCTCGATAAATGAGGGACGGTTTCCTTTGCGCGCGTCGCCGTAGAGCGTGAATTGGGACACAAGGAGGACGGCGCCTTGTACGTCTTCGAGGCTCAGGTTAAATTTTCCATCGGCGTCGTTGAAGATGCGCAGTTGCGCGATTTTTTTGGCGATGGCGGCAGCGTCGGCCTCGGTGTCCTGTGTGCCAATGCCAAGCAGGACAAGCAGGCCTTGCGGGATTTGCCCTATGATTTCGGCATCAACGGTAACACTGGCTTCGGTGACGCGTTGTACGACGGCACGCATGCTGGGGGCTCCTTGGGGCAGATCATTTGGAGTTTTGGGGTGAGATTCAAGTCGGACGCGTTGACTGGGTGTCACTGCTTCGATAGGATCGTCGCTCGAATGCGCAAGTTTGGCTGAGACCCCAGAAGTGTGAGGTGCGGCGCATGTCGGCAGTGGAACATCAGCGGGTGGAAGGGCGCGCGGGCCAGATTCTGGTCGCCGCGCGCGAGCTTTTTCTGACGGAAGGCTGGGACTACTTCAGCATCGAGCGGATCGCGGAGTTCATGGAGTGCTCGCGGCCGCTGGTGTACAAACATTTTTCGTGCAAGGAAGAAATTTTGCTCGCGCTCGCGATCGAGAGCAAGTGGCGCCGCGTGCGGTTTTATGAGCGCGCGGTGACCTTCCGCGGGCGCCCGCGCGAAAAGATGGTGGCGCTTGGCGAAGTCGAGGTGTTCCTGTTCCCGCGCGATTTGCCGGTGGAACTGCTGGTGGCGTCGACCAACATGCGCGCGAAGACGAGCCGCGAACGGCAGGACGAGTTGAAGGTGCTCGATGTGCGATCGATTTCCTTCGGTGCCGCGATCGCGCGCGAGGCGGTATCGACCGGCGACCTCGTGCTGCCCAAGGAAATGCGGCCGGAAGAGATGTTGTTTTGCACCTGGGCGAGCCGCTGGGGCGCGTTCAACATTGTGAAGTCCGATACGCCGCTGAACCAGTCGGGCGTGCTGCATCCGATTCCGGCGATGAACCACGCGCTCGGCATGATGCTGGATGGCTACGGATGGAAGCCGCTGATGAACGAGTGGGATTACGCCGCCACGCGCAAGCGCATTCTCGCCGAGACCTTTACGCCTGAATTCGTCGAAGAAGTGCTGCGTACCTGAGGCGCGGGCGAGGCGCCGGGAGAATTCCAAATGAAAACGATGCCGTGGTGTGTCTTGTGGTGTGTCGCGTGGGCATGCGGCGCGTTTGGCGAGGAGTGGGAGGCGAAGGCGGCGGCGCTGCCGCTGTATGACGCGAGCGCGATGCGCGCGTCCGGGGACTGGCTGATCACGCCGCCAACGCAGCGCGCGGGGGTATACCGCGGCGCGCGCAACAACGAGATCGTGCTCGCCAATGGTTTGATCAGCCGCACGTTTCGCCTGGCGCCGAATGGCGCGACGGTGGGCTATGACCAGTTGACGTCGGGCACGTCGATCATCCGCGCGGTGGAACCTGAGGCGATCGTTACGATCGACGGCGTGGCGCACGAGATTGGCGGGCTCAAGGGCCAGCCGAACCATGCCTTCCTGCTGCCGGAATGGGTGGACGCGATGACGGCGGACCCCAAGGCGGGGCGGTTCACTGGGTTCGAAGTGGGGCCGGCGGAGAAACGGATGGAATGGGCGCAGGTGCGCCATCGTGCGCCGGACGCGGCGTGGCCGCCGAAGGGCGTGCATCTGCGGATGGACTATGTGTTGCCCGAGGCCGCGGGCGTGTCGGTTTCCGTGCATTACGAGATGTATGACGGCGTGCCGGTGCTCAGCAAGTGGCTCACGGTGAAGAACGATTCCGGCCGCGCGGTGAAGGTGGATCGATTCGTGTGTGAGATTCTCGCGGCGGTCGAGTTCGCGTCGGATGTGGACGACCGGCGAGGCTCATTCCCGACGCCGAATATTCACGTGGAGACGGACTACTCCTTCGGCGGCATGTCGGCGCGGGATGCGTCACGCGAATCGGTGCATTGGGTGGATGATCCCGAGTATCTCTCGCAGGTGAGTTATCCGCGGCAGAATCCGTGCAAGCTGGAGGTGAGTCCGCTGCTGGGGCCTGCGGCGCGCGTGGCGCCGGGCGAAACGTTTGAGTCGTTCCGCGCGTTTGAGTTGCCCTTCGACAGCTTCGAGCGCGAGCGGAATGGGCTGGCCGTGCGCAGGATGTACCGCACGGTCGCGCCGTGGTCGACCGAAAACCCGCTGATGCTGCACTTGCGCTACTCGGATTGGGAGACCGTGAAGAACGCGATCGACCAGTGCGCCGAGGTCGGGTTTGAGATGGTAATCCTCAGCTTCGGCAGCGGCTTTAATGCGGAAGATAAATCTCCCGAGAACCTGGCGAAGATGAAGCAGTATGCCGACTACGCGAAGAGCAAGGGCGTGGAAATCGGCGGGTACTCGCTGTTGGCGTCGCGGAAGATCGATCCTGCGAACGATGTGGTGATGGGCGAGGGGGAGACGCCGGTATTTGGAAATTCGCCGGGCATCGGCAGCGCGTGGGGGCAGGCGTATTTCGAGACCTTGTACAACTTGTATGAACAGACCGGGTTTATGCTGCTCGAACACGACGGGTCGTATCCCGGCGATGCGTGCCGATCGACCGTGCATCCGGGTCACGCGGGATACGAGGATTCGCGCTGGAGTCAGTGGCGCACGATTACGGAATTTTACCGCTGGTGCCGCGGGCGGGGCATTTACCTGAACGTGCCGGATTTTTATTTTCTCGCGGGGTCGACCAAGAGCGGCATGGGGTATCGCGAAGACAACTGGTCGTTGCCGCGTGAGCAGCAGGTGATCCATACGCGTCAGAATATTTTTGATGGGACGTGGGACAAGGCGCCGTCGATGGGGTGGATGTTCGTGCCGCTGACGGAATACCACGGGGGCGGCGCGGCGGCCACGATCGAGCCGTTGCATGAGCATTTGGACCACTACCGCGCGATGATGGAATGCAACCTCGCGCTGGGCGTGCAGGCGTGTTACCGCGGGCCGCGGCTGTACGACACGCCGGAGACGCGCGACATGGTGAAGGCGCAGGTGGCGTGGTTCAAGCAGCACCGGGACATTTTGGAGAGTGACGTCGTGCACGGGCGTCGCGCCGACGGGCGCGATGTGGACTGGATGTTGCATGTGAATCCGTCGTTGGCCGAGCGGGGGATGCTGGTGGCGTTTAATCCGCTGGACGAGGCCGTGACGCGGACGTTGGACCTCGATTTGTATTACGCCGGCGCCACCGGCGAGGCGACGATTGAGTCGGCGGATGGTGAACAGAAACGATACGCGCTGACGGATGGGCGGCGCGTGTCGCTGAAGATAGAATTGCCCGCGCGTGGTTTTGGCTGGTGGGTGATTCGCCAGGCTGAGTAAAAATAGAACTCCCCGTGAGGCGAACCTCACGGGGAGTTTTTTTGCGCGAGATTAGTTATTAAACGCGTTCACGAGTCCGCCGGCGAAGGACGCGAAGCCGCGGTTCAGCGGGCTGTCGGCCGGGCCGGGGTAGCGGATGAAGTCGACGTGGCCGTCGAGATAAAGCACGTTCGAGCCGCCGGGCACATGGTTGAAGTTCGCCGCGATGGTCGAGGTGCCGTCCCACATGACAAAGATGGCGGACTGTGCGCGGGCGCTGGCACCGGGGTTGTTGATGTCGGTGATCAGCGAACGCTCGATGCCTTCGCGCAGACGGTAGATCGTGTCGGAATCGCCGGTGCCATACGGCGCGCCGGGGTTTGGCGCGTTGGCCGGTTGGACGATCGGGCTTTCATCGCGATCGAAGGCGTTGTTGAAGCAGTCCTGGAATGCGACGAAGTTCGCAAACAGCGCTAGGCAATCGCCACCCCAGCGATTCGCACCGTACTCGAACACTTGAACCAATTGTGTCGGAGCTTCGACGTTGCACGCATCCGGCGCGCCAAGCACGGCACAAACCGTCAAAGGCTCTGAGGTGGTGTTCACGCCAAGCGTCTGGTTGATCTCAAGCTTGTCGAATACCCATCCCATGTACGCATAGCTTCCAGAGGCGTAGTTCATGTTGCCGCATTCGATTCCGGCGCCACAGTCGTCGGTACCCGTGCCGACTTGACCGCTGCCGGTGCAATCGAATCGTTTCGATAGCGCAACGCAGGTAACTTCTTTGGCATCACGCAACGGAGCATTTTGATCCGATGGGCAGATCAAAACGTTCGGATCTGGCATGTACTCTGGGTACAGCGTGCTAACGCGCGGCACGAAATCGATCAGGAGGTTTGCACCGATAGAGGTCAGGTTGTTTTCCGGCGCGGTCCGTGGCATCGACGGATTCCAGAACAATTGGAACATGATCGGCGGCATTTTTTCGCCGCGGTCTTCGTTGGAGTACATCTTGAGCGAGAGGCCGATCTGTTTGAGGTTGTTCGCGCAGGAGGCGCGGCGTGCGGCCTCGCGCGCGCGGGCCAGGGCCGGCAACAGGATCGCGGCCAGGATGCCGATGATGGCGATGACCACCAGCAGCTCGATGAGGGTAAATCCTTTCTTACGGGGCATAACGGGTCTCCTGTGGAGTGGTATGAAACCGGCGGGACCGGCGGCGCCGGTCCGACAAAAGGGAGTGTATCGTTAAATGATACCGATATCAATTGGTATTTTATGTTATTCTGGACCCGGCCGAACAGACGAATATGAGCTAATTGTCGTTATTTAGATTAAATAATGATATTTTGACGATGTGTAAGAAGCCGATAAACGATCAGCGCAATCGATTAATTAATGGTATCGATAACATAAATGCGCTGACGGATTAGTGGCGTAATATTAAGCACTCGAGAACTGTTCGGAGCGTTATGGAACCACTCATTACAGGCCCGCGCGCCACGATCGGCGACGTGGCACGGCAAGCGGGCGTTTCGAAGATGACCGTGTCGCGCGTGATCAACGGCAGCACGCTTGTGGCCGGCGATACTGCGCAGCGGGTCGAAGCGGCGATTCGCGAGTTGGGATTTGTCGTGAACGTGTCCGCGCGCCGGCTCGCGAGTCGAAAGGCGCGCGCGATCGTGCTCGAATCGCCCGACTACGACCCGGGTAGCGGGTGGGGCATGGAGATGTACTACGGCGTCGCGGCGCGTGCGGCGGCGCGCGGCTATGAAGTGGTCGTGTATCCACGCAGCATCGGCGAGGCGGATGCGCCGGCGCAGTTGCAACGGCTGGTGATGACGGGGCGCGCCGACGGCCTGATTCTGTTTCCGTTTTTGAAGCCGCACCTGGCGATACTCGATGCCTTGCGCGCCGCGCGCATTCCGTTCATCGCGCTGCATCCGCCGACGGACGATCCGAGTTTTCCGCACGTGACGGTGACCGATCGCCGCGGCGCATTTGAGATGACGCAATACCTGCTGGGGTTCGGGCACCGGCAGATCGGCCTGATCGGCGGCCCGCCATTTTTGCGCGCGAGCCTGGAGCGTCTTGAGGGGTATCGCGAAGCGCTCAGCGCGGCCGGGGTGACGCCGGATCCGTCCTTGGTGTTCGAGACCGACATGCGCTTCCAGTCGGGCGTGGTGGTTGGGCGATCGATCCTCCGTCGAAACCCGCGGCCCACGGCCATTTTTGCGATCACGGACGAGCTGGCGGCGGGCGTGATTCAGGCCGCGCACCAGATGGGGCTATCCATCCCGGACGACGTGTCTGTGGTGGGATTCGACGATTCACCGCTCGCGCGGAAGCTCTCGCCGCCGCTGACTACCATGCGCCAGCCGACCTCGGATTTGGCCGCGGAAGCGACGGATTTTTTGATCGACTACATCGAGGGCGAGCTGGACGAAGACGAACTCAGCTTTCGCCGGGAACTACCGACGAATCTCGTGATTCGCGAGTCGGTCGGTGCGCCGCGCGTCCGCGCGTAGTCGCTTTAATTATTCTCTGGTTCGGATTCCGGCGCGGGCGCGGGTTCTGGCGCGGAGCGCTCAGGGGCCAGGGCGGGTGCTGACTTCTCGGGCGCGGGGGCCGGTTCCGGCGCGGCCACCACTTTTTTCTTTCCCGATATTGAGAGCACGGGCTCCGTCGATGCGGGCGCCGGCTGCGGCGGGGGCGGATCTTCGAGATAGCGTGTGCCGCGCACGGTGTTGCGGCGGACTTTGCGCGGGTATTGCTGCTCGCGCTCTAGTTCCGCCTGATCGGCCGCGGCGATTTGCGCGGTTTCTTCAGCGGCCTTCGCATCGGTGGCTTCCTTCGCGGCGACATCGGCGGCCTGCTGTTCTTCGGCGCGACGCACGGCGAGTTCCGTGGCTTCGGTTTCGACTTTCTCGCGATACGCTTTTTCACGCGCAGCAGCGTCGGCGGGAATCTGGTTCAGGCGCAGTTTCGAGGGGTCGACGACTTCGACCTTGCCGGAGGCGTCGCGGACTTCAATGTTTTTGCCCTTGCCGGAAATGACGACGGTGGCTTGGTCGTCGGGCCAGGCGCACACGGCCAGAAAAAGCGTGCAAATAACGGCGACGGTTTTCATGTTTCCCCCTTTAGTGCATGTATATCTTACCATATATTTAGTGGTTTCCGAGGAGGTTTGCACATGATTATCGGGGTGCCGCGAGAGATTAAAACGGACGAAAACCGTGTGGCCATGACGCCGTCCGGCGTGGGCGCGCTGACCGTGCGCGGGCATACCGTATTGGTACAGTCGGGCGCGGGGACGGGCAGCGGAATTTCCGATGCCGCGTACCGCAAGGCGGGTGCGCGCATCGTAAACGGCGCGCGCGGAATCTGGGATCGCGCACAACTCATTGTGAAAGTGAAGGAGCCGCTCGGTCCGGAACTTAAATGGATGCGCGCGGGGCAGATTCTCTACACGTACCTGCATCTTGCTTCGAATGAAACGCTGACGCGCGCGCTGATGAAGCGTGGGGTGACGGCGATCGGCTACGAGACGATTCAACTCGAAGACGGATCGCTGCCGCTGCTGACGCCGATGAGCGAAGTGGCGGGACGACTCGCGGTGCAGAAAGGCGCGCAATGTTTGGAGCGGCTCGCCGGCGGCATGGGGATTCTGATCAGCGGCGTGTCGGGCGTGCGACCGGCGGATGTCGTGATCATCGGCGCGGGCGTCGCGGGGTCGAACGCGTGCCGCGTGGCGGTGGGCATGGGCGCACACGTGAGCGTGCTCGATGTGAAGCCGCAGAAGCTGGCGTATTTGTATGACGCGATGCAAGGGCAAGTGACGACGATCATGTCGAACAACGCGAACATCGAGGACGCGGTGGAACATGCGGACTTGGTGATTTGCACCGTGCTCGTGCCGGGGGCGAAGGCGCCGAAGCTGATTTCGAAGAGTCTGGTGAAGCGCATGCGCGCGGGCTCGGTGTTGGTCGATATCGCGATTGACCAGGGCGGCTGCGCGGAGACGTCGCGGCCGACGACCCACAGCGACCCGACCTACGTTGTACACGATGTTGTGCACTATTGCGTCGCGAATATGCCGGGGGCGGTACCACGAACGTCTACCTATGCGCTGACCAATGTGACGTTGGAATATGCACTGCTCATCGCGGATCTGGGCGTAGACAAGGCGCTCAAAAAGAGCGAGCCCCTGCGGCGCGGGCTGAACGTGCATGCCGGGAAGGTGTGGCACCCGGGAGTGGCGGCGGCGTTTGGGATGTAAACGCAATTTCGTGTCTGTTTTTCCCTTGCCAAAATTCAGATCCTGCAGCATACTCGGATCTTTGGCTCGCCAAGCGTCTACTCATTGAGGAGATTGTGCAATGGCCGGGAATCGTGGAGTGGCATACATCAAGCCGGGTGTGGTTGAGATTCAGTCGATCGATTATCCGAAATTGTCGTTGGGCAAGCGGAAGTGCGAGCACGGCGTCATTCTGAAAGTGGTGACGACGAACATTTGCGGCAGCGACCAGCACATGGTGCGCGGGCGCACGACGGCGCCGAAGGGTCTCATCCTGGGGCACGAGATTACCGGGCAGGTGATCGAATGCGGGCGCGACGTGGAGTACATCAAGAAGGGCGACATCGTATCGGTGCCGTTCAACATCGCGTGCGGACGGTGCCGCAACTGCAAAGAAGGCAAAACGGGCATTTGCCTCAACGTGAATCCGGCGCGGCCGGGTGCGGCGTATGGCTATGTAGACATGGGCGGCTGGGTGGGCGGCCAGGCCGAGTACTGCATGGTGCCGTATGCGGATTTTAATTTGCTGAAGTTTCCGGACAAAGACGAGGCGATGGCGAAGATCAAGGACCTCACCTTGTTGTCCGATATTTTTCCGACGGGATACCACGGGGCGGTGACGGCGGGTGTGGGGCCGGGCACGATCGTATACGTCGCAGGGGCGGGTCCGGTGGGTTTGGCGAGCGCTGCGTCGTGTCATTTGTTGGGTGCGGCATGCGTCATTGTGGGCGATCTGATCCCAGAACGCCTGAAACAAGCAAAGAGTTTCGGGTGCGAAGTTATCGATCTGCGCAAGAAGGCGACGCTGGCGGAGCAGATCGAACAGATTGTTGGCGTGCCGGAAGTGGACGCGGCGGTGGACTGCGTGGGCTTCGAGGCGCGCGGTCACGGCAGCGACGCGGGCGTGGAACGTCCGGCGACAGTGCTGAACTCGATCATGGAAGTGACACGGGCGGGCGGCGCGTTGGGTATTCCGGGCTTGTACGTCACCGGTGACCCGGGCGGCGTGGATGCCAATGCCAAGATCGGCATGCTGGGCATTCGCATTG
>CAZUJL010000050.1:0-9320 GCA_964620045.1 uncultured Nitrospirales bacterium
CCACCAGCGCGTTCTCGGTCGAACTAAATCGGCCCAGCACGTAGCCGGTGATCTCGCGCGCGCCATCCTGACGGCCGATACCGATCCGCAGGCGCGCATATTCGCGCGTGCCCAGATGCTGCTCGATGGATTCGAGCCGCGCCTCGTCCAGGCCGCCAGTGGCGTCTTTGCGGTAGCGCGCGATGAATGGGATCGTGGTGCCGCTGTTTAGCAGCGCGATCGTCCGTTCGACCTGCTCGGGAGTGGCTGAAACTTCTTTGGCAATGCGTTCGATGACTTGCGCGCTAAACATCTTGCCCCGCCTCGTAGACACAACCTCGCGAGTCTAACAGAGCTTTCCCATCCGCACAACACGCAGTTCCACAATCGAAGACTCCCGGATGCGCCGCAATCGTTATTTGTCCCTTTCCGCCCTTTTGTCCGTTTACCCTGTTTTTCAGTCATGCTTCTGCTATATATTTCCACACATGGCGCTTACTCACGATCAACGCGATTGGCTGGCGCTCGCCCTGGTGCCGGGTGTCGGATCCACGCATTTCGTGCGTCTGCTGGCCCGGTTTCGCACGCCCGGCGAGGTGCTGCGGGCAGGCGAACGCGCCTTGGCCGAGGTCGTTCGACCAAATCTCGCCCGGCAAATTACCCAGTATGCCGACGTCGTCGACGTTGGCGACCAGGAGCGCCGCCTGGAGGCCTCCGCGGCGACGCTGATTACCCTCGATGACACTCTGTACCCGTGGCGCCTTGGCGAGATTTACGATCCCCCTCTTGCGCTCTTCGTGCGTGGGAACCTTTTGCCGGAGGATGAGTTTGCCGTCGCCATCGTGGGCACGCGTCGTCCCACGCCATACGGTCTCCGTATGGCCGAAAAACTCGGACGCGAACTCGCCGCGCGCGGGGTTACCGTCGTCAGCGGACTCGCCTCGGGCATCGATAGCGCAGCGCACCGTGGCGCGCTCGAAGCCGGCGGCCGCACCATCGCGGTGCTCGGCAACGGTGTCGATGTCGTGTATCCGCGCGAGAACCGCGAGCTTACGGAACAGATCATCGCGCAAGGTGCCGTCGTGTCGCAGTTCCCGATGGGCTGGGAACCGAACAAAGGTCACTTCCCGCGCCGCAACCGGGTCATTAGCGGGATGACGCTTGGCACTGTCGTCGTGCAGGCGCCGCGCGAAAGCGGCGCGCTGATCACCGCGCACGCCGCCGCGGAACAGGGCCGCGAAGTGTTCGCGGTTCCCGGCGAAGCCACGATCGCGTCGAGCCAAGGCCCGCATTCGCTCATCCGCGAAGGCGCGAAGTTGGTTGAATCAGCCGAAGACATCCTCGTCGAACTCAATCTGCCCGCACACCAGCGTCAACCAGTTCCTGCCGTTTCCGCGGTGAGCGCGCGTGTATCGGCGACGCCGGCAAAGTCCGCGCCTGCACCGGTACAGCGCCCCATTGCTCCGCAAGCGCCGGTGACGGAATCCGAGCGCGAAGTCCTCGCGGTGCTTTCCGCCGACGGTTCCTTTGTCGACGAAATCGCCGCCGCGTGCCGTGTGTCGATCGCCGAAGCGCTGAGCACGCTCACTTTTCTCGAACTCAAAGGCCTCGTGCGCCAGTTTTCCGGGAAGCGATTCGCGCGGCGATGAAGCCGAACAAACGGCTGGTGGATCGCATCCGCGACGACGACCCCATCCCTGCCCCTCTTTCGTTTGCGCTCTCGGCCTTGACTCAATTTCAGCGCGCGGGCATGGCGCTTCGGCGACGGCAGAAGGTGCATCGCGTGAATGCCCGCGTCATCAGCGTTGGCAATATCACTGCCGGCGGCACAGGAAAGACGCCGGCTGTTATCGAACGCGCCCGGCAGGAAATCGCTGCCGGACGGCGCGTTGCGGTCCTCACACGGGGCTACGCTGCGCCATCCGGATCCAAACCCGCGGACTCCACTGATCTTGCTGGTGTCGCGCCGTATCACGCTCTCGGAGACGAAGCTGCACTTGTTCTACAAAAGGTCCCCGGCATCGTCGTGATCAAAAACGCCGACCGGGTCGCTGGAGCGCATCGCGCGATCGCGTTGGGATGCGATACGCTCATTCTTGATGACGGATTCCAGCAACTTCGCCTTGCCCGTGACGAGGACATTGTTCTCGTGGACGCCACCAAGCCGTTTGGCAATTTTCAGCTAGTACCGCGCGGGATTCTACGAGAACCGCCTCATGCGTTGTCGCGCGCCACGCAAATCGTCGTGACGCACGCCGATTCGCAACCTGACGACGTACTGCTTGGTTTGTACGCTGAATTGGTGGCCTACGCCCCTAATGTGCCGATTCGATCTACATGCCATGAACCTGTCGCGATTAAGGCACTGGCCACGGGCGAACAATTGCCGCTGGAATGGTTGTGCGATCGGGAAATCACGTTGGCTACTGGAATTGCCCAACCGGAACGATTCGCGGATACGGTGGAGACGCTGGAGGCCAAAGTGCTGGACGCTGTGTCCGTGCCCGATCACGCACCGTTGGACGCCGTGCTCGGTGGGATTCAGGGGACGGTTCTTATTACCGAAAAAGACGCAGTGCGTCTTGCGAAGCCCTACGCGCCCAATATCTATGTGTTGGAGATCGAGTTGCGAGACTGTTCTTGATCGGACTACGCGATCCCCGCCTGACGTTCCCGCGCGGCCATGGCGGCGCCGACGACACCCGCCGCTTCGCCTAGTTCGGCGACTACGATCTGCGCGCGGTTCGCGGGTACTTCAAACGCATCCTTCTTCGCGCGCTTGCGGATGGCGTTCAGCAGGAGATCGCCAGCATGGATCATTCCGCCGCCGAGCACGACCTTCTCGGGGTTCAGCAGATTGATCAGGCTCGCGATGCCGACGCCGATCCAGTCTCCCGTCTCTTCGATCACCCAGCGCGCGAATTGATCGCCGCGCGCGGCTTCGTCCGAAACCATCTTGCCGGTCAACGCGTCGAGATTTCCGTCGCAGGCGCCGCGCAGTGAGCTCGGCTTGCCCGCTTCGAGTCCTTCGATTGCCGTGCGCACGAGTCCGGTGACCGAGGCATACGCTTCCAGGCATCCCAGCGCGCCGCAGCCGCATTTTCGGCCGTCGCGCTGCACGGTGAGGTGTCCGATTTCCGCCGCCGTGCCGTCGATGCCGCGCAGCAGCCGGCCAAACACCACGATTCCGCCGCCCACGCCCGTGCCGAGGGTCAGCATGCACATGTCCTGCACGCCGCGTCCCGCGCCGGCGGAGAATTCGCCGTAGCACGCGAGGTTCGCGTCGTTGTCGACAAAGCACGGCACATCCAGCCGCGCGCGCATCATGTCCGCCAGTGGCACGTTGTGCCATCCGGCGAGATTCGGCGGGCTAAACACGACCCCCGTCTGCCAGTTCATCGGGCCCGGCGCACCGATGCCCGCCGCGCGCGCTGTCACGCCGCCGGCCGCGGCCAGGGCCGCGCGCGCCGATTCGGCCATCACATCCGCGACGGCTTCGGGGCCCGCTTCCGCCGGCGTTGGGCGCACATCGTGCCCCGCGACCGCGCCATCCAGCGTCACGGCCGCGGCCTTCACTTGTGTGCCGCCGAGATCGATGCCGAGCAATACTTCCGCCATGCTCAGGCGCCTTCTTCGCGTTTCTGCAGGTTCGCGTACGAGTCGCGCAGAGTCACGGAACGATTGAAGACGAGCCGCGTGGGTTTCGAATCCGGATCGACACAGAAATAACCCTTACGCTCGAACTGGAACCGATCACCGGCTTTGGAAGTCGTCACACTGGGTTCGATCACAATCGGAATCGTCTCGACCGAGTTGGGATTGATGTTCGAGCGCCAGTCTTTGCCTTCTTCCGCATCATCCGGATCGGGTTTCGTAAACAGGTGCGAGTACAGGCGCGCTTCCGCCGCCAGGCCGCGCTCCGCCGACACCCAATGCAGCGTCGCCTTTACCTTGCGGCCATCCGGCGCGTCGCCCCCGCGCGTCGCGGGGTCATACGTGCAGCGCAGCTCGATGATCTCGCCCGACTTCGGGTCCTTCACGACGCTCGTGCACGTGATCAGGTACGCGTAACGCAGGCGCACCTCACGGCCGGGCGACAAGCGGAAGAATTTCTTCGGCGGCTCTTCCATGAAGTCTTCGCGCTCGATATAAATGACTTTGCTGAACGGGACCTTGCGCAGGCCGGCGGCCGGATCTTCGGGATTGTTCACCGCATCCATTTCTTCGACCTGGCCGTCCGGATAATTTTCGATCACGACCTTGATCGGATCGAGCACGGCCATCACGCGCGATGCCGTCTTGTTCAGGTCTTCGCGCAGGCAATGTTCCAACTGCCCGATTTCGTTCAGGCTGTCCGACTTCGCCACGCCGATGCGCCCGCAGAAATCGCGAATCGACTCGGGCGTGTAGCCGCGCCGGCGCAGGCCCGCGATCGTCGGCATGCGCGGGTCGTCCCACCCGTCGACGTAGCCCTCCGCCACCAGCGACTGCAGCTTGCGCTTGCTTAGCACGGTGTAGGTGAGGTTGAGTCGCGCGAACTCCACCTGCTGCGGGTTGTAAATGCCCAGCGCCTGGCAGTACCAGTCGTACAGCGGCCGGTGGTCCTCAAATTCGAGCGTGCACACCGAGTGCGTGATTTTTTCGAGCGAGTCGGACTGTCCGTGCGCCCAGTCGTACATCGGGTAGATGCACCACTTCCCCTTCGTGCGCTGGTGCCAGGCCTTCAGGATGCGGTACATCACCGGGTCGCGCAGATTTAGATTCGGCGCGGCCATGTCGATCTTCGCGCGCAGGGTTTTCGTGCCTTCGGTGAACTCGCCCTTGCGCATGCCCTCGAACAGGGCGAGGTTTTCATCCACGCTGCGGTTCCTGTGCGGACTTTCCTTGCCCGGCGCGGTCAGCGTGCCGCGGTAAATGCGAATCTCGTCCGGGCTCAAATCATCGACGAACGCCTTGCCTTCGCGAATCAGCTTGATCGCCCATTCGTGCAACTGGTCGAAGTAATCCGACGCGTGGTACATGTGCACGCCCCAGTCGAAGCCGAGCCAGCGCACGTCGTTCTGAATGCTCTCGACGTACTCCTGCTCTTCCTTCGCGGGGTTTGTGTCGTCCATGCGCAAATGGCACACGCCGCCAAACTCCTGCGCGATGCCGAAGTTCAGGCAGATGCTCTTCGCATGCCCGATGTGCAGATATCCGTTCGGCTCCGGCGGAAAACGCGTCACCACACGCCCACCCCAGCGGCCCGTCTCCATATCGCGGGCCACCATCTGGCGGACGAAGTCTTTCCCCGGAGGTGTCTTCTCAACCGACATGCACGCTTCCCATCCAGCTCACGTTTACGGTTCTCAAACCTGTTGCATCGCGCCCGCGCGCACGAACTCAATCGCCTTGTCCACGCGCCGCAGGCTCGTTTCTTTGCCCAGTAATTCCGCCAACTCGAACAACCCCGGGCCGACGCTCTTGCCGGTCAGCGCGAGGCGCAGCGGATGCACGACCTTGCCCATGCCGCCCTGCTCGTTGCCGAGCTTCTCGACATCCGCGTGTAGTGCTTCCACCGTCCACGCGCTCGCGTTTGCCAGCGTCTGGCGAATGGCCTCCAACCGTGGCAAGGCCTCGGCGTCTTTCCACTGCTTCTGCACGGCCTTCTCTTCGTAGCTTGTCGGTTCGACGAAGAAGAAATCCGTCTGCTTCACGATATCGTTCAGCGTCACCAGTTTTTCCTGGCAAATCTGCGCCATGCGCGCCAGCCACGCCGGGTCTTTCTGGCTCGTATCGAAGCCCTGCTTTTGCAGGATCGGCACGACGCGATCGCGCAACTGCTCCGGGCTTAATTTCCGGATGTGCTGGCCGTTCAGCCACTGAAGCTTCTTGAGGTCGAACTTCGCCGCGGCCTGACCCAAGCGCTCGAGCGAAAAGGCTTTCAGTAACTCTTCCCGCGTATACACTTCCCGGTCGTCGCCGGCGTTCCAGCCGAGCAACACGACGTAGTTGATCAGTGCCTCGGGCAGATATCCGTCCTCGCGCCATTCGAGCACGTTCGCGCCGTGCATGCGCTTGCTGTATTTCTTGCCGGCTTCGTCCAGCACCATGGGCACATGGGCGAATTTCGGCAACGGCGCGCCGAGTGCTTCGAACAGCAACAAATGCTTCGCTGCATTCGTCACATGGTCGTCGCCGCGAATGATCTGCGTGATCTTCATCGTCACGTCGTCCACCACCACGGCCAGATGGAAAATCGGATCGCCGTTTGGCTTCTGGATGACGAAATCGTCGATCTGCTTGTTGTCCCAGCGGATGTCGCCCTGCACGAGATCGTGCAACACCGTCTCGCCCGTCTGCGGCGCTTTGAAGCGAACCACGGCCGGCGTATCGCCCTTCGCCGCGATCTCCGCCGGCGTCAGGTTTCGGCATTTGCCGCTGTACTTCCACGGCAGCTTCTCCGCCAACGCGCGCTCGCGCTCCGCGTCGAGTTCTTCTTTTGTACAGAAACACTTGTACGCGTGCCCAGTCGCAAGCAGCTTCGCCGCGGCGTCCTTGTGGATTTGCGCGCGCTGCGACTGCCGGTACGGCGCATACGGTCCGCGCTCGGGTTCGTCGCCGAAGGGCGGGCCTTCGTCCCAATTAATGCCGAGCCATTTGAAGCCTTCGCACATGGCCTCGACGTACTGCTCTTCCGTGCGCTCGGCGTCGGTATCTTCGAGGCGCAACACAAACGTGCCGCCGGTCTGGCGGGCGTACAGCCAGTTCAGCAGCGCGATTTTCGCCGTGCCGATGTGCAAAAAACCGGACGGGGAAGGTGCAATTCTGACGCGAACGTTGTCCATGGAATCCAATGCCGGGCCCGGGGTTCAGGGCCGGAAACCCGCAAGGATACACGCTTTCGGCCTGCACATGCACGCCGCGCGGCTACTCCGCCACCACCTGCGACGCCAGCGCCCGCCGGCACTGGTTCGCCAAAATCTGCGCCCGCTCGTATCGCTCGTTGATCCGCAGCGCCTCGGTTGCGCGGAACAGCGCCTCGCCGTATTTTCCCTGCCGGAACAGGGCCAGCCCCAGTTGCACCTGATACTCCGGCTCGTAGGGGTCGTAATCGGCAAGCTCTTCAAGAAACGGCACGGCTTCATCCGGCCGGCCCAACTCGATCAGCGTCCCCGCCAGGTTTGTACGCGCACCGAGGTCTTCGTTGTTCAGCCGCAGCGCCTCGCGAAACTCCGGCTCGGCCAAATCCGGACGTCTGGCGAAGGCGTATCCCGCGCCCAAATTGAAATGCGCGAGTCCGCTGGTGGGTGAGACCTTTACCGTGTGTTTGAACAGTGTGATTTGGTTTCGCCAGTAACTGGTTTGTTCGTAACACATCATCGCCAGGGCTACGACCATGAGTCCCGCGATGGCGACCAGAATTTTTCCCCGCTCAGGGTGCGCCGCTTGTCGTGTCGGCCCCGGTTCCATGAGCCACACCGATCCAATCAACAATCCAATCTGCGGCAAGTAGGTGTAGCGATCCGAATGGGCCATCCCGCCGACCTGCACCAGCCCGATCACGGGCACCAGCATTCCCACAAACCAAAACCATCCGGTGAACATATAAGGACGGCGTTGCCAGAGCGTCAACACGCCCATCGTAATTCCAAAGACCACCAAGAATGAGTAGGTCGTCGTTCCCCATGCCACATCGGCCCCCGGATGCGGATACATCACCGCGAGATCGAAGGGCCGTATTGTCTCGCCAACATACGTCGCATACGACTGAATCGCATTCGCCACGCGCGCGGTGATCGGTATCGCCTCCATACTCCGCGTCGCGCCGGTCGTTTGCTGCGCCCACAACGTGATCACGGAACCCGCGATCGTCAGCGCGAACAGCGGCAATTTTGCGAACACCAACGCGCGGAATCGCTGTCTCTCCTTAATTGCCCCCGGAAGCTGCACGCGATTCAGCGGCCAGAAGTCGAGCAGCAGCAATACAAACGGAAACGTCACCAGCATTGGCTTCGCGCAGAGCCCCAGCGCGAAACTCAGGAACACGAGTGCGTAGTCGCGCAGCTTTCGCGTCTCGGCGTAGCGTGCATAGGCCCACAGGCCGAGAAAGAAAAACAGGCCGCTGAGCACGTCTTTGCGCTCGGACACCCATGCCACCGATTCCGCGCGCAGCGGATGCACGGCGAAGATTGCGGCCACAATCGCGGGCTTCCACAAAGCGCCCGTCATCCGGCGGAGCGCGATGAACAGCAACACGACATTCGCCGCGTGCAGGATCACGTTCATAAAGTGGTGCAGCCCGGGTTTCAGGCCGAACAGCGACACATCGAGCATGTGTGACACCCACGTCAGCGGGTTCCACATATTCGGCTCGACGGCTGTCAGCGCCCACTTCACGCCTTCCCACGTCAGCCCGTGCTGCACTATTGGGTTGTTGGTGACGTAGTCCCCGTCGTCGTAAAAGATGAAGTCGTGTTTCAGCGTCTGCCCGAACACGGCCATCACGAGCACAACGAGCCCGAAGCCGATGTACAGCGGCGCGTCGCTCGGTTTTTTGCTCGCGTCAGTCTCGCTCATGGTCGCTAATAGTAGCAGGCTTACTTGGCGTCCGCGCCGTCCTTCTTGTACACGCGCACGTAGTCCACAATGAATTCATCGGGTAGCTTCATGTTGTGGATTTCTTCCTGCTGCGGCGGCTCCATGCTGAGGATCATGTACTCGTCAATCTGCGAGATGCCCTTGTTGACCTCGTAGAACTTAAACCCGTCCACGTAGAACGTATAGCTGGTCGGCGTCCACTCGACCGCGAAGGTATGGAAGCCCTCGCTCACGCCCTTCAAATAACTTTGCATCCCGCGCGTGGTCTGCTGATTCGGGCCATAGGCCCAGTGCACGTTGTGCGACACGATATCCGTGCCCAGCTTGCGGAAAAACTCCACCACGTCGATCTCCGCGCCGAACTTAGCTGGATCCTCGCCTTGCGAGATCAGCGGCGACTGAATCCAGAACGCCGCCCAGATACCCCCTCCCCGCTGCAATTGCGCGCGGCATTCGAAGAAGCCGTAGTGGGTCATGTAGAGGCCGTCCGTGCCCACCATCCCCACGAGGATCTCGCCGTCTTTCTCAAAGGCCTTCAGCGTTAGGTGTCCACCGCCGACGCTGATCGCTTCCCTCGACACCCGCCCCAACCCGCGGTTGCCTTCGCCGCGGATCGCCCACTTTGTCGCGTCGAGTTCCGTCCCGTCGAATTCATCCGCCCACGACAGCCGATATCCCAACTGCTCGGGCGTGTATTGCGTCTCCGACATCGGCCCCTGCGCGGGGCGCACCTCGGGCACGCATCGCCGATGCGGCACGAT
>CAZUJL010000051.1:0-8371 GCA_964620045.1 uncultured Nitrospirales bacterium
AACTCGCCGCCCCAGATGACGAGCGTGTCGTCGAGCAGGCCGCGCTGCTTGAGATCGCTGATGAGCGCGGCACTGGCCTGATCGGTCTCGCGGCATTTGTCGCGAATGCCGCCCTCGACGTCGCTGTGGTGGTCCCAACTGGAGTGGTAGCAGCTCACGAAGCGAACGCCGTGTTCGATGAGACGACGCGCGAGCAGGCAATTGTTCGCGAAGGAACTCTCGCCGGGTTTCGCGCCGTAGAGTTCGAGCGTCGCCGGATCTTCTTTTGAAATGTCGACGACGTCGAGCGCGCTGGACTGCATGCGGTACGCGAGCTCGTAGGAATCGATGCGCGCGGAAATCGCGGGATCGCCAATGGTCTCAAGGCGATGCTGGTTCAGATCGCGGACGAGATCCAGCGTGCCGCGTTGCAGCGCATCGTCGAAACCTTTCGGGCTCGTAAGATTCAGGATTGGATCGCCGGCGCCACGGAACGGCACGCCCTGGTAGGTCGCAGGCATGAACCCGCAGCCCCAGTTCGACGTGCCACCGCTAAGGCTGCCGCCCGACGTGAGCACGATGAAGCCGGGCATGTCGTCGGCCTCGGTGCCGAGGCCATAGGTGACCCACGCGCCCATGCTGGGGCGGCCGGGGCGCGGGCTGCCGGTGTTGAGGAAAATCTGCGCGGGCGCGTGGTTGAATTGATCCGTATGGACGGATTTCACAAGCGCGATTTCGTCCGCGACCTTCGCGAGATTCGGCAGCATTTCGGAAAGCTCGACGCCACTCTGCCCTTGCTGCGCGAATTTGAACGGCGAAGCCATGAGCTTCGCGTCTTTGTTAATGAACGCGTAGCGCTGGTCCTTCACGATGTCCGCGGGCACGCTGGTGCCGTCGTATTGCGTGAGCGCCGGTTTGTAGTCGAAAAGATCGAGCTGGCTTGGCGCGCCGGCCATGAAGAGGTGAATGACGCGCTTAGCTTTGGCCGGGAATTCCGGCGCGATGACGCCGCCGCCCGATGCGGAACCAAACGCGCGCATGCTGCCGCCGCACAGCAGCGAGGCAAGCGCAATCTTGCCAAGGCCGAGGCCGCATTCGCCGAAGAAGTGCCGGCGCGTAATTTCGTGGAGCGGTTCGCGGTTCATGCCAGACCCTTTTTCACACCGCGCAGGATACGAAACAATTTTACTACGGTGGATGGCTGTTTAAGGCTTACTGTGCCGATGATCTGGCGCAGCATTGTCATTGAGTCGAAATAAACCCGCTCACAGATGAGTCGCTCGCCCTCGAAAATGAAGAACGCCGTCATGCGGCATTCGAAGGCGTTGCCCGTGGGCGGAATACCGCGGAAAGGGCCGTTCTGCGTGCCGCGCAGCCAGAACTCCACGATCACGGCGTCATCCGCATGGCGCAGGCTGATGATTTCATTGCGCTGATCGGGAAACGCCGTGCGCGAGTCGCGGTAGTAACCGTTCACGTTGTCCGTGCCGTCATAAACCGCACCGGTCGGGATGATTTCGTAGTGAGGATGCGGGAAAGTGCCGAGCACTTTATCGAATTCGAGCGTGTTTTCATCGGCCATGTGCTCGCGCACAAGTTTTTCGCGTTGCTCGCGTAGATTCATGTCGGCGCTCATCCTCGGGTCACCGTTTCGTCCAGGTTCAATACACCGCGGCACACGGCCGTCCATGCAGCAAGTTCCGCGGACGGTTCGGCACTTAGTACCCCAATCGGCCCGGCGATTTGCCGCGCGCGGGTGGCGTCTGCGTTCAACGCTGCGCGCGTAGTGGTTAAAAATTCCGTGATGCGTGCGATTTCCCCGGCGTCGGGCGTGCGCGCGAGCACGAGCAGATAGAGGCGTTCGATGCGCGTGGCATCAGTATCCGAAGATTCCATCACACGCTTCGCGAGGGCCTGCGCGGCCTCAAGATAGACGCGATCGTTCAGCAGCGTAAGCGCCTGCAACGGCGTCGTGGTGCGCTCGCGGCGCGGACAGATTTCTTCACCGGACGGCGCGTCAAAGGTCACGCCGGCGGCGTAGGGCGTCGTGCGTTTCATATACGTATAGAGGCCGCGGCGATACCGATCCGCGCCCGTGCTGGTGGGCCAGGGCGAGCCGTCATACGCCACTTCGGCGACGCCGACCGGCTGCGGCGGGTACACGCTCGGGCCGCCAACGCGTTCGTTCAGCAGCCCGCTTGCCGCCAGCGCGACATCGCGGATTGTCTCGGCTTCGAGCCTTGGACGCGCCGCGCGCGCGAGCAGCAGATTCTCCGGATCTTTTTCGAGCATCGGCGGCGTCACATTCGTGCTGCGCCGGAACGCGGCGGAGTTCACGAGCATCAAGTGCATGGTTTTGTACGACCAGCCGGAATCCATGAACGTCGCCGCGAGCCAATCGAGCAATTCCGGGTGCGTCGGCTTGTCGCCGCGCGTACCGAAATCCTCCACCGTGCCCACGAGTCCACGGCCGAAGACCTGCTGCCAGAGGCGGTTCATCGTGACCCGCGCCGTGAGCGGATTTTCGCGGCTGGCGATCCACTGCGCGAGCGTGAGGCGGTTCATCGGCACATCATCGGGCAGCGGCGGCAACACGGCCGGCACTCCCGGTGCGATTTCGTCGCGCGGACTCAGGAATTCACCACGGTGATACAGATGCGTGGTGCGCGGCACTTCGCGAGACGACATGACGAGGGTCGTTGGCAGTTTTGGCAGCGCGGCGCGTTCTTTATCGAGCGCCTTCCGTTGCTCCGCCAATCCCGGCGCGACGTGCAACGCGTAGTAATGCTGCACCGACGTTTTGTCGCGATCTTCAATCAGTGCGGCCTCAATATCGGCGGGAACGCCAGAAGCCACGACGGGCACGGGACGCGAAGTGAGCGAAATACGGAAGCAGCCAATCACCTGCTGGTGAATGAAGTCCTGCTCAAGAACAAGGCGCACGCGCGCGTTTGCAGCGAGCGGCGTAGCGAATTCGAAAACCGCCGCGTGCGGTTTTCCCGTGGCGCCTTTGATCGACCAGCCGGTGTCGGCGGACTCATCGAGCGCTTTGGCCGCCTCGCTGTTTTCGGCGGCAAAGTCTTGGGTGGCGGTGGCGATCGTAATCGGCCGCGCCGCGTCACCCGCGATCACTTCCGCATGAATCCCGGTGAGTAGAAAGTCGCCATCGGCCAGAATTTCGCCGCGACCGGGTCCATTGCCGGGCAGGCTTTCGTGCGGCAATACTTCCAACCGGAGCGCCGTGGCCGCAAAGCCACTGGTGTCGAATTCCATCGTATAGGTGTCGTCGTTCGGCACATCGCCCGTGGCAAGCACCGAGCCGTCGTCCAACAAGTCCATCGTTGCGCCTTCGGCGGATTGCACCGATTCCGGCCGAATTACCCGCCAATCTGAGGCGTTTTCGGTGGTTTTGTCGAGCCAAGCCTTAAAGTCTTTCCGAATTTTCGGATCTTTTCTAGCCGAGCGGACGATCTGGTCTTCTTCATCGCGAATTTCCGCCAGCGCGACTTCGCGTTTCTGCTCGATCGCATCATCGTGCAGCGGAAGCATCGCCTCGCCGGAGTCGTTGATAAACGCGGCGAACGCAAAGTACTCGTGCTGCGATATGGGATCGTATTTGTGATCGTGACACTGCGCGCAGGCCATGGTGAGCCCAAGAAAAGCAGTCGCCGTGGTGTTCGCGCGATCGACCGTGCGCTTATACCAATCCTCCTGCGCGTCGATACCGCCCTCTTCGTTGAACATCGAGTTGCGGTGAAAACCCGTCGCGACTTTGTCCGCTTCGGTCGCGTTCGGCAACAAATCGCCGGCCATCTGGTCGATGATGAACTGGTCATAAGGTAGATCGGCATTGAATGCGTTGATGACCCAGTCGCGATACGCCCAGATCGAGCGCGGCCGATCTTTCTCGTAGCCGTTCGTGTCGGCATACCGCGCAACATCCAGCCAACGCCGCGCCTGGCGCTCGCCGTACTGCGGCAAACCAATCAAGCGCTGCGCCGTTTGTTCGTACGCATCCGGCCGCGCATCGTTGACGAAGGCTTCCACTTCTTCTGGCGTCGGCGGCAATCCGATGAGTTCGAGATACAGGCGCCGGATGAGCGCGTGCTTGTCCGCTTCGGGTGTCGGCTCGAGACCGGCGGTTTCAATTTTGGCGAGGAGGAAGCGATCGATGTCGTTGTGTATGGACGTGCTGGACGAAGTGGACGGTGTGGACGGTTTTTTGATCGGCTGGAATGCCCAATGCGGACCGGCGTCGGCGGGCAGCGCGGCATCGGCCGGCCATGCGGCACCCGCATCTATCCACGCGCGCAACACGGCGATTTCCGCCGCGGGCAACGGATCGGCCTTGGACGGCATGCGCTCCTTGGGGTCGTCGGACTCGACGAGATAAATCAGCAGGCTGTCGTCCGCGTTACCGGAGAGCAGCGCCGGCTCCTTGGAGTCTCCCCCTTTGAGCAACGCCTCGCGCGAATCCATGCGCAGATTGCCGCGCTTCTTTTCGAGGCCGTGGCACTCCGCACAGCGCGCCTGCAGGATGGCATAGGCCTGCGCGGGGAGATCGTCCTGCGCCTGTGCAGACGAAAGGGTCGCGAGATAAGCCAGGACTGCGACGAAGGAGGAGAATATGTTTTTTGGTGATGTGATTTGCATCGAAATGGCTAAAATCCAAACCTAAATTTAACACAGTGCGGGAGACCGGGGACAGACTACGAAATCGCCAGGAAGGGCGGGGATTTTCGTTTGTAAATGGCGGGATTTCGCAGCCAGTCCCCTTGTATTTTTCACCCGCAAATTTCGCAGATCGGCGCGCCAAAAATTTGAGTCGTATGCCCGAAATAGTGTAGAGTTTGAAGTCCTCGGGATCCCCTTTTGCCCGGTTTGCGGGCACACTCTGTACACAAGGACCACGCACCAGCCATGTCATCCATCGACAAGATCCGTAACCTCGCCATTATTGCCCACATCGATCATGGCAAAACGACGCTCATCGACAGCATTTTCCGCGCCGCGCACACGTTCCGCGAGAACCAGCAAATGGGCGAGCGCATCATGGACAGCAACGAGCTGGAAAAGGAACGCGGCATCACGATCCGCGCGAAACACTGCACGGTCGAGTGGGGCGGTTATCTGATCAACATCGTCGACACGCCGGGCCACGCGGACTTCTCCGGCGAAGTCGAGCGCATTCTCTCGATGGTTGATTCCGTGCTGCTGCTGGTGGACGCGAACGAAGGCCCGATGCCGCAGACACGCTACGTGCTGATGCGCGCGCTGCGCCTCGGCCTGCGCCCGGTTGTGCTGGTGAACAAAGTCGACCGGCCGAACGCCGAGCCACACCAGGCGCTCGACAAGACCTTCGATTTGTTCGTTGAACTCGGCGCGACGGACGAGCAGTGCGACTTCCCGATCATGTACGGCTCGGGCCTGAATGGCTGGTTCGTAAACGATCTCGAGAACGACAAGCCCGACGGCATGAATCCGTTATTCCAGACGATTGTCGATAAAGTTCCGGCGCCGAAAGGCGACATGGACGCGCCATTCCTGATGCAGGTGAGCACGCTCGGCTGGCGCGATCATATCGGCCGCACGGGCACGGGCCGCGTGTTGCAGGGGAAGCTGAAGAAAGGCGACAACTTCCTGCGCATCAGCACGCGCTGGAAAGATACCGACTACCATGCGCTCGACGACGCGCGCCAGGAAGAATGGGAAGTCACCGGCGTCGAGCCGGAACGCGCGACCTATGTGTGGGTGACGCGCGGCCTCGAATCGAAGCTGATGGACGAGGTCAGTGCGGGTGACATTGTTACGATCGCGGGCCCTGAGACGATTGAGATTGGCGACACGATTGCGAACGAGGAAGTGAAGGATCGCGCGTTGCCACCGCTGGACATTGAAGAACCGACCGTGTCGATGCTGTTCCTCGTGAACAGCAGTCCGCTGGCGGGCAAGGAAGGCAACGCGGTGACCGCGCGCCAGATCGAGCTGCGCCTGCAGCGCGAACTGCGCACAAACGTCGCCATGCGCGTCGAGAGCATTGGGCGCGGCGACGGGTATAAGGTCTCGGGTCGCGGCGAGTTGCACCTTGCCATTCTGATCGAAGAAATGCGCCGCGAAGGCATGGAACTGTGCGTGTCGCCGCCGGAAACCATCACGCACCGTGACCGCCACGGCCGCCTGCTGGAGCCGGTGGAAGACTTGACGATTGACGTGCCGAACGACTACCAAGGCATCGTGATCGACAAGCTCGCGCAGCGCAAGGGCCTGCTGAAGAACATCGGCAACCGCGGCGTTGGCTCCGTGCGGCTCGAGTTCCGCATCCCCACGCGCGGGTTGATCGGCTATCGCAATGAATTCCTCACCGATACGCGCGGACTGGGCATCATGTCCTCGCGCTTCGTGGGATACGACGAATACGCGGGCGAAGTAATCGGCCGCCGCCGCGGCTCCATGATCAGTATGGACACCGGCGAAGTGACGAGTTACAGCCTCGAAAACCTGCAGCAGCGCGGGACCTTGTTCGTGTCGCCCATGGATCCGGTCTACGAGGGCATGATCATTGGCGAGAACGCGCGGCCGGACGATTTACTGTGCAACCCGACCAAGCGCAAGGCGCTGACGAACCACCGCGCGAGTGGCAAGGACCAGTTTGACGGCCTCGACGTGCCGCGCAAAATGTCGCTGGATCAGGCGCTGGAATGGATCGCGCCGGATGAGCTCGTCGAGGTGACGCCGAAGAGCGTGCGCGTGCGCAAGGCGATCATGGGCACCGAAGACCGCAAGCGCGAGATTAAGAAGACGATCGCGGTCGAGACGACGGTCTAGTCCCTTCCAATTACTCCGCCAAGGCGTAATGCTCCGGCATTACGCCTTTTTGCTGCGTGCCGAAGCCGATGTTGGTGTGTTCGTAGTCGCCGACGAAATCGACTTTGAAGTAATTCCGCGAAGGGATCTGGTCTTCCATGCCGACGGCCCAAAATGCGGCATTCACCAGCATGCGGCGGAAGCCTTCGTTGGTGAAGTCGAGCACGTGGCCCATGGTGGTGGTGAACACGCGCGCTTTCTTGCCGCTCTCGCCGGTGTAGGTTTTTGTCCACGCGACGGGCAGTTGCTTTAGGTCGGGGGCCGGCTCAGACTTCGCGTCCATGGTGCTGAGCACGACGCCCAATAGCACTGGCGCGCTGTCCCCGCTCAGCGTGGTGACTTCGTACACGTCCGACGCGCCCCACACATTCTCGCAGCCGCGCAGAATCACGTTGCCTTCCGCGCCGGGCGCCGGCACGCCGCGCGTGCTTTGCACTTCGTGTTTACCGTAGTGATTGATCCACGTTTCGCCGAGCACCTCGCGGCCGTAGCCGCCGGCCGGGGCCTTGCTGTTCCAGCTCCACTTCGCGTACGGATTGTTTGCGTCCTTGAACATAAACGCGTGGGTCGAGGTGCGCAGTGCCATGATCGGCTTGCCGGAATTCGTGTAGTCCATGATGTGCTTCATCTGATCGGCGGGCAAATCGCGGAAGCGCAGGAACAGGATCATCAGGTCCGCGGTGTCGAGCGCTTCTAGGCCGGGGATGTTGTCCTGCGTCGCGGGGTCAATCGCGCCGGTTTCCTTATTGATGGCGAAGAGCACGGTGACCTTGAAGCCGTAATGCTTGGCGAGCATGCGGCCCCACTGCGGCATGGATTCCTCCGAGCGGTATTCGTCGTCGCCGGTGACAATCACGACGTGCTTACCCGCGCCGAGACCTTCGCCGCCGTCGTAGGTGACCCATTGGGCGGATTGCGCAAAGGCGGATGCGGCGATCCCACACATCGCGAAGGAGAGTGCAAGCAGGCGAATCATTCAAGAGTCCTTTCGTGTGCCCAGCGGCGCGTTTCATCGTAGCATAGGCCCGCGCCTCGCAATGACGGCCAAAAATGGCTATCCTCTCCCCCGCCCATCACGAAAGGATTTTTACACCATGAAGCTCGGAATGAATCTGCTGCTGTGGACCGCCGGTGCCACCGAACAACACATGCCCCTGATCGACAACATCAAGAAGTGGGGCTTTGACGGCATCGAGTTTCCGATGTTCGACACGAACGGCTCGCCCTGGGCGAAGCTGAAGCAGCAGATGGACGGCCTGGGCATGAAGAGCACCGTCGTCAGCGTATTGCCGGCGGAGACCTCGCTGGTGTCGGACGACGCGGGCAAACGGCAGAAGGCGCTGGATCATTTGCGCGCGTCGATCGACGCCTGCACGAAACTCGGCGCGGAAGTGCTGGCCGGGCCGATCTTCCATCCCGTCGGACAGCTCGCGGGCCGCGGGCCTACGGCAGACGAGCGCAAGCGGTTGGTGGAATGCCTGAAGACGCTGGCGCCGGTGGCGGAAGCCGCGAAGGTGAAGATTTCGGT
>CAZUJL010000052.1:0-2397 GCA_964620045.1 uncultured Nitrospirales bacterium
GGAACGACGAGTACGTCTATTACTTCATGAACGATCGCGGCCCGCTCATCGCCAGCACGATCGACGGCCGCATCCTCGATCCGCGCGCGGGCGAATCCTTCACCAGCAAACTCGTCATCAACGCGACACAGTGGCACACGAAGCTCAACGCCGGCGACACCGGCAAGCTCATTCGAAACATCGCCACACTCGAAGTCTTGCTACTCATCCCAACCGGGCTCTATCTCTGGTGGCCGGCAAAACGGTTCGGGATAAAATCCGGCTCGTCGGGATTCCGCAAACTGTGGGACCTGCACAACACGATTGGCGCGCTGATTGTCCTGCCGATTCTGTTCCTCGCCGTCACCGGAAGCCTGATCGCGCTACACCTTCCCGAGAAATTCGAACAAGCGTCGGCCAACCAGCCCAACACACCGTCGCTGCATTCCGTCCAACCGACCGACGCCGCACAGCGCATCGCCGCGCCGTTGGACGCCGCCCTGAAGGCCTCCGAAGGACACTTCCCCGAACTGCGCGTATATCAAATCCTGCCCGCAGAGACGCCGTCCGGCCCGATTGCGGTGAAGAAAAGCCCCGCCGGCTGGTCCACGCGCAACCAGACCAGCACAGTCTTCGTCGACCAGTACACCGGCACCGTGCTGCACGTGAAGCCGGTCCGCGAGTTCACGTCCAACTACAAACTCTACGACCTCGGCCGGCGCCTGCACGGCGGGCAATGGTTCGGATTCTTCGGTAAGGCAATCTTCGGCGTATCGAGCCTGCTCTTCAGTATGCTCGCCATGACCGGACTCGCGCTCGGCATCCGCAAACTATGGATCGCCGCACGCCGAAAACCAAAAGCAGGTTCAACAACGGCCTAAGGCCACAACACAAGCACGGTCTGGCGCTCGATATCCGCCTCGATCGGATCGTCGAGCGTCGTCAGAAAATCGAGACCCGTCATCGTCTCGATCGTATCCACCGAGACCGCGAATTTTTTGTGATCGAACGGCCCCTTTTTCGGCGGAAGCTGCCGCGTGCTCTCCGAATTCGGATACACAAACGCCAGCACCAGCGGACGCTTGGGATCGGCCGACTCGCGCACCACGATCTTGAAGAACGCCGTCGGCACCGCCACGCGCAGTTCGTCGCCTTCGCCCAGCCACTGCAACGGCTTCCCGCGCTCCACGATCGGTCCGCACATGATCCACACCCGGCCGTAGCGATCCGCCCAGTCGCCGGTCTTTTCCTCGAGGTCGAGCCAGATGCCCTGATTCAGCAACGCCGACTGCGGCGCAGCATTGAGCAGCGAATGCGTGTCGCGATCCGCCGCCGCGCTGATCCGCGCCGCATGGTTCTTCATGCACATATGCCCGCGGTTCCAGCGTGTCGCCTGTCCGCGATACGAATCATCGTCCGGCGCGATGTTCTGCGCGCGCAGCGCCTTGTCCGTAAACCAGTCCGGGCGCTTGTAGCTGGGCACCTTGCCGTCGTAACGCTTAATTTCGTACTCAACCCACTCCGGAATGCGGCGATAATCCGCCAGGCCATCGCCCGTGTCGTCGTCCGCCCCGTCGAAACTCACCGTGTACGCGTCAAAGTAACGGACAACGTCCGCCTTCGGCGTGCCCCAGCGCTCGTGCTGATAACCAGCCGCCTCCTGTGCATCGGCGGCACACACACTGCTCAGGAGACCGAGCAACCCCGCAGATACCATCATCCAAATAGTGCGCATTGCGAAGGGTCCCCGTTGAAAACGCCGGAGTGTACAAAGCGATGGGGGAGGCGTCAATGGCACGACGCAGCCTATTCGGATTATTTCGTCGTGGGCGACATGGTGCGCCAGGCGTGGAGGCGGGCATGAGAACCGCGCGCGACTATTTCTCCATCACCAGATCGAGCCCGAGAAGGGTGCCGTGTGTGTTGCGCAGACCGAGGAAATCACCACTTCACGATGACGCACTTCCCATTGCGGTTTCGTCTACGAAGCCATCGGCTTGCGCGAGCGCCGCACGGCGAATCCGGCGCCCACCGCGAGCAGGAGCGCGGTCACGAGCAGCGCCGCCGCGCGCGCTGCGGGCAGAGTCGCCGTTTCCTGAAACTTCTGGACACGGTAATTAGTTGTGTCCGTAACGAGGATGCGGCCCGAGGTGTCCGCCGCGACGCCGCCTGGAAAAGAGAAAGCCCCGTCACCGGCCCCAAGGCTGCCCCATTTGGTAATGAAGGCGCCCGCTGAACTGAATTTTTGGATGCGGTTATTGGCGAGGTCCGCGACGTAGACGTCATCCGCGGCGTCCACCGCGACGCCGCGGACGGAGCTGAATTCTCCATCCCCGTTCCCGGCGGTGCCCCACTTGGTGATGAAGACGCCCGTTGAACTGAATTTTTGGAAGCGGTAATATTAGCAATCCGCGACGT